>JAFLSR010000005.1 GCA_022510845.1 Treponema sp.
CGGCGTTGATGTCGTTTATCAGGACCTGTTCGGGATGAAACGTTTGCAGCACATCAAACAGAACCGCCCCGCCGCCCACGAACGGCTCGCAGTAACGCTCCACGCGCTGAGGATAGTTTGCCCTGATTTCTGTGAGCAGCTGGCTCTTCCCTCCTGCCCACTTCACGAATGGTTTTGCCACGATAATATTTTATATTAATATTTTTTCGCGACATTTTCAATCAATAATGACAAGGTTTGATAGAAAAATATATGCGTAATGATGGCGTTTCGTAACGAGGTGAGAAACAGCGGTTGGTAAGCGAGTTTTTTGAAGGAAACCCGCTGTAGCAAAATTTGGGACGGAATTATTTCATTTGCGTTTGAAAAATAAAGCAGCGTAAGCCACTGTTTTATTGTGCCTTTTGTCATCTGATTTTAGATGCAAGCAAAAAAAATCCCACGCGAGCGAAGCGAACGCAAGGCGACTTCCCCGCCGTATCTTGCGGCAACCTCACTTGAAACATTTTGTTTTTATTGATATAATTTTTCTATGAAAACTTTCACTGTGCTTAAAGGCAAACCTTTATCGCAAGGCGCTGTTATTACTTCGGACGGAGTGAATTTTTCTATTTTCTCCAAAGATGCCACAAGAGTCGCGCTTTGTTTTTTTGAGAATGCGGGCGATGCCGCGCCTTTTGCCACCGTGGAATTTGACCCTGTTCAAAACAGGACTGGCGATATTTGGCACGCGCTCATTCCGGAAGCATGCGCCGGCACTTTGTATCTATATCGAATCGATGGGCCGCACATTCCCGAAAAAGGATTGCGTTTTGATTTTGGCAGATACATTCTTGACCCTTACGCGAAATGTTTTTCCGAAGGTTCGGTTTACAAATCTTTCGCATCTTCGCCCACGCGCGACATTGACGCGATTTTCATAAAAGACAGGAAAATTCAAAGCGCGGAACTTTTTCCAAAGTGCGTCGTGATTGACGATGATGAATTTGATTGGGAGGGGGATAGGCCGCTCAACCTTCCGCTTGAAAAGAGCATAATCTACGAAACGCATTTGAAAGGATTCACCGCTTCGCCCACTTCTTCAGTGAGCGCGCCTGGAACTTACAAAGGCTTTGCCGAAAAAATTCCGTACCTAAAATCTTTGGGAATAACCGCGGTGGAATTGCTTCCAATCCAAGAATTCGATGAAAACGAAAACGGCAACACGAATCCCAAAAACGGCGCGCGCCTTGCAAATTATTGGGGCTACAGCACAATCGGATTTTTCGCGCCCAAGACCACTTATTCCAGCGCGCGCGCGCCCGGAGAGCCGGTTCGGGAATTCAAGCAGATGGTAAAAGATTTCCATGCTGCAGGAATCGAAGTGATTTTGGACGTGGTTTACAATCACACGAGCGAAGGAAACGAGCGCGGCTATACTTTTGAATTCAAGGGAATTCAAAATGACCAATATTACATTCTTCCAAATGAAAAAAAATATTATATGAATTTTTCGGGATGCGGAAACACTTTCAACTGCAATCATCCGAATGTGATGCTCTTTGTTTTGCAGAGTTTGCGCTATTGGGTTCAGGAAATGCACGTCGATGGTTTCCGCTTCGACTTGGCTTCGATTTTGTGCCGTGGACAAACCGGCGAACCGCTTCCTTTTCCGCCACTCACCAATTTGATTTCCGTCGATCCGATTCTTTCCAAAACAAAAATAATCGCGGAACCTTGGGATGCCGGCGGGTGCTACCACATGGGGTCTTTTCCGGGCGGCAGATGGAGCGAATGGAACGACCGCTTCCGCGATGACATTCGCCGATTCATTCGAGGCGATGGAAACACTTCCACAGGAGCCGCCACAAGGCTTGCTGGTTCGAGCGACATCTTTTTCCACAATGGCAAAAAGCCGTTCAATTCAATCAACTACATCACTTGCCACGATGGATTCACGCTGAACGATTTGGTGAGCTACAATCAAAAGCACAACGAAGAAAACGGCGAGGACAATCACGACGGCAGCGACGGCAACAATTCCTACAATCACGGATTTGAAGGCGAATGCACGAATGTCAAAATCGAAGCGTTGCGTTCGCGGCAAATAAAAAATTTCCTCACTTCGCTTTTGACGGCGGTGGGCACTCCGATGATTTTGGGCGGCGATGAATTCCGTAGAACTCAGCGCGGCAACAACAACGCCTATTGTCAGGACAACGAACTCGCTTGGTTTGACTGGACGCTCGCACAAAAAAACAAAGGTCTTGTGGAATTCACAAGCCATCTCATAGAATTCCGCAAGGCGCATCCCTGCCTTTCGCGGACGGAATTTTTCGGCGAAAGCGAATCGGAAAAACGCAATGGCGTGGAAGTGATTTGGTACGACTACGACGGGCGCATTCCCGACTGGTCCAAACTCAATAGATTTTTGGCGTATGAAATTTACGGAAGCCGTTTCCAAAAAAGCGACGGCACTTTTGACAATGATTTGTATTTTGCAATCAACACGGATGCGCACGATATGAATCTGATTTTGCCTAGCCCGGGCGAAGGAAAGGTTTGGGCCAGAGTTTTGGACACTTCGTTTCCGGAAGGCGAAGAAATTCTCGAAGCCGGCAAAGAAGAAATTTTGGGCGGGCGGAATCGCTATGTCATTCCGGCAAAGTCATACGTAATTTTGATGGCGATTAGTTTGTCGTAATTATAACGGCAAATAAATTATATGCAAAAACTTAAAATTGTCGCTGAATTGAAAACGCAACAAGTTGCTACTGAGTTTTCTTCGAAAACTCGCGGTGACAATTTTAACTTCGGGTTTGCGTCGCAAACTCGTCCATTTATTGTCATTTCTCGCTTCGCCGCGGAATGACTTTTTTAGCGGTTCGAAAGTTGAAACTTTCTTTGCCGCTAAAAATTAAGGAATTACAGGAGTTTAAAATGAAATTCGATGCAGAAAAATTCAAAAACGCTCTCAAAGAAAGATTAAAGCGACAATACGGAAAAGACATGGCGCACGCAAACAGCCATGATCTTTACGATGCGGTCGCCGCTTCCGCGCGAGAATTCATTTTGGAAAATTGGATGGCAACTCGCGCCGAATATGAAAAAAAGCCAGTGCGCCAAGTCTATTATTTGTCCGCGGAATTTTTGATGGGACGCGCGCTCAGCAACAACCTCATCAATATGGAAATCAAGGATGCCGTAAAAGAAGTCCTCAAGGAAATGAACATCGACTACAATTTGGTGGAAGACCAGGAGCCAGATGCAGGCTTGGGCAACGGAGGCTTGGGAAGACTCGCCGCGTGCTTTTTGGACAGTCTCGCCACGTTGGATTATCCGGGACACGGCTACGGAATCCGCTACGAATACGGAATGTTCGAACAGCACATCGAAGACGGCTACCAAGTGGAATATCCTGACAACTGGCTCGTTCACCGCGACCCGTGGGAAACCAAGCGCAGCGACCTTGCCGTAACAGTTCGATTCGGCGGAAACATCGTCTACGGAAAAACGCCTGACGGACAAGCAAGTTATCATTTGGAAAACGCCGAAGAAGTTACTGCCACGCCTTACGATATGCCGATTGTCGGCTTCGGAACAAACACGGTGAACACATTGCGTCTTTGGGAAGCCACAAGTCCAAATGGATTCGACTTGCAGTTGTTCAACGATATGCAATACAACCGCGCCGTGGAACGCCAGAATTCCGCGGAGAACATAAGCCGCGTCCTCTATCCGAATGATTCAGGCCCGAGCGGAAAATCGTTGCGATTGAAGCAGCAATATTTCTTCTCCAGCGCGAGTTTGCAGGATTTGGTTCACCATTTTGTCGCGAATTACGGAACGAATTTCCGCAAATTTCCGGAACTTCATGTAATTCAATTGAATGACACTCATCCGGTCGTGGCGATTCCCGAATTGATGCGAATTCTCATGGACGAATACGGTGTGAGTTGGGACGAATCATGGGACATCGTTACAAAGACTTTCGCATACACAAACCACACGATTCTTGCCGAGGCTTTGGAAAAATGGCCAATCGACATTTTCCAGGGATTGCTGCCGCGCATTTATCAAATCGTGGAAGAAATCAACCGCCGCTTTGTGGAAGACTTGCGCAAAAAATTCCCGGATGACTACGAGCGTTCAAACCGAATGTCCATCATCGGAAACGGACTTGTTCGCATGGCTTGGCTCGCAATCCATGCCTGTTTCAGCGTGAACGGCGTGGCTGAACTTCATACCGAATTGCTCAAGACAAAGGAACTCAAGGATTGGGCGGAAATCTATCCGCAGAAATTCAACAACAAGACAAACGGAATCACGCAACGCCGCTGGCTTTTGAACGCGAATCCTCTGCTTTCCGAATTCATCACAAAGCGAATCGGACACGGTTGGGAAAAGGATTTGACGCGACTCAAGGAATTGGAAAAATTTGCGGACGACAGCAAGAGCCTAGAAGAGTTGCTCGAAATCAAGCACACGAACAAGCAAAATCTTGCCGACTATCTCAAGCATACGCAAAACGACTTCCTCGATCCCGACAGCATTTTCGATGTCCAAGTAAAACGCCTGCACGAATACAAGAGGCAGCTTCTCAATGTGCTTCACATAATGTATTTGTACAATCGACTCATCGAAGAGCCGGATTACAATCCGCCGGCGCGCACTTTCATTTTTGGCGCAAAGGCTGCCTCAGGCTACCGCCGCGCGAAAGCCATCATCAAGCTCATAAATACTGTTGCCGACCGCGTGAACAATGACCGCCGCGTGCGTGGAAAACTCCGCGTCGTGTTTGTGGAAAATTATTGCGTCAGCATTGCCGAAAAGATTTTCCCCGCATCAGATGTTTCGGAACAGATTTCCACCGCAGGATTCGAGGCGAGCGGCACCGGCAATATGAAATTCATGGTGAACGGCGCGCTCACGCTTGGAACTCTTGACGGCGCGAACATCGAAATCGTGCGCGAAGCGGGCGAAGAGAATGCGTTCGTGTTCGGTCTTACAAGCGATGAAATCATCAAGATGGCAAACGAGCATTCTTACAATCCGCAGGAATGCCTTGCGAGAAATCCCGCATTGAACAAAGTGGTGGAGCAACTTGTGGACGGCACTTACGATTCCACTCGCCAAATTTTCAAGGAATTGCACGATTCGTTGGTTTATGGCGTGGAAGGTCAGCGACCTGATGTCTACTACATCCTTGCGGATTTCAGCGCGTATTGCCAGGCGCACGAAAAACTCGCCGCCGCCTACAGCGACCAAAAGGCTTGGGCGAAAAAGGCTTTGATAAACATTGCGAACAGCGGAAAGTTTTCGAGCGACCGCACAATCGAAGACTACGTGCGCGACATTTGGAAACTTGAAAAAATCCAAGTGAAACGCTAGATTTGATTGTTCAAAATCTTCATTGATTGCTTAAACGCCGGACTTCTGTTCGGCGTTTTTTTTTGTTTAATGCGATTTTGTGGAAGCAATGGACATATCAAAACGCAATGCCAATTTTAATCTAAAAAAATTCCGCATTCGTGTCGATAGAATAATTATGAAAAAACCAATTATTTTTCTTATGACTTTTTTTCTTGCGATGAATTTTTTCGCACGGGAAAACGAACGGCTTAATCGGCCGCTTTATTCTTTGCCAAAAATCGTAGAGCCGCAGAATAGTTCAGAACCGCAATTTACGATGAAAGATTCTGCGAAAAAATCTTCAGGCAATCCAAAATCAGATTTGCCAAAATTGGATGAAAGAAAAAAAACTATTTCTAATGAAACTGCGGACACCTTGCTCGCTACGGAAAAGGGGCTTTTCAAACTTTCGCAAAGTGGAAGCCGAAAACCTCTTTGGACTGAGGGCGCAGTCAAGCAAATCGTTCCAGTAAAAAATTACACGTCAAGCGCGCAAAATTCTGCTTTGGAAAATTCGCTTCAAAATTTTTATTTTATCACCGACAAGGGAATTTTGTTTTCGCAGGATTTGGAGAATTTCGAAACGCGAAATTCTGGTTTGCCGACTTTCGTCATAAAAAAATTCGACGGCGTAAACACAACTTACGAAACTCATGTTCAGGATTTGAAGGACTTGTCGTACAATCCGCTCAATCCGCTGGAAATGGTTTGCGCCACAAAGGAGCGCGTTTTCCTTTCGCGCGATGGCGGAATTTCTTGGAAGAACATCGGCTCTGCGAGTTTGCGCACGAACGGAATCAAATCGGTGGCAGTCGCTTCGATGAAAACCGGCTCGGGAGAAAATGCCCGCAACGAAACGATTGTTTTTGAAGCGCATTCGATTTTGGGACTTTATTATTATCGCGCGGACGCTGCAAAGCCAGATTGGTTTGAAGCGCGGGAAGGAATTGCTTCGAGCGACCCGAGCAATGGTGCGGACGAAGTGTCGGACATTTTGCCAATCGTCGCAAAAGACCAAAACGGATTTTTGCATTGCGAAATTTATTTGTCGCAAACTTTTCTTCCGCGCATTTATCATTTTGATTTCGCTACAAAAAAATCCACTTGCGTTTATAAGGGAAAAGAACCGTGCGACACAATCGATGCGCTTTGGCAAACTGGCTCTTCGCTCGCGTTTATGTCGCCTGGAAAAATCGCTTCGTACAATTTGGTTTCGGGCGAAGTTTCGGATTTGAACAAAGAACTTTCCGTGTATTTTCCTCAATTCACTCAAAATGAGCCTTTGGTGAATGCGGCTTGGATTCCGAGCAAAAATTCTGCGGCAAAAAAAATCGGCGGCGACATCCTGCTGAACGAACTTTGGCTTTTGGAAAGCGGAAAAATTCTTTCGCCTTACGCCGCGAAAATCGATGGGCAAAAAAGTTTGTATGTGCCTTGCTATCAAGCGCATTTGGCAGGCGGTCCTGAAAAATTCAAAAAAATAATTTTGGACAACAAATTGAATTCGCTTGTCATCGATATGAAAGACGACTACGGACTTTTGCGCTACAATTCCAAAGACGAACTTGTTTTGAAAAAAGGAGTTGTGAGCAAGTACGCGCTCAATTTGGAAAATTTCGTCAAGACATTCAAAGACGATAACATTTATCTCATCGCGCGAATCGTAGTTTTCAAAGACAGAAATCTTTCGGAATACGACAATGGCGCGTATGCGGTTTGGGACAAAAACACTGGACGCGCTTGGCGAGGAATCAAAGGCACGGAAACTCTGGAAGACGGAACGACGCAGACGAATTATTACGACGAAGCGTGGGTTGATCCGTTTTGTCCCGAAGTGTGGGAATACAATGTCGCGATTGCGAAAGAATTGATTGCGCGCGGATTCGATGAAATCCAATTTGACTACATCCGATTTCCCACTGACGGCAAGAATTTATACAACGCCAATTATCGCTGGCAAAGTCACGAAATGGACAAGGAAGGGGCTTTGCGAAGTTTCCTTTCCTACGCGCGCGAAAATATTGCCGCTCCAATCGGCATCGACATTTACGGCGCGAACGGTTGGTATCGCAGTGGCGCACGCACCGGACAAGATGTGGAAACCCTCGCGCAATATGTCGATGTGATTTGCCCGATGTTCTATCCGAGCCACTTCGAAAATAAATTTATGAATTACAAACCTTATGAGGAACGCCCGTACAGAATTTATTATTACGGCACTTATCGCAACACCGTCATTGCTCGCGACAAAGTTGTGGTGCGTCCTTGGGTGCAGGCGTTCTTTTTGAACGTGCCTTATGATCGCACTTACTACGACAAAGAATATGTTTTGAAAGAAGTGTACGGCGTGCGCGACAGCGTTGACCGAGGCTATATGTTTTGGAACAACGCTGGCAATTATACGACGCTTTCTCCCGACCCGGGCACGGCAGAATATCAAGGCGCGTCTTACGAAGCGGCAAAAGATTTCCGCAAGCCCGCGATTGGGGAAAAGACTCAGCCGCTTTCGTTCTTCATCGATGATGTGCAAGAAAACGCGAGTTTGCCGAACAAAAACAATTTGAGCATTTTGGATTCAGTTTTGCACCAAGAGTCGCAGACAAGCCCATTCGACAAATTCACTTCGCAAACCCGCAGGGCGTTCGACGAATACTTTGGACGCGTGAATTATTAAACATCATTATTTGGGCGCGTTCCGTCCGCTTAAGCACAATGTGTTAAGCGGACGGAACCGGGCTTGCTCCGGGGTTCGCCGTCTTCGCGGCTCCGTTGCATTCTGCAACCGCTTCGCGCCCTCCGCATCCCTCGCGCGGTTACGGCAACACAAGACTTGCGGCGCAGACGAGCAAAGACACCGCCATCACAATATTCACGATTTTCGTGTGTCCCACAAAAATCCGCCTGAGAAAATCTCCCGCAAAAAGCCAAACCAAATTGCAAATCGGCCCGGTAAAAAGCAGAAAAATCCCTGCGAGGAAAACCGCCCCAAAATTTTGATTGTACGGCAAGACAAAAGAAGTGAGCGCGCTGATGCAAAACAAAATCACTTTTGCGTTGGTCAGATTCACGAAAAGCCCTGTGAAAAAACCGGGAATTTTTTGTTGCCCGCCTTCCAATGAATAATTTTGCTTGAGCATTTTGATTGCAAGAAAAATCAGATACGCCGCGCCAAAGTATGTCAAAAATTTCACATAGTCATTTAAAATCGTTCCCAAAAAAAACACGGTGAAAACCGCCGCCATCGAGTCGATGAAAAATCCAGTGAAAAGCCCGAGCCATTGTTTGAGCGCGGCTCGCCTGCCAAACTGCATCGCCGAAGAAAGCGAGCACAAATTGGCAGGGCCTGGCGTAATTCCAGAGACATAGCAATAAAACAAAAAACTCGGAAGAATGTGAATAGGAACAATCATTTTACCAAACAAATCTGCGCAAAGAAATCGCGCCTTCGGGACAAATTTCGTGGCAGCAAAAACAATGCAAACATTTTTTGCGCTCCGTCATTTTCGCTTTTCCGTCTTTGCCTTGCATCGCGATAATTTTTGCAGGACAGATTTTTTCGCACCTCGCGCATTTGATGCATTTCGCATTTTTAAAATGCGGATTCCGCGTAAGAAAGAATTTTGCAATCGGCTTTAGCGGACCTGGAAGCATCGAGCCAAAAATTCCATTGCTTTTTACCGTACGGAATTTATCGCAAGCAAGTTCGCCAAAATCCGCGCCAAGCGTTTGAATTTCTTCGGCGGAATCAAGCCACACTTTTCGCTGCAAAGCGTCTTGCAAATAATTTATTTCGCGCGGATTGTAGCCCACCAAACTTGAGCAAATCCAGTCCAACGCGAGAATGTTGTCCGATGCAGCCAAAAAATTCAGTTGAATTGGATCGCCGCTTCCGGGGCCTCCAGGACCATCCATTCCCATCACCGCATCCATCACGGCGTATTGAGGGCGAGCCGCCAAATTCAAATCCACCAAAAATTTTCCAAAGTCATCGGGATCCGAAAAACGATAATGGCACTGCGCCTTTTCAAGCCCCACCATAAGTCCGAACAAATTTTTCATCGCGCCAGTGTATTTCATAAGCTGATGGCTTTTCAATTTCGCAGCGGAAACAATCACATCGGCTTCGGCGAACGCTTCGGCAAATTCAAATTTTTTCGCAAGCGCGCCCTCTGGATTTTCCACAAAAGTTTTTCCATGGAAGTCAATCCATTCTCCGCCATTTGAAACCACTTGCTCGAAAGTGCCCGTGGACTTCGCCGCGCCAGTCGAATTCGCGACCGCCGGAGATTCGCCTGCCAAAACTTTTTTTGCGCCCAGTTCCACGAACGCCTTCACCAACGCGCCTGTGACCACGGGATTCGTGCAAACGCAAGCCTCTACTTTTTTGGGATAAAGAATGTTCGGTTTTATCAAGACCGTTTTTCCGCGCACGTCAGGCGGCGGAACGTCCTGCATCATTTTTTTTACCGCAGAGAAAACTTCGTCAAAATTGTATGAAAAGCATTTTTGCAACGCAACGTTTTTCGTCATAATAAAATTCTAATGCAGAACCCACGCTTTGTCAATGCGTCAAAAATCAATCGCGCGAATTTCTGAAAATGATTTTTGTATTATTAGTTAAAAAAGCCTTGATTAGTTCATATATTTTTTTATAAGCCGAATTATTTTTTCTGCGTCTTTTTTGCGTTCAGTTGATGGTGTTACAAACAATGATTCTATCGGAATTTCTAAAGCGACTGCGATTTTTACTAGAGAATATAAGTTTGGAATGCTCCGTCCAGTTTCAATGCAATTTACTTGATTTTGCGAAAGCCCTGCCGCAAATGCAAGGTCGATTTGAGAAAGTCTCGCCTTTTCTCGTTCCTCTCGAATTCGTGAAATTACAAAATCAATCTGCTTTTTATATTGCTTTTCAAGCATTTTTCATTATATTTTACACGAAATTTTGTTGACAACAACACGATATTCCATTATGATAATAAATGAAATATCGTTATTTTAGGAGGACATTATGTCTGGGAACTCAAATGAAAAAAGACCGCATGGTCGGCTTTTTAAGAATTTCATTGGTGGATTGTTTTTTTCATTCATCTTGTGGGGACTTTTTATTTTTCTTGTTGTGCGTACCGGCGGGTTGGGCGATGAGTACAAAGGGCTTTCTATTTTGCTTTATTGCGGAATCGGCATAATTTTGGGAATTTTTGGAGCAATGGGATATGTCTTAGTAAAACTATGGAGTGATTTTTTTTATTCGCATTTTATAGTTTTTACAAGGAGTCCTATCTTGTTGCTATTGACTAGATATATTATAGATCCTGCCATAGGTGTTTTTGTATTTCCAATTTTAATTTTCTGTCTTGTTATGAAACTTATGGGGAAAGCGTGATGACATTAGAAGAATCAGTTTTGCAAATATTGGATTTGTTTGACAAAGATGATTATTTTGACAGCCATACGGTAATCAATATTTTGTTGTCAAAGTCTGAATATCGTCTTGCATATATGAAGGGATATTCAGAAGATTCTGACATAAATCAATACCATGCAAAAATCGCAACATTGATAAGGTTTTCAAATAAAGTCAAGCCTGTTGGAAATGCAAATGCAAAAAGTCTTTGTGTTTATGGCAATTTGACGAAAAATCAACTTTGGCGGAAATCATAAATTTTTTGAAAATTGATTTCATGTGGTAAAATTCAAGTTCGAATTTTACCACAACTTTTTCATGCAATCCAAAAACAAATTAAGAACCCCTGCTTTGTCAATGCGTCAAAAATCATATTGGACGAATATGTCGGGGCGTTGTGGGGTGTCCCCGCAGAGGGGGTAGCGAAAGACCGCGCGAGCGGGCTGGAGCGAGGGGGAGGCTTCCCCCTCCCAACATCTCGCATTTTCAATGCTTGTCAAACGCTGGATTTTTCTTTATAATTATTTTATGAGTGAAGAAAAAATTACGGTTGCCGTTACTGGCTCTACAGGCGCGATGGGAGGGGAAGTCGTCGCGCATTTATTGGATTCGGAAAAGAATGTCAATTTGAAAGTCCTTGTCTACGCGCAGGAAAAACGCTGCCGCCCATTTTTCAAAAAATTGCTTCGCAAAGGGCGCGAAAGAATTACTGTAATAAAAGGCGACTTGAAAAATTACGATGACGTTGCGCGGCTCATCGAAGGCGCGCATTATGTCGTGCATTGCGGCGCGGTCATTCCGCCCAAATCCGACCACAACGCGAAAAACACTTACGACACGAATTTCACTGGCACAAAAAACATTGTCGATGCGATTCAAAAAAGCGGACGCGCGCAGGAAATAAAATTGATTCACATTTCCACCGTCGCGCTCTATGGCCACCGCGACTATCACCATATGTGGTGCAGGATGGGTGACCCGCTTTTGCCTTCTGCCTATGATTATTATTCCACGTCAAAACTCGCGGCGGAACGCTACGTTTTGGAAGCCGACTTGCCGAATTGGGTGGTGCTGCGTCAGACCGCCGTCTACCACAAATATTTTTTGATAAATAATCTGTTCGATGGGCTTATGTTCCACACTGCTTGGAACGCGCCGCTTGAATGGATTACAGACCGCGATTCAGGACTGTGCATCCAACATTTGGTTGAGCGCGACCTCGACGGAAAACTGAACGGATTTTGGAGCAACAACTACAACATCGGCGGCGGAGATTCTTGCCGCGAAATCGGCTACCAAGTTTTCAACGAGGGATTCGGCTTGATGGGCGCGACTGCGGAAAAATTTTTCGAGCCGCATTGGAACATTCCGCGCAACTTCCACGGCGTTTGGTACACGGACACGCACATACTGGACGAATGGCTCGACTACCGCCGCGAATCCAGCGCGGATTATTGGAAACGAATGTCGCGCGTGCTTTGGTATTACAAACTCGGCGCGCTCGTTCCTTCCAAACTGATTCGCAAACTCGCAATCGAACGCCTCTTGAAAAATTCCAACGCGCCGCAAAATTGGATTCGCCTCGGCAAAAAAGGCAGAATCGACGCCTTCTACGGCGGACAGGAATCTTACGACGCGCTTCCAAAAACTTGGGATGAATTCCCCATCCTTTCGAAAGGCAAATCTCTTTCCGGCGAAATCGACTTCGCGGATTTGAAAGACGAATCCAAAGCCGACCGTTTCAAACTGAATCACGGCTACGATGAGTCGCTTCAAGATTCCGAATTGGATTTGGAACAAATGAAAAAGGCGGCGGAATTCCGCGGAGGAAAAATTCTTTCGGAAAAAATGCAAAAAGGCGACTTGCGCACAAAGTTGAAATGGCAATGCCACAACGGGCACGTTTTCGAATCCGCGCCGTTCACGATTTTAAAAGCAGGGCATTGGTGTCCCGAATGCTGCCAAGGAATTCCGAATTGGCAGTTCGACAAATTGGCGGCGCACATTCCGTTTTTTGCGCAAGTTTGGTACGACACGCATCGCAAGGACGAAGTGGAAAATGTTTACCCGTACAGCGAAACCGAAGACGACGATATGATTGTGCCGGTGCAAAAATTGTAATGAAAGTTATTGTTTATTATTTTAGCGGCACCGGCAACACGCAGCTTGTCGCCCAACTTTACAAAAAGCATTTTGAAACTCTCGGCGAAAATTCCGTGGAACTCTACAAAATCCACAGGCTGGAAGAAGGAGAAAAAATTCCTTCGCCTGATGATTTTGATTTGATTGGAATTGCGTTCCCGATTTACGGCTTCAACTCTCCAGAGCCTGTCTACAAATTCGCGAAGTCGCTTCCGAAAATTTCGCAAGATTCAAATGCGAAAAAACGTACATTCATTTTTCGCACGGGCGGCGAAGGCACGAGCTTCAACAATTACGCTTCGCAAAAAATCATTTCGCTTTTGCAAAAAAAAGGCTACGACATTTTGTGCGACAATCTTTATGTGATGCCGTACAATATGATTTTTCGTCATAGCCCGCAAATGGTAAAAAGCGAATTCATTTATGCCGATGCAATGGCAAAACTTTGCGTCCAAGAAATTCAAAACGGCGTTCACAAAAAAGTAAAATACTTTCCGCTAAAATATTGGTTCGTGCCGATTGTGCGAATGGTTTGGCCTTATGCGAAATTCCAAGGCAAATTCATTCTAAAGGTGAACAAGAAAAAATGCGTGCAATGCGGCGCGTGCGTAAAAAATTGTCCGCAGCGCAACATCCGCTTCGATGAAAAAAAACAAAAATATATTTTCGGCGCGGAATGCGCGCTCTGCGTGGCTTGCTCGTTTAATTGCCCTGCGGACGCAATCAGCCTCGGCCCTTTGAACGGCTGGCGCGTAAACGGCAGTTACCAAATCCAAAAAACCGCCTCCGACGCGCAAATCGAATTTCCGTATTTCGGCGAAAACCTAAAAGGCTTGATGCGATTTTTGTATTACAAACATTTCAGAAAATGCGATGCGGAATTAAAAGAAGCCGGAATCGAATTGCAGTAAATGTCGCGCTGTTTTTTGGGGGAGGGGAAAGCCTTCCCCTCGGTTGCAATTCGCATTGCAACCTACCCCTTCTCCTGGGGGATGCCCCCAAGCCCCCGCACGCATCAACTTTGTCTTACTTTGCAAAATTGTTTTTCACTTCTACAAAAAAATTTTCTTCGCTCAAAAAATATTTTTCATACGCCGCGCAAACTTCTTCCACGGAAATCTTTTCTATTTTTTCGATTCTGTTCAAATACGCGCTCGCACTTCCTTCATAAAAAGTTGACGATGCGATTTGCTCAAGCGTGGCGTAACAATTTTTTTCGCTCGCATAAATTTTGGAAGCGTAAATATTTTTGAAGGCGTTCAAAAGCGGCGAGATTTCTTCCGCACTCAAATTTTTTTTCAATGTGTTCTCAATATTTTCTTTGATGTCGCCGCCTTCATTTATTCCGTTTGCCACAATCAAGGCAATGCTTTGCTTGCCATTCAAAACCGCCGTGCCGCAAGAAGTGGCAAGATTTCTTTGTACGATTTCTCGACGCAAAATGTGATCCGCTACAAGTGTGGCAAGCGCGAAGGCTTCGTAGTCGTCCGCGCCACGCGCAGGACTTTTTTGCGCCAGAGCCGCGTAATAATAATTTCCTGCAAATTCGAATTCTTTTTTTTCGCTTTTTTTATTTGGAAAATTTATCGCAGGAATTTGCGGCGCGGAAAATTCGCCGGGCAAAATCGCGCCAAAAATATTTTCGAGCATCTCATGGATTTGCTCGGCATTCTTCGCAAAAATGGCTTCTTGCGAAAGCTTCGTTTTTTTTTCGTCGTCCTTCGCGGCGGAAAAATTTCCTGCGGCGATGATTTTCATTCTGCGCGCATCCAAAAGATTTTTCAGATTTTTTCCTACATCATCTTCGCTTATGCGGCTTGAGGTTTTGTAGAAGACGCCATCATAATACGGATGCGAGCGCAAAAGGTTTTCCGCAATCGAATCCAAAAGCGCAAAGCGTGGATTTTCGCTTCGGTCAAACGCGGCACTTTCGGCGGCAGATTTTTTTTTCAGATAATCCTCGTGAGAAAAATTTGGCTGCAAAAGCGATTCCGCGAACGCCGCAAACGCCTCTTCAAAATCAGCGGCTGCGGACGAAAAACCGTAAGTCGAAAAATCGTTGGAACAAGTATTAACGTAAAAATATTTTCCGTGCGAAACAAGTTCCTTTACCGCGGGATTTTGCGAAAGCAATTCAAAAGTAAACAAGTCAAGACCGGATTTTCCGCGCGGAGAAGTGGATGCGCCGCCTTCAAAAAGCACGCGAAGTTCGATATTTTTTTCGGAAGGAATATTTTTCAGGACAACAGGAATTCCGTTTGAAAGCGAAAATTCCAAGAACAATGCGGCGTTCTCTTCGTAAAAATTCAGCGCGGCACGTCCACGGTTTGAAGCGCAAGAAAAAAAGTTCAAAAAAAGCAGAATGGAAATCATCCTGCCAAAAAAAATCTTCACGCACAAATTGTAGCAGGAATTCAAAAAAATTGCAATTTTTTGTAACTCTTTTTTTTCCGCGCGGTTTATTTTATGACTGTCACAGCATACACAGTCAGCAGCAACATCGTTGCATCCTCCTCTCCTTTTTTGGGCTTCCGCTCGTTGAACGGAAGCCTTTTTTTGTCATAGGACGCAACTTTGCAATCCAAGAAGTCGCTCGATTTACTGATTCAACGCGCTTACAACCGCCGCAATTCCTGCGCGTCCGACATTGCTTGAACGTCCCACGCCCCAAACTTGGCGGCCGTCTTCCAATGTGAGTTGAACATATCCCATCGCGCGAGTGTCGCCTCCCGTTCCAATCGAATGCTCATGGAAAGAAACGATATTGAATTTCGGCGCGGGAGTCTGCTTCATCGCATTCACAAAGGCATCGAGCGGGCCGTTTCCCTGCGCGGAAATTTTATACGGTGTTCCTTTGTAAACCACATCGGCATTGCACAAAACGCGCTCTTCCGCGTCCGCGCCTGTAGGACCTCCCAAGTGCGTTTCCACAAGTTCTTCGATTTTGAGCGGCTCGGTGCGCCCAATCCAATGTTTGGTGAAAATGTCGTAAATTTCATCGGGGCGCAATTCGCGCTGTGCCTTGTCCGCAAATTCTTTTATGACAGCGCCGATGTCGGGATGCATTCCCTTGGGCGGTATGATGCCGAAACTGTTTTCCAAAATGTACGCCGCACCCCCCTTGCCGCTCTGCGAATTTATCCTGATGATTCCTTCGTACTGCCTTCCGATGTCGTGCGGGTCAATCGCCAAATACGGCACATCCCAAACGGCGTTTTCGCTCATGTTCACGCGCGCCGCCATTCCCTTGCGAATCGCATCTTGATGCGAGCCGGAAAACGCGGTGTAAACCAAATCGCCCACATAGGGCGTGCGCGGATGAATCGGCATTTCGGTGAGCCGCTGGTATTCCTCCGCAATCTCGGGCAGATTGGAAAAATTCAATTTCGGGTCGATTCCATGGCTGAACATATTGAGCGCGACAGTAACAACGTCAAGATTGCCTGTGCGTTCGCCGTTTCCAAAAAGGCTTCCTTCCACCCTGTCCGCGCCGGCAAGCAATCCCATTTCACAAGTGGCAACGCCTTCG
The DNA here is from genome assembly GCA_022510845.1 of Treponema sp. Classification (GTDB taxonomy): domain Bacteria; phylum Spirochaetota; class Spirochaetia; order Treponematales; family Treponemataceae; genus Treponema_D. Next base: position 16,470 of record JAFLSR010000005.1, read on the forward strand.
CCGCGGTCGTTGTGCGGATGCAGGCTCACTATCACATTTTCGCGCTCGGTGATGTGCGTGCAAAAATATTCGATTTGATCGGCGAACGTGTTCGGCATCGCCACTTCAACCGTCGTGGGCAGGTTCAAAATGATTTTGTTTTGCGCCGTGGGTTTCCATTCGTTTTTCACTGCCTCACAAATTTCCACTGCATATTCGATTTCGGTGTTGGAAAAACTTTCGGGCGAATATTCCAGTTGGATTTGAGTTTCCTTTTCGCGCTCCACGCATTCTTTTACGCACCTCAGGCCGTCCACCGCAATCTGCTTGATTTCCTCTTTTGTTTTTCCGAACGTGTATTTTCGTTGAGCGGGCGAAGTTGAATTGTAAATATGGAAGATTGCCTTGGGCAAACCGCGAATCGCTTCGAACGTGCGCTTCACCAAATGTTCGCGCGCCTGGCACAAAACTTGAATCGTGACATCATTGGGGATTTTGTTGTCTTCGATGAGACGGCGCATAAAATTGAATTCGGTTTCGGAAGAACTCGGAAATCCCACTTCGATTTCTTTGAAGCCAATTTTCACAAGCAGGTCAAAAAAAGCGAGTTTTTGTTCTATGCCCATCGGATTTACCAACGCCTGATTTCCGTCCCGCAAATCCACGGAACACCAAATGGGCGCGTGCGTGATTTGCGCGTCGGGCCACTTTCTGTTCTGAATGTCCACCTTTGGATATGGAACATATTTTCCGTTCGAATTCATATTGCCTCCAAAACAAAAAAGACTGCCGCCCAAGCGACAGTCTGTATTCGTAGAATGATTTTACAGCACCGTCAACTTTGGCGTTCTTTGAGAAACTCCGCTAGAAGCAACAATCCTGCAAAATTTTTCATCAATATCTTCCTCCGCGATCGTAGCCGCCTTCGCCAAAACGCGAACGGGGCTTTTTTTCTTCAGCCACATTCACGCGGATTCTGCGACCTTCGAATTCCTTGCCGTTCAAATCCGTGATGGCTTTTTCCGCCGCCGCTTCGTCGGCCAATTCAACAAAACCAAAACCCTTGGACTGACCAGTGGCTCTGTCCTTGATGACCGCTGTTGAAACAATTTCTCCATACTGCGCGAACAAATCGCTCAACGCTTCCTCTGTTGTAGAATAACTCAAGTTTCCTACGTAAAGCTTTTTAGCCATGCAACCCTACCTTGTTTTTTGACAGAGAAGAAAGTTCCAACTTTCTTTAAATCTTCTGCGATTTCATTCTAGCATTGAGATAAAAAATTGTCAAGCGGAAAAGTCGGAACGCACCGCGCAGAGATATTCTTGAATACAAAGCGCATTCGCAATTCGGATTTTAGAACTTGCCGGCAAGGAAGGGGAGTGCAAGTTGTCTTGCGATTCTAGAAAATATTTTCGACTTGTCGCAAGACAACGCGTTGGCGCAAAGATGCCGCGTTTCATGCAACTCAATATGCCTTTTCGTGCACTCCCGCGATTGCGCGTCCGCTCGGCTCGTTCTGCAATTTCCATGCGGCATCCCATTCCAAAGCCTTCGCTGTAGAGCACGCGACGCTTGCCTCGTGGGGAACGGTTTTTGCTGCCGCTTCCGACGGAAAGAATTCCGCGAAAATCTGTCGGTAAAAATATTCTTCTTTTGTGGCGGGCGTGTTCACGGGAAAGCGTTTTTCCCGCGCGGCAAATTGCGCGTCGCTGATTTTTTCTTCGGTGAATTTTTTGAGCGTGTCAATCCAATTGTATCCGACTCCATCGGAAAACTGCTCTTTTTGCCGCCATGCGATTTCGGGCGGAAGATAGTCTTCGAACGCTTTCCGCAAAATCCATTTTTCAATTCGCTCGCTTCCGTCGGGATTTTTCGAACACATTTTGTCGGACGGATTTATGTTCATTGCCACATCGATGAATTCTTTGTCCAAAAAAGGAACGCGGCCTTCCACGCCCCAAGCCATCAGCGACTTGTTCGCACGCAGGCAATCGTACAAATGGAGTTTGCCAATTTTACGCACAAGTTCTTCGTGGAATTCCTGCGCGTTCGGCGCTTTGTGAAAATACAAATATCCGCCAAAAAGCTCGTCGCTTCCTTCGCCGCTCAAAACCATTTTTATTCCCATCGATTTTATCACGCGGGCGAGAAGATACATCGGAGTGGACGCGCGCACGGTGGTGATGTCGTAGGTTTCCAAATGATAAATCACGTCGGGCAAAGCGTCCAACGCTTCCTGCACAGTAAAGTGCACTTCATGGTGAACCGTGCCCAAAAAGTCGGCGGCTTTTTTCGCCGCGACCAAATCCGGCGAGCCTTTCAATCCAATCGCAAAACTGTGCAGCGTGGGCCACCAAGCGGCTTGGGTGTCGCCGCTTTCGATTCTCTTTGCCGCGAATTTTTTCGTAATTGCTGCGATAATCGAAGAATCCAATCCGCCGCTCAAAAGAACGCCATAAGGCACGTCGCTCATAAGCTGCTTTTTCACCGAAGTTTCAAGCGCGGCGCGAAGTTCTTCCACGCTGCTTTTGTTGTCCTTGACATTTTCGAATTTTTCCCAAGGACGCGAATACCAGCGAACCGGCTTTTCCAAATTCGAGCCGATGAATTTTTGCGCACCCTTTCCGCCCAAATAAAATGAGCCGTTCGGAAATTCTTCCACCAAAACGCAGTTTCCTTCCAACGCCTTGAGTTCGGAAGCGACATAATACCGCCCGTCTGAATCCCAACCTTGATAAAGCGGAATCACGCCAATTTCATCGCGTGAAATCAAAAACACATCTCGCTTGGAATCGTAAAGCGCGAATGCGAAAATTCCGCTCAGGCTTTCGATGGAATCCACAATGCGCTTTTCCAAATCTTTCGGTTCGGCTTTGGAAATATCTTCTCCAAAATTTTCAATCGCCTCTTTGTAAAGCGGAATGATTACTTCGCAATCGCTTTGCGTTTTGAAATTATATTTGCCGGAAAAGCGCGCGCGAATTTCTTTTTGATTGTAGATTTCGCCGTTCACCGCGAGGATGATAGTTTCGTCGTCGCTCACAAGCGGTTGCTTTCCCGAAAGCGGGTCCACAATCGCTAAACGCTCGTGGCTCAAAATCGCGTTTGCGCCGGTGTACACGCCGCTCCAGTCGGGGCCGCGATGCCGAATTTTGCGAGACATTTCCAAAATCCGCGAACGAAGCTCGTCGCGCAATCCATCCGCCACAGGAGCAGAGCCACTTTCCAAATTAAACGCACCGACAAAACCACACATAAAAACTCCTCGCAGTTTGCGAATCGCATCGCATAAAAAAAGACGCCGATTTAAAGAAAATGATTCTTTAAATCCAACGCCTTCGTTGCTTTCATACAGTGAAGAAAATTTCAATTTTCCTCACAACTATTCTAGCAAAAAAAATCAAAGCGTGTCAATCACTTTCAAACAAATGTTCAAAATTGCGCACGAATTTTAGCGGCGGATTTTGCGCTTGAAGGGTATAGCCTTCTTTGATTTTCATTGTTGGCGTTTTAAAATTAAACGAATGTTTTGAATCCGCCTTTTATGATTTGCGCGTCCAAAATATTTTCGTTGTAAATCTCGCCGTCGATTTCGATGTTGTCTGCATTCAGCGCGGATATTTTTGCCGCATCGCAAACAATGTGTTCCACCCAATCGCGTCCGATGTGCTTGCCCGCCACGAACGAAGGCATCAGCATAATCGTGGGGATTTTCGGTTGCCGCACAATCATCAAATCCATTTTTCCGTCCGCGTTTTTTGCAGGGGGACAAATTTTTATTCCGCCGCCAAATTGACTTCCATTGCAAAACGCAGCCATCACGCATTGGTATTCTTTCGCAGAGCCGTTCACTTCGACTTTCACCGTATATGGCTTGTAATGCAAAAGCAATTTTGCGAGCGAGGCAATGTACGTTCCCTGCCTTTGTTCAGTGAGTTTAAGGACTTCGACATCCAAGCCTGTGCCACAAACATTTATGCAACGTTTTACAATTTTTTCGTTTTGAGAAATCGAAGTGAGTTGAATGTAGTCGCGATCCACCGCCTCGCCGCGAATCACGCTTTGAATCGCTTCCTTAGGATTGAAACTTATTCCCGCGCCCGCCGCGTAATCATTACCCCTCCCAGCAGGAATAAGGGCAAGTCGCGCTTTGGAAAAATCCATTCCGTTCAAAACTTCGTGGAACGTGCCATCGCCACCAATCGCGATTACGGTGGAAGCGCCTTCTTTGCAAAATTTGTCGGCGAGCGTTTTTCCCGAACCGCGTTCGCTCGTGCAAAGAACCTTGTATTCAATGTTTTTTTCTTGAAGAATTTTTTCAACAGCGGCAAGGCATTTTTTGCCCGCGCCTTTCCCGCTTCCCAAATTTGCGATGATGCTGTACATAAAATCAGAGTAGCAGATTTTTGGAATTTTGGGAAGTGCGAAAAATACGCCGCCCAATTCATTGCGTTTGGATTTGAAAAATTTTCGATATACTTTTTCGCAAGTTGCTGTCGCAAAAACGCGAAGAATTTTTCGGCGGCTACAAATCCGTCGGGAAATCCAAGAAGATTCCTTCCACGCCTTTTTCTTTGAACAGGCGTTCGCGGAGCGCATTCACGCCGAATGTTTCCGTGTTGTAATGGCCACCTGCAATCACATTCATTCCTTCTTCTTTGATTGGATTGAAGTCGCCGTGCCCCAGTTCGCCTGTGATGTAGCAGTCCAAGCCTTCGCGCCACGCCCAATAATGGTCGCCGCCCGCGCCGCCTGAAACGATTCCCACCGTGGAGATTTTCTTTTTCCCGAACGCGAGAATTTGATTCGGCTTTGCGGCAGGACTTAGGCGGCGGACTTCCGATAAAATTCTTTCAGACAATTCTTCCGCGCTTACGGGGCTTGGAAGCTTTCCTTTTACGCCGATTTCCATTCCGCGCCATGGACAAAATTTTTTCAGGCTTTTCATTCCGCAGGCGCGCGCGATGGCGAAATTGTTTCCGACTTCTTCATTCGCGTCAAGCGGAATGTGGTAGCCGATAAGCGCGATGTCATTTTTGATGAAGGCAGCGACCCGCGGATAATGAATGTAGGTGAGCGTTTCCACATTGTCCCAAAAAAGTCCGTGGTGAACGAAGAGGACATCCGCGCCGCATTCGGCAGCCGCATTAACGGTATCCAGCGTTGCGTCAACAGCGAAGGCAACTTTCTTTATCTGCTTTTTTGAAGGCGCGGAATTTTGGATTTGGATTCCGTTGCGCGAAGGGTCGGCAGGATAATTTTCTTTTTTCAAAATTGAATTGAAATAAGAATCAAGCTCATTCAAAGTCATTTCAATCTCCTATTTTTTGCCTTGTAGCGTAGACGCAATAACTCGGCGCAAATGAAGTTTTGTCTCGGGCAACGTCCAAAAATATTTTTGCAAAAAGTGGTTCTGTCTGCGCCACAAATCCAAATCCCGCCGTCGCATAATCGGAAATGTCCGCAAGATTTAGGCTGCGCGGAAAAGCGCGCGCGTCGGGGGCGGAAAAATGTTTTCCAAAAATCGCGTCGAGTTTTTCTGTGGACAAAGCGCTGCTTGAATCGCAGACGACAAAAAGTCCTTTTTCATCGTAACGATTTTTTGCGATGGATGCGAGCGCGTTGTAAGTGCTTTCGTAAATTTTCGAACAATCTTTGGAGCGATTTTCCAAAGATTGTTTGCGGAATTCGATTTTGTTCGCGGCGGATTTTTCGCCTTGAAAAAAATTCGCCAAAAGGAAAAATCTTCGGAAGGGCTTTAAGTTCCGAAAGTCAGAAAAATCTTCGCCGTACAAATCCGCAGCAAGGACAGTGTAACCCGCGCGGGCAAGCAAAATCAGATACGGCTCGTAATTCATCGTTTCTGCAAGAACATCGCCCACAAACAAAACGACCGTGTTTTTTTGCGCCGAAATATTTTTATTTGAAAAAGTGTAGAGCGTGAAATTGCGCTTGTCGGAAATTTCATTCGCCTCGCGAAAATCTGCCTCCGAAAAATTAGGCGAAATAGCGCAGGAAAAATATTCTCGTTGAACTTGAACATTGTAATTTCCGATTTGCATTTGAACAGGACGCATGACAATGGCTGCTGCCAAAACGAAAATCGAAACAAGCAAAAGCAAAATCGACGCCACGAAAAATTTCACGCTGTAGGAATCAACGAACAAATCCTGTGAAAAGCGCACGATGCTGCGATAGTTCAAAATTGCCGTGATAAGAGCGAGCGCGAAAATCACGATTTCCGCAAAGCGGATTTCCCAGGCGAGCATTTGCAGAATAATTACAACGACGCTGAGCGGAGCCAAAATCGCAAGCGCGTCGTGCCGAGTGCGCCGCGTAAAAAGAATGCGCGCGTTCAAAAAAATGAGCATCACAAGAACAAGCACTTCTCCGGCAAACGGCGTCAAAATTTGCATACTTTATTTTACCGAAAAGTCAAAATATTTGCAAGGAAAAATCGGCGAATGACGCGCGATGTGTTTTGAGTTGTGGGAAAATCGCGTTTGAGGCGTTGATTTTTTAGGAAGGGTTTCCTCTCCTAGAAAAAAATTCGCAATGCCAAAAGCCCCTTGTTTCTTTTTTCAAATATGATATAATTTTTATTATGGCGGAATTCCAAAAAGTCGAAGTTGACAGGCAAAAAATAAAGACAGCCATAAAGGCGGGCATTCCACTTTCTCTCACCACATATACAATTCCTCATGAAATGGAAGTTTATATGGACGACATTCTGCGCGTTTTTTTGGAAGAACTGAACCAAATGCAGATGTGCGAACAACTAACTTATTGCATGAACGAATTGATGACGAATGCGAAAAAAGCCAATACCAAGCGCATCTATTTTAAAACAAAAAATTTGAAAATCACAGAAAAGTCCGATTACGAAATTGGAATGAAGACTTTTAAAACCGAGATGCTCGACAACATCGAATATTATTTGGGTCTGCAAAAAAAAGCCGGGCTTTATGTTCGAATCACATTGCAATATCGCGAACGCAAAATAAAAATCGAAGTGCGCAACAATTCTGAAATCACTGTTTTTGAAGACAAGCGGGTTCGGGACAGAATAGCGAGCGCGAAAGAATGCGCGTCGGTCGAAGATGCTTTTTCGCAAGTTCTTGATGACACTGAAGGCGCGGGACTTGGCCTTGTCATTTTGATTTTGATGCTGCAAAAGATTGGGTTTGGCGAAGAAAATTTTCAAGCCCTTTGCGAAAACGGCGAAACGATTATGCGCATAACCTTGCCGATGTCCGAAAAAGATCAGGCGCAGATGAATTTCATCAACGAAGAATTTGCGAACGCGATTGAAGAGCTTCCGCAGTTCCCCGAAAACATCACTGCGATAAACCGTCTTTTGAACAATCCTGATTCACGAATCTCCGACATTGCGATGCGCATTTCCAATGATGTCGCGCTCACGGCGGAACTTTTGAAAACCGTCAATTCGGCGGCGTTCGCGCTTCCGTTCCAATGCCACAATGTCTACGACGCGGTAAAATTTGTCGGCATTCACGGCATCAGGAATCTGATGTTCTCAATCGGCGCGATTCAGTCTTTCGGCGAATTTGACGATGCGAAATTAAACATTTGGAAACATTCGTATCAAGTTGCGTTTTATTCGTTCAACATCGCGCGCAATTATTTCGGCTCAAAAAAGCAAATCATCGAAGATTCGTACATTTGCGGACTTTTGCACGACATGGGAAAAATAGTTTTCGAAACTTCGCATCCGGAATTCATCGCGCGGATAAGAAAAAATTCCGAGACAAAAGAAATTCCCGATCAAATTTTCGAAAGAATTTTGGCAGGCGTGAACCATGCGGAAATAGGCGCGCTCATCGCCGAAAAATGGAATTTCCCCGACACGATTGCCAAGTCCATACGATTCCATCACACGCCGGATTTGGCTGAAGCGGAAGCCAAAGATTTGAGCACGATTGTGTACCTCGCGGATTTGATGACGCATTATCAGGCTGGCGAAATTTCTTTTTCACAAATCGACACTTCGATTTTGGAATTTTTTGAATTCACAAGCGAGATAATGTTCAAAAAAATTTCCGACAAACTTTATTCGGCGTTCAAAGAATCGTAGAATCAGCGCAAGCGCACTGGCGAAAAACACGCGCAAAAAAATTACTGCTTGGAAATCTCTTCAAAAAGATTTCGCATCGTTGGATTGTTGCGCGTAAGTTTTTTTATCGAAAGGTCGTCGGCTTTGTTGTTGGCGAGCCGCAAATTGTTTTCGCTTCCAATCAGCGCGTCCTTGATTTTTTGCAAGTGTTCTATGGACTTGTCGATTTCGGAAATCGCCGCCGCAAATTTTTCGCTCGCCAGCCTGTAATTTTTTCCGAAGGATGTTTTGAACTCATTGAGTTGTTCTTCAAAATTCGTTATGTCAATCGATTGATTTCGAGCCTCGGAAAGTTGCTTCTTGTATTCGAGCGACTTGCGCGAAGCGTTGCGCAAAAGCGTAATCATCGGGATAAAAAATTGCGGACGGATGACGTACATTTTTTCAAACTTGTGCGAGACATCTACAATGCCGCCGTTGTACAATTCGTTTTCGCTTTCTAGCAGCGAAACTAGAACGGCGAATTCGCATTTTTTTTCTTTGCGGTCTTTGTCCAATTCCTTGAAAAAATCTTCGTTCTTGTGCTTGGTTGCAGTGGTGTCCGCTTCATTTTTCATTTCGAACATTATCGAAACATATTCAATTCCATCGGCAAAGTCGCGGAAAATAAAATCGCCTTTGGAACCAGTGCGCGCGTCATTGTCCTTTTCAAAATATGCATCTGGCATGAGCGGACGAGCGAACTGTTCGAAAGATGTGCGGCAATGCGTTTCAAGAGTTTCGCCAATCATCTTGGTGGACATCTTTGCTTTCAAATCTTTGTAATAGACAATCTGCTCGTCTTTGGCGCGAAGTTGATTTTCAAAATTGGCTTTGAGATCGTTTTCGTGTATTTGCGCCTGATTTTTTTCGTTTTCGATTTGTGCCCGAAGCCGCTCAGTTTCAATTTGCAATTTTGAATTTCCTTCCGTAAGTCTTTGATTGAGCGCGGCAAGTTCTTCGTTCTTTTTTGCGATTGCTTCGTTGACCGCAAGTTTTTTTTCGCTTTCCGAATTCGCGATTTTGTTTTTGAGTTCAGAAATTTCCGCGGAGAACGATTTCTCCATGTCGTGAATTTTTTCGGATGCTTTCGCGGCGGATTCATTTTTTATTCGCTCAATCTGATTTTTGAGTTCGGAGATTTCATTTTGCTTTTTCAACTCAAACTGATTTTGCGCCTGCTTGAGTTTTTCCAAATAAACCTTGTCCGCACCACGCGAAATCGATTCTTCAAGTCCGCTCGTATCGATGCTTGAAAGCGAAGTCAAATCAATCCAGTCGCCTTTGGACGCATCTTCGTCCAATATCAAAGTGTTTTTGTCTTTTACAATCACGCCGATTTTTTTCATTTTTCCTCCTGCGACTTCTAGCATTATAGCGCGTATTTGTTTGATTTGCAATTCAAAAGGCAAGTGCTTGGATTTTGAAAATATGCGTGATTTTTTTTTGTGTGTGTGGGTAATTATTGGCGCGATTTTTTCGATTTCGCTGTTTAGAATTAGCCGTCAATTTTAAACATTCGCAATTCCTTTATTTTTCCGCGGATTTTTTTGGAATGGAGTCTGCGCTCAATCGAAGAAGCGGTGGGCTTTGTCTTTTTGCGTTTTTTTGGAATGAGCGCGGCTTGCACGACAATGCTTTTCATTTTGTCCAAGGCTATCGAACGATTCCGTTCTTGAAATCGTTCTTCATGCGCCTCAACAAAAATTTCGTCTGTGGAATTTATTTTGCTGGAAAGCCGATTTTTTACGAGCGCGAATTCTGCCTGCGAAAGTCCTTCGAGCGAGGCGAGGTTCAGCGTGGCGCGAACTTTTGTATTCACCTTGTTCACGTTTTGGCCGCCTGGTCCGCTTGAACGCGCAAACGAGTATTTGATGTTTTCTTCAATCGAATTCAAAAGTGCGATTTTATCCATAAAAAAATCCAGTTCCGAAACTTGCGGAAATCAACAAGCCACAATGAAGAGCGTCGGCGTATAAAACTCTCCGCACGAAACAATTTGCGTCAATCCTATCATATTTTGCAAAAAATTTCCAATCTTATTGAATATTGTGAGAAAATTTTATATAATGATTTGAGTTTAAATTTTTCAGGAGATTTAAAATGAAAAAAATCATTTTTGCCGCAATCTGCGCGGCATTGTTTGTGGGCTGCGGCGGAAACAAGAGTGCCGTGGTAAAAATCGGAATTTACGAACCGGCCTCTGGCGACAATGGCGCGGGCGGAAAGCAGGAAACTTTGGGAGCAATTTTTGCCAATGATACGATTCCTGCTGTGAACATCGGCGGCAAAGAATACAAGGTGGAACTTGTCCGCGTGGACAACGAATCTTCCAACGACAAGGCGGTAACCGCGGCTTCCGAATTGGTGAGCAAGGGCGTGAGCGTGGTTTTGGGTTCTTACGGCTCAGGCGTTTCGATTGCAGCAAGCGACACTTTCGCCGCGGCAGGAATTCCTGCAATCGGAATCACTTGCACGAATCCGCAGGTAACTTTGGGCAACGACCATTATTTCCGCATTTGCTTCCTCGACCCATTCCAGGGAACTGTTTTGGCGAATTTCGCGGTGGACAATTTCGGCGCGAAAAAGGCTTATGTTTTGGCGAAACTCGGCGACGATTATTCTGTCGGACTTTCAAACTATTTTATCGAAGCGTTCAAAAAACTTGGCGGCGAGGTGGTTTACGAAACCTTCCCTGAAGGCACGAGCGACTTTGCTGCCTATGTTGCCAATGCGAAAAACGCAGGCGCACAAGTTTTCTGCTCGCCGGTTTCCACGGAAGCCGCTGCCTTGATAATCGAGCAGGCGAACACGCAGAATTTGGGAATGCCGATTTTGGCAGGCGACACTTGGGATTCCAATGTCATTTTGGGCGCGGTTAAAGGCACGAACATCGACATCAACGTAACGACGTTCTTTGCGGAAGGAAGCACCGATACCACGGTTTCAGAATTTGTCGAAAAATTCCGCGCATGGATAAACTCGGATGCGACTCGCCTCACGGACAACGGCGGAAACGATGTCGTGGCGGCAAACCCCGTAATGGCTTACGATGCGTACAACGTCGCGCTTGAGGCGATGAAAATTGCGGGCAGCACGGACGGCGAGGCAATCAAAAACGCGCTTCCAAAAGTAAGCTACAAAGGAATCACAGGCGTGATTGAATTTGATGCGACAGGCGATGCGAAGCGCGACGTGGCTTACGTCAAGCACGCGAACAACAAGACTGGCCAATGGGAATTTGTCGCCATTCAATCAGTCAAATAATTTTGAGTTCAAGCAAGTTGCGTGCGCGGCAAGTTCAATAATTGCCGCCCATGCATAGATGCGAGTTTTGTACAAACTTTTGGTTTGTGCAAAACTCGGTAGCAAGCCAACGTTTTGCAACGCGTGAGGGATGCGAAAGGCGCGTGAGTGTTCCGGGCGACGCGGTGGCGGCGACCGGAATGAAGCGAAAGCGAAACCTGTAGCAGCCCGACCGCCGCTTTGCGGCGGTCACGCCCTCTTATAAATTTGGCTTGTTTTTTGTTTTGTTATGGAAAATTTTTTTAGAACGAATTTGCCCTATATCCTCGCTGGAATTTCCACTGGCGGTCAATACGCGCTCATTTCAATTGGCTACACGATGGTCTACGGAATTCTCCGACTGATAAATTTTGCGCACGGAGATGTCTTTATGGCGGCAGGGCTTGTTTTGATTTATGCCGCTACAATTTTGCCGCTTTACATTTCCATTCCGCTGATGATTGTGGTTACCGTGGCGATTGGTTTTGCAATTGAGCGCGTGGCTTACAGGCCGCTTCGTTCCGCGCCCAGAATGTCCGTGATGATTTCCGCAATTGGAGTTTCGTATTTGATTCAAAATCTCGCGCTCTACATTACTGGCGGACTTACAAAATATTATCCGCCGATTCCTTGGATAAGCGATTCGATTCAAATTGCAGGAGCGATGACAAAGCGCGTTACTGTAATCACGCCTTTTTTGACGATTGCGCTTGTGGTGGCTTTGGTGATTTTGATTCGCAAGACAAAAATCGGAATGGCGATGCGCACGGTTTCGCGCGATTTTGAAACCGCCCAACTTATGGGAATAAAACTTGATTCTGTTATAAGCACGACTTTTGTGATAGGAACTTTTTTGGCTGCGGTCGGCTCGATTTTGTTTTTCTCCAATTATACTGGCGTGACGCCAACTGTCGGCGCGATGCCCGGCCTAAAGGCTTTTGTGGCGGCGGTGTTTGGCGGAATCGGTTCGATTCCGGGAGCCGTCATCGGCGCGTTTTTGATTGGCGTGTGCGAAAACATCATCAAAGGAATGGGACTGACTACGTTCAGCGATGCGTTCACTTTCGTTTTGCTGATTTTGGTTTTGATGTTCATGCCCACAGGAATTTTCGGAGAAAAGGCGACTGACAAAGTGTGAATATGGAAAGCGCAAAAGACATTGCGCAATTTGGATAAGGGCTTTGTGTTGCCGTGCGGAACACAAATTTTCGCTTCCGCTGTTGCTAGGTCGCAAAGCAAAACTCGCGGAGTGATTTTGGTTGCGAAAGCGAGCGAAATCCGCATGGGCGATTTTTGAATTATGAATGGCGTAAATATGAATGAAATGAATTCTCAAAAAAGTTGCTGCGCGAATTCGCACGAAAAAAAAGTGCGCGACATGATTGTGGGATTTTCTCTGCTCGCGTTTTTGTTCGTCTTGATTTTCGCGCTTGAAAAAATTCTTCCGCGCACTTCGATGTTGTTCACGGTTTTAAAAAAAGGCGCGATTTACGCGCTTGTCGCAGTTTCGATGAATTTGCTCAATGGATTTACGGGGCTTTTTTCGCTGGGGCAGGCGGGATTTATGATGATTGGCGCGTACACCTACGCCGTGTTCACGATTCCTGTTTCGCAACGCGCGGCGGTCTACCAATATTTTGACGGCGGAATAATCCAATTCACGATTCCGATTTTTGCGGCGATAATTTTGGCAGGGCTTGTGGCGGCGTTCTTCGCATTTTTGATTGGACTTCCTGTCCTGCATTTGAAGTCAGACTATCTTGCGATTGCCACGCTTGGATTTTCAGAAATTATGCGCGCGATTTTTCAGTGGGACAAACTCGGAATCGTTACGAACGGCTCGAACCTTTTGCGAAAGTATCCGGTTTTCCGCTCGACGCTTTTTCCGTTCGCAGTGAGCGCGGTGTGCATAGCCTTAATTGTGCTTTTAATCAATTCAACTTACGGACGCGCGTTCAAGGCGATTCGCGATGACGAAGTGGCGGCCGAGGCGATGGGAATAAATTTGGCGCACCACAAAAGAATGAGTTTTGCGATTTCATCTTTTTTTGCTGGAATTTCCGGCGCGCTTTTGGCGATGTTCCAAACCACGATTCAGGCGAACCAATTCAAAAGCGCGATGACTTACGAGATTTTGCTCATCGTCGTCATCGGCGGAATCGGAAGCATTACAGGAAGTTGCATTTCTTCAATGCTTTTCATCGCGCTTTCGGAATGGTGGCTGCGATTTTTGGACAACGATTCGCTCGGCATTCCGTTTTTACGGCCAGGATTTCGCAAGGTAGTTTTTTCCGTGGCAATTATGGCAATCGTGCTTTTTTATCAGCGCGGAATCATGGGCGAAAAAGAATTTTCGATTGGCGCGATTTTGAAATTCTTCAAATCCATTCCGCAAAAATTTTCTAAAGCGAATCGCAAAAATTCAAAAAATGAAATTGGAGGCGCACAATGAATTCCTCCGAAGCAGTTTTGAAAATGTGCGATGTCACGATGCAGTTTGGCGGCGTGCTTGCAGTGAATTCGCTTTCGCTGCAAGTGAACAAAAATGAAATCGTTTCTCTCATCGGACCTAACGGTGCCGGCAAGACGACCGCATTCAATGTAGTGACCGGCGTTTACGCTCCGACGAACGGCGCGGTTTTTTTTGACGGCGAAGAAATCGTGGAAAATTTTCCGCGCGGCAAAATGAAAAAAATGTACGGCGGAACGGAGCGCGGAAAATACAACAGGCGAATCGAGCCGACTCCCGACAAAATCACGAAGGCGGGAATCGCGCGCACATTCCAAAATATCAGACTTTGGAAAAGCCAGACGGTTTTTGACAATGTTTTGATTGCGAAACATTTGCGGCGCACAAGCAATGTTTTTTCTGCGACCTTCCGTCTGAACGCAAAAGAAGAAAAAATTCAGCGCGAAGAAACTTTGGAACTTTTGCGCATTTTGAATCTGTATGAAGTGCGTGATGAAATCTGCACATCGCTTCCTTATGGCTTGCAGCGCCGCTTGGAAATCGCGCGCGCTTTGGCGACCAAGCCCAAACTTCTTCTGCTTGACGAGCCTGCCGCTGGAATGAATCCGCAGGAGACTTTCGAACTTACGGAATTCATTCAAAAGATTCGCGATGATTTTTGCCTCACCGTTTTTATGATTGAGCATCACATGGATTTGGTGATGAACATTTCCGACAGAATTTATGTTTTGAATTTTGGCGCGCTCATTGCGCATGGAACTCCGCAGGAAGTGCAAAACAATCCGATTGTAATTTCCGCGTACTTGGGAGAAGAAAGATGAAAACGAAAAGCGCAGAAAAAAATCTTTCGAGTCCTGCAGAAATTTCTTGCACCGAAAATTCAAATTGTATCTTGCGCGTAAAAAATCTTTTCGTTTCTTACGGCGGAATCAACGCTCTTCGCGGAGTGAATGTCGATGTGGCGCAAGGTCAAATCGTTTCTCTGATTGGCGCGAACGGGGCGGGAAAATCCACGCTGCTTCGCACAATCAGCGGCTTGGTCAAAGCGCAAAGCGGAAGCATCGAATTTCAGGGCGAAGAAATATCAGGGGCTGCAATCGATTCGATTTGCAAAAAAGGAATCGCGCTCGTTCCTGAAGGGCGGCGCGTTTTTACGGATTTGACCGTTGCGGAAAATTTGAAAATCGGCGCGTACTTGAGACGAGACAAGGCGCAAATCCAAAAGGACACGGATTGGGTCTACGAACTTTTTCCGCGTTTGAAAGAACGCTCATGGCAATACGCGGGCACGCTCAGCGGCGGCGAACAGCAGATGCTCGCCGTTGGACGCGCTTTGATGAGCCGCCCGCGCCTTATTATGATGGACGAGCCTTCGCTTGGACTGGCTCCGCTCATCGTCCAGCAAATTTTCGCGATCATTCAAGAAATAAAAAAGCGCGGCGTTACGATTCTGCTCATCGAACAGAACGCGAACATGGCGCTGAAAATTGCCGACAACGCCTATGTTTTGGAAACAGGCGAAATCACTTTGCAAGGAAGCGGCGAGGAACTTTTGCAAAACGAAAAAGTGCGCGAGGCGTATTTGGGCAAGTCGAAAAATTGAACTTGAATTAAAAATGTGCCGAATTTCGCGTCAATTTTGGAGATTGCTTTATATTGCCTGGTTGAGCGGGCAAAGATAAATTTTTGAGGACGGATTTCTGCGGAAGCGATTTCGTTTTCGTTTCGAAAATTGTTTTTCCTTGTAACAAAAAGGAGACTTAATTGTTAAATGATATAGGTAATCAGAATTCGGCGGAAAATCAGCCACTGAACGCCGCCAACGAATCTGATTTCAGAAAGATATACGACGCGACGATGAATTTGCTGTTCAAGGTTTCGTTCAGAATTGTGGACGATACCGAGGCGGCGGAAGACCTTGTTCACGATTCGTACATCAAGGCGCATGAAAAGGGATTGGTTTTCCCCACGATAAATGACGCGACGTTTTGGCTCATTCGCGTGGTCAAGAACGCTTCGCTTAATTACGTCAAGCGGAAGAGCCGGGAAAAAAAGGCTTTGCAACGCGAATTCTACGAAGATCGCAGGTCAAGCACTTCCGGCGAAACCGACTTGTTGCGGGCGGAAGCCATTGAAAAGGCAAAGGAAGCGTTGCAAAAGTTGCCGGAAAACCTTCGGCAGGTTTTGATTTTGCGCGAATACGCCGATATGAATTACAAAGAAATCGGCAAGGCTTTGGGCATCACGGAAGGAAATGTAAAAGTCCGCGTGTTCAGGGCGCGCGAACAGCTTTCAAAATTGATAGGAGAAGACGATGTTTACTTGTCCTGAAAAAGACATTCATTCGATTTACATCGATGGCGAATTGCCCGAAAATTTTTCCCGCGAATACGAGGCGCACATTGGCTCATGCGAAAAGTGCCGCGCCGAATTGGAAAAAATACGCGCAATGCGCGCTCTCCTTGCAAAAGATTCAGCGTCGCTCGATTTGGACAAAGACTTTATGGAAAAAAGTTTCGAGCGGTTGCAAAGTCGAATGCGCTTCAAAAAAATCGTTTCACAAGGCGAAGACAAAAGTTTTATTGTGCCGATGCGCCGAACTTTCATTCCGATGGCAGCGGCAGCGGCGGCGGTTTTCGCGATTTTGCTTCCGCAAAAAATGAATTCTTCTCACAACACGAATATGGCGGCGCAGGATTTGCCGATAATTTCTCGTGCGCAGGAAATCACGCCCATCGCGAAAAGCGATGTCATTGTGGAAGACGGAATCCAGAACGTGGCCCTTCAAAATGCGACCGAACGAAATTCTTTGGCTGTGGCAGGGAATGTCAAGCCGCTTGAACTCAAGGCTTCAAAATTCGAAATGCTGAAATCCGAGGAAAGTGAAGAAAACGACGAAAACGGAATGAAGATTCGGCTGACGGAACTTTCCAATCTCGGTTCGATTTCCGCGGAAAATGTTTCGTTCGGGCAATTTCGTGCGCCGGACTTTCTAAAGTGACGCGCCTTTCATACGCATTGCGAAAATATCCTGCCGCCCGACTTGCCGTGGCATTCGCGCTGGTGGTGATTGGAATTTTTTTGCTTTTGGTTTTCAACAGAAATGTCGCTATGCGGCCAACGCTTTTGGGAATAAGCCCTGAAGTTGGAAAGCCCGGCGACATTCTTGTATTGCGCGGCGAAGGTTTTGGAGAAGAGCGCGATTCCGCATACGTTGAAATTTGCGGAAGCCGCATCACTGGCAGCGGATATGTTTCTTGGAAAGACGACGAAATCCAAGTGCTGGTTCCCGCAAATGTTGGCGACGGCTTTGTTTATGTGGTAACGCGCGACGGAAGATCCGAGCCTGAATTTTTTGCGAATGAAGAAGCCATTCCAATTTTTGCGCCGTCCAATCCGATGTTGGATGTTCCGATAATTTCCGAAATCGCGCCCGCAAATCCTTCGATTGGACAACTCATCACAATTTCTGGAAAAAATTTCGGCAACGAAAAAAGGAATTCAGCGGTCTACTTTTCATCGCGTCCACAGGATTCTTCCAGCGAAACGTTTCACGATTTTGGCTCGGATTCAGAAAAAGAATATATTCCGCTCGCTTCGAAATTTCATGGATTCCTTTTGCCTTCCGATGACGATTTTGACTACGAATATTGGAGCGAAACGGAAATCCGTGTGCGAGTTCCGGACGGCGCACAAACCGGCTCGCTCTTTGTGATGACCGAAAATGGTCAGACAACAATGTATCCGATTGCCATAAAAAGGCAAGTCGGAGAAAAAAAATTCAAGACGCGATACAGGTATCTGCTTCAAATGGTGGCGAACGTTTCTTCGATTCAAGGAAAAAGCGGTGGCACGATTACATTGTATTTTCCGCATCCCGCGGCCTATTCACAGCAACCACAAATCAGCATAACGGAAAGTGTTCCCGCGCCCGTGCTTTTGAATTATCGCGGCACATCGATTTTTCAGACTACATTGAACGCTGATTCCGACAAGGCGAATCTTTCGGACAATAAATTCAGCGCGAAGCAAACTTTTATAATCGAGCGTTCTTCGGCGGAAACAAGGATAAATCGCGATTATGTCCACGCCTTCAATCAAAGAGACCGAATGCTTTATCGCGCCTACACACGCGCCGATGAAATTATTCCTGCGAACGCTCCTGCGGTTTTGGAACTGCTTCCGAAGATTTATTCCAATGTCACAAATCCGTACCGGCGCGCAGAAATGATTTTCGAATATATGACGACGAATTTTCATCTTGCAGAAAATCGCCGCCGCCAAAATTTTGAAACGCTTGACTTGATAAAAAACAAGCGGGGCGATGCTTACGCCTTTGCGGTTGTTTACACGGCTCTTTTGCGCGCGGCAGGAATTCCTGCAAGAATGCTGAGCGGAATTTTGGTGAACGCTGACAATCGAACGCAAAACCATTGGTGGAGCGAATTTTATTTGGAAGACTTCGGGTGGGTGCCTGTGGATGTCGCGCTTGGAGCGGGAATGGAATTCGAGCCTTTTCAAAATGAACGCCATCCGCCGAAATATTATTTTGGTAACATCGACGCGCAGCATATCGCGTTTTCGCTGAATCAAAATGTAATCAAGCCTTCCACGTTGAACAGCAACATCGTGCGCATTCCACACAGTTTTGCGGCGCAATCGGTTTGGGAAGAATCGCCTGCTGAAATCGAAAGTTACAGTTCGCATTGGCAAGTGCCGATTGTTTTGGGAATTTATTGAAATGTGATGAATGCAATGGGGGAGGGTAAAATGCGCAACTGAAATAGAGTTGCCGATTTTAACTTCGAGTTTTTGTTTGCTCGCGGAACTCGCATTTTCGTCTGCTTCGCAATCGAAAACCACAAAAACTCGTTTATTAATTGCGATTTTTCGCTTCGCTGCAAAATCGCGTTTTCAAGATTTTCAAAAATTGAAATTTTTGAAAATCTTGAAAATATTAGGAGAAAAAAATGAATACGAAAGTTTTGTCGTTGGGCGGATCGATTGTCGCGCCTGAAAAACCGGACACTCAATTTTTGGGCGAGTTTGTGCGAATGACGCGGGAATGGATTTCCTCTTCGGAAGAAAATCGGCTCGTGCTTGTCGTGGGCGGCGGTGCACCCGCTCGGATTTATCAAAACGCCTACACGGAAACTTGCACGCTTTTGCAAACGTCGCCTTCCGAAGCCGCCGCCGACTGGATTGGCATTATGGCGACACGAATCAACGCGCAATTGGTGAAGGCGGTTTTTGGCGAACTTTGCGAAAACGATGTGGTTTACAATCCAACGGAAGAAATAAATTTCAAAGGAAAAGTTCTCGTGGCGAGCGGCTGGAAGCCAGGCTTTTCGAGCGACAACGACGCGGTTTTATTGGCAAAAAAATTCGGCGCGAACACTGTCGTTAACTTGAGCAACATAGACAAAGTTTTCACCGATGACCCCAAAAAAAATCCCGAGGCAAAGCCGCTTGATGAAATTTCTTGGAAAGAATTTCGCGCGATGGTGGGTGATGAATGGACTCCCGGAAAAAATGTTCCGTTTGATCCGATTGCGAGCCGCGAAGCCGAGTCTGCGAATTTGACCGTGATTTGCAGCGCGGGAAAAAACATCGAAAACACGCGCCGAATTCTGCATGGCGAAAGTTACATCGGTACTACAATCCGAAATTAGAATTCTTCAAGGGCGGAAAGAAGCGCATCCAACTTTTTTCCGTATTCCCTGTCCGCGGCCCATGTTCCTGCCAATTCAAAAACGGTGGGCGCTTTTCCGCGTGGATTCACATATTTGTAGCGGTTGTCGATGAGCGGATTTTTCAGCGCGAATTCGGAAGTAGTGCCATAGGCGTGCAAATGCTGGATGTGCGCCCGAACGCCAAGCTTTTCCGTTTTGAAAACTTCGCCGCGGTGCTCTTCATCGGTCGCGCCAAGCCCGCAATAATTGTGCATATCCTCGCTCACCAAATTTCCGAATCGCAGGTAATTCGTTTCCAAGCACATCTGCACGAACGCCACGTCTGAGTTTATTCCTTCAGCGGCGGCTTCTTCCACATAAAATTTCGCCATCCGCGACACCCGCGATTTTTCGGCATCAGGATTTCGTTCGAGAAAAAAATCACAAAGCGACTTCGCGGATTTTACAGGTGTGCCGCAAATTTCGCGGGAAACATTTTCTTTTTGGGGAGGGGTAACGCACGAAAAAAGCAAGAGCGAAATCAGCCCACAAAAAACAAGACGCGCTTTTAAAACGAAATTATTCATAAAAATAATATCGGTAAAATCTGAAAATAACTCAATGCAAAAATCACTTAAGCGGCGCGGCTGATTTTGTTTTTGCGTGGGCCTTCTGCGAAATTTCGTGGCAGAAATTTTAACTTCGAGTTTCTTCAAAACTCGCTCATAGACTTCCGTTTCTTGTTTCGCTACGAAATGATGTAGGGTGGCTAAAAATTTGAGTTTAAAAGTCCGTGTTCCAAAAAACTGTAATATTCGCCGCGCCCCAAAATAACATGGTCCAAAACCAAGATGCCTAAAATCTCTCCTGCCGCGCAGATGTGATGGGTTGTTTCGATGTCCAGTTGCGAAGGCACGCAGATTCCGCTCGGATGATTGTGTGCAACGATGATTGCAGAGGCGTGCATTTTTGCCGCCTCGAAAAAAATTTCGCGCGGGCTTATAAGCGCACTGTTTGCGTTTCCTACAGCCACCACTTTTTTGTTTACGATTTCGTGCGCACCGGAAAGGGAAACCACCAAAAAATATTCGCTCGTTTTGAATCCGTAATGTCTGATGTAGGGGATGATGTCCGTGGCGCATTCGATTCTGATGTTGAATATTTGCGATTTGCGTCTTCCGAATTCCACTGCCGCCGCGATGCAAAGCGCCTTGCCCAATCCGATTCCAGAAATTTTCAAAAGTTCTTCGACCAATGTTTCGTGGTTTGATTCATCGATGGCATCGCGGATTTTGTGCGCAAGGATTTCCACAGGAAATTCCTTTGTGCCGCTCCCCAAAATCAACATCAAAAGTTCTTCATCGCTTGGATAACTCATTCCGCGCACAAAAACTCGTTCACGCAAATCTGGTTTTATGTTTGCCATTTTTTCCTCACAACCTTAAGGTAGATTTTTTTCGCTGAAATTTCACGCCGAACTGGAAATTTCAGCGAATGCGCAAAGTCCAAAAAAATCATAAAAAACTGCGCTTTCCTATTGACACAATTTTTGAAATTTTATAAAATCAAAACATTACGGGGGCGTAGCGAAGCTGGTTATCGCGCTGGCCTGTCACGCCGGAGATCGAGGGTTCGAGCCCCTTCGCTCCCGCAAAACCCATTCTGGTTTGGTCGCGCTAGCGAGCAGAGGAATGGGTATTTTTTTCGGGCAATAGCGCAGCTGGTAGCGCGCTACGTTCGGGACGTAGAGGTCCCCGGTTCAAATCCGGGTTGCCCGATTTTTTCGCCGCACTATAAAATAATTCCCCAAAATTCCGATAATCAAAATATGAAATTAAACGTAGTCATGCCAATCGTTGGCGAGGTTCTGAAAAGTCCCGTGGTAATCGGAACGGCGATTGTGGTTCTGCTTTATTTGAACTTTGTATTTTTTGTCGCACGCTATAAAAAACAGCCGCCCAAACCTAGGAAGCCCAAAATCGTCGCGCCAGTTGCCACACCGCCTGTGGAAAGCGCGTCCGAAGAATCGGAAGGCGAGGAGGAGTGATTGCGATTTGTGCGGCGGACTTGTAATTGGCAAAATGCCTTGCATCATAAATCGCGCCGCTTTTTTGCAGTTGCTCAAATATTGACTCCACGTCGCCAGTGGTCCAAATATTGATACCAAAAATTTTTCTGTCACTTTCATTGAATTTATGTTTCATAAATTCGAGCACTTCATTTTTATTGTAGTAATTCTGATTTTTTTTGATGAACGCAAAAACTTGATTCGCGTCGCGGGCATCAAAAATTGTGGGCGGAGAAAAATTTTCGATTTTCTTTTTGCCTTCACAGATGTCGCAGCCAGCGCAAATCGCCTGTTCGCCGCCGAGAGCCGAAAGCAAGACTTGCCGTCTGCAACTTTTGCTTTCGGCGAATTTTTTTATTAGGCGCTCGCGGCTTTCTTTTGGAAGCTTTTCCATCCTTGCGCTGTCGTCGAAATTCCAAAGCAAAATCGCCTTCGAGATTTTCTTGTCGCGTCCCGCCCTTCCTGTTTCTTGAACATAACTTTCTACCGTGGGGCTGGGGTCGAGATGAATCACCGTGCGAATGTTGGACTTGTCCACGCCCATTCCGAACGCGCAAGTGCAACAAAGGATTGCGTCTTCCTTTGGAAAGAACCATTTTTCCACGACGCTTTTTTCTTCGCGCGAAAGTCCCGCATGATAAAATCGAACTTTTTCACGCCCGAGACATTCGGAAAGTTCGCGAGCCATTTCTTCTGACGATGCGCGTGTCGGACAGAAAATGAGCATCGGCTTTTTTTCTGTAGCGGCAAGTCGGCAAGCGGCCTTTTGTTTTGCCCAGGCGTATTCCACAGAATAGCGGATGTTCGAACGGTCGCTTTCGCCGCGGACTAGATGCGCGTTTCCTCCAAAAAGCACTTGGGCGACGCGCTCCATAATTTGTGGAGAAGCCGTGGCGGTAAATGCCGTAACAAGTTCGACTCGCAAATCCTGAATTATTTTTCCGAGCGTAAGATATGCAGGTCGGAAAGTGTCGCCCCATTCTGCAATGCAATGCGCTTCGTCGATTGCGATGTGCGAGATTCCGCATTCGCCCAATTTTGAAACCAGTTTTTCATTTTGCAAAACTTCGGGATTCGCGAGAATTATTTTCACGCCGCTTTTTATTCGCCTGAAATTTTCTTCGCGTTCTTCTTTGCTTTGGCCTCCGCGAAAAACCACGCATTCGATTCCGCTTTCCTCGATTCTCCGCGCTTGGTCGGACATCAACGCAAGAATCGGATAAAAAATCAAAGTGGGGCCTGCGAGCAAAACAGCGGGCAGCAAAAAGCAAAGTGATTTTCCTGCCCCTGTCGGCAAAAGAACGATTTGTTTTCCGAGGCAAAATACATCGCTAAAATCTGCGTCCGAATTTTCTTCTAGAATTTTTTTTGCCGAACCGCTTTGCAAGTCCGCCGCCGCATCCAAAATGTTTCCGATTACGAGCCGCTGCCACGGCATAAGATGCTGAATGTGGAATCTGCTTTTCGCAACTCGGAGAACTTCGTCATCGGCTTCTGTTTCTTCGGCATAAAAAGAAACGCCGCGCAATTCTTCGGGCAAATCGCTTCCTTGCGGGATTTCTTCCGAAAGTTTGAGATGCTCGAATGAGGCGTTTTTTCTGGGCGTGTTCGCGCCGAAGAAATTTGAAAGTTCACACGAATCAAATTTGCTTTGAAACAAGTTTTCGATTTTTTCGCGAACAAGTTTCTTCAAAAAAATCAGATTTTCCATATAAGTATGATACGATTTTTTCAAAGAAATCTTTTATCCGAAATGCAAAAACTGATTCAAAGTGCGGTGGAAAAATTAGTGGCGCGTTTGTGGCGATTTTGATGTTTTTTATTTCCAGCTTTTTATGTCCAATTCGTTTACTTCGTTGGCAGAGGCAAAGCGTTTGCCGTCATTCCATTTGCCTTTCGATTTGCTGGAAAGATTTTTCGCGCTTGAGCCAACTCCGCTTGAACCAGAAGTACAGAATGGATAGATTGTCTTTCCGCTGAAATCGGTGTTTTCAACAAATGTGTACAAAATGTTTGGGGCCTGCCCCCACCAAATCGGATAGCCGAGGTACACTGTGTCATAGCCGCTGAGGTCGATGCTGTCCGCTATTTCGGGACGAATTGTGTCCAAACCGTGGCATTCTTTCGACGTGCGGGAATTCGGGTCTTGCCAATTCAAATCGATTTTGCTGTAGGCGACCTTGGGCTTGATTTCCAGAATTTCGCTTTCGGTGATTTTCGCGATTTTTTCGGCAACTGCGCGAGTAGTTCCTGTAACGGAAAAATATACCACAATGCTTTTTGCGCTCGCCATGATGTTCATTGCAAAAAAAACTGTTGCCGCCAAAAAGATTTTTTTCATTTGAAACTCCTGTAAAAAGCGATTGCGATTTTACTTCGGAAATTCGCCCTGTTGCAAAATCGCGTTTTATATATTTTTGGAAATTACTTTTTAAAATGTAGAAACCTGTGGCATTTCTTGCCCCGAGTTTAAACGTTTATATATCTTTAAATTTTAGCCCAAAAAATCAGTTTTGTCAAATATTTTATTTGGAGCGGGGTGTTTTTGCGCAGCGAAAAAATTTGCCCAAAGCGCGTTTTTGTGTTACAATGAATATCTGTAGAAGAATTGCTTAAGATTGAATTTGAAATTGTGAATTGATTTTTTTGCAACGATGTCGCGCCTTTCAATGCGCGGCAAAAATTGGCGCGCATTGATGTTGTTGCTATGCGTTGAATTGGGAGAAAAAAAAATGGAAAGTCGCTCTTGGTTTGAAAACGAATCTTTTTGGAAAAATTACGGCCCGATAATGTTCGACGCGCCGCGCTGGGCGGAAGCCCCCGGGATTGCCGAAGCCGTCTGCAAGATTGCGGGGCTTTCAAAGGGCAATTCGATTTTGGATGCGGGCTGCGGGCCTGGTCGCATCAGCGTGGAACTTGCGTTGCGAGGGCTTGACGTTACGGGTGTGGATTTGATTCAGGCGGAACTCGATGCCGCAAAAGAGAGCGCGGAAAGCGAAAACGTGAAAATCGAATTCATCAAAGCCGATTTGCGCAATTTTTCCAGCGAAAAAAAATTCGACTGTGCCGTGAATCTCTACACTTCGTTCGGATATTGCGACACAATCGAAGAAGACATTCAAATCTTGCGGCATATTTCCGAATGCGTAAGGCAGGGCGGATTTTTCATCATCGAATGCACGAGCCGCGAAACCGCCGTAAAATATTTTACGGAAGGCGAATGGTTCGAGCGCGCAGGGATGACAGTGCTCACACAATTTTCGGTGGAAGGCGCGTGGGAAGGTTTGCGCTCAAAATGGATTTTGTTCGGAAAAGGCGGCGGCCGAATCGAGCACGAATTCGTCCAGCGGCTTTATTCCGCAGTCGAACTCAGGCGGCTCATTTTGGCAAGCGGATTTTCTTCTGCGGAAATTTATGGCGGCTACAATTTTGAGTTGTACAATCAAAATGCAAAGACGATGGTGATTGTCGCAAGAAAGTGAATCGAGTTTTGTCGCAAGATGTGATTTAGTGTGAAAATCGCGCATTTAATTTTGGCAGCGCAATTTTTTCGTGCGTTCGCTATTCTTTTTCCCATTCGACTTTCACCGAACGTTTTTCCAAATTCGGAATCCGCAAATATGTGAGGCAGTTTGCGCGATGAACCGTGATTCCCCGCGTGCGTGAAACATAGCCGCAAATCGCGTCGGGATATTTTGGATTGCAACATTTTGCAAGCGAAACCAAAAAATCCTTGGAATCTTCCACGCGAATTTTTCCGGAATGATGCGAGGGCGGGTTATTCGGGTTCGTGCCTTTTTTGTGCGAAAATTTCTGCGCAGGCGCATTTGCGTTTTTTGCCCCTTCCTTTGCGTCGGAAGAATTTTTGCTTTCGTAATTCGCGTCGTTTGCGGAAAGCCATGCGCGAATTTTTTGCCGCGCTTTGGAAGTCTTGGCAAATTTGAGCCAGCCTTCAACAGGGTGCGCCTGAGGATTTGTAATCACTTCGATAATCTGAGTGTTTTCAAGCGGCGTTCCCAGCGGAATGATTTTTCCATTGGCTTTCGCGCCCACAATTTTTTCTCCGATTTCCGAATGGATGGCGTAGGCAAAGTCAATCGCAGTGGAATTAAGCGGCAGGCGAATGACATCGCCCTTCGGCGTGAACACGACGATTTCATCGCCCAAAAGTTCGTTCTTCACTTCATTGAAAAAATTCTCGTCGGCTGAATGCTCGTCGCACAGTTTTTGCAACCGATTGAAAATCGAAAGATTTTTCACATCGACCAAATCGCGGTTCGTGCCTTTTTTGTAAAGCCAATGGCTCGCGACACCGTGTTCCGCCACATTGTGCATTTCGCGGGTTCGAATCTGAATTTCAAGCGGCTTGCCATGACAAATCACCGTCGTGTGAAGCGACTGGTAGCCGTTGGATTTTGGCATCGCGATGTAATCTTTGAAACGCCCTTCCAAAGGCTTCCACAAATTGTGAACCAGTCCGAGAATCGTGTAGCATTCACCCGCGGTCTTGCACAAAATGCGCAGCGCGAGCAGGTCAAAAAGTTCCGAGGCTTCTTTGTTGCGCTTCCGCATTTTCTGATAAATCGAGTAAAAATGTTTTGCGCGGCTCGAAACAGAAATTTCGATTCCCGCTTTTTCGGCGGCAGATTGAATTTCATTCACCGCGCGTTTGAGATAGCCTGAGCGTTCGTTTTTTTTCTGCGCGACAATCGCCTTGATTTGTGCGAACACATCGGGATTGGAATATTTCAAACTCAAATCTTCAAGTTCATTTTTTTCGCTCGACATTCCGAGCCGGTCTGCAAGCGGCGCCCAAATGTCAATCGCTTCGAACGCGACTGCGCGGCGAGTTTTTTCGTCAAAGCCTTTGAGGTTGCGAAGCCGGTCGAGGCGGTCGGCAAGTTTTACAATTATGACGCGAACATCGCCCACCATTGCGAAAAGCATTTTGCGGATTGCATCCGCTTGCTGCAAGGTTTTTCTTCCCCCTCCTTGCGCGGAGTAAATCGGAAGCGAAGAAATTTTCGCAGTGCCCTGAATTATGGTCGCCACATCGCGCCCGAATTGCTTTTCTATTTCTTCGGAAGAAACATTGTCCACGGTCAAAATGTTGTGGAACAATCCGCTTATAACCGAATCTGCGTCAAGATTGTTTTGCGCGATAATCGAAGCCACTCGCATCGGATGCAAAAAGTATGGACGGCCACAAGAGCGCATGAGACCACGAGTTTTTTCAAGCAGAAAATTCCATGCCGAAACGATTTTGCTTTTTTCAGTTTTGTAAGACGGAAAGAGTTCAAAAAAAGTTTCGATGAGAAAATCCGTGTCAGTGATTTTGTTGTTGAAAATAAATTCTTCTTGCGTCATGCGTCCTCTCATTTGACGAATTTTTTTTGAACCCCCTTACGGAAGCGAAACGGTGCAGCCGGTACACCAGCGGAAGCGAAAAAGCAAGTTCCTGCTTCAAAAAAATCAGCGGCGTTTTTGTCTTGCTTCGTCCTATAAAACCAAGTCGCACAAAGTCGCGCCGCACGCTCGCACCAAATCCGATGGCGCAATGCAAATCTGCTGTCCGCGAACGCCCGCGCTTATGTGAATTTTTTCTTGCTCCATCGCGCTCGAATCGATGAAAGTGCGGAACTGCTTTTTCATTCCCAATGGCGAGCATCCGCCGCGAACATATCCCGTGAGCGCGAGCAGTTCTTCACTTTTTACCGGAGCGATTTCTTTTGCGCCTGAGGCGTTCCTTGCTTTTTTCAAATTGATTTCGCAAATCGCGCTTTGCAAAAAAACGCAAATTTCTTTTGTGTCGGTGCGCATTACGATTGTCTTGAAAACAGCGGCAGGATTCACGCCGAGTTTTTGCGCCGTCATTTCCGCCGCGCCTTTTGCAAGTGCGTGTTCTCCATCGTCATCGTAGGAAATTGTTGTGTACGGAATCTGGAGTTTTTCCAAAATGCGCATCGCGTTCGTTTTTTTCATAGTGAAATCCATTGTAATGTTTTTTTCGATAATTTCCAAGTGGAAGCGTGAAAGTCCGCATACAGAAACCAAAGTTGAATCATATACCGCGCACAGGCGTTTCCATCTTGACAAAATTGAAAAAATTTTATAATATGTTTCCACATTTTCGGGCCATTAGCTCAGTGGTTAGAGCAGGGGACTCATAATCCCTTGGTCCTAGGTTCAAGTCCTAGATGGCCCAGTAGCGTGCGAGAGCACGCAACATATAATAAATTACCACTAGGACAAAGACCGCGGAAGCGGGCTATGGCCCAGTAGTGCGCATAAGCGCAACAACGTATAATCACTTCCTTCAATACCGTCGTTCCTCGATTCGTTGCGAAACGGCGTTTCAGCCAATGAAAAAAAAACTTGATACTTTTTTCATCACTGAAAATATTATGAACAAAAAATCCGACACGGCAATAAAAAAAGGCGACCAGCGGTCGCCTTTTTTTTCGCTTCATCGCAAATTAGTTTGCCGTGGCAGCAGAAGACGAACGATATGCGATTGTCGCATCGTGCGTTTCGTTGTAGAATGAGTTGTAGACGTGGAGTTTCAAATCCTTGTCGGTTGAAAGAGCCTTTGTAAATTTGTACTGGCGGTCTGTTTGTTCGCAGTCAAATGAAACTACAATCCCATTGTCAATGCTCAATTTGAAATTCTGAACATTGTCGCGAGTGAATTTGTGGATGAGTTTGCCGCTCGCATCGCGGAGTTCGGCAAGACCTTTTGCAGTTGAGTCCACAGTCAAAACCCAAACACAGTCATACTTGCTGTCATACCAAGTGCCCTGAAGAGTGCCTGAAACGCCGTTGTCGGCAGCAACCTGGCCAACAGCACCCAAAGCGCCTTTTGCTGTGTTGAGCGAATCATCCTGCGCAAAAGCGCCCATTACGGCAACGGCCGCAACAGTAAAAGCAACCAAAAACTTTTTCATCGGAAACCTCCATAAATAATTTCCCAAAATGATATTGGGAAAATTATAGTAATTATTTAAAATTGTGTCAACTTGAAAAAACGAAATTTGTTGTCAATGAGCGCGTTCTTTAATCACCGCGAAAAACAAAACTCCGAGGCGAAGTGTGGCGGAATTGGCGCGTTCAATTTTTTTCGCTTGCGCACGGATTTTTTTTATGATAAAATTCAAGCGATGTTTTTGAAGCGAATTGCGTTCGCCGCGGTTTTCTTTTTCGTGCTCTTTGCGTTGGGCGCGCAGGATGTTCGGCACAATCCGTGGGAACTGATAATTTATCGTCCGGAAAATTCTTTTCACATAAATCAAATTCGATGCAGGATTTTGCTTGAGGACGAAAACGGAAATGATGTCACGCGCACTTCCGCAAGCGTGACTTACGAATGGGTTTCGATTCCTGGCGTGGCGCACAAATATCAGGGCGCGTATTTTCTTTTGGGCGGAATGGCTGCGCATTTGAACTTGAAGCGCGGAAAATACAAAATCACGGTCTTTACTCTGCCGGAAGATTTGGAAGGCACGAACTACGTGGGCGGAGACGAATGGCGTTCCAATGAATTTTTTTACGACACGGAAAATCCTGCGAAAGTGATTTTTGTTTCACCCACTGCAAATCAAAACGGATTCTACGACGGCGGATGGAAGATAACTGCGCAAGCACCGAAGTTCTTCCAGTTTACGAAGCCTATGAGATTACATTAGAAGCAGTTAGAGTCCCGCGCTAGTTCGCATGATTTCGGGCTTGCGTCGCAACAAGTTGCTAACGAGTTTTTGTTTTCATGTTGTGCAAAAACTTGAACGCAAGCCCCCAAATTCTTTCAATTCACGAAGCTTGCGCACGCAGGTGAAAATTCGCGTTGAGTCGCATTTGCGGGTTTTATAACGGAATTCCGAGGAAATGCAAAAATATTTGCGGAAAAACATATACTGTTTTCCCGCAAATTCGCGTATGTTTTTGCGGAAATATTTTTACGTTTTTCCGCAAATAAATTCTGCGGCGCGTTTTTATAGCGAATTTTCATTATTTTTGCGGTTTTTTTTTCGCGCAATGTGTTGACATTTTCTTTTGAAATTATTATATTGCTGTTACCGAATGTTCGGTAATGTTGACGAACATTCGGTAACATAAAGCGATGTCACGACAAGCAAACACAAAAGAAAGAATAATTTCCTCTGCGTTCCTGATGTACAGGAAAATGCTTTTCAAAGAAGTTTCTTTGAGCGACATCGCGCGTTCTTCCGAAATTACGAAGACTGCGATTTTCAGGCATTTTAAGAACAAAGCCGAACTTTTTTCCACGATGAACGAACGCTTTTTTGCGGCGTTTGAGGTTTTGGCTGAAAAAATCGCGAAGGAAAACGGCAAGCATACTTTTGCCGCCACTTACAGGTCTGTGGATTATGTTTTCGAATTCGACAAGGATCATCCCGGCTACATCGACTACTACATTCAGACCCTGCTTTGCGATGAGGAAATGACGGCGCGGCTTGCCGAAATCCTCACGCTCAACAAGATTCCGTTTTCCAAAGAAAATTCTTTTGACGACAAAGAAAAATGGGTGCACGAAAGGATTCTCCCGCTTTATATAGAAATCACGATTTTGAATTTTTGGGCGGAAGTTACGCGCGCTTTGGAAAAAAATGAGATGGCGGAAGGCGAGACGGATTTTCGCACGCAAATCGCCAAGATAATTTATGAGGGCTTGGGGAAAAAAAAGAATCCTATTTCATCTGAGCGGCGCAAGGAACTGAACGCGCTTTGCAAAGTGAAATTCGGGAAAAATGAAAAGGCGGACCGCTTTTTTGAAGCCTTCCTCAAGGTGATTCAAAAAAATCCCGGCAAAAATGTTACTGTGGAAAAAATCACCAACGAACTTGGAATAGCGAAGAGTTCGATGTATGCTTTTTTTCAAGACAAAACGGATTACGTGAAAAATATGTTGCGGCAGGAAATCGAATTTTTCGCCGAGGTCTTGCAAGAAAAATGCGCGTTCGCCGAAAACATCGATGAAGTGATTTATGTTTTGCTTTGCGGCGAAGTGAATTATTTTTCCGAGCATCCGCAGCTTGTTTTGATGCATACGTTTTTCACTTACCATGATATGGGCACTTATGACGAAGTGATTGACAAGAGCGTTTTTTCGTTTTTGCAGGAAGCGCTTCCATCGGATTTCAGTTTGGGTTTTGGCAACGCAAAGAGCATTTTCATAAAATGGATTTCCGTTTTGGCGATTACTTTTTTGTTCATGGGAAAAAAACACGATTTGCCGCCCGAGTGGCACGATTTTTTTGTTTCGGCGGTTTATGAATTTATAGAATGTGGCGCAAAA
Organism: Treponema sp.; assembly: GCA_022510845.1. GTDB lineage: Bacteria > Spirochaetota > Spirochaetia > Treponematales > Treponemataceae > Treponema_D. The sequence continues at coordinate 47,368 of JAFLSR010000005.1, forward strand.
AGTTGCATAAAGTTGGAGGAAGTAGAATGAAGAAAGTTTTTATCGCTTTGTTGGCAATTTTCATGATTTCGATTTTTGCCGCGAGCGCGCAACAGGACGATGAGCAGGTCGTAACGCTCACCGTGGAACAGGCGGTGGACTACGCGATGGAGAACAGCCGCGATTTGAAAAGCAACGATATTGATTTGGCTATCAAGGAAAGAAGTTCGAAATATTCGTGGAATGTTTTCTTGCCTGAAATTACTGTGAGCGGAAGCGCGGTGCGAACAACTGACATCGACTCGACATTGAATCAAACGAATGCGATGAGGGGAATGGCGCAAGCACCTCTTCTCGAAGCCGAGGAAAAATATCATTGGGCTTTGGCAGGCAACATCAACGCGCAACTCAATTTGAGCCTTGCATACATCTACAGCATCAAGGCGGCGAAGGCGGGATATGAGGGCGGAAAAATCACTTGGGAGCAGAGCCAAAAGCAGACGGTTATGAACATCAAAAAATTGTTCTACGGACTTTTGCTTCAGCAGGAAAGTTTGGCTATCCAGCGGATGTCTTTGGAAAATGCGCGTCAGCGTGCCAATCAAGCGCAAATCAACTTCAATAATGGACGCATTCCGCAACTGCAACTTTTGAACGCGCAGGTGACTTACGAAAACCAGCGTCCGGAAGTGGAAACCGCCGAGCAGAGTTTTTACCAGCAACTCGACACGTTCGCGTTTTTGATTGGATTGCCTGTGGGAACGAAAATCGAATTGAGCGGTTCGATTGAGCCTGAATATGTGAACGTGAATGCGGAAGAACTTTTGAAAAAATATGGCGAGAACAATTTGAATGTGCGCGCTTTGCAGAACAACATCGACATTCTGAATATGAATCTCAAGGCTCTGAATTTGAGCAGTTACACGCCCGCGCTGATTTTGAGTTATGGATGGCAGCCTGTGGGCACTTGGTGGACTGGCGATTTGGATTTTACCGACCAAGGCTCGCTTTCTATAACGCTCGCGTTCAACATCACGAATATGCTTCCGTGGTCAGCCAATCGTCAGCAGGCGCAAGACTTGAAGGACAACATTGCGAAACTTGACCTCACGATGGAAACGCTCACGGAAAACCAAAAAGTGCAAGTGCGCAAAGCCGTGGACACTTTGAATCAGGCGCGCGAGCAAATCGATTCGATGGGGCGCACCGTGGAATTGGCGCAGCGTTCATACGATATGTCTGTGAGTTCGTACAACAACGGACGAATGGAATTGCTGGACGTGCGCGATGCGCAGACGCAGTTGAATCAGGCGATGCTCGGGCAGTTGAACCAAAAATTCAATTACATTTCCGCGCTGATGGATTTGGAATATGAACTGAACTCGGATTTGTCCGAATACAAAGAATAAATTTTAAAGGGGATTTTTATGAAAACTATGAAAATTGCTATGAAAACATTCGCGATTGCGCTGCTTGCCGTTTTTGCGTTAGCGTCTTGCGCGAAAAAAGAAGCCTCGGTGGACTCGGGCGATGTCGAATCGCTTTTTGCGGTGAACACCTACAAAACAAAGCCCGGCAATTTGGACGACTATTTGGAATTTGGCGGCGACGTGGATTCGGTTTCTTCGGTGGCTGTGCTTCCGGACGCGGCAGGAAAGGTTGCCCGCATAATGGTGAGCGTTGGGCAAATGGTGAGCCGCAATCAAACCATCGCTTATGTTGACCCGAGCCTTCCCGGTTTGAATTACAGTTTGAGCCCAGTGCGCGCGCCGATTTCGGGGCGAATCACTTCGTTCGTTCCCACGATTGGAACTCAAGTTTCGCAAGGCAGCGTAATCGCGCAGATTGCGCAGACGGACGATTTGGAAATCAAAGTGAGCATTCCCGAACGCTTCATCAGCAGGATTACGATGGGGCAGGAAGCGGTGGTTACGTTCGACGCTTATCCCGGAATTGAATTCGTGGCGAAGGTTTTTGAAGTTAGCCCGGTTTTGGATACGACCAGCCGCACGATGAGCGTGAAGCTGCGTTTGGTGCAAGCCGACGAGCGCGTGAAAGTTGGAATGTATGCGCGTGTCCGCCTCGTTACGGAAAGCATTCAGAATGCGATAGTCGTTCCTTCAAGTGCAATCGTAACTCGCAGTGGAAATAAATATCTGTTTGTAATCGATTCAAAAGCCTCGGATGGACGCGGCGCGAAAGTTCGCCTTACCGCCATTGTTCCGGGACTTTCCGTGGACAACAAAACCGAAATCGCGCAAGGAATTTCCGCCGGTGATGAAATCGTAATCAAAGGACAAAACCTTTTGGATGACGGCGCGAACGTGAACATAATTTCTGTGACGGAGGATTAGTATGACATTTTCTGAAAAATGTGTGAACAAGCCGGTCACGACCTTGCTGGTTTTTTTTGTCGTGATTGCGCTTGGAGTTTTTTGTACGCTCAATCTTCCTGTCGATATGTATCCAGATATGGATTTGCCGTACATGATTGTTTACACCAATTATTCCAACGCAGGTCCAGAAGAAATCGAGCAGAGTTTGACGCGCACGCTGGAAAGTACGCTTTCTGGATTGAGTGGATTAAAAAAATTGCAGTCGCGTTCTTCCACCGGCATCAGCATGGTGATTTTGGAATTCGACTACGGAACGAATCTCGACAACGCCGCCAACGAAATCCGCGACAAAATAGATTTGGTGCGTTCGTATTTGCCTGATGACGCGGATTCGCCGATAACGATAAAAATCGATCCTTCGATGATGCCGATTATGGTTTTGTCGATGAAAGGAAACCGCACGCCCGAAGAATTGCGCGACTATGCCGAGGACGTTGTTCAGCCGCGATTGGAACAACTCGACGGAATCGCTTCGGCAAACATCATGGGCGGCCGCGAAGCCTCAATCAATGTTGACATTCCGCGCGACCGTTTGGAAGCCTACGGACTTTCGATAAGTCAAGTGGCGCAGATGATTGGCGCGCAGAACATTCAGTCTTCCGGCGGAACAATCACTTCGGGCGACATGAACTACACGATTAAGACGAGCGGCAAATATCAGAGCATCGAAGATTTGAAGAACACCGTCATCAGTTACAAGGCGAGCACCTACGGACTTTCTGCGGGCGCGGAATTGAAGACGATTCTTTTGCGCGACGTTGCCGATGTCTACGAAGGCTACAAGGATGAGGAATCGCTTGCGAATGTAGAAGGCGAATCGTGCGTCGTTCTTACGGTTCAAAAGCAGAGCGGAAAAAACTCTGTTACGGCGGCGAAGAACGCGCGAAGGGAAATTCCAAAAATTTTGGAAGTGCTTCCTTCTGACATCGACATTCTTGAAATCTACAACACCACCGACATCATCGAACAGACAATCAACGAAGTCGTGAACTCGGTAATTGTTGGTGCTTTGCTTGCGATTGCGGTTTTGTTCGTGTTCTTGCGCTCGTTCAAAAGCACGATTATCATCGGACTTTCGATTCCGATTTCCGTAATGGTAACGCTTTTTTTGATGTACTTCAAAGGACTCACGATAAATATGATTTCCATGGCGGGCTTGCTTTTGGGAATCGGTATGTTGGTTGACAACTCAATCGTAGTTTTGGAAAACATCTACAGTTACCGTCAGCGCGACGCAAAGCCCAAAGTGGCGGCGGTTCTTGGTTCGCAGGAAATGGTCACTTCGATTACGGCGAGTACGCTCACTTCGGTTTGTATTTTCTTGCCGATGATTATGTTCCGAAAAAAACTCGGCGTTATGGGACAAATGTTCGACAGCCTTGCGTGGACAATCATTTTCTCTTTGATGTGTTCGCTTGTGGTTGCCATCGCGCTTGTTCCTGTGCTTTGTTCGAGTTATCTGAAAATCGATAAACTCAACGAAACCCAGTCCAGGGGAATTTCCGGAAACATAAATCGCGCGTTCAACAGGTTTTTCACCAATTTGGATAACAGATATGCGAAAGGCGTTGCGTTCGTCTTGCATCACAAAAAGGCTTGCATCCTTGCTTTGGTGGTTTTGTTCTTTCTTTCGATTTTCTCGGTGAAATTGATTGGCGTAATTTTTATGCCGGAATCCGCTTCGAACAATGTTTCGATAGAAATGGAATTGCCCAAAGGCACTCCGCTTGAAATCACGAACGAAACTGCCGAAAATTTGCAGCAAATGGCGATGCGCGATTTGGTCGGCGTAAAATATTCGCTTGTGATGGTTGGCGGCGAAGGAATGATGGCTGCCTCGAACGGCTCGAACAGTGCCAGAGTGGTGTTCGCGCTTTACGAAGAAAAGGACCGCAAGCCGGGCTGGGACAACGAAAAAACCGCCAAGGCAAAATTGCGAAAATATTTCAGTATGTTCCCTGGCGCGGATTTGAGTTTCGGCTCAAACAGCAACAGCGCGGGCAACAACGACATCAGCGTTGACATAAAAAGCGACGACTTGGATTTGGTTCGCTCGACTGCGGCGCAAGTGGAAAAACTTCTCAAAGAAAAGGCAACGGACATCGTTACGGAAGTTTCGAGCGACCAAGAGGACGGACTTCCGCAGGCGGAAATTATCGTGGACCGTGCGCGTATGTACGAACTCGGCTTGAACATTTACAGCGTGGGCGCGGAAATAAATGCCGCCATCAACGGAACTACTGCCAGCCGCTACACTCGTAATGGCGATGACATCGACGTGATTGTGCGCCTTGCCGAAAAAGACGCTTCCAAGTTGACGGACCTCGATCAAATTTCTGTGGTCAATTCGCAGGGAATGCGTATGCCGCTTTCGAGTTTCGCGCACTACGAGCAGTCTCTCGCGCCAGTCACGATTTACCGCGAAGACCAAGCGCGCGTAATCCATGTTACTGCAAAGCCCGTTGCGGGAATTTCTTTGGATAAGATACAAGCGGACTTGCTGAAACTCATCAACAACAATATTCCTGCCGATGAAAATGTAACGATTACGATGAGCGGCGCATTTGAAGACATGAAAGAGGCCGCGCTGAATTTCGGCTTGATAATTGTAATGGCGGCAGTTTTGGTATTCGTTGTCATGGCGAGCCAGTTTGAATCTTTGCTAGACCCGTTCATTGTTTTGTTCACGATTCCGCTTTCGTTCATCGGCGTTATGGCAATCTATGGACTTACAAGAAACCAGTTGAGCGTTGTTACGATTATGGGTATGCTCGTTCTTGTCGGAACAATCGTAAACAACGGAATCGTTCTTGTGGACTACACGAACCTTTTGCGAAAACGCGGACTCGGTTTGGAAGAAGCGTGCATCGAGGCGGCGCGAAACCGTTTGCGCCCGATTTTGATGTCCACTTTGACGACAGTAATTTCGCTTATGCCGATGGCGTTCTTCCCGGGCGAAGGCTCGGCTTCGATGCAGCCGATTGCGCTCACCGTGTTCGGCGGAATGACGTTCGGTTCGTTGATGACATTGTTCTTGATGCCGACTGTTTACTTCATCTTCAACAGCGGCAGAGAACGACGCGAGGCAAAAAAAGCGCGTCGTGCACAAAGAAAGCTTGAACATCGTCAAGGGAAACTTGAGTCAAGGGCGTAGAGTTGGCGCAAACTCGATTTTTGCAAAGAGTTTGAGCCGAAACACCGCACAAATGGCGCGGTAATTTTTACAGGAGAAGTTATGAGCGAGGAAGAAAAGAAAAATAAAGATTCAACGCGCCGCGTGGAAATAATTTTTTCGCAAGCGGTGGAAGAGGATATTTTTGAAGGCTTCAAAGAGCACAAAATCGGCTCGCATTACAGCAAGGTTTCCGCCGTATCAGGTTCGGGTTTTAGCAGCCCGAAATTGGGCGATGCGATTTGGCCTCAGTTGAACGAAATGATAATCGTCTATTGCAAAAAATCCGAGGCAGAAAAAATCGTTGACTTTATAAAGTCATTGCGGAAAAAATATCCTGTCGAAGGAATTGCGTGTTTCGTTTCCAAGGCGAAAATAAAATAAAAAAATTGCTTCGCATATCACTTGTGATTCGTGCGGAGAATTTCATAGCACGATGTCCTGCATCGAGGTATGCTGATTGACTTGTGTGAAATTTTATTCTAAAATAGATGAAGGAGAAGTTTATGAAGTTTTACATTTGTAAACATTGCGGAAATTTGATTATGATGATCAAAGATTCTGGTGTCAATCCACATTGTTGCGGCGAAGCAATGTCGGAACTGATTCCTGGAACTACCGATGCGGCGACAGAAAAGCACGTTCCCGTTTTTGAAACGCAGGGAAATTCTGTCAAAGTTAAAGTCGGCTCAGTCGAACATCCGATGGAAGAGGCGCATTATATTCAGTGGATTGCAATCGAAACAACGAACGGCTGCCAAATAAAGCATCTTGCGCCCGGCGGAAAACCTGAGGCGGAATTTCTTTTGGCAAAAGGCGAAAACCTTGTTGCCGTCTACGAATATTGCAGCCTCCACGGTTTGTGGAAAGCATAAATCTTTTTCGCGACAAAACTTTCGTTGAAAAGACATACCCCATACCTGTATGGGGTATGTCTTTTTTTTAAATTCCCGCTTGCCGCCAAAATTTTTCGCATATTCATGTTTGGGGTTTTGATTCGTGCTTCAATCTAAAATTATTCCAAGCATTTCATTTGCGCGAGGATTATGGAGGCCGCTACGGTGGCTGCCGTTTCCGTGCGCATTGTCCGCTCGCCCATTCCCAGCCGCACAAATCCGCGTGATTCGAGCAACTCGCGCTCTGCGTTTGTCCAGCCGCGTTCGCTTCCGATGGCGGCAGCGACGCTTTTTGCTTCCACAGGATTTTCTTCCAAAAATTTCGTCAATGCGGATTTGGGATTCACATTGTCGAGCGCGATTTTGATTTGATTTTGATTTTGCGTTTCATCAAAATTGTCAAGACACTCGCGAATGGAAGAATAAATGAAATTTTTCGGAATGTGCGTTCCGCCCGCCTGCACAGTTCCTTCGTAAAGCATTTTGCGGACTTCGCTTTCTTGCGCGAGCGAAGATTCGAGGTATGACTTTTCGCCGAGTTCAGTTCCCGCAAGATGAACGCTTCGCACGCCCAACGCCGCCATGTCGCGCAAAAGCCGCTTGAGCTGAATCGGGCGCGGAAAGCCGATTATCATTTCCAGCGGAAAAAGTTTTTTGCCGTCCGAACATTCCTTGAACGAAAAATAAATCGCGCCTTCGTCCGGCTTTCCTTCTTCGCCGATTTTTGTTATTGTCGCAACCCCCGCCTTTCCGTCAATGATGCCCGCCGCAAAAGTGTCCCCGACTTTTTTTTTCAGGATTTTTTTTATGTGCAGCGCGCGCTCGTCATTTGCAGGGAGGGGTAGGGCGGCGCGGATTTCTCGCGCTTCAAAAAGGCAGATGTTCATTTCTTTTTGCACTTGTAGTAGATTGCGCCTTCAGTTCCGCGCTTTTTGATTTCGTATCGTTTGTCGAACGCCTCCAAAAATTTCGTGAGTTTTGGATAGCCGTAATTTTTGATGTTGAAATCGCTTTTTGCGCGCTTGATATATTCCGAAGCCTTGTTCAAACTTACGAAGCCTTCGTCATCGCTCCATTTGTCGCTTGCGATTTTCAAAAAATTGTGAAGTTCGCCCAAGCGGTATTTTGTTTTTTCAGGCGATTTTTTTTCTTCGGATTTTTCCTGCGTCTCCTCTTCTTCCTCAATGCTTTCGAGCGTGAGAAATTCGTCGCAGGAATTCTTGAACGATTGCGAAGTGGATTCGCGCCCCACGCCGATTACAAAAACCCCTGCCTCGCGAAGCCGTGTGGCAAGCGGCGTGAAGTCGCTGTCGCTTGAAACAATGACGAATCCATCGTAAATTTTCTGGAAGAGCAAATCCATCGCTTCGATTGTGAGCGCCATGTCGCTGGCATTTTTTCCCGCAACATAGTCGAACTGTTGCACGGCCTTAATCGCCGAATCTTTCACAACATCGTCCCAATGTTTGAGTTGATTTTTCTTCCAGTTTCCGTAGGCGCGCTTTACGACAATCCGCCCGTAAGCAGAAATTTCGTCGAGCACCGCTTTTATTTTTGCCGGCTGGTTCACGTTGTCCGCGTCAATCAGCACGGCGATGCTTTTCAAATCCATAAAAATATTATGAATGATAGAACGGATTTGGTCAAGTCGCATAGAGTAGGGGAAAGTCTTCCCCTCGCTCCAAAGGCAAGTCGCGCCGCTTTTTTTGCCTTTTCCGCTACCCCTTCTGTGCGGGGGAAATTCCCCCGCAACGCCCCCTTCAATCATCTTGATAAACCAGTTGTGTTTTGTTGCAAATACCAAAAATCATATACCCCATACCAGTATAGGGTATATGATTTTTTAACCTGCCGCAAAAACGTTTTTGAATAAAACAAAATTCGTAGTACACAATCGGGTTTGCTTCGCTGTGTCCTGTTGTTTCTTCTATTGACTTTCCGCACAAAATTCATTAAACTGATTTCAAATTCAAGAAAACCAACTTTGAGTTTTTTTACAAAAAACTCGGTATCGACAGCCGTTTCTCACTTCGTTGCGAAACGGCATTTCCTACGATGAAAAAAGTTGAATTTTTTTCATCGTAGGAAATAAGAGGAAGTGCGATGAAAATTTCTGGCTCACAAGTTGTAATCGAATGTCTCGTGGAACAAGGCGTTGACATCGTGTTCGGTTATCCCGGCGGCGCGATTTTGAATATCTATGACGAACTCTATAAAAACAAAAACCGCATTCGTCACATTCTCACTGCGCACGAACAAGGCGCGGCGCACGCGGCGGACGGCTATGCTCGTTCCACTGGCAAAATCGGAGTTGTGTTCGCGACAAGCGGACCTGGTGCTACGAATCTTGTCACTGGAATTGCCACGGCGTATATGGACTCCTCTCCGATTGTCGCCATCACTTGCAATGTCGCCACTCCGCTTTTGGGAAAGGATTCGTTTCAAGAAATAGACATCACTGGCGTTACGATGCCAATCACCAAGCACAATTTTATGGTGCGCTCCGTGGAAGAACTCGCATCCACAATCCGTGCGGCGTTCGCGATTGCGGGAAGCGGCAGGCCAGGACCTGTTTTGATTGACATTCCAAAGGAAGTTACCGCGCCGAACAATTTGGTGGATTTCGTTCCGCTGAAAAAAGGTGAAATGAAATCAATTTTGGAAAAGAATTTTCCGAACATCCGCCGCACTTGCAAGGCTTCCCAGCCAAGCGATTCGCAAATCAAAGAAGCCGCGCAGATGATAAATTCGGCGAAGCGTCCCGTGATTTATGCGGGCGGCGGCATCGTCATATCGAACGCCTCGCAGGAACTTTTGCAGTTCGCCGAAAAAGCGAACGTTCCGGTAAGCCAGAGCCTCATGGCGCGCTCGGCGTTTCCGTGCTCGCATCCTCTTTGCACATGGATGGTGGGAATGCACGGAACAAAGGCGAGCAACATGGCTGTGACGGAAAGCGACTTGCTCATAACTCTTGGCGCGCGTTTTTCCGACCGCGTGATTTCCGATTCTTCGAAATTTGCGCAGGATGCAAAAATCCTTCACATCGACATCGACCCCGCCGAAGTGAACAAAAACATCGCCGCACATTTGAGTTTGACAGGCGATTTGAAGAACATCCTTTCGCGCCTGATTCCGCTTGTTGAATCAAAGCCGCGCAAAGAATGGATTTCGAAAATATCCGCATGGAAAAAAGAAGTGCCTTCGATTTATTCCGCCAGACGAAAAAATTCGATAAGCCCGAAATTTTTGTGCGAGGAAATCCATCGCATCGCGGGCGACAGCGCGTTCATCGCCACGGAAGTGGGCGAGCACCAAATGTGGACCGCGCAATTCTATCCGTTTGCGAAGCCGCGCACCTTCATCACTTCGGGCGGACTCGGCACGATGGGCTTCGGCACGGGAGCGGCAATCGGAGCGCAATTCGCAAATCCCAAGGCGCGCGTGATAAACATCGCTGGCGACGGCTCTTTCCGAATGAATTGCAATGAACTTGCCACAATCGCGCATTACAATTTGCCTGTGCTGATTGTCGTGGTGAACAACGGAACGCTGGGAAATGTTCGGCTTTGGCAAAAACTTTTTTATGGAAAACGCTACAGTGCCACCACTTTGGATTTTGGTCCTGATTGGGTGAAACTTGCCGAAGCCTACGGCATCGCAGGATTCCGCGCGGAAAACGAAAAGGAATTTTCGCAGGTTTTTGAAAAGGCTTTCAAAAGCAAAAAAGCCGCCGTCATCGATGCGAAAGTGGACATCGATGAACTTGTGCTTCCGATGGTTCCGGGCGGCAAGGCGATTTACGACCAAATCATGGAACTGAATTTGAGCGCGTTTAATTGAGCGGGCATCGAATTTGTTCAGCATGAATTTTATTTGTGCGTGAAAATCGTTTCGCGGCGAAGTGAAAATCGCAGTGCTATAGCCGCAGTTTTTGTTGTGCTAGGAGAGAAAAATGGAACACGGTGCGATTACATCCGACAATCACGCGGCTTTGTGGAGCGGCCGATTCAAAGAAGGCCCGGACGCAGCCGCCGTCGCATTTGAAACTTCGATTTTCGTGGACGAACGAATGGCACAGGACGACATCCGAGGCTCTCTCGCGCACGCCGCCATGCTTGCCAAAACGAAAATCATCACTCAGGCGGAATTCAAAAAAATAAAGTCCGGCTTGCTTTCGATTCAAAAGGATTTGAAAAGCGGCGCGCTCAAAATCGATTACAGTGCCGAAGACATACATTCTTTTATCGAAGCCGTGCTCACCGATAGGATTGGCGACGCTGGAAAAAAACTCCACACAGGACGCAGCCGCAACGACCAAATTGCCTTGGACGAGCGTCTTTATTTGCGCCGCGAAATTCCTTCCTTGCAAAAAGAAATTCTTTCTTTGATTGGCTCGCTTGCTTCCATTGCGGAAAAGCACACTTCTTCGATAATGCCTGGCTTCACTCACATGCAGCACGCGCAACCTGTAACGCTCGCCGAACATCTGTGCGCATGGGCTTGGGAACTTTCCCGCGATTACGAAAGGCTCGATGACGCGCTTGCAAGGATTTCGCTTTGTCCGCTCGGAAGCGGCGCGCTTGCAGGAAGCGGGCTTCCGCTTGACCGCGAGATGGTGGCAAAGGATTTGGGCTTTTCCGGCGCGACGCAAAATTCTATGGACAGCGTGGCGGATCGCGATTATTGCATCGAATTTACTGCCGCGTTTTCGATTTTGCAAATGCATCTTTCGAGGTTCAGCGAAGAAATCGTTTTGTGGGCGACAAGCGAATTCGATTTTGTTTCGCTTTCTGAAAAATGGTCCACCGGCTCTTCGATTATGCCGCAGAAAAAAAATCCTGATTTCGCCGAATTGATTCGCGGGCGCACGGGAAAAGTCTACGGCGCGCATTTCAATCTGCTCACGATGATGAAAGGGCTTCCGCTCAGTTATGACCGCGATTTGCAGGAAGACAAAGAGCCGCTTTTTTCCGCGTTCGACACAGTAAAAAGTTGCGTGGCGATTTTCAATTATATGATTTCTTCTTCGAAGTTCAATGTGAAAAAAATGCGCGAAATTTGTTCCGATGGATTTTTGAACGCCACCGATTTGGCTGACTATCTCGTAAAAAAAGGCGTTCCTTTTCGCACGGCGCATGGAATTTCTGCGAAGGCGGTTCGACTTGCGATTGAAAAAAAAGTGCGCCTCGAAGATTTGACTCTCGAAGAATTCAAGCAATGTTCTCCGAAAATCCAGGGCGACATCTACGACGCGATTAAAATCGAATCATGCGTGGAAGCGCGAAAAACTTTGGGGGGCGCGGCAGAAGAAAGCACGAAAAAACAAATCGCCGCGCTCAAGAAATTCATCGCGCAAAAAACGCCCAGATTTTCCAACACGCGCAAAAAGGCTTCGCGCTGATATAAATGCAATTTTTTTTAGTGAGGTGATGATATGAAAAAAAAATTGGTTTGCGCGGTGATTGCCGCGTTGGTGCTTGGATGTGTTTTCGCAGCACCCAAAAAAGCGAGCGGCGACAATTCTTTGGAAGAATTGAAGTCGCGCGGAGTTTTTGTGCTTGGCTTGGACGATTCGTTTCCGCCGATGGGCTATCGCGATGAAAAAAATGAAATCGTCGGCTTCGACATCGATTTGGCAAAAGAAGTTGCCAAGCGGCTTGGAGTGCGTTTCAAAGCGCAGCCGATTGATTGGGATGCCAAGGAACAAGAATTGCGCGGCGGAAAAATCGACTGCATTTGGAACGGACTTACGATGACAGCCGAGCGCGTCAAGGCGTTTTCGTTCACCAAGGCGTATCTCGAAAACAATCAGGTCGTCGTGGTAAAAAAAGATTCGCCATTGAAAAAACTTTCGGATTTTAAAGGCAAATCGATTTCACTGCAAAACGGCTCAAGCGCGGAAGATGCCGTGAACGCCGCCCCCTCCTTTAAGAATTCCCTCAAAGAAATTGTTCCGCTTCAAGACAATCTTATGGCTTTGAACGATTTGCAGATGAACCGCGTGGACGGCGTTGTGATGGACAGCGTTGTTGCCGAATACGTAATCAAGCAGTCCAACTTGCCGCTCAAGGTTTTGGGAGAAAGTCTCGCCGCGGAACGCTACGGAATCGCTTTCAGAAAGCAGGACGCGAAACTTGCGGATGGCGTTCAAAAAATTCTTGAAGAAATGAAAAAAGACGGAACTGTCGCCCGCATCAGCGAAAAATGGTTCGGAAGCGACATCACCGTAATCGGAAAATAGATGGGTGCGCAAATATTTTCGATGCTGGGCGGAACATTGGTTTCCGTGAGAATATTCTTCCTCACGCTGATTTTTTCAGTTCCGCTCGCGCTCGTTCTTTGCGCAGGAAGGATGTCCAAAAACGCCTTCGTCCGCACAATCGTAAAATGGTTTTTGCTTTTGATTCGCGGAACGCCGCTGATGCTGCAACTGATTTGCGTCTATTTTATCCCGGGCATTTTGACCGAAGGTGCGTTCTCTTTCGAAAGATTCGTGGCAGCCATCATCGCGCTTGCGATAAACTACGCCTGCTATTTTGCGGAAATTTATCGCGGCGGCCTTGAATCGATTCCGCTTGGGCAGTACGAGGCGGCGAATGTCTTGGGCTACGGAAAGGCAGCGCGTTTTTTCTATATAATAATTCCGCAGGTCGTAAAGCGAATCATCCCCGCCATGGGCAACGAAGTGATTACGCTCGTAAAGGACACCGCGCTCGTCCAAGTGATTGGCGTGGTGGAACTGCTTCATATCGCGAAAACCGCTTCGAACAGGATGGTTTCCACCGTGCCGCTTTTTTTGGCAGGCGCGTTTTATTTTTTGATGAATGGAATCGTCTCCTGGTTTTTCAATTTTTTGGAAAAAAAATTGTCGTATTACAAATAGAAAATGGAAAGCGAAAAAATCATAACGGCAAAAAATCTCCGCAAAAATTTCGGCGCGACCGAAGTGCTCAAAGACATTTCGTTTTGCGTGAAAAAAGGCGAAGTGCTTGGAATCATAGGCCCGAGCGGAAGCGGCAAGTCCACGATTTTGCGATGCCTTGCGCAATTGGAAAAAATTTCTGGCGGCTCAATCAACATTTGCGGAAGCGATTTGGTGCGAGACGGAATCTACTGCGACAAAGTTTCGCGCCGAAAAATCGGTCTCAAAATCGGAATGGTTTTCCAAAACTTCAACTTGTTTCCGCATTATTCGGTCTTGCAGAATGTGGCAGAACCGCAAATCCGCGTTTTGAAAATTCCCCGCGCCGAAGCGGAAAAAAACGCGCGCGAATGGATTTCGCGAATGAACCTTTCCGAAAAAGAACGCGCCTATCCTTGCGAACTTTCGGGCGGTCAGCAGCAGCGCGTGAGCATAGCGCGCGCATTGGCGATGAATCCCGAGGTGCTGGTTTTTGACGAGCCGACGAGCGCGCTCGACCCGGAACTCACCGGCGAAATCCTCGAAGTGATAAAAGATTTGGCGCGCCAAAAAATGACGATGATAATTGTAACGCACGAAATGGCTTTTGCGCGCGACACGAGCGACCACATCGTTTTTATGGACGGCGGAGTCATCGTGGAAGAAGGCGAGCCAAGCCAGTTGATAAACAATCCCCGGGAAGAACGCACGAAAAATTTCCTAAAACGCTTTTCCGCCTCTTCTCACGCAGAGAATTAGTTCGATACTTTTTCGCTTGCTTGTGGCAAAACTGATTGACAATTTTTTTCGATTTGTGTTATAATCAAAGGCACTTGCGGAGTTAGCTCAGTTGGTTAGAGCATCACGTTGACATCGTGGGGGTCGGTGGTTCGAATCCACTATTCCGCATTATTAAAACTCTATTGCGACTTTTCGCTTCGCAAAAAACTCGCTCATTTGGTAGGTCGTTATGTCATTTCTTTCGTTCTTGGATGTTGCTGGCAGTGCTCCTTCATCGACAGGAAGTTTTTTGTCCTTGATTACCACTGTCGTTATGATGATTGCGATTTTTTATTTTTTCCTGATTCGCCCTCAAAGCAAACGACAAAAGGAAACCGAAAAGATGCTCGCCGCGCTCAAAAAAGGCGACAAGGTTGTTACGATTGGCGGAATCCACGGAACAATAACTTCGGTAAAAGAAAACACAATCGTGCTGAAAGTTGACGACAATACAAAAATCGAATTCAATCGCACTGCAATCGCCAGCGTCGAAAAATCTGAAGCCTCCTCCGAGAAAAAAATCGAAGAAAGTTCTGCGGAAGAAGTGGCCGAAGAAGTCAAATCCGAAAAAAAGCCCGCCGGCAGGTCACGCGCGAAAAAAGAAAAATAATTTGGAGAAATAAATGGAAAAGGGAAACAAAGGATGGCGATTTGTCATCCTCCTTGTCGTTTTGGCTTTGTGCCTGGCCTTTTTGCGCCCCACAATCGCTTGGTATTTTAAGACGGATGCAGATGCCCAGCGTCTCGCGCTTATGTCTCTTGAAAAAATCAAAGAATATTCGATGGAACAGGCTTCCAAGGATGTGAAATCTTTGGAGCAAGTCGCCGTCGCGAATCCTGACGCGGAGCCGGGCGAAAACTACGCTTGGCTTGTGAAGCAGACCAAAAAGAACTACAAGGCTTTCAAAAAGCCTGTTCCAGAAAAAATTACGCTCGGCGTTATTTTGAACTCGTTCAGCCTTGGCAGGAACGCTAACACGGACGATGAAAAGCGCGACGTGGCTTTTTCCATTCATCAGCAGCTTTTGGATTTGTTCCAGGAGCACTACCGCGAACAGATTTTGGCAGACAAAAAGAATTACGTCAATTCGGTGAAACTCGGCCTTGACCTTTCGGGCGGAATCAATATCATTGTTCGCGCGGATTTGGAAGAGGCTTTGCGCTTGCAGGGAGACGCTGCTTTGGTGGGCGGCGAAGCGGAATTCAAAGCGCGCGCCATGGCGCAGGCGGTGGAAACATTGCAAAGCCGCATCGACCGCTTTGGTTTGAGCAATCCGGTTATCCGTCAGCAGGGCGAGGACAGAATCTACATCGAAATCCCGGGCGCGGAGCAGAGCAGCGCAATCAATACAATCGTAATGGGAAAGGGCGTTCTCAATTTCCGCTTGGTAGATGATGATGCCACAAATCAATTCCTTTCATATTACTATTCAAATCCAGGCGACACTTTCAACGAGGACGGCTCGCTCAAAGACCCTTCGATTGTCGGCGATGACGTTGAGATTTTGGGATATTATACGAAAGACAGTTACGGCCTTGACGAATTCGTTCAGTATATGGCTCTCAAAAAAGAAGTCGCGTTGGACGGACGCTATGTCAAGAGTGCCGAGGTTTCGCGCGACCAAATGGGTCAGACTGGCGTGGACTTCACGCTTGACATGGAAGGCGCGGAGATTTTTGCGGATTTCACCGGCGCGCATGTGGGCGAACGCCTCGCGGTGGTGAGTGACAACAAAGTGAAAAGCGCTGCCACGATTCGCACGAAAATCGCTGGCGGGCGCGTCCGCATTGATGGATTTGGTTTGGAAGAAGCGCAGAATTTGCAGAAGGTCTTGCAGACGGCTTGGCTTGAAGTTCCGCTCACCATCGAAAGCCAGCAAGTCATCGGCGCGGAATTGGGTGAACAGACAATCCGCAACGGTCTCACCGCGCTTGCCGTGGGCTTGATTGCGATTTTCATCTTCATGCTTGTGTTCTACAAAGGCGCGGGCTTCAACGCGATTGTGGCGCAGATTTTGAATATGTACATTTTGTTCGCGGTGCTTTCCGCGTTCAATTTGACGCTCACGCTTTCGAGCATCGCGGGAATGATTCTCACTGTGGGAATGGCGGTGGACGCGAACGTGATTATTTTCGAACGAATAAAGGAAGAACTGCGGGCAGGAAAAAATCGCGCGAACGCAATCAGCGCGGGCTTTGAAGGCGCGTTTTGGGCGATTATGGACTCGAACATAACGACGTTCATCGCGGCACTTTTCTTGAGCCAACTTGGAACCGGTTCAATTCAGGGCTTCGCGGTAAGCCTTGCGATTGGCGTGGCTTCGTCTGTATTCACCGCGCTGTTCGTCAGCCGCCTGATTTTCGATGTGGGCACAGAAGCGTTCGGTTCGAAGCGCGTTATCATATAAGCTGGAGGAAGCAATGAAAGACCGAATAAATTTTAGCAAAGCGTTTTTGCCCTGCGCGATAATTTCGATTGTTTTGATTGCCTGCGGAATTTTCGGACTGTTTTTCCGCGGAATAAATTTGGGAATTGATTTTAAGCCCGGAATGATTGAGGAAGTGGAAATCGCGAACGCCGCAGGAATCGAAGAAGTGCGCGACGCGCTTTCGTCATTTGGCGGCGTGAGTGTAAAAAAAATCGGCGGCGAAGATTCCACATTCTATCAAATTCGCGCAGGAATTTCCGAGAACGATTCGGAAATGACGGACGCTCTCATCGCGAAGTACGGCGCGGCGAATGTTTCCGTGCAGAAAACGGACTTCATTGGTTCGAGTATGTCGTCTTCGCTTGTGCGCAATTCGATTTTCCTCCTTTTGGGCACGATGGTTTTGATTTGGCTTTATGCCACGGTTCGTTTTCACTGGGACTTCGCGCTCGGCGCAATCATCGCTTTGATTCACGACATTTGCATAATGTTCTCATTCATAGTTTGGTCGCAACTTGAATTTGGAACGACGGTGCTCGCGGCGGTTTTGACAATCGTCGGATATTCGATAAACGCCACCGTGGTCATCTTGGACAGGGTGCGCTACAATTTGCCGCTTTTGGAAGTGAAAAAGTTTAGCGAGATTTTGGATCAGTCTTTGACGGACACGCTCACGCGCTCAATCATCACGACAGTAACGACTTTTTTTGCTGTGCTCGCATTGTATGTTTTTACGACTGGCAGCATAAAAGATTTCGCGCTTGCGATGATGGTGGGACTTTTGAGCGGCTTCTATTCTTCGATTTTCATTTCAAGTGGATTCATCAATTTGACGCGGCGAAATTGGAGGCCTGAATTCGGTTTTCACCATGCGCTTCCGAAAAAGACCGCATCGAATGTTGTGGTCGGTTAATTGGACGCTTCGGCTTCGGACAGAAAAAAAATTGCGCCGCGCGTGATTCGTTCTGCGGTGATGGGATTTTGTTTCGGCGTGCGGCTTGCGGTGAACGCGGCAGAGTCCGCGCTCGAACAGAATTCTTCCGGCAAGAAAATCTTTTCCCTCGGTCCGCTTATCCACAATGAGACCGTCTTGAAAAATCTTTCCGAGCGCGGTCTCAAAATCCTCGAAGAAAATCAAATTGACTTGCTCGATGAAAACTGTGTCGTGCTTTTGCGCGCCCACGGAGTGCCTCCGAATGTCTTGCAAAAAATCAAGGCGCAGGGCGCGGATGTCATCGACTCCACTTGCCCGCGAGTTGCGACGAGCATTCTTCGCGCCGAAGAATTTTCCAAAAAAGGCGGATGCGTGATTTTGGCAGGAGATGCGGGGCATGGTGAAGTGCGTGCTGTGCAAGGAAGCGCGGAGCAGGGCGGCGGAAAATTCGTGCTTGTGCAAAACGCTGCCGAAGCGGAAAAGGCTTCCGATTTTTTTGAAGGGCGTTCTTGTGAAAAATCGGTGCTTTTGTGTCAGACCACTTTTTCTCCGGACGAGTTCAAAAAAATCGCGGATGTACTGCTTTCAAAAATACCCGATTTGCAAGTGCTCGATACGATTTGCCCTGCGACACAAAGCCGCCAAAAAGCGTTGCGCGATTTGGCAAAAAAATCGGATGCGATAATTGTCGTGGGCGGAAAAAAATCCGCGAATTCAAGACGGCTTTTTGAACTTGCCCGCGCACTTTGTGAAAAAAGTTTTTTTGTGGAAAATGCGCAGGATGTGGCGCGGCTTTTGCAGGAAGGCTCGCTTTGCGGTGTGGAGAACGTGGGCATTACGGCAGGCGCGAGCACTCCGGATTTTTTGATTGAAGAAGTTGAACGCGCAATACAGGCGCAGTGCTGAATTCAGAGTTGAATGAACAAAGTCTGATTTGCATCGCAAAATTTCAATTTGCTGGCAAGTTTTCGCTTTGTCTTTCTTTTGCAAAATCTCGCGCAGTTGATTTTAGTCTTGGGAAAATTTAAGGAAGGTGTTCGATTTGCGAGATGAAATTCGCAAGTTGCGCCTTTGTAAAAAGCAATGTCGCATTTCCCGAATTTGCGAGTGCTTTTGAGGATTCTTTTTCGGATTGCGCGCTTTGTATGGAAATCGAAAAGTAGGGCGATTTTTTTACGAACGCATAGCCGAACATCGCGTTTGCCTTATGTGAAATTTGCGTCATATTTTTGCGAGAAGTTCCCCATTCGATTTGCGTGGAAAATTTTCCGTACTTCGCCAGTGATTTTTTGTTTTTGTTGGAGAGTTTTTTGTTTTCAAAATCTGAATTGTACGAAGCGGCGGCCGACTTTAGCGCGAGAAGCGCGTCATTGGAAAGATGCAAATTGAAATAGCGTGTATTTGAAAAAAATTGCGCGACGCAAATTTCTTTTTGAGAATTGGCTTCGTCCGATTTGAAGATTTGCAGTTCGCGGATTTTTTCTCCGTCAAAAAAACGAGCCGTGCGGTTTTCTTGCTCGGCCCGTTCGTGCGAAAAATCCTGCGCCAGCAAAATGCTTTCGAAAAAAAACGCCGCGGCGAATGCCATAAGAATGCAAAGCGGCTTGTTTTTTTTCATACAAAAACTATTCAAGTTAGTCGCCGTTCGCCGCGCCGGAATTGTCGTAGGAATCAAAATCGTCTTCGGAAACTTCGTCATAACTTGTTTCTTTCCGCAAAGATTCTATGTTGCTGTCGCTGAGAAAGGTTGCCAAAGTTTTTGCCTGCGCCTTCGTAAAGTAGTAGCGTTGCGGAATTGTTTTATCCGCGTTGGAATCGTCATTGCTGCGGTGCACGTATTTTATGTCCTTGGCTTTTTTTGCGTAAATCATAAAGTACGGATTTCCGTTTATGAATTCATATCCAAAAGTAACTATCGGGCGAGCCGCGTGGTTCAAATTTGCCAGCGCGATTCCGTATTCTTCGTAAGCCTCCGCCGTTCCGTAAACGCTTTCGGTGTCCTTTTTCTTGGCGTTCTTGTCGAGTTTTTTGTTGTCAAAATCCGAAAGATATTGTTCCACGGCGGAAACGAGGACGCTCCTTGCTTGTTGTGCGAACTGCACCGCATACGCCGAAGTATCGTAATAGCAATAGAAGCCTCCGATGTCCGTGCCCGCCCTGTGAATGAGAGAGCCGTTTTTTTTGAGGTGAAGTTTTCCCACCGAAGATTTTGCGAAAACCGAAAACGGCGCGATTTGCTGAAAGCGGTTCAAGCCGAAAAGTTTTTGCCCGAAACTGCGGTCGTTTTGTGGGCGCAGTTTTTCTTTGTCGTAAGGGTCGTCGGAAACGGCTTTCTTGGCGTTTGTTTTTTCTTTGTCAACAGGAATGACAGTTTCGACTTCATCGTAGGAGTCGGGCATTTCTGAGGCATTGGCAGCACGCCGTTTGGCGCAAGCGGGCGCAATGCAAATCGCCGCCAGCGCGAGTATAGGAATTATTTTTTTCATCATTTTCTCCATTGTTTAAAATAACTTTATTTGTTAAACATTTTCCGATTCAGAAAGGTTACAGCCGCTGGCGTGTCGCGATGTGCGACGCGCTTTTGGAAGTTTGTGGAATATGAAACGGCGGAATGAAATCAATTCTCCGGGATTTTTTCCGCCGTGCGGTTTTCCATAAATCTTTTGATGCCTTCTACCACATCGGCATCTATATCGTGCTCAACGCGACAGGCGTTTGCTTCGGCTTGGTCGTGCGGAATGCCCGTGATTTCCATGAGGAATTCGGTCAAAAGCCGATGGCGGCTGTAAATGCCGTTCGCCTTTTCAAATCCTTTTTCTGTAAGTTCGATTCGGTTGTGCAATCCGAATTTTATGTAGCCATCGCGTTCGAGAATCGACATTGCGCGGCTCACGCTCGGCTTGGAAAATCCCATGTAGTTTGCGACATCAACTGAAAGCACAAATTTGTTTTTTTCTCTTAGAATCAAAATCGCTTCAAGGTAATCTTCGCCGGACTTGTACATAAAACCTTCCTATATTTCCAACAATGAAAAAAGTATCAAGTTTTTTCATTGTTGGAAACGCCGTTTTGCAACGAAGTGAGAAACGGCAATAAATACACGAGTTTCGAAAAAACTCGTTATTAAAAACAGCAACGCAATTCTAGTTGCTGTTTTTAAATGTTCCTACAAATTAAGCACCGCAGGAAACTTCAGTTTTCGAGGATGCTTAATTCGCCCGCGTTAAGCAACTTGTTGCGGTATGCGGGCAATAAATACACGAGTTTTGAAAATATCAAAAACTTCGTTTTATTCCGCTTGCACGAACTTTCATAAACTGAATTTCGCGCACAATTTTTTTAAATTTGAACTCAAAGTATACCGCATTTTTCGTTAAAAATCAACTCAAAATTGCCGACAATTTCTATACAGGCTTGCGATTTGCATCGCACAAATTTCGACATGGGCGAATTTCAGTTTTCAATTTTGAGAAATTGTATGGCTCGATTTTTGGGGGAATCATGGCTGAAAACACATTGCGGACTTTCATTTACAAAATCGGCGACATCGAGGCCGATTCGAAAATCAAAATGATTTTGGGAGAAGGTTGGCGGCTTTCCACCGTCACTCCGAACGGCAAGGTTCGAATCGCGACTTTCGATCGGGATTATATTGCCGCGAACTCTTGCGGGAAAATTAAAAATGTAGTACAATATGCGAATGCAGGATTCTGAAATTTTTTTTCTGACAAACGGTGGTAAAAACCTTTCAGGCGTTGACGAACTTAATTGCCCTGCCGAAATTCGCATTCCATTTGGCGTTACAAAAATCGAGCGGCGTGCTTTGGCTGACTGTCCGGCAAAAAAAATTTTTCTGCCGGACACTGTTACGCAAATCGGCTATGAGGCGTTCGCTGGATGCGACGCGCTAGAATATATTCGCTTTCCGAAAAAAATTGAATCCGTAGAGCCTTCCATTTTTCGTGGATGCTTTTCCCTGCAAAAAGTTGAACTTGGCGATGAACTTCTCGCGCTTTCGGAAAATATGTTCGAGTGCTGCTATTCGCTTGAAGAAGCCCCGTTCCGAAGCGGAATCCTGGAATTGCCGCGAAATGTTTTCAGCGAATGTGTTTCGCTCAAATCGCTTGTAATTCCCGAAGGCGTTGCGGTAATACGAAGCGGCGCGGCGGCCTACTGCCAGGAACTTTCCACGGTTGTGCTTCCCGCTTCTGTAAAAATCATCGAGGACGATGCTTTTAGAAATTGCCCAAGCCTTGCGCACATTCGGTTCAATGGTGAAAATCCTGTTTTTTTTATTGACGAAGATTCCGGCGCGCTTTTTGAACGGCGCGAAGATGGCGCGCTTTCGATTATAAAAGTTCCAGTGAACGCAAAGCAAATCCGCATTCCTAAAATCGTGACGCACAGCCACAGCGAAGCGTTTCAAGGCTGCGATTCCATTGAAAAAGTTTTCATCGACTGCGCCTTGACCGAACATCCGCTTTTTGTCTCGCTCAAAACTGAAATCGTTGACGCGGAATTCATCGATGAAACTCAGATAAAGCCCGAAGAGAAAAAGCCGAAAAAATCTCGCGCCAAAAAAGATGAAACT
This sequence comes from Treponema sp., assembly GCA_022510845.1. Classification (GTDB taxonomy): domain Bacteria; phylum Spirochaetota; class Spirochaetia; order Treponematales; family Treponemataceae; genus Treponema_D. The sequence goes on from JAFLSR010000005.1 coordinate 69,446, forward strand.
TCTGCCGAAAAATCTCAAAAAGTGAAGGCAGAAGAAAAAACAGAAGAGAAGGCGGAAAAGGTTGCGAAGAAGAAAACGAAAAAATCGGCGACTTCCGAAAAACCTAAAACGCAAAAACCAAAAACCAAAAAGCAGGCTAAAACTGAAACTGCGCATACGGTTGAAGAAAAAAATCCTCTCGACAAAAAAGATGAAAGTGCGAAATCTTCTGCGCGCGTAAAAAAATCCGCGAAAAGCGAAGAAGCGCAGAAATCCAAAGCCGCCGAAACTTCCGAAGCGTCTGCAAAGAAAGTTTCCAAACCGAAAAAGAAAGCCGAAGCCAAAGACGCAAAGAATACCAAGGCGGCAAAAAAAGATGCGGTTGCGCCTGAAATCCTTGAACCTGAAACGCCCGAGCCTTCCGAGCCAAAGATTGATGATTTGTTCGCTACTGTGTTGGAAAAGCCGCGCGAAGAATTTTCCGGCAATGATGTTCCTGCAAAAAACAAAATAAAAAAAGAAGTTGCTGAAAAAGAGCAGGATGAGATTTCCGCCGCGCCGCAAAGCGAAGAACTGGAAACGAGCGAAATTGAAATCGCGGAAACAGAAATTGAAGAGAGCGAGTCATCGCAAATCGAAGAGCCGCTTGTGGAAGCGGAGTCTGTGGAAGATGAGGTTGCAGAATCTGTTTCCGAACCAGAAATTGCGGAAGCCGAAGAAAGCGCGGCAAGCGAAGTCGAAACAGGAGAAAGTGAACCGTTTGAAATTGATGATTCTGAAAGTATTTCCGCAGAAGATTCCCAGGCGCAAAGCGAAGAACTGGAAACGAGTGAAATTGAAATTGCGGAAACGGAAATCGAGGAGAGCGAGCCATCGCAAATCGAAGGGCCGCTTGTGGAAGCGGAATCTGTGGAAGATGAGGTTGCGGAGTCTGTTTCCGAACCCGAAATTGCGGAAGCCGAAGAAAGCGCGGCAAGCGAAGTCGAAACAGGAGAAAGCGAGCCGTTTGAAATTGATGATTCTGAAAATGTTTCCGCAGAAGATTCCCAGACAGAAAACGAAGAACTGGACGCGAGTAAAATTCAGATTGAAGAAAATTCCGAACAAGAAGATTCTTCTTCCGGCGATATGATTTCCGAGATTTTGGAGCAAAACATTGTTCTTACTGGAGCGGCCGAAGGAAAAAATGACATCATCGAAGGCGTGACGGTTACGGTGGAAGAATTGGACGAAGCGATGATGCGCGGAATACAGGAAGAAGACGAGCGCGATTATGAAGTGCCCGAAGGCTTCTTCCCTTCAACCAATTCCGAAGAAGAGCAAGAACCGCTGCCGCCGCCCGAACCGCGCTTTATAAACGGAATGATAAGCGTTTCAGGCGCGTATGAAGTTGTGGAAGAAAAAACGCTTTATCCCGAGCGGGCGGATGAGGATTTGTGCCAAGTTCCGCCGAATGAAATGGAAGACATCACCACGCTGATTGTTGTTACACAATCGCTTACTTCGGAAAATGCCATTTCGCAAAGCCTAAAGAATTTTTGCATGGATTTGGCGCGAAAGCACAATTTGAAGCGCATTTATTTTTTCGGCGCGTTGAGTTTGGACAACGAGGAATTTTTGTATGGCTTCGTAAAATTCGCGCTTTACCGAAATGTGATTTACGCGGCGGATGCTGCCGAATTTGATTCGCTTTCAGCGGAAATAAAATCATTCGCGGAAGTCGCGGAGATTTCTTCGCCAGTCAGTCCGTTTCAAAATGTAGCGCGAGAAAATTCGCTTGAATTGGGATTGCCATTCAAGATTTTCGTGCAAGACAATCTTGATGGAGCGGGCGCTGAACAGAATTCGATTCAGGAAAATTCGGAAGAAACGATTGCGCAAACAGAAATGCCCGCTTCGGAAAAAGAAAGCGAGCATCCTGCGCAGGAAAAAGTTCGTGTGGGGAAAGGCCTGTTGCAGAGGGCCGAAGCCGCGTTGCAAGCCTTATAGCGAAGCGTTTACCGCGCGCCCCGTTACGAACGCGCTTACAAGCAAGCGCAAATATTCAACGAGCGCGTCAAGCGGCTTTTCGTTTTTGTTTTTCTTTTCGGTGAATTTTTCGAAATCCTTGCGCGTCAAAGTCATGCTTTGCATTCCGTGCGAATAAGTTACGGCAATCACGCGCTCTCCGTCTTTGAACTGCGCCGCCGCCTTTTGCATTCGCTTTTCGTGCATCGTCTTGTCCACAGTTTTTAGAGCGCGATTGTCACTTATTTCCAAAATGTCTGCCTCGCAATTTTCGGGCAAAAGCGAAATGCTTTCCGCGCGTATGAAAATCACATCAGCTTGCTGTTCTTCAAGTGCGGTCTTGATTTCATTCGCGCTCATCGTGTAGCGCAAAAGAATCGCCTTCGCGCCAATCGAAAGAACGCTGTAAATTGTTTCCACCGCCTGCGGAGAATTGTCGATAAAAATGGCTACAGATTTTGGCGTGTTTCCTCCAAAAAACCGAAGCGTGTTCGCTGTCTTGAAAATGTCCCAGCGCATATCGTTATAAGAAATCGTCTTGCCGTCATCAAGAATCATTGCGGGGCGACTGGCGAATTTTTTGAAATTGTTCGCAAGTATTGCTGGAATCGAATTCAAAGTTTTTGTGATATTGTTTTTCATTTTTTCCTCTGCAAATTTCGACACGAACATTCAAAAAAAGTTGCGTGATTTTGGAAAAATTATTCGTGGATTGTGCGCTGAATTTTATTCGCGAAAATTTGAATATTCGTGCGGAAGGTTTTATAACACGATATTCTGCATTATGATTTTTAAGACATTTCCAGTACGAATTATGCAATATCAGAATTTTGCAAAAACTTCCGTGGTAAACTGAACAAAATTCATACACTTAACCTAGGAGGTTTTAATGAAAAAGGTTTCAAAGATTGTGATTTTTTCCGCTTTGATAGGACTTCTCTGTATGTCTATTTATGCGCTGCCCGGAGCGGGATTGGTGGATAAGGCGATAAGAGATTCCATTTCCACCCGATGGTCAAATCAAAAGTGGTCAGACGGACAATGGGTAGCCATAGATTTTGACCGGGATGGCAGTTGTCACTGTTGGGACGGAAGCGAAAAAGGCTTGGTCGGAAAATGGACTGGCGAGTTGAAAAGCGGAGGACAGGTTAGCGTAACGTGTGGCTCAAAAACACAAAGCGGAACTGTCACTAAACAAGGACTTAATCTCGTAGTGACTTTAGGCACATGGGGCACATTCAAAAAAGACTAAAATAGTCCTAACGCAAAGCGACTTGCATTGCAGAAACGTTTAAACTTGTCGCCGGAATGTGGCGACAAGTTTTATTTTGACAATTTCTATATTGCGGAAATTCTCGGTTATTGTGCTGTGATTTTGTAAGTTCATAATATTGAAAAATTAAGATTTATTTTCTATTCTCATCAATCGAAAAATATTTTTTTCCACAAGTTCGCAAAGGTTCTCCACTTCGATTTTTCGGATGTCCGCGATGTACTTGTATGTGTGTTCGATGAAAGTGGGATTGTTCGCGCTGCCGCGCATCGGGGCGGGCGCGAGGTAGGGCGCGTCAGTTTCTACAAGAAGCCTCTCGGCGGGAACAAACGAAATCAGTTCGCGCATTTGCTCGAACTTGGATTTTTTTGTGTACGTTACGCTTCCCGAAAAACTTATGTGCCAGCCCAAGTCCAAAAACGCGCGCGCTTCTTCTATGCCGTATGAAAAGCAGTGGATTATGCCTTCGTGAAAATTCGCGTTTTTGACGCATTCCAAAGTTTGCGCCGCTGCGTCGCGCGAGTGCACGATTACGGGAAGCGAGAATTTTTTTGCCAAGGAAATCTGCGCTTCGAAAAGTTCACGCTCGCCAAAAAACAAATCGGCGTTGAAATCCGATTCGCTTCTTGCGTCTGGACCTGAAACATTCCAATGATGGTCAAGCCCGCATTCTCCAAGTGCGACAAGTTTTTTTTCGAGGGAAAATCCATCCGCGGCGGTGTTCGCGCCAGCGGTTTTTTCGGAATTTGATTTTGCTTCGAGAATGGTTTTTTCAAGCAAGGAAATTTTTTCCGCACGATTTTTTATTGATTCTGGGTCTGGCCAAATGCCTGCCGAAAAGAAAATAAAATCCTCGATTTTTTTTCGCACTGGATTTTCGATTTTTGAAATTTCATCTTCAAACAGTTTTATGCGCGGAAAAAAATCTTCGGCCCTTACGCCTACATCGAGCGCGAATTTGCATTCGTTTTGCGCCATTTTTTTGAGAATAGAATTCCGCGAAAAATTTTCATCTTCGCGCAAAATATTAAAATGAAAGTGAGTGTCGGAAAACATTGCCTTAAATTTGGGCTGCCCGATTGGACAGCCCATGCCGAAAACCGGGATTGAACCGGCACGGCATTTGACTGCCGAGGGATTTTAAGTCCCTTGTGTCTACCAATTCCACCATTTCGGCTCAAAGTAATTCTCGCACATTTTGGGAAAAATTGCAAGTGCGTGTGCCGTTCGTTGGGTGGCGATTTGTGTGAAGTCCAATTTTTTTTGCAAAACTTGCGGGTTGGAATTTCTCTCTTTTCATTCTCGCGCCTTTGTGATACAATATGCGCAAGAATTTGCCACGGTTTTTCGCTTCGTTGCGAAATCTCGTTTTCAACATTTTTGAATTTCTAGAAAATTGCAAGGAGAAGTGAATGTACAAGATTCAGACATTGAATAAAATTTCTGCGATTGGGCTGGAGGATTTTCCGCGCGATGAATATGAGACTGCTTCCAGTTTGAACAACCCCGACGCGATTTTAGTGCGCTCGGCGGATATGCACAAAATGGAATTTTCCGGCACAGTAAAAGCCGTTGCTCGCGCTGGAGCCGGAGTGAACAACATTCCGATTGACGAGCTTACGAAAAAAGGAATTGTGGTTTTCAATACGCCGGGCGCGAATGCAAATGCGGTGAAGGAACTTGTGCTTGCATCGCTTTTTGTTTCGAGTCGTCCGGTTTTTCCTGCGAGCGAATGGGTGAAAACTTTGGCAGGGCAGGGCGAACAGATTCCCGAACTTGCGGAAAAAGGAAAAAGCCAGTTCGTAGGTCCGGAACTCAAAGGCAAAAAACTCGGCGTGATTGGGCTTGGCGCAATCGGCGCGCTTGTTGCGAACGCCGCCGTCCAACTTGGAATGGAAGTTATTGGCTACGACCCTTTTATGTCCATCGCGGCGGCGTGGCGGCTTGACAACAAAGTGAAACACGCGGAAACGCTCGATATGCTTTTGTCAAAATCCGACTACATCACGCTTCACGTTCCTCAGACGGAAGACACCAAAGGCCTGATAAATGAAACGACTCTGAAAAATATGAAAGACGGCGTTGTGATTGTGAACATCGCGCGTGGCGGGCTTGTGAATAACGGCGACATTCTGCGCGCGCTTGATTCTGGAAAAGTTAAATGCCTTGTTACGGATTTTGCCTGCGAGGAATTCATCGGAAAGAAAAACATTATTTGCTTTCCGCATTTGGGCGCGTCCACTCCCGAAGCCGAAGACAATTGCGCGAAGATGGCGGTTGCCGAATTGCGCGAATTCTTGGAAAAGGGAAACATCACCAATTCCGTGAACTTTCCGAAATGCACCACCGAAAATCCTGTGCCAAAAGGCGGAACGCGCATTTGCATTTCGCACGAGAATGTTTCCGGAATCATCGCGAAATTCACGACAGTTTTGGGCAACGCGAATTTGAACATCGCAGGAATGACAAATCAAAATCGCGGAAACATCGCCTACAACATCATCGATGTGGATGCCCGCGTGGATGAAGAAACTTTGCGCGCGCTTGCTGGAATCGAAACCGTTATGAAAGTGCGCACGATTTTCGGCTAGATTTCCACCGAACCGATTACCGTTGTTTCTTCGTCGAATTTTTTCTTTTGGCGTTCTTGCTTTATGCGCTCCATGAAAGCCTTTCTCGCGGCTGCGGTTTGTTCAGGATCGTAGCCGAGTTTTGAATTTGACGCGCTCGAACTGCCACTGCTTTTTGTGGAAGCCGTGCGCCGCGTTTTTGGCGCGCTCAAAAATCCGAACATACTTCCGCAAAGTCCGCCCGCAAGTTTTGCGAAAATCGAAACGACCTTCGTGTTGTCCATCACTCCGTTCAGATAGAATTCGCATCCCATGTAAAGCGCGAAAATCATAATCGCGGAAATGGGAAGTTCGTTTTTGGAAAGCGATGTGATTGCGCCAAGCAGAATCAGCATGAAAACAATCGCATCCGCGCCGTAAAGCATTGCAGGAATCAGGCAGGCGTTCAAAACGCCAGTCACAAGAGTCGTAATCAAAATCATCACGCCGATTGCTGCGCTGCCGTAGCGTTCTTCCATTTGCGTGCCGAGCGGCAGTATGAACGCGAACGAAATCAAAAATTGCAGGAGAGTTTTGTTTCCGAACAAATAGAAAAAAAGCCGCAGGTAATGAACCGGATTTTGAAAATTGAAGACGCCTTCGTGTTGTATCGGACGGTCGAGAGCCTCGCTCAACTGCGACGAAAGTTCTGCCGCGCTTTTTGAAAGCGTTCCCGGAAGCGAGAAAAATTTTTGCACGATGAGCGAATTCTTCAAGGCGAATTCGTCTAGAACCAAAATAAAAAAAGAGACAATACAAAACGTGAGAATTACTGCCGCGTCATAGCGCAGCGCAAGAGATTTTTTTCCACCCATAAAAAGATTATACACCGATTGTAAAAAAAAATCAAATGCATTAGAATAAGAATTCGGATTCTTCGAAACAAAAATTAAATTGTGCGCCGCTGTTTGCGCAGGGAAATGGAGGTTCGGATTTTATGAATGCAATCATCACCGTAGTCGGTTCGGACAAAGTGGGAATCGTTTCAAAGGTAACGACATTTTTAGCGCAGCATTCCGCAAACATCGTTGACATAACGCAATCGATTCTTTCCGGCAACTTTGTAATGATGTTGATGGTTTCGCTGGAAAATGCGGATTTGTCAATCGACAAATTTCGCGACCAGATGATTTCTCTCGGCAAAGAAATTGGCGTGGAAATAAATGTGATGCACGAGCAAGTTTTCAGTTCGATGCATCGCGTGTAGCAGGCAAAATTTGATTCGCACGCTTAAAATGCGGCGAAATTCCGTAAAACGCGAATTTATTTGCGGAAAAACGTAAAAATATTTGCGGAAATAAATTTACGGATTCCCTGAAATATTTGAACGTATTTGCGGAAATATTTTCACGTATTTCCGCAAATATTTTTCAGCCATTTGATTTTGAATAAAATTCGGTAGCGACCAGTCGCGATGCGGACATACTGCATCGCAAGATTTTTAATCGCTGAAACGCCTTGCAGCAATTCTAAATGTCAATCAAAGCGATTCGTTCCGTGAGCATCGGCACGAGTTGCTTTTTTCTGGAAACCACATCGTTCAGATAATACACGCCATCTTCTTGTTTTGGGAATGTGAAGAACGATTCGTATTTTTTGTCGCAGGCAAAGAACAAAAGCGAGCTGAGTTTCGTGATGTCGGTGACGAGCAACGCGGCGAAAATCAGCTTGCCGGCGCGACGATTCGCTTCCAATTCATCGAGGAATTCTTTTTTGCGCGCGAGGATGTCGTGCGGCGAATCGACTTCGATTTGGCTTATCGAATATGAAATTTTTCCTTCAGCATATTCTTTCAAATCCTGCGCGATGATGTCCTGCGCGCTCCTTGAACCGATGACGCTTCCCGCGGCGAGAATTTCTTCGCCAAGTTTTTGGACATCGAGGTTTGTGATTGCGCTCAAATATTCGGCGGTGGCGCGGTCTATTTCTGTCGTTGTTGCCGACTTCAAAATCAGCGTGTCCGAAAGGATTCCGCAAAGCAAGAGGCTCGCAATTTCCTTCGGAACGGAAATTTTATTTTCTCGATAAAGTTCGGTTATCAAGGTGGAAGTGGAGCCGACGGGCTTATTCAAAAACAAAATCGGTTCTTTTGTGCAAAGCGTTCCGATTCTGTGATGGTCAATCACTTCGCGAATCCGGTAGTGTTCGTATCCGTCAATCACTTGCGAGGCTTCGTTGTGATCCACCAAAATCAATTCCACGTTCGGCTCTTTAAGCAAGTCGCTTTCCGAAATTATTCCGATTACTTTGTTTTCGTCGTCAACGACTGGAAGGCAGCGGCACGGCACTTGTCGCAAAAGCGGCTTGACTTTTGAAATGGGATCGTAACGGCGCACGGCAGGAATCGAGGTGTCCGCCATCGAAGTCACAGGCGTGGAATACGCGATGAGCATCGAAGTGGAAGAAGTTCCGTAAGGCGAAATGATTACGCTCACTTTGTTTTTTTCTGCCTTGTCACGAAGCGACTTTGAAAGTACTTGCCCGCTCGTCAGGACCAAAAGGCGGACTTTTGCTTCGATGCATTGTTCTTGAATCTCCGGCCTGTTTGAAGCGATTACGACAAGCGGTTCGGTTTTGTGCTGTTCGAGATGCTTTTTAAAGGTTTCGGGCGCGGAAGAGCCGACCAAAATCATCGCTTTGAAAATTTCGTTCTCGTTTTCGAAAATTATCGGCTGGGCGTTCAGAGTCTCTTTTATCAAGGCGATGCTCGTCACGACCGGAGATTTTTTTTCGGGGTTCATTTGAATCAAAAGGTTCTTCGCAAACGCGTTGTAATGCAAAAGCGATTTGTACGCGCCTTTTTCGTCCACAATCGGAATCACTTGGTCTTGCGTCTTTTCCAAGTTTCCCAAAACTTTCCAAAGCGAATCGTTTTCGCGGGCGCACTGAAAATTGTCGTCCGTGTAAAATGCGACTTTCGGAGAAAATTCGGAAATGTATTCCGGCGGCTTCACGCCGAATTTATTGAAAACATAGTCGGTTTGCGGCGAAAGGTGTCCCGCCCGCGCCGCGACGTAATTGGTGTGCCCCAAAAGTTCCTTCAATTTTTGGTACGCCGCCGCTGCCACAACGGAATCGGTGTCTGGGTTTTTGTGCCCGAAAATAAAAACCGTCTTTTCCTTATCTTCCATAGGAGAAAAATATAGCACACGCACCAGAGAAAATCAAGTAGTGAAATGTTGGACTGCCGTTTCTTATTGCATTACGAAACGGCGTTTCATACAGCGAAGAAAGTTGAAACTTTTTTCGCTTTGCAAAAACTGGTATTGATTATAAGTTTCGCGAATCAAAACTGCGCATATTCTGCGATGATTTTCGCTGTGTTTTCGATTCCTGCGACCGCGCTGTTTATCAGCAAATCATAGTTTGAACGCTCCCCCCAAATATATTCGGTGAATGTGTTGTAGTGATTTGCGCGGCGTTTGTTGATTTGTGCGATGATTTTCTTCGCGTCTTTTTCTGGCGTGCCAAATGACTTTATGGCGCGTTCGATTTTTGCTTCTTCGTCAGCATAGATGAAAACATTCAAAATGTCGTTGTCATCGAATTCATCCGAAACGTGTAGAACATAGTCGGCGCAACGCCCCACGATGACGCACGGTGCTTCTTTTGCGATTTTCAAAATTACTTTTCGCTGCGCATTGAAAATCTGGTCAACCAAAGGCAGCGTGTTTGGCGCGGCGGCATTGGTATAATTGCCCGAAGAGTAATGCGCGCCGAACATCATATTGTACACCCAAACGCTCGAAAGGCTTTGTTCGCTTTTTTCGATGAAGTGCGGAGAAAGTCCGCTTTCTTCTGCCGCCATGTCAATTATCTGCTTGTCAAAGAATTTATATCCGAGTTGTTTTGCAACAAGTTCGCCGACAAGATGTCCGCCGCTTCCAAACTCGCGACTTATCGTGATGATTTTTTTCATAACATTCTCCTATCAAAGTAAGTAAGTTCTAGCGGAAGCGCGAACTTGTCAAGTCAGAGAGGCACTCCATTTGTGTGGTGCTGTGACTTATTTTCTTGAAAAAAAACTCGAACGATTCTTCAAAATCGAGGGAGTTTTTTTTGTGTGCGCAAGCACGGCAATTTTCAAAATATGTAATATTATATCACGCAACTTGAATTTTTACAAAACAAATTTTACGGAAATTCCGATGTCTAAATAGATTGAATATGCGCCGCTGCTGTCGTAGTACTTTCTGTAGGAGTCTTCGTTGCCTTGTTTTTCGTAAGTAGTTCCTACGGTTTCTCCTGTGAGCATTCCGCAAAAATTCAGCGCGAGAGAAAGATTGTTTTTGAAATTGAATTGGACGCGCAAGCTTTGGCGCACCGCATAAAACGCAGAAAGCGATGTGTTCTTGTAAATTATTTCCCTTCTAACGTGCTCGTCACATGAATTCATATATGCAAGCGGAGCGGCTTCGGTGGCGAGAGAAAGCAGAATTCTTGGTGTCGGAAAAAAGTCCGCTTGTATTCCTGTCCAAAAATAAACGTTTTGCAAACTGTATTTTACAAGCGGCGTTTCTGGAAGCGACCCTGAATGTGAGTGCGCTGGATCGTCGTATGGATAATATGAATTGAAAATTGTATTATTTGTTTTATCATTGCCATACCAATATGTTCCGCCGACCGCGTTGAATTTCATTTGATGGTAAGTCACGGAAATTTTTGGACGCAGCGTCAAAAAATATGTCGGATAGAATTTGAATGCAAACGAAAGTTCAAGGTCGAAGCCGTTTTTGATTTTGTTGTCGCTTTCTGAATAATTTGTTTTTGTTGAAGTGTCTCCGGTTTCATAGCCATAGTCTTGCGCCCAATCCGAATCTTTCATAATGCCGAATTTCGTGGGAAAGAAAAAAATCGAAGAGAAAGAAATTTCAAATCTTTTGTAGCCGCCGTCAATTTTTGCGCCGGCGTACAAGGCGGGCGTGTGTCCCCATTCAAGTTCGCTCAGTTTGTAGCGTTCGCCGTTTTTGGAATTTTTCCCCCATACTATTTCCCCCTCCTTTCCGAATCGCGCTCCGAAAATCCCTTCGAATCCGCAATTCCAGCCATCAGTGTATTGCGGATTTTGTATTCCGCTAGGATGGGCGCAAACTCCCGTGAGAAAAATTAAAATCGTAAAAAGAAGTTTTTTCATAGAATTCTTCTTGTGCAGCCAAAACTCAAATTTCTTTTTCAAGCGAATCGACTCCGTAAAGTTTGAGAAACTGTTTCCGCGTGGCTTCCAAATCTTTGGGGTAGGGCGCGCAAAATTCCATCGCCGAATTTTTTGCAGGATGCAGGAATTCGATTTTGTATGCGTGAAGCGCGAGACGCGAAATCAAAGGACGCTCTTCATATGGGTCTCCGTTGTAACGCCTCTTGAGTTCGGAAAGATAGATGCCGCGCTGGTTTGAACCGTAAATCGGATCGCACACAATCGAAAAATTTTTGGCGTGCAAATGCGCGCGGATTTGGTGGGTGCGCCCTGTGAGCGGACGCGCCTCAAGCCAAGAATAAGGTCCACAAATTCCGAGCAACGAAAATTGCGTCAGAGATTTTTTGCCGTTTTTTTTGTCAACGATTGTCCTGTGGTGCGCGTCCCCATCGGGCAAAAGCGGAAGGTTCACTTCGAGCGTTTGCCAAAGCGGCCGGCCGTTCACAAGGCAATGATAGATTTTTTTTACGGAATGATTTTGAAATTGTTCGCAAAGATTTTTGTGGGCTTGCTCATTCCGCGCGTACAAAACGATTCCGCTCGTGTCCTTGTCGATTCTGTGCACTGCGAGGAGTTTTCCGAATTCTTCCTGCGCGAGCAAATCCAAGCGCGGCGCGTCTTCGTCATAGCGGTCGGCGGCAACGCAAAGCCCCGAGCGTTTGTTCAAAACGAGAATGTCGTCATCGGAAAAAATCGTTGTGTAATCGCGCGGCAGTTTCATAAAAAAATTATATAAAATTTTTCGTTGCTTGTGAAGAGATTTCGGATTGAAAAAATCGATGAATTTCCGTTTCGCAAATTTCCAGTCGAGGTTTTGGGCGTGCAAGAAATGCGGAGGGCGCGTAGCGGTTGCATTGCAAAGCAATCTTTTCTCGCTAACGAGATGTCCCTGAAAAATAAGAAAAATGTCAGCGAATTATCCCAACGCGCTTAAATCCAGTTTGTCGAATCCGCCCAAAAGCAATTTTGCGGTTGTTTTGATTTTTTCCAATGAATCCGCATCCGCGCCTTCGATGTTGAGCGGCATCACGGGGTCGTGCAATGAAAGCCTGAGCAAGAGCCAGCCTTCCGCGCTTTCGGCAACCGCGCCGCCTTTGAACGAAATGCGCACGCCTTCAAAGGATTCGGGCATGATGCAGCCTGCTTCTTGTGCGCGTTCGCGGAATGTTTCCAAAACTTGAGTTCCGTATTCTTTGAAATTTTCATCGGAAATTTTAAATCGGATTTCCTCTTCTTTGCCTGGCGGAGGAAGTTTTTCAATCAAGTCTTTTAAACTTTTTCCCTCGCGCCTTGCGTTCGCCAAAGCGACAATCAGCAGTATGGCAAGATACGCGCCATCGTCAAGATAGTAGTTGTCTTTGAGTGCACCGTGCCCGCTTGTTTCCATGGCAAGCGGAGCGTTCACGCCGTTTTGACAGAGTTCCTTTTGCTTGTTGATGACGTTTTTATAACCGCGCATATATCGCAAATGGCGCAGACCCAAAACTTGTTCCAAAAAATATGTGAGACGGTCGCTTGTAACGCTGTCGGTGACAATCGTCGCGCCTTTGTTTCGCGGAGCCAAAATCGCGCTTATCAAGGCGATGATTGCGTCGCGGTTTACTTCGCTTCCATCGTCCAGCACGGCGGACATCCTGTCAACATCGGTGTCGAAAATCAAACCCAAATCGGCATGGTTTTCCAGCACCGCATTTTGAATCGCCTTCATCGCGTCTTTGTTTTCGGGATTCGGGATGTGGTTCGGAAAATGTCCGTCGGGTTCGAGAAATTGGCTTCCCTGAATGTTCGCGCCGAGCGGTTTGAGAATCTGTTCGGCAAAAAATCCGCCCGCGCCGTTTCCCGCGTCCACCACGATTTTCAGGCCGTCAAGCGGATGGTTCGTCATTCCCGTTTCTGCCATAATCGCGCCGCGCAAATGTTGCGAATACAGGAAAATCAAATCGAGATTTTTTTGCGAAGAAATGTCGGTGACTTTTACATTTTTTTTCGCGGCGGTTTGCAGGATTTCGGTGATGTCGTCGTGTTCAAGCCCGCCGTCTTTGTCGAAAAATTTCAAGCCGTTTCTGTTGAAAGGCAAGTGGCTTGCGGTAATCATTATCGAACCGTCAAATTTAGTCTGCTCAAAAACGATGGACATAAACATCGCGGGCGTGGTGGCAAGTCCGCAGCAGAAAATTTCCACGCCCTCGCTTGCCAAGCCGCCCGAAACGCCCACCAGCAGTTCTTGCCCTGAAAGGCGAGAATCCATTCCGATTCCCACGCGCAATTTTTCGCACGGCTTGCCCGTTTTTTTGGAAAGCCATTCGGCGAATGCCTGCCCGATTCTGTTGCAGATTTCAGGAGTGAGATTTACTGCTTCGCCTTCCACGCCCGGCAAAGCCACGCCGCGCACATCGCTTCCATTTTGGAGTTTTAGAATTTCATCTGCATGATTTGTCATTTTGAATACCGCCGCCTTAAAAATTCATTATATCACACTATGCGATTTTTCGCAAGATTTCTGCAGCGAATGACGAAATTTTTTTGATGCCTTCTTCATCGCTGGGAAGCGCGAAAAGGCTTCCCGCATCGCATTCGGGATTGTTGCGAATGAGTTCTTTTTTTTGCGCCAAATAAGAATCGAGCCGCGCGAAAAATCCTTCTGCGAAATTTTCCGCAAGCGAATTCAATTCCGCAATTGGAATCGTTTTTTGCAAAACCGTCGAAGCGAATTTAAAGAAATCGAGCGACTGCTTTTGCAATTTTGATTTTTGCTTTTGAAAAATTTCAAGGCAATTTTTGTTGAAATATTTTTCGGAAAAAACGAGGATGCAAATTTGCAAAAGCGGCTCGCGTTCATGCGCGCGCACGAATTCTTCCGTGATGGATTTGAATTTTTTTTGCACGCTCGCAGAATCGATTTTTGCGAAAATCTCTTCATCCAAAAAATTCACGCGCGAATAAAAGTCGTCGGCGTATTCGTAAACTGCGCAAAGCAATTCTTCTTTTCCGGAAAAATAATTGTAGAGAGACGCTTTTTTTATTTGCAGGCTTTGCGCGATGTCCGAAAGCGAAACCGCGCCCATTCCGTTTTTAAAAGCGGAAAAAAGCGCAGCCTCGATTATTTTTGCCCGCGTGATTGATTTTCGCGACATTTTTATTGATACCAGCGAACGTAGTCGATTTGCATTTGACATTCCTGCAAATCATTTGGAATGTCGCCGCCGAGATTTCCGCCCATCGCAACATTCATTATGACATAAAAATCTTTGTCGAACGGCCATGTCCAAAATGCGTTTTCGCCTTCTTCGTGCGGATTTTTGTATGAGGAAAACGCAACGCCATCGTAATACCAAGTGATTTCATCTTCCGTCCAATGAACGGCGTAAGTGTGCCATTTTTTCTCCACGTTTTTCAAAACTGTGAATTCGCTGTGAATCGGATTTCCGCCGTAGCCCGCGCGACAATGAAGCGTGCCGTAAGTTTTTTCGCCCCAAACATTCGCCGAATATTCCATTACATCGATTTCGCCGCTTCTGGGCCATTGACCGTATTCGGATTTGTCGGGCATCATCCAAAGCGCAGGCCAGCAGCCTTTTTCTTCCGGAACTTTCGCGCGGAATTCTATGTAGCCGTAAGTGAACGCTTTTTTTGAACGAGAAAGCAAGCGCGCGCTCGTCCACTTGCCGTCGATTTTTTTTGCCTTGATTGTGAGCACGCCGTTTTTTACAAAAGAATTTTCCCTGTCCTTCGTGTAGTTTTGCAATTCGGAATTTCCCCAGCCGTGCGCTCCAGTATTGTAATCCCAATTTTCAGGATTTGGCTCATCGCTTTCTCCATCGAATTCATCCGACCAAACGAGCGTCATCGATTTTACAAATTCCGGAGTCGTATTTTTTTGCGCGCAGGAAATCAGCGTCATCGAAACAAGGACAATAAAAAAAATGAATCCTTTCATAAAATTATTATAGCATGATTTTAGACGCTCGCCAAGTAAAAGCCACGAAAGTCGAAATGCGTTTTTAGGCAACTAGTCAAAGAAATGGAAATTCGCTAAAATTGAATTATGTCGAAAATTATTTGCTTTGGTGAATTGATGTTGCGCCTCGCGCCCGAAGGCTATGAACGTTTTGTGCAGGCAAAAAATCTGCAAATGGAATTTGGCGGCGCGGAAGCGAATGTCGCAATTTCGCTTGCGAATTATGGCGCGGACTGCGCATTCGTGACAAAGCTTCCGCAAAATCAATTGGGGCAAGCCGCGCTGAATTCTTTGCGCCGCTACGGAGTGGACGTTTCGCATATTGCTCGCGGCGGAAATCGGCTTGGAATTTATTTTTTGGAAAAAGGCGCGGCGCAACGTTCAAGCCTTTGCATTTACGACCGGGCGCATTCTTCGTTTGCTGAATCTTCTCCAAACGATTACGATTGGAAAAAAATATTCGCCGGCGCGAAATGGTTTCACATCACGGGAGTTACGCCCGCGCTTTCCAAAAATTGCGAATCGCTCGCGCTGGAAAGTTGCAAAGAAGCCAAACGCCTCGGATTGAAAATTTCCTGCGACTTAAATTATCGAAGCAAGTTGTGGTCAATGCAAAAGGCCAAAAAAGTGATGACAGAAATTTCAAAGTATGTTGACCTCTGCATCACGAACGAAGACGATTTGAAAAATGTTTTTGGAATCAAGACAAATCACAGCGACACCGAATCGGGAATGCTCGATGTGGAAGAATACAAAAAATCGATTTTGACCGCCGCAAAAAAATACGGATTTTCACAAATTGCGCTCACGCTGCGAAAATCAATTTCCGCAAGCAAAAACATTTGGAGCGCGATTTTTTTTGACGGAGAAAAAATTTTCCAAAGCCGCGCCTACGACATCGATGTTGTGGAACGAGTTGGTTCGGGCGATGCTTTCGCAGCCGGCTTGATTTTCGCGTTGAATGAAAAAAAATCTGCGGCAGACGCTTTGGAATTCGCTACGGCGGCTGGCTGCCTCAAACACAGCGTCGAAGGCGACTTCAATATGATGAGCGCGGAAGAAGTAGAACGTCTTGTGCGTTCGTCGGGCACGGGGCGCGTGATTCGATGAATGCGAGTTGCGCGAATTTTCTGAGGTCGCGAGCAAGGTAAGATTTTGCGAACAAAAACTCGCCTGTTTGCTACTTACTTTGTTGCGCAAGTGGAAATTGAAATTTCCGAAAACACTGGAAACAAAAGGAAGATTAAATGAAAGAATTGACAAGTTCACAAAGAAAAGTTTTGAGCGCGGCGGCAAGCAAATTGAGCGCGCTTGTGATAATTGGGCAGAACGGGCTTTCTGAAGGCATCGTAAAAAAATGCGCCGAATGTCTCGAAAATCACGAATTGGTCAAAATCAAATTCAATGAATTCAAGGACGAAAAAAAATCCCTCGCAGAAGAACTGTGTCAAAAAAGCGGCGCGGCATTGGTGCGAATCATCGGAAACACTGCGATTTTGTACAAAGAGTCAAGCGACGAAAAAAAGCAAAAACATCTAATCTAGTTTCATACGCGATTGGTATAAATATATCTTATAATGAGTATGTGTGTTCAAACAAAATATACCCCATACCGGTATAGAGTATATTCACTATTACATATCAACTATTAACTAATGTTTCTCTTGGCACGAAAATAAAATTGCGATACAATTCTTTGTATGAAGGCTTTTTCAAAAGAGAATTATAGTTTTTTGTTTTCCGCAATTTTCCTCGCTTCGATTTTTTCTTGCGCTGAAAATCAAGGTCTAAAAATTGTAAAGCCGCAGCAAGGCGTTTACTATTGTATTTTCGTGCGCTCATTTGCAGATTCAAACGGAGACGGAATCGGCGACTTGAATGGCATCGCGTCAAAATTGGATTATTTGGAAAATCTTGGCGTAAGCGGGATTTGGCTTTTGCCTATTTTTCCTTCGCATTCTTATCACGGCTACGATGTTGACGATTACTACAATGTTAACGGAGAATACGGAACGATTTCCGATTTGGAAAATCTTTGCGCGAAATGCGCCGAACGCGGAATCTCTGTGATTTTGGATTTGCCGCTGAATCATTCTTCGGTTCACAACGAATGGTTTTTGCAATCAGTCGATGAGCGCAATCCAAAACATTCTTGGTATCGCTGGGCGAACGCGCAAAATTCTGACATAAATTTCGATGCGTCAATTTGGCAGCACAAAGTTTGGAACAGGCGCGGCGAAAAATTTTACAGCGGGCTTTACTATGGCGGAATGCCGGATTTCAATCACGACAATCCCGAAGTGCGCGATGAATTCAAACGCATAATAAAATTTTGGCTTGAAAAAGGCGTGTCTGGATTTCGTTTTGACGCGGCAGGACAAATTTATAATTCGCTGAAACTTCCTGTAAGCGTAAAAGACGGGCAAGAACGCGCGGTGAATTTTTGGAATGAAATTTGCTCATATACAAAATCCGTCAAAAGCGATGCTTTTATGGTTGGCGAAGTTTGGGAATCGAACGGAATCCGCGCCGAATATATGCGCGCGCTTCCTTCCACTTTTCATTTTGATTTGGGAGGAAAAATAATCAACGCCATAAAAAATTCTGACGGCGCGAACAATTCGATTGCGGCGGGGCTTTTCAATGATTACGAGTTATATGCGCAAAAAAATCCAAACTTCATTGACGCGCCATTTTTGACGAATCACGATCAAAATCGTTGGCCGCTTCAATTCAAGAATGACGAGCGTTGCGTCAAACTTGCCGCCGCGATGTATTTGTTTTTGCCGGGAATTCCGTTTGTTTACTACGGCGAGGAAATCGCGATGAATGGTGCAAAGCCCGACGAGCAAATTCGAACGCCTTTCATTTGGTCGAAAAAATCATCGGAAAAAATGCAGACGAATTGGATTGACTCAAAATACAACGCGAACACAAAGGGCGCGGACGAGCAACTCAAGGACAAAAATTCAGTCTTGAATTTTTACAAGGACGCGATTCATTTTAGGAATGCGAATGAAATTTTTTCACGCGGAAAATTTTCCCCTTACGAAACAAAAAATTCGAAAATCACTTCATGGACTTTGGAAGACGGCGAAAAGAAAATTTTCGCGTTTTTCAATTTGGCAGACGAAGCGCAAAAAGTCGTTGTGCCAGAACAGGGCGAAGGTTTCAAAATTCTTTTTTCGTCAGATTCGCGCGATTCAAAAATTCGCGAAAATGAAATTTCGCTCGCTCCGAAGAGCGTGGTGATTTTCGGAAATTGAATTTTTTGTGGCGCAGATTTCCTTTCGTGAAAACGTGCCTCGATTTTAATTTCGATACGCGAAAACAAAAACTTGCTTTTTCAAAATTTCTGTGTTAAAATTTGATTTGCCTGTAAAGGCAAATTTCGCATTCGGAGAAAATAATGAAGTTGGAAAAATATCGGTTTGACGGAAGCGAAAAAATCGACTTGAAAAAAGTTCGCTACGATTTTGATGAAATTCAAAAAAAGAAATCCGCGCTCATAAAACAGATGGAAAAAAATATGGAAGAAGTGGCGGAACTTCAAGGCAGGCTTTATGCCGAAGGCCGCGAGGCGATTTTGATTTGCCTTCAGGCTTTGGATGCCGCCGGAAAGGACAGCGTAGTGAAGCACGTTTTTTCTAGCATCAATCCGCAGGGTATCGATGTGCACAGTTTCAAATCTCCGAACTCGGACGAAGCGATGCACGATTTTTTGTGGCGTTATCACAAGCGGCTTCCTCCGCGCGGCAAAATGTGCATTTTCAACCGCTCGTATTATGAAGAAGTTTTGGTCGTGAAAGTGCATGAATTTTGGAAAGACTACAATATGCCAAAACGCACGGTGAACAAGGACTACATAAAAAATCGCTACAAGGACATTCGCCACTGGGAAGAATATCTTTACGGAAATTCTTTTCGCGTGATAAAAATTTTTTTGAACCTTTCCAAAGAAGAACAGAAGCGGCGTTTTTTGGAACGAATAAATCGCGAAGAAAAGAATTGGAAGTTCAGCGCGAACGACATAAAAGAACGCGCATTTTTCAACGACTACCGCGCGGCGTTCGAGGATGCCATCAACGCCACCAGCACGAAGGAATGTCCGTGGTACGTTCTGCCTGCCGACAAAAAATGGTATACGCGCTATCTCGTTTCGGAAATTCTGGTGAACACGTTGCGCGACATAAAACCGCAATTTCCCAAACTTGACGGCGATTCGAAAAAACGGCTTGATGAGTGCAGGGCGGCTCTGGAAAATGAAGGCGCATAAATCGCGCGGACGCACGCCCATATTTCTCGTCTCCGCAATTTTTTTCGCGTGTACATTGAGCGGCTGTTTTCAAAAACGCGCGTCCGCGTCTGCCCAGTCGCAGTTTATTTTCAACACGATTTGCCAAGTCAATTTATACGAAGATTCAACTGACGAACTCTATTCGATAATTTTTTCGCGCCTGCGCCAAATCGAAAATATTTTCAACAGCCATTCCCCCTCCTCGGAAATTTCGCGCGTAAACGAAAATGCCGCAGAAAGCGCGGTGGAAGTGAGCGAAGATTTTTTCATCGTGCTCAAAACCGCGCTCAATTTTTGCACGCTTTCCGGCGGCGCGTTCGATGTTACCGTTGGACCGCTTGTAAAACTTTGGAATGTTACGGGCGAAAATCCGCGCGTGCCAAGTGACGAAGAACTTAAGCGCGTGATGTCGATTGTCGGCTACAAAAATGTGATTCTTTCCGAAAACGAAGGAAAGCCCACCGTGCGCTTTGCCCGAAAAGGCGTGCAACTTGATTTTGGCGCGATTGCGAAAGGCTTTGCCGCAGACGAAGTGGAAAAAATTCTGCGTGAAAAAAAAGTGCGCCGCGCAGTGATTTCTTTGGGCGGAAACGTCTATGTTCACGGAAAAAAATCTCGCAGCGAAAAATGGAGTTGCGGCATAAGAAATCCGTTTGGCGAAGGAAACGCAGCAACACTTTTTTTGAATGACACTTCGATAGTGACAAGCGGGGGGTACGAACGTTTCTTTGAAAAAGACGGCGAATTGTACAGCCACATTCTAAATCCTGCGACAGGCTTTCCCGTGCGCACGGACATCGTGAGCGTTACGATAGTCTGCCCGAACAGCATGGCAGCCGACGCGCTCAGCACAAGCATTTTCGTGAGCGGCTTGGAAAGCATAGCGCAGTTCGCGCAAAGCTCGCTCTGCCCGGATTTCGGATGCATCGTAATCGACAAGGACGGCACGATTTATGCGACGCGCAATGTGGAGGGGGCTTTGCTTTTTCCGAAAGAGAAAAAAATTGAATGGCTCTGAATTTTTGACGGTTCAAAAGTTGTAGATTTTAAACCATTAAAAAAATTGCGCCCCCCCCATCCATCAAAAAATCGCACGAATCAAATTCGCTTTTCAATTTGTTCCAACGCGCATTTGAGTTCGGTTCCGTCCGCAAACTGAATTTGGATTTTCTTTGAATCGGCAAGTTCCATTTGCAAAATCAAATTTTTAGGAATCGCGTTAATATTCACTGCGTTTTCTACGGATTTGATTTTCGTGTATAGAATGAACTCGCCGCTTCCGATTATGCCGTTTTCGTAAATCCCATTGTTCACATTGCAGGCATCGTCGCGGCACGAAATGAAAATGGCGAGCGCGCAAATCGCGCAAATCAAAATCACAAAAAACGCGCTGTAGTTCACCAAAAGCGCGAATACAAGCACCAGCGGAATCGCAATCCAAAGCGCGCGCGTTTTGCGTTTTGAAGGGGAAGCGGTTTTTAGAATGAGCGCGCCTGCCGTGGCACGAATTTTTGTGCGACGATTTTTTTGCGTTGCGAGCATCACGATATAAAAAATCAATGTCGCGCCGAAAACTGCCAATTCAATTATAAAATTTCTATTCATTTTTATCTTCCGCCGATGCAAGTTGATGTAAATCAAATTCCTGCAAAATCAAAATCATCGAAAAAAAATTGCGCACGATTTGGGCGCGTTCCGATTTTGGCTAAAAGTTCAAGCATCAAAAAACTTTTTAAAAAATATTTTTGCGTCCTTGCACAATTCATTTTTCCACCGGAGCTGAATTTTAAAATCATAGTTGTATTACTCACAGTAGAAGAATGAAAAACGCGCCCAACCATTCTATGGCTTTAGTTTTCTCTTCTTAATCGATGTTGCTTTGCCAAAACCAACGCCGCGATTCCGAATGCGAGCGCGAGCAAAAGCATATTGCCTTGCGGAAAAATTCCCTGGCGTTCCAAAAAGGCTGCGAGCACTGCCGCGGCTATTCCTATTGTGGGTGGAACAAAATCTTTGGAAGACGAAACCTGTTCCACCAAAATCACCGCGAACAAAGCCGTGAGCGCGAAGTCCACTCCATCGAGCGAAATTTTAATGAGGCTTCCTGCAACGGCTCCTATAGTCGCGCCCAAATTCCAATAAAAATAGTCGAGCGCGGCAATCGTTCCGTAGAATGGACCTGGTTTCATTCCCTTTGGCACATCGACCGAACACAAGACCGCGTAAGTTTCATCGGTGAGAGCGAAAATCAAAAACGGCTTCCATCGCCCTGTGTCCTTGAATTTTGTAATCAGCGAAAGTCCGTAAAAGATGTGGCGAATTCCGACCAAAGCCTGAATCACCATAATCGAAGCGAGGTTCGCGCCGGCTGCGAACATTCCGATGGCGATGTATTGCCCTGTGCCCGTGTACATCACAAGCGACATCAAAAGCGCTATGTACCAAGCGTAGCCCGCGTTCGTGACCATGAGTCCGAACGGAATCCCAATCGAAATGTATCCGAAAAAAATCGGCAAGGTGAGTTTCAATATTTTAAAAAAAACAGACTTGTTCATAAATATCCATTTAAATTTCATACAGCGAAAAAAGTTTCAATTTTCTTCGCTGCATGAAACGCAGTTTCGTAATGCAATAAGAAACGGCTGTAAAACACCCCAGTTTTGCGGAAATGCTGCCGCGATTTTCTGCGCAATTATATCACAAATCATCGAAAATATCCAGTGCCCGTGAGAACACATCGTCATGCTTGAAATAAAACTCAATTTGATATATAATTGTATGAATCAACAAACTCCGCCGCAGTTGTCGGCGTATGTTCTCATAAAATGTTGCGGTCGGGTTTTATGCACTTTGTTGCGATGCAGAGCGTCGGTGTATGAAATCCTCCGCACGAATCAAATCTTCTTTTCAAGAGGCAATTATGTCTGAAACAAATTCCAAAAAATCTGACAACGCAATCAAAGGAACGGCGCGCGCTCCGCACCGCTCGCTTT
>JAFLSR010000050.1 GCA_022510845.1 Treponema sp.
TCATCGCCTTCCCCAAGAACAACCTCGCCGCCAGCCCCATGGACGAATGCCCCGCTCCCGTGGACGAGACGCAGCTGAGGGAGCTGCGGATTCGGGTGGGGGAGTAGGGAGGGGCACGACGAGAGGAATGCTCCGTAAATGCGGGGCATTCCTTACCTGCAAAATGGACAATGTAAACTTTCTTACCCAATCTCCAATCTTCCTGTTCCAAAAATAAAAACTTGAATGCTTGACAAAACTGTGGTAAAACTTTTAAGATTAACTCTTCATAAGGATATAAAACAATATGGCTACGAACTTCGAACTAACTATTACAGCTAACGATGTAAAATCCACGGATGAGCGGTTTACAATGGACAATTTGTATCTTGGTGATAACTATACCCCCCTTGATGTGTATTTCAAAAAAGCCGATGGCGCGGTGGTTAAACGCTCCCGCAACAACCGTGAGAGGCAAATTACCAATCAGACTATGCCCCGCCTTGCTTTTCAAGTTTTTGAAAAGCAGATATCTGCTTTGTCTGTGGAGGATAAGGAGAATTTCCCCATCTGTAAGTATAATCCCAACACTGAGCTGATTTGCGGGATTTATTCCAGTGAGGATGAATATAGGAGGCATCGCAACAGCATAGAGTATTTGACTTATAAATATGATAACGACAGGCAGTTTGTCATCTATTCTTGGAACATCTTTTCTACGATTATTTTTGTGCAGGAATGCTTGAAGCGTTTCGGCGAACTAGGAGATAAATTTGTTATGATCTATCAGGAAAAAGATAAAAAAGAGACAGAAGTAGACAAGATTAAAGACAACCATGTTAAGAAGTACTCTAAAATGCTAGAAGATTCAGGAAACTTGATTTTTCATGGTGCGCCCGGTACTGGGAAATCGTATCTTGCCAAGGAAATAGCAGCGGACATTATTAGTGATGGTTATTTTGATAATTATAATCTTCTTTCGGATGAACAGAAAAAACAGGTGGAATTTGTACAATTTCATCCAAGCTATGATTATTCTGATTTTGTCGAAGGGCTTCGTCCAAAAGTAAACGATGACGGAACAATGGGCTTTGAACTTCAGGATGGTATTTTTAAGAAGTTCGTAGCCCGCGCCAGAAAGAATTACGAGGATTCTCAGAAAACAAAAGAAACTATTGAAAAGGAAACCTCTGTTCAGGAATCTATAACTGAATTCCTTTCAAACATAGAGCCGGGAGTAGATAATTTTAAGACGATAAAAGAGAATGAATTCACGATTACGGATATGGATGATAAGCATATTTACATCTTCATTCCAGGGAATGCCGTTGTGAATAAGCTTACCTTGAAGCTTGATGAGATAAGGAGAATGCTTGAATCCGAAAAAAAGTTTGACAAGGTGGAGGACGTTGCTACATTTCTCACCAAAAAATCTTCACAGGAGAATTCTTATGTCTTTGCTCTCTACAAGAAAATACTGGAGCGAAAAAATGAAATGTCGGAACCGACAGACAAGATTAAAGAAATAAAACAAAAAAAATACATCTTCATCATTGATGAAATAAACCGCGGCGAGATTTCAAAAATTTTCGGAGAGTTGTTCTTTGCCATTGATCCGGGATACAGAGGCAGAGCCGGCGAAATATCCACACAGTATACGAATATGCATGAAGACTCAAATGAGAAATTTTATATCCCGGATAATGTCTATATCATCGGCACAATGAATGACATTGACCGCTCGGTGGATACTTTTGACTTTGCGATGCGCAGACGTTTCCGCTTTGTAGAAATGAAAGCAGATGAGCACGTAGAAATGCTGTCAGAACTTGATGAAACAATTCGTAAAGAAGCTATCAATCGAATGACTGCCCTCAATAAAGCGATTGCCGAGACCGAAGGGCTGAACGAGAGCTACCAGATTGGCGCGGCATATTTTCTGAAACTGAAAACACTTGATTTTGACCAGCTATGGACTGATTATCTGAAGCCACTTTTGCAGGAATATGTTCGCGGTATGCCTGATGAGAAGAATTTGATAAAGAATTTTGAAAAAGCATATCACATACAGACCGACCAAGGTGTTGCGAATGAATCTTCTCAAAATTAAGGACAATTCCTCAGAAAAAAAAGAAAACTTTTCCAGCATAGAAAATCTCACGGACAAAATCGCCAACAAAACGCTTGAGCAACTTGAATGGGAGGGCATATTTGTGTTCCCGGACCTTATAAAGGACGCCGAGGACATAACGGAAGACCAAATCATTCTTCAAGAAGTAAAAGGCACATATCGTACAGGTAACGTCATGGGGTTTCTGGGCTGCGGCGATGAGAGGCTCACCATTGAATCCCGATTCTGCGGTGAGGGTGAGGATTATTTTTTCCTTTACCTCATTTCCAAGGTGTTGCATTTTCCCAACATCGTGGATTTACAGACCGATGCAAATCAGGATGACAGGCTGTTCAACTTTCTGCTTTTTCTGTTTCCCTATTACCTGAAGACCGCCATGCGCAAAGGTCTTTTCAAAAAATATGTCCGCAACAGATATAATGACGGAAACGTAAAAGGCGCGATTGACATCGCAAGGCACATCAAAATAAACACGCCTTTTGTCGGAAACGTGGCGTACAGCCAGAGAGAGTTTTCCGACGACAACAGTCTGATGGAGTTGGTGCGCCACACAATAGAGTTCATAAAAGGAAAGTGTTACGGAAACATCCTGCTCGCCAAAGTAAAGGACGAGGTTCGGCTTGTTGTGGACGCGACTCCGCGCTACAAGGCGCATGACAGGCAAAAAATAATCGCCGAGAATCAGAAGACCCCAGTCCGCCACGCATACTTTCGGGAATACCTTGACCTCCAACGGTTATGTATTTTGATATTACGACACCAGAAACATAAAATCGGCGCAGGCTCACGGCAGATTTACGGCATTCTGTTTGACGGAGCGTGGCTATGGGAAGAGTACGTCTGCTCACTTATCGGAGATGTTTTCTATCATCCTATGAATAAGGGCGGCAAGGGTGCGCAATGGCTATTTGAAAAGAACATTGGGTTAATCTATCCCGATTTCATCAGCCGCGACAATAAGCAAAGAATTATTGCCGATGCCAAGTACAAGCCAATCAACAACATCGGGAACAAGGACTATCTGCAAGTGCTTGCGTATATGTTTCGCTTTGATGCCAAGACCGGCTATTATCTTTACCCTGAAACAGAAGGAACGGAGTGTCAACAATTATGGATGAATCGCGGCTCTACCTACGAAAATAATGTTACGGCAAGAGATGACATAAACGTAATTAAACTTGGTTTGAGAATTCCCAATGATGCTAAAGAATATGATGACTTTGTGAAAACAATGAATCTTTGTGAGCAGGAATTCTGCAAGTTTTTCTCTCATACGTGAAAAGATATGCTACAATACCCCGTATGGACACATTGGACGCAATACAAAACAGAACAAGTTATCGGGGAAAATACAAGGACACCCCTGTTCCAAAAGCCGATTTGGTAAAAATCCTCGAAGCGGGAATCGCCGCGCCGTCCGGGTGCAACAAGCAGACGACTTCGTTCATAGCGGTCGATGACGCGGAACTTTTAGCCGATTTAAAATCGTTGATTGAGCCGCCAATCGCCCAAACCGCGCCCGCCTTTATCCTTGTCCTCACGCAAAAGATTTTCGCGTACAGGGACAAGTGCTTCAACGTTCAGGATTACAGCGCGGCCATCGAAAATATGCTTCTTGCAATCAAGTCGCTCGGTTATGAAAGCTGCTGGTACGAAGGGCACATCACCGATGACGACGACATAGCAGGAAAAATCGCGCGGCGCATTGGCATCCCCGAAGAATACAAAGTCGTGTGCGTCCTGCCAGTCGGACTGCCCGCCGAAGAACCGCGCCGCCCCGCAAAAAAGCCGTTTGAAAGCCGGGTATACTTCAATGGGTTCGAGGGAAACTAGTAATCAAACTTGCCGGCTCTTTTGCGTCGTCAACTCCCCCACCCCCGCACTTGAAAAAAAATCGATAACAAAATAAAATAAACGAATGCAAGACTACAAAAAAGAATTCATCGAATTTATGCTTGAATGCGATGTTTTGAAATTCGGAGAGTTCACGCTCAAAAGTGGGCGGCGCTCGCCGTTTTTTATGAACGCGGGCGCGTATGTCACGGGAAGCCAGTTGCGCCGTCTCGGGCAGTTTTACGCTCGCGCCGTCCACGAAAATTTTGGCGATGATTTCGACGTCTTTTTCGGGCCGGCGTACAAAGGCATTCCGCTCGCCGTCACCACCGCCATCGCGTACAGCGAACTTTTCGGCAAGGAAATCAGATACTGTTCCAACCGCAAGGAAATCAAAGACCACGGCGACGCGGGAATACTTTTGGGAAGCCCGTTGCGCTCGGGCGACCGCGTGGTCATAATCGAGGACGTTACGACAAGCGGCGCTTCGATTGAAGAGACTTTTCCAATCATCAAGGCGCAGGGCGACGTTGAAATCGTGGGCGAGATTGTTTCGCTGAACAGGATGGAAAAGGCGAAAGATTCCGAACTTTCGGCTCTCGATGTCATCAGCCAAAAATACGGATTCAAGACCGCCGCCATCGTCACAATGAATGATGTCATAGCCGCCCTTGACAAAGGCGACGATTCGGGTATAATTACAAGAAAAACACGGCTTGCGCTTGACGAGTATTACGCTCAATGGGGCGCAAAATAGTTGATAGTTTTTAAAGGAGTTTTTATGAAAAAAATTTTGATTGCGATTGCCGCAGGCGCGATTCTTTTGGCTTCCGCAAGCGCGCAAATTTTGGAACGCCGCAGCGTTCAGAACACGCTCTACACCGGATTCGGCTTGCCTTACAACCCTGGCGAAGAGGACGGTCACGGCAAATTCAACTGGGTGGGCATTTTGGACACGCTTCAAGTTCGCTTGGACTGGGAATGGTTTACGATGGACGGCGGACTCACTTGGGGTCTTCCTCTGATGCTTTGGGATGCCAAAGAAATCGCTTTTACAAATACGGGAGTAACGCAGTTTACTTTCATGGGCGAAAATCGCGGTGCTGATGACTGCGATGAGGGCTACTCACATTACATAAATTTCGTTGTGCGCCCATTCAAGAATTTTGAAGCCGGAGTCGGCACCCACCTCAACTGGCAGGTAGGACCTGCGCCGCAACTCGGCGCTTTGCCATGGATGCCTTTGGCGCACGTTGTCCAAGGCGATTTTGAAGAAGGCGCTCCCGATGGCAGTGGTGTAAAAGGCAGGTTCGACTACGCATACAAATGGGCTGACAGGGCACTTGGCTTGCGCTACACGATTGGATTCGACAACGCAAAAAATCATTACTTGCAGTTAGGAGTCGCGCTTCCCGATGGCAGTGCTTCCAACCATTTCACCATCAATACTGCGATGGAACTCAAGCCGATTGACTTGCTCACTGTTGCCGTTGCCTACAGGCACACAGGCAAAAAGCATCGCGGCGGGCAACTCTACACAGGCTTGGAACTTGACTTCACGCAGAACTTCAATATCCAGGCTTGGTTCGGCTTGAATGGAATCGGACTCGACAAAGATGGCGATATTGCCGGCGATAAAATGTGGGGAACTGGAGTCGCAGTCTACATCAAATTCGGAAAACTTCCACTTTGGATTAAACCAGAAGTCGGCATTTCAGATTATATTTACAAAGACTACTCATTGGCTCTTTATACAGGCGCTCGCATTCAGTGGGACATCACAAAGGCAATGCATTTGGGCGCATGGACTTCGTTTGCATGGGGCGCGGATGATAAGAGATGGAAGGATCAGAACGGCGGATTCATTTTCAACATTCGGCCCGACTTTACGTTCGACATCAACGACCGCCATTCAATCAGCGCGGTGTTTGAATACGAATCAACTCGCATTCCCAGCGACGACAGGCTCAATCGCTTCTGCTTCGGCTTCTATTGGAAATTCAATCGCGCGTTCTAATTCAGTTTGGAATTCGATTTGAAAAAATATCGGGAAATTCTGTGCGCGGAATTTCCCGATTTTATTCACAAATACCTTTCACTGAAAATTCTTACTCGCCTCCAAGGTGTCGGGCTTTTGTGCGGCACGGATTGGACTGCGCTTTTTAAGAACAATTTTTTTTATTCCAGATTCGAGCACTGCGTAAATTGCGCGCTCATAGTTTGGAATTTCACTCGCAGCAAAAAGCAGACTCTCGCCGCGCTTTTGCACGATGTTTCTACCCCCGCCTTTAGCCATGTAATCGACTTCAAAAACGGAGACGCACTCACGCAGACTTCCACTGAAAACGCAAACGCGAAAATGTTGCGTGCGGATTCGGAACTCGCGCGGCTTTTGGAGCAGGACAATCTCGCGATAAGCGACATTGACAATTACCACGCATACCCGATTTGCGACAACGAGATTCCGCAACTCAGCGCGGACAGGCTCGAATATATGTTTCCAAGCGGCGCGGCACTGCAAAGAATTTTTTCACTTGGAAGCGTTAGGCGTTTCTACGGCGACTTGACTTTGACGCAAAACGAATTCGGCAAAAATGAATTCGCGTTCCGCACAAAAAAAATCGCGCTCGAATATTTTTTGCGTTGCATGAAAGTCGGAATGATTTTACAGCGCAACGAGGACAAAGTGGCGATGGAACTTTTTGCGCGTGTCGTGGAAACGGCGTTGCAGTGCGGCGCACTTTGTGAAAACGAACTTTTTGAAATGTCCGAAAAAGAACTAATCGCGCGTTGGGACAAAATGCTTTCCGAAAGTGCGCAAAGCGAAAATGCGTCCTTGCAAGATTTTTTGGTTCATTACAAGACGTTCCGCACAATGAAAAAAATCCGCCGCGCGCACGCCGCCATTCCAAACCATTTTTGCGTGAACATAGAAGTAAAACGCCGCTACATAAATCCGCTCGTAATCACGCAGGAAGATGCGGGCGCAAAAAGGATTTGCAGCATTTCACGCCGCGCATCACGCCTGCAAGATGAGTTCCTTTCGTTCCACGACGAGCCGTTCGGCTGCGTAGAATTCGCTTCGCTGAAATAGCGCAACTTTTCCCAGCGTTTCACAGGAGTGATTTCTACCCCTCCCCTTTTTCACGCGCGACAAATGTAATTGCAATTCCGCGCAAAATGCTTTATAATTGAGGCATGATGAAGAAATACATTTTTGTCCTTGCGGCTTTCTTGCCGCTGATTCTCCTTTCTTGCGATGATGGTAAATTAGATGGAGGGAGTGGAGAGAATGGAATATCAATAGGAACTACAGTAAACGGAAAAGTCACTTGGTATGAAGGATACAACGCAGAATCTGTTGCCTACTACGCGCCAGAAATCGAAAGCGGCTGGTACAAGTGTGCGGTGTCCGAGAACAAACTGGGCGAATTTCCTCCGCAGTCGGCGGCTGAAATCACATACAACGGAAAGAAAATCCGTGTGCTTGTTACAGATTTATGCCCGAATTCAGAAAACTCGCATTGGACAAGTCAATCGGATTATTATTTCGATTTAGGCAAGAATGCGTTCGCCGCACTCGGAGACACAAAAGACGGCGTGCTGAATGTTTCGATTACGAAAATCGCCTATC
>JAFLSR010000051.1 GCA_022510845.1 Treponema sp.
TCGGCGGCATCAGCGCAGCAACTTGACGCAAAGGCTTCCGACCCGAACGTGATGGGGTGGATGCAGGGCTTTCCGCCGGCGGCGGACAGGACGGTATCCGCGGCGGACGGCTCGTTCTTCAACTTTCCCGCGCTGCGCTTCAGCGTGTGCCACATGCGCGAGTTCAACCTCACGCGCGACGTTCCCGCCCGCAAGGAAAAATACTTCGAGTTCAAGACCAAAATCAATCCCGGCATCGAGGGCATCACCTTCACGCCCTGGGACGAGGACAAGCCCATCGGCTGGCAGGAGTTCCTGGACCGCAACTACACGGACGGCATCATCATCGTCCACAAGGGAAAAATCGTCTACGAAAAATACATGGGCGCGCTCAAGGAGGACGGCGTTCACGCGGCGATGTCGGTGAGCAAGTCCTTCGCGGGCACGGTGGGCGCGATTCTCGTGGCGCAGGGCAGGCTCGACGACACCAAGCCCGCCACGGAATACGTGCCTGAGCTTAAAGGCTCGGGCTTTGACGGCGCGACGGTGCGCGAGGTGATGGACATGACCACGGCGATTGACTACAGCGAGGACTACAACGACCCCAACGCGGGCGTGTGGCAGTTCTCCGCCGCGGGCAATCCGTTCCGCCCCGCAAACTATAGCGGCCCCAAAAGCTACTACGAGTACATCCCCACGGTCAAGGGGATTGCCGGTCAGAAGCAGGGCGAGAAATTCGGCTACCGCACGGTGAACACCGAGGTGCTCGGCTGGATAATCTCGCGGGCGACTGGCAAGGGGCTTGCGGAACTGGTCTCGGAACTGATTTGGAAGCCGCTCGGTGCGAAATACGATGCCTATTATATAGTAGACCCCGCGGGAATCGCGTTCGCTGGCGGCGGCCTCAGCCTGAACCTGCGCGACATGGCGGCGTTCGGCGAGATGATTCGCTCGGGCGGCAAACTCGGCGGGAAGCAGGTCATCCCCGAGGCGGCGGCAAAGGCGGTCAGCGCGGGCGGAAGCAAGGAGGCGTTCGAGGGAAGCGGCTACCCCAAACTCGCCGGCTGGAGTTACCACAATATGTGGTGGATTACGAACAACGCGCACGGTGCGTTCATGGCTCGCGGCGTGCACGGCCAGGCAATCTACATCGACCCCGCGGCGGAGATGGTCATCGTGCGCTTCGCCTCCAACCCGCTCTCGTCCAACAAGTACATCGACCCCGTTTCGATTCCGGCGTATGAGGCGGTGGCGGACTACCTGATGGGGAACACGCCCGGCTGGATAAAATCCGCCGTAAAAGCGGCGCACCTTTAATCCGCCTTTTTGATTTTTTTATAGGGAGAACAACATGAACACAAAGGCAATGTACAATCTGACTTACGGGCTTTTCATTCTGACGGCGAAGGACGGCGGCAAGGACAATGGCTGCGTCGTCAACACGGTGACGCAGGTTACGAGCGAGCCGAACAGAATCGCGGTGGCGGTGAACAAATCGAATTTCACGCACGACATGATTATGAAAACGAAAACCTTCAACGTGTCGGTGCTTGCGGAAAACTCCAAGTTTGAGACATACAAGCACTGGGGATTCCAAAGCGGGCGCGACACGGACAAGGCGGAATCGATTTCATTCAAACGCTCGGCAAACGGACTGATTTACCTTGCGGAAGAAACGAACGCATTCATCAGCGCGAGCGTCGTCTCCACCGTTGACCTCGGAACTCACACGCTCTTCATCGCGGACGTGACCGACTGCGAAATCCTCTCGGATGTTCCGTCCGTCACCTACGGCTTCTACCAGAAGAACATCAAGCCAAAGCCCGCCGCGCAGGAAAAGAAAAAGGGCTTCATCTGCACAATCTGCGGCTACATCTACGAGGGCGAAACGCTCCCACCAGACTTCATCTGCCCGACCTGCAAGCACCCCGCCTCGGACTTCGTGCCGCTGTGAGGTTTTGGCAAAACTAGGCAAGCCCGAGAGCCGCGCGCGCAATCGTGCCTACATAGTTTTCGTATTCCATCGGGTAAGACGGATGATAAGCCTCAAGGCACAGCCGTGCGCCGTCCGAAAACGAGCGGAGCACGCAGTCGCCGTCCGCCTCATAGGTGCGAAGCGGATTCTTGTAGTCGAGCGCGGGGAAGAGGTCGAAGCAGAGATGCAGCGTGTTCCCGAATATGATGATGTCGGGCGCGTACAGCGCGATTTGCGCGGACACCACTTCCTTGA
Source organism: Treponema sp. (assembly GCA_022510845.1). Lineage (GTDB taxonomy): Bacteria > Spirochaetota > Spirochaetia > Treponematales > Treponemataceae > Treponema_D. The sequence goes on from JAFLSR010000051.1 coordinate 2,210, forward strand.
AAAGCGCGAACTCGGGCTTTAGGTCGCGGTCGCTGATTTTTGTGCCGCCGGGAAGTTTTGACAAATCCACGAGCGCGATTCCTTTCAGCGCGGATATGAGCGATGCCTTTTGGGAGAGCAGGTCGGCGGAATACGGCAAGCCGTTCTGGACGCAGTGCGAGACGAGAGCCATCTTCACGAAAATCTGCTTCTTCGCCGCCACCGCAAGGGCCTCGTCCGAAAACCAGTCGCGGATGTCCATGCCGTCGCTCGCGGGATTGCCCTGCTCGTCCGTTTCGTCATAGGAATTTTTGAGCACCCACATAATCCGCCGCTTTGTGCCGAGGTATTCGGAAGGAAACGCCACGCCGTCATGGAAGCAGCCCACGGCAGGATTCGCGCCACGCCCGATTTCGTCGATGCGGCGGTACAATGCATCCTGCCCTGCGGCAAGCGCGGCGGCGGTCATATCAGAGCGCGGGGGCATCGCACGCTCCGCGCTCTCGCAGTTCGAGGACATCGCCATACCCCTCCCCTAAACAACAAGCGCGTCCCATTCGTCCACAATCTCGGCGCAGGCATCCATGTCAAGTTCGCCACACGCCGCCGTAAGCCGCTCCAGCAGTTCAGCCTGATTCGGAGGGTAACTGTATCCTGCGATTTTCTTGCAAGCCGCCTCAAGCATTCCCATATCAAGTTCCGTGGCAGCGTGGCGAATTTCTTTAAACGCATCTTTGAGCGTCTTGGAATCGCACGGCGGCTTTTGCCCCTGTTCCTCCTGCTGCTCCTTGCAATACGGAGCGAGAACCGTTTCATAGGAACGATATTTTTCCAAAGCCGCGGCGCTGTTCGCTTTGATGTAGTCGATGTCGCCTTCCTTGCCAGCCTTTTCCAAAGCCGCCGCCATATCCGAAAGCTGCATCGCGCCAATTTGCTTGGAAGAACTTTTCAGCGCGTGCACTTCGATGGTGTAGTTCGCCCAGTCCGCCTTGTCAAAATGATTTTGAATGGAAGCGGCCTTTGTGGGAATGAGGCGGTAGTATTCCTTTAGAATTTTTTGGAACACCTTTTCGCTGCCGAGCAGTTTGACTGCCGCCTCAATGTCCAAATCCACAACCGCCTTGTCAAACATCGGCGCGCTTTTTTGCGCGGGCTGCGCCGAAACCCCTTCCGCCATCTCCTCTTCATGCGTAACTTTGTGGATTTTTGCTTTTGGCAGCCACTGACGCATTTTTGTCATAAGCATGCGGATTTCGATGGGCTTTACGATGATGTCGTTCATGCCGGAACTCAAGAACAGCTTCTTTGCCTTTTCAATGGCATTCGCAGTAAGCGCGATGATTGGCGTGTTCTTGTATGAAGGAAAATTGGCTCGTATGTTCTGAGTGGTTTCCACGCCGTCCATGTCCGGCATCATGTGGTCCATCAGTATGAGGTCAAATTTGTGCCTCTTTATCTTGCGCAACGCTTCCGCTCCGCTTGTGGCGGTGAAAACCTTCAACTTGAGCGGCTCCAAAAGTCCTTCCGCCACCGTGAGGTTCACGGTATTGTCGTCCACAATCAAAACCGACGCGGTGGGCGCGGTGAAGTCCGCGCGTCCATCGTGCTCGATTGTATTGCCAAGCGAAATCTTTTCTTTGTTATAAATCCTTGTAAGGTTCAGGCACGAAAGCGGCTTTTTTACGATGCGCAGGTTCGGCAAATTGAGGTGCGCTTCCACCGCAAAATCCGTGATGTAGGAAGATGTCACTTCGGGGTGCGCCTCGATGAACGTCTTGATTGAAGGGGTTTCCAGCAACTTTTCTCCGACAAACAAGAACACTTCCGTATCCGCGCCGTGCTTTTCCTTTATGTGCGCCAGCACATCTTCCAAGTTCACGTTCCTGTCGATGTTCCTGACCGCAACGCCAAGCCTTTTGCTGTCGCGGAGAAACGAGTTTATGAGGTGCTTCCTTGTGAACAATCCCACGGCGAATTTGTTCTTCGTCGATTTGACAACGATGGCAGAATCCTTAACGACCACTTTCTGCGGAAGGCTGAATGTGAACGTGCTTCCCTCGCCGTATTCGCTTGTCACGGAAAGCTGTCCGCCCATGAGCGAAAGCAGCCGCCGCGTAATCGCAAGTCCAAGTCCAGTTCCCTCCACATTGCGGTTCCGCTTGCTGTCCACTTGCTGGAACGACTCGAAAATCTTGGACAAATCCTCTTTCTTTATGCCGATGCCGGTATCAATGACGGAAATCTTCAAAAGAATGTTGTCCGAATCAATCCATTCAAAGTCAACTTTGATGCAGACAAAGCCATAGTTTGTAAATTTGACGGCGTTGTTCGCAAGGTTAATCAGCACCTGCCGAATGCGGATATTGTCGCCGTAAAGCATACTGGGCAAGTGTGGCGTTATGTCAAGGTCAAAATACACATCCTTGTCTATCAATCGCGTCATAATGATATTTGAAACATCATTGAACATCGACATAGAGTCATATTCAATGGGAACAATATCCATCTTTCCGGATTCGATTTTTGAAAAGTCCAAGATGTCGTTTATGATTGTAAGAAGCGAACGTCCGGAAGACTTTATCTGGTTTATGTATGAGCGGGCTTCGTCCGGAATGTCTTCGCGCAGAGCCATTTCCGCCATGCCGATGATGGCATTCATGGGAGTGCGGATTTCGTGACTCATGTTCGCAAGAAAGTCCGTCTTCATTTGGGCTGCCTTTTCGATTTCCAAAGAAGCCTTTCGCGTTTCCTCCGCCGCGTTCAGAGCCTTGTACCTGTCCAGCGACATATTGGAAAGAATCGAAGAAATGGTGTAAAGGAATTCCATCGCGCGCCCGATTCTTTTTTGCGACACAATTTTTATTTTCTGCGCGGCTTCCCAATATTCCTCAAAGTTTATGCCCGTAGCCTCCGCCGTTTCTTTGACAAGGGCTTTGTGCAGCGGGCGCGTCAGCACCTGCCCCCCGATGACCGCGCCTATTATAGTTCCGTTCGCAACGATGGGAGCGGCAAAGTCTATCAGCCCCGCGTGGCAAGTGTAGAACGTCGGCTTGCCCGTGTCATGCGCCATAAGAGAGCCGTATTTGTCGCACTGCTCGCAACGCAGCGCGCCCAACTTTGCCTGCCGAGTATATTTCCAACAGTAATCGGTAAAATTGGAAGGCTCTGTGATGGCATGACCGTTCTCGTCGGTAATGAGGGCAGCCATGCCAATCATCGTGGAGAATGCGTCTTGAATCTTCTGTAAAGCGTCAACGGTAAATAACTCAGTGATATAGGGTACTTTGTTCATGTCAGTATCCCAAAATCTCCTCTATTTTTGAAATCAGGATTTCTTGGTCTATCGGTTTCAAAAGGTATCCCTGCGGCCTCAACATCATAATTCTTGTAACGGTAGCCGCATCGTTCGCGCCCGTGAGAAATATGACCGGAAGTTTCGCGCAGTGCGGAATGCTGCGGATGTTCTCCAATACCGTTGTTCCAGTTTCGCCGGGCATCTCATAGTCAAGCAGCAGCAAATCCGCGTGCTTCTTTTCCAAAAAACGATACGCGCTGTCTCCGCTGCGTGCCACAGCGACATTGTATTTGCCTTGAAGAAATTCGTGAACCGTCTTCAATACAAGGGGGTCATCATCAACAGCAAGGATTCTGCCCCGTATGGGCTGCGCGGCTGCTTTCTCCTCCCCTTTTTTCCGAGATTCTGATTCTGTACTAGCGTTAGACAAATCTTGCCTCCTGTCATCGGACCATTTTTTATATTTCTTTGATGTAACAAAATGTACGGTACGGGAGAGCGATGCCCCTAATTTTTACCGACACTTTGCAGTTTGAACTTCCATTATAATATTTATTCTGTTTTATGTAAAGTATGCGGCAGCGCATTACGCGCAAAGCAAGGCGAGCAATGCCATGCGATTCACCACGATGAATTCGCACCGCGCACACGCACATCTTGACACTTCACATATAAGCCGATATACTCAATTTCAATTTTGAACTCATTGTGAGCAACACAAATTATTTTTCATAAGGAGGAAAGCATGAAAAAGATTTCAAAATTGTTGGCGGCGTTCGCCGTTCTCTTCGCGCTTGCAGCGTGTTCCGCAAAGGAAAAGGTGGTAACACAGTGGTCTTTGACTGACGGAATCAACACGATGCTTGTCACATTTTACAACAACGGTGTCTGCAACATGACATTCATCGACGGCGACGGAAATGTTGCGAGCGATGAAAGCGGAAAATATTCCGGCAACACGACAAAAGACGGCAACATAGAAATCACAGGTCCTGACGGAAGCAAAGAAACTGCCAAAATTTCTGGAAACACCCTCGACCTCGGCGATGGCGTCGTATTCACAAAAGTAGAGAAGTAGCCTTTCGCACAAAGCCCCTGCCTTTTACATTAGGCGGGGGTTCGGTGGCAAGGAGATGCACAAACATTCCCATGCCCCCCTGGTAGAAAGGAGCATGGCACAACACTTGGAGAAAATTACTATGCAAAACAGTTTCATCAACCCGATGCTGGAGCGCGAGTTCGCGGCGATGCTTGACGAGCACCTGCGCTGCTGCATCCCCAACCTTTCGCAAAGCGACGAGCTGATTCTTCCCATGCTGCTGGTGAAGGGCGTGGGCGCGGACTGGCAGAAAGAGGTGGACGCAGTGCCGGCGGAGATGCGCCCCACTTCCGTGCAGGACGTGGGCGGGATGCTCCTCGCGGGCTTTGAGGCGGACGACGGTCAGGTTGATGTTGACGAGGCGTTCGAGAAGGCGGTCGCCCTTTTGAAAGCCGTCACCTTCGGCAAGGCTCTCTATTCCTACGGCACGCAACTCGGCACAAAGGACGGCGGGCGCATGAACGCGATGAAGACGATTCTCATCAACACGGACGGAGTGGCGCAGT
>JAFLSR010000052.1 GCA_022510845.1 Treponema sp.
CCGTAATTGTCAAAAAATCCGTCTGTTGAATCTGTCATAGTTTTCTCCATAAAAATAATTTTCTGATTTTTATCGCGCGAATGCGTCAGACTGCGCCGCAAGTCTCAGAAAAGAAATGGCGCAGTTTGTCGTGGTCTTTTTTTCCGGGCGCGCTCTCAAGCAAACTTGAAGCATCCACAAGTTCAGGACGGCAATCCACAATAACCTCTCGGATGTTCTCCGCGCCAAGGCCGCCCGCAAGCCAGAGCGGAATTATTCTGCCTGCCTCGTGGACAAGGGACTCCACAATCCGCTTGCCTGTTCCACCGATTCTCTCGCCGGATTTTGCGTCAATCAGGACACGCGGCTCGCCCATGTCAAAGAGCGTTTTTATTTTTTCTATGTCGCTCTCGTCGCAAAGGTTCACGGCGCAGTAATGCGGGAGACCGCGGTTTTTCTCATCCGCGAAGAATTCTTTTTGCGCCTTCTCGCCGTGCAGTTGGAGCGCGTCCAGCACGCCTTCTTTTAAAAGCGCGATGGCTGTCTGACCTTCCGCGCTGGAAATTTCCGTGATTACTCCGACCATGAATATTCTGTTTGCGCTTAATTCTTCCGACAGTTCCGAGCGGACGCGGCGCACGAGGCTCTCATCCGCTTTTCTTGGCGACGACGCGCAGAAGATGAAGCCCAAAAAATCCGCGCCGCATTTTATCGCCGTCTCCGCATCTTCAAAATTCGTTAGTCCGCAGATTTTCACGAATGGCGATTTTTTTTCCGCGGATTTTCCCGCCAGTTTCTCCGAATAATTTTTCCAGAACGCCGCCGATTTTGACGGCGCGGCTTTTTGGAATGCCGCGACCAAATCTTTTGCCACAAGCGAATTCCGCGCGGCCGCCTCTCCGAGCAGAAGCCCCTCAAAGCCGAGACTGCCCGCAAAGCCTGCCGCATCGCTCGTCCTGATTCCGCTCTCAAAGACAACAGGCACGTCGCCAAGCGCGGCTTTTATCTTTGGCAAAAAAACGGACGGCGAAAGAAGGTCGATTGAAAAATCCTTTAAATCCCGCGAATTGACTCCGCAGACGATTTTCACGCCCTTTGCTTCTTTCAGCGCGGACGACAGCCGCTGCAAATCTGATTCAAGGCGCAGCTCAACGAACGCAGTCATTCCGAGCGCGGCGCATTTTGAGAGCATTTTTACAAGGCTTTCTTTTTCCAAAATCCGCGCAATAAGCAGAACCGCGTCCGCGCCGCATTTGTACGCGATTTCGATTTCCTCGGGATAAATCAAAAAATCCTTTCGCAGAACCGCGCAGTCAACCGAATCGCAGACGCTCTTTAAATCATCAAGGCTTCCTTTGAAAAAGTTCTCCTCGGTGAGCACGCTGATTGCACCTGCCCCCGCCTTTTCGTAAACGCTCGCAGTGGCGGATGCGTCAAGTCCGGGCGCGATGTCGCCCTTGCTAGGAGACGCCCGCTTCACCTCAAGAATCACGCCTTTCTCATCGAGAAACGGATGGAGCGATCGGGAACGCTCTTTGGGAATTTCGTGTCCAAAAGAGAAGCCTTTTTGCGCGATGTCAGATTTTCGTTTTTCTACAATCTGACTGATTATATCGGCCGCCATCTATTCCTCCAGCTTTTTTGACACGCTCTGAATCTCGGAGAGTTTTTTCAACGCCGCACCCGAATCAATCGCGCCGAGAGCCATGTCGTATCCGTCTTTCAGCGTTTTGGCTTTTCCGCTCAAATACAGGACCGCGCCGGCGTTCAGCCCGATTGACGCGCGGATTGTCTTCCTGCCTTTTCCGCTCAGAATTTCCATCGCAAGGCGGGCGTTCTCCTTGCCATCGCCGCCCAAAAGTTCGTCCTCGCTCGCGCCCTCAATTCCGAATTTCGCTGGGTCTATCACATAGCGGTTTTCCTTTCCGTTCTCATCAATCTGAAAGACATCTGTGAGCGCGCACGGACTTATCTCATCGTAACCATCGCGGCTCGCCACGACCATCACGCGCTTTGCGCCGAGCGCCTTTGCCGAGCGCGCGTAGTTTTCAAGCAAATCCGGCGAATAGACTCCGAGCACCTGATAGTCAGGGCAAGACGGATTGAGAAGCGGTCCAAGTACGTTCATAATTGTCTTCACGCCAAGAAGTTTCCTCACCGGAGCGGCATAGCGCATCGCGGAGTGGTAGACCGGCGCCATCAAAAACGCGAAGCCTGTCTCCTGCGCAAGGCGCGCGGTTTTCTCAGGATTTCCGTTTATGTTGATGCCCAGTGCCTCAAAAAAATCCGCCGCTCCCGACTTTGACGAGACCGCGCGGTTTCCGTGCTTTATGACGCTCTGTCCGCACGCGTCCGCAACAATCGCAGAAAGAGACGATATGTTGAAGCTTCCTTTTCCGTCGCCGCCAGTGCCGACAATTTCCGCGTGCCCGGAAAGTTTCATCGGAAACGCCTTTTTCTTTTTCAGAATCGCGCGGGCGCATCCGGTTATTTCAGAGGACGACACTCCTTTTGCCGCCATCGCCACAAGAATCGCCGCCATGACGCGCTCGTCCATCATTCCGTCTGTCATTATGTCCATGAAGAATTCAGCCTGCTCTTCTGAAAGGTCCTTTTTGAAAATCAGCTGGTTCAGATACACGCTAGTGTTCAGGTTCTCGCGGCGATAGTTCAAAAACGACTTGAAAAAAATCTCCGCGTCCGCGCTCGCAATTGACTCGGGATGAAACTGCACGCCTTCGATGTCATATTTTTTATGGCGGATTCCCATGACCTCGCCGTCGGATGCGCGCGCCGTGATTTCAAAATCGTCGTTCAAAGTGGACTCATCGACCGCAAGCGAATGATAGCGCGTGAATTTTCCTTTTTTTCCGATGGCGCGGAAAAGACCTTTGCCGTCCAAATCCATCTCCTCCACGATTCCGTGCTTGATGAATTTTGCCTGGACGATTTTCGCGCCGAACGCCTCCGCAATCGCCTGATGGCCAAGGCAGATTCCCAAAATCGGGATTTTTCCTGCGAAATGCTTGATTGCCTCCTCGCTCACTCCGGCTTCGCTAGGCCGTCCAGGGCCCGGTGAAATCACCAGATATGACGGCGACAGCTTCTCAATCTCGGCAACGGAGATTTTGTCGCTTCTGAAAACTTTGACTTCCTCGCTTCCGTAACATTCCAGAGCTTGGACGACGTTGTATGTGAATGAATCGTAATTGTCAAGAACAAGAATCATTTTTCCTCCTAAAAAAAAGTGTGAGCGATTTTTCAAAATCGCGACCACTTTTTTGCGTGTGCGCAAGCAACTTGTTGCTATGCGCACAAATAAAATCGCAACTGCGGGCGAAATCAATCCGCCGCAATCCAATATCAGTCTGCCATTTTGAACGCCGCGAGAAGCGCGCCCATCTTTTCGTTCGTCTCCTCGAACTCGCGCTCGGGATTGGAATTGTAGACGATTCCGCCGCCTGCCTGGAGCGTCCAGATTTTTCCCTGCTTAATTGCGCAACGGAGCGTTATGCAGAAGTCAAGGTCTCCGTTCGGACGCACATAGCCGACTGCCCCGGCATAGAATCTTCTTTTTATTTTTTCCAGACCGGACACGATTTGCATCGCGCTGATTTTTGGCGCGCCGCTCACAGTTCCGGCGGGAAATGACGAGCGCAGAACCTGAATCGGCTCAACGCCCTCGGCGACATTTCCCTCGACATTGCTCACAAGATGAATAACGTGGCTGAACGTCTCGGTTTCCATGAACTGGCTCACTCTCACGCTTCCGGGAGCGCAGACGCGCCCAAGGTCGTTCCTCGCAAGGTCAACGAGCATCAGATGCTCGGCGTTCTCTTTCGGGTCTGCGAGCAACTGCATTTTCAGTTTCTCGTCCTCGGCCTCGTTCTTGCCGCGCCTTATCGTTCCCGCAATGGGATGGATTGACGCGCGACCGCCTACAACGCGCACAAGGCTTTCAGGTGACGCGCCCGCAATTTGGAAATCCCCGAAATCAATGTAAAGAAGATACGGGGATGGGTTGAGCATCCTGAGCCTGCGGTAAATCTCCAGCGCACTTGAGCCGCACTCAATCTGGACGCGGCGCGACGGCACGGCTTGAATTATGTCGCCCGCAATAATGCGCTCCTTGAGCTTTTCGACTTTCTCGCAGTATTCTTTTTTGCTCTGTTCCTCGTTCGTGATTATCTTGTAAGGCTCGGCCTCCTCGGTCTGCTCCATGTATGAGAAATCCATGTTGTTCAGTTTCTGAACAAGTCCATCGATTTTTTTTCTCAAATCAATCTGCCTTTCCGCGTAGTTCAGCCCGAAAATGTGCAGCTTCTCGGTGAAATGGTCAAAGACGATGTAGACGTGCCCCGCCACAAAGCAACTTTCTGGCAGACGCAACTCGTCAAACTGGTTCTCAAGGTGGATGCTGTCGCATCTCTGCGCGAATTCATAGCCAAGGTATCCGATGCCGCTCGCAGGTAGCGGGATTTCCTTGACCTGGCACTCGTTTTGCGCTGCGACATAGACAAGCGCGTCCAGAATGTCCGCGTCCTGCTTCTGCGCGGAGTAAAATGGAAGCCTGCGTCCGTCAATCAAAAAGGCGACACCTTCCTCATCCTGAACGATTTTGAACGCCTCCTCCGCCATTATGATTGAGTAACGCTCGCGCCCCTTGTTGAAGCTCGCGGATTCCAAAATCGCCTTTGCCCCGATTTTTTTCGCGAGCGAGAACGGCGTGTAACGCTCGCTTGATATGCAGACATAAATTGAATCGTTTCGTTTTTCCATAAATTCATTTCCCGGAAATTCAAATTTGATGTTTCTATAAATAGAAACACAGTAAGCACAATATACATTCAAAGGAAAAATGTGTCAATAGGAATTTGTAAAAAGTTTCAAGGAAAGAATTTCAATGAGATGCGTGGCGGGCGACAGATTTTTTCCAGCCCTTCAAAAAAAAGCGGCGACCTTCCCCCGCCCCTTCACACCAAATTCTTTTGCATCCACCGCTTGCTTTTCCAGCGGAAGAACATCACAATGCCGCGCGTCGTCTCGTCCGTGGCGATTCCCAAAAAGCATCCGACTATTCCGAACCCGAATCTTATTCCCAAGACATACGCCAGCAAAACCATCACGCACCAATTCGAAAAGATTCCGTACAAAACCGGAAAGCGCACATCGCCCGCGCCCTTCAACGCGCCCACATAAATCAAATTGAGCGAGCGTCCGAATTCCAGAAAAATCGAAACGCGCAAAAGCTCGCTAACCATTTTTATGATTTGCGAATCGTCCGTAAAAATCGAGATGACGGGCATCTTTATCAAGTTCAAAACGACGACCAAGAACATAGAAGTGCCGGTCGCCCAAAGCGAATACAGCATGATTTTTTTGTACGCCTCATCACTCTGATGCGCGCCCACATACCACCCCGCCTTTATCTGAACCGCGCCGCCAATCGCAATCGCGATTGCATAGACAAAGCGCACGATTGTCATGGTGTAGACTTGCGCCGACATCGCGGAAGTTCCGAGCGAAGAAATCATCGCCATGATTGCGATTTGGGAGACATTGTAAGAAAGGTTTTCTCCCGCCGTAGGAATTCCCACCGACAAAATCAGGCGGAAGAATTTTTTCGGAACGGAAAATATTTTCCGCAAGTCGAACGCGATTTCCTTTCTGCGGCGAATCATCGCGGCGAGCATAAGGCAAGACACCACGGAAGAAAACGCCGAAGACACCGCCACGCCGCGCACCCCGAATACAGGAAGCCCGAACCAACCATAGAGCGAAATAGCGTTTCCCACGACATTGACAAGATTCGCAGTGAACGTAACAATCAACGCTTCGCGGGCATAACCGTAACAACGAAGCATTGAACTTTGCAGCAAACTGAACGCATTGAAAACCGCGCCCGCGCCGCCGAAAATCAAAAAATATTCGTGCGCAAAAGAACGCACATCGTCCTCAAGCGAATAGCGATTCAAAAGCGGACCGCTTCCCAAAAACACCGCCGCCGACAAAAACAGCGCAACCGCAGTCGTCATCAGCGCGCTTGCTTTCGAAATATTGTTCAAGTCGTCGCGCGAACGCTCAGCCCCCAGATATTGCGCCAAAACGATTGAACTTCCGACTGCCACAACGTTGAACAAAATCTGGAGAAAGAACATATATTGCGAAACAAGCCCCACCCCTGCCACGGCATGGTCGGAATAAGTGCTCAACATAAAAGTGTCGGCAAGTGAAACGAGAATTCTTAAAAGTTGCTCCCCCGCCAAAGGAAGGACAAGGTGGAGCATCGGCAAAGAGCCGCGAGTTTTGTTTTTCATTTTTATTGAATCTTCAACTGGGCGCTCCCGTGCTCCGTACGCAGGGCTTCGCCCTGCTACCGAGTTTTTAATTTGCTCGCACCGCTCGCATTTTCGTTCGCTACGCTACCGAAAACCATAAAAACTCGCAGATGTTTCCGACTCCGCACGGTCGGGCTTTCCGTGGTTTCATTGCCTACGGCAACGCTTCGCGCCA
>JAFLSR010000053.1 GCA_022510845.1 Treponema sp.
CTCCGAAACTTTCCCACGGAATCTCAAAAATTTTTTCAGTCTCGTAAAAAGTTTCAGCGCGTTTTTTTGCACCGCGCTCCGATATGTCGGAAGAAATTTTTCCACGGGGATTTTCCATCGCGCCCAAACACAAAGCTTTGTATTCTTTTTCCGCGTTTTTTTCGCCAACAACGCGCGTCCATTTTGCGGCGGCGGAAGGGCTTTTCGCGCAGAGCAAAAGGCCCGAAGTTTCCTTGTCCAGACGATGCACCAAATAAATTTTCTGCCCGACTTGCGCCGCAAAGTCGGAATCCACGCTGTGCGAAATTCCCGCGCCGCCCTGCACCGCAAGCCCCTGCCTTTTGTTTATGACAAAAATTTCAGAATCCTCGTAGATAATCGGTATCTTTTCGCTTTTCATTTTTGTTAAAATGATATAGAATAAATTCGGATTTTGCAAGTGCGTTTAAAGTTTGCGACAGAGTGTTGTCGCGAACTTTAATTTCGAGTTTTCTTCGAAAACTCGTGTATTTACTGCCGTTTCTAACTTCGCTGCGAAACGGCTTTTTTAATGATGAAGAAAGTTGAAACTTTTTTCATCATTAAAAATCAAGATGCATTCAAAGTTTCGGAGACAATATGAGATTTTCCAAAAAGATTTTTGCGGCACTTCTTTCGTTCGCGATTTTTTGCGGCGTTTCCCGCGCTGAACTTTTTTCCTCAAGCCTTTACGGATGGACGCTCGATTTGCCGGAAGGGTTCTTCCTTTCCGACGCCACCGATGACGGGCTTTCTTATTTTTTCGAGCACGATTTTATGAAAGTGCGACTTGCGATAAAAATTTTTCCGAGCGGAAAATTTCAGCGCAACGATTTGGCAATGGAAGACACGCTCAACAAACTGAACGCCGATGGCGAAATCGACGGATTTTTGTGGCACGAACGTCAAGTTTCAGTTGCGAACTATTCGTTCCAAATTCCGGGAAACAAGACGGCTCAAAGCGGCTGGGGCATTTCGGCAAGCCTTCCGAAAAGCGGCGCGGACATCGTTGTACTATGCTACGCCGACAACGAAAATTCGAACGATGTCCTGCAATTCATAATAAGCGCGCTTGATTCACTCGTAATCGAAGAAGACGACTGGCGAAAGCCAGGACTAATAACGAGTTACGCTTTTCCCGCCGGGCAAAAAAAGGACATCGCGCTTCAAATCGACGGAAAAAAGATTTTCACGAAAATCCCTGACACAGCAAGCGACTCGGCGAGTTTTCTCATCGCGCGGGAGTTCAGCGTGCTCACACTCTACGCCTCAAGGAAAAATTGGAAAGAAGCGTGGCAGCGTTATTACCGCCTAATTTTCCGCGAGGCGTATTCAAGGCTGGACGACGCTGCGAAGGACATCCACAACGCGCTCTCCGAACGCCCGTTGAAAACGCAAAACACGCAGCAAAAATTCGAGATGCTGAAAAAACTTTTGGCGTGGGTTCAAGATTTTCAGTATAACCGCAACCAAAACTCAAGCGACTTCAACGACCTTGCGAGCGTCATGCAAGACAAAGGCTCGGATTGCGACAGCCGCTCGCTTTTGCTGTGCGTCCTGATGGAACATTACGGCGTAAAAACCGAACTTTTTGTTTCGATGGAATATTCGCACGCAATCTGCGGCTTCGACCTTGCGGGCGCAGGCGCGCGAATCAATGTGGACGGAACGAACTATCTTTTGTGCGAAACCACGGCGCACGTCGAGCCAGGGCTTGTCGCGCAGGAACATTCCGAAACGAGCAAATGGATAAGCGTTGACCTTCCTTAATTTTTGCGAGCGAAGAAAAATTTCAATTTTCTTCGCTCGCAAAAAAGCGATTTTGTAGCAAAGCGAAAAATCGCAGTGAATAGGCGAGAATTTCTGCGAAGCGGAAATTCTCGAAATTAAAGTTTGCGGCGGCATTTCGACGCAAACTTTAAACATTCCTTAATTTTTAACACTGAAGAAAGCATAGTTTTTTCGCAGTAAAAAAATCATTTCGTAGCGAAGAGAGAAATGACAATAAATGGGCGAGAATTTTTGCGAGCGAAGAAAAATTTCAATTTTCTCGCCTCGAAAAGTTGATTATTCGCTTGCCAAAAGTTTGTACACTTCCTCTTCCGTTTTCGCAGCCAAAAGCGAATCGCGCAATTCGGTGTTTTTCAATTTTCCGCTCAAATACGAAAGGGTCTGCAAATAATAAGAATGCTGGTTGTATGCCGCGGCAATCATAATCAAAATGCTCACAGGAAGCCCGTCCATCGGCTGAAAATCGGCAATGGGCGGATTGCATATTCCCACCGACATCACCAAATCAGTCACGCTCGAAAGGCGGACGTGCGGAATCGCGATGCCGCGCCCGATGGCGGTGGACATCAATTCCTCGCGCTTTAGGATTTCGCTTTGCAATTCGCGTTCGAATTTGACTTGCGGAGCCTGTCCCAAATTCGCAGCCAATTCCGTGAGCGCGTCGCGTTTTGTGGACTGTTTTATGAAAATCACGCGGGACGGAGAAAGGATGTTCTTTATTTGAATCGTCGTGTTTGAAGGCGCGAGGCGCGAATTCGATGAAAGCCTCTCGTTCACCCAGCGTTCGATTTCGGACTTTTTGAAACGCCAGACCGTGCCGATTTTTCCTGAAGGAATCTCGCCCTTTTGCGCCCAATCATAGACAGTGCGCTCCGAAACGCGCAAGTAACTGGCAACTTCTTCGATTGTAAGAATGTCGTCTTCCACGGTTTTCTCCAACAAGCCGCATTTAATACGCTTTTATACTTTTTGATGATGTTTTATGAAAATTATGCGCTATTCCGCAAAAAAAGTCAAGCAAAAACTGCAAAAATTTTCTGCCGCACAAGCATTTCTGCGCAAATTTGGACGCAGATTCGATATTTTTTTTGCGCATCTTCCATTTTCCGAAAAATCGTGATACAATAAAAGCATGAACGAAATTTTTGAACTGATGGAAAAAAGCAAGATTATTCCGGTGACGACAATCGCGGACGCGGAATGTGCCGCGCCTGTTGCGCGCGCGCTTTTCGAAGGCGGAATAAAAATCATCGAAATAACTTACAGGACTGCCGCCGCGTCGAAGGCGATTTCCGCCGTCAGCGCGGAATGCCCGGAAATCCTTGCGGGCGCGGGCACGGTGACCGAAGTCTCGCAGGCGAAGGAAGCGATTGCTTGCGGCGCGAAATTCATCGTGAGTCCCGGAACGAACTTGGAAATCGTAGAATATTGCAAGGAGCGCGGAATCGCAGTGATTCCAGGCGTGGCAACTCCCACGGAAATCGCGCGAGCCGCTTTGGAAGGCTGCGAAGTGCTGAAATTCTTTCCAGCCGAAATTCTTGGAGGCCCTGCATTTTTGGATGCGATGAAAGGTCCTTTTCCGCAAATCAAATTCGTTCCGACTGGCGGAATAAGCGAGCAAAACGCGCCGCTTTACCTAAAAAAGCCGAACGTTTTGGCTGTGGGCGGAAGCTGGCTTGTGAAAAACGAATTCATCGAAGCACGCGACTGGAACGCGATTACAAGCGAAGCGAAGAAGGCTTCGGCGATTGCGCGCGCGTAGAATTTCGCTGAATGCCGTGCGGAACGCGCCACCGCGCGTGCTCACGCGCCGTGATAATTTATTAGCGTCGTAACATGGTCGCCGGCGAGTGCCTTTTCGTAATTCAAGTCGGGAAGCCCGATTACGCCGAAAAAGTCCGTAACGATTCCGCCGCCTTGCGCGATGATTTTTTTTGCTGCGCACAAAGTTCCGCCGGTGGCGATGAGATCGTCCACGACAAGGTAATTTTTTCCCGCCTGAATGTCAGCCTTGTGCGCCTCGATTTCCGCCGTTCCGTATTCAAGCGCGTAGGAACATGAATAGGTGTCTCCGGGAAGTTTTCCTTTTTTTCGAATTAGAATCAAAGGAATACCAAGCCGTTCGGCAAAAGGCGCTGCGAACAAAAAGCCGCGCGATTCAATTCCTGCCACCGCGTCGATTTTCTTGTCCTTGTAGATTTCTGCCATCTTGTCGATGCAAAAGCGGAACGCCTCGGGATTTACGAGAATGCTCGTGATGTCGTAGAAGAGGATTCCCTCTTTCGGAAAATCCGGCACGCGCCGAATCGCCTTGTCAAGAAGTTCAAGTCCGTCCATAAAACCATTCTACAACAAAGAAGGCGTTTTGTCAAAGGCGCGTTCACGCACGGGCTAAAGATTTTTCGTCGCCTCATCGTCATTCGCGAATTCAGTTGCCGCTTATTGGCTCTGTTCCCTTCGGCTCGAATTCGCCCGCGCACGCGCCTACCAACGCATCCAGAGTGTATGGCGAATAACTGTATCCGAGCAAAACCGTATCCGCCCAATCAAAGTTCGCAACGAAGACAGGCGACATTATCGCAAAAATTATCACGCGCTTTCCTTGCCGCGCAAGCGTCCTCAAAGCCTGCGCCGCTTGCGCACTGTTCGCGTCCGCCACGCAAAAAATTATCGTGTCGTAGCGTGAAGCGGTTTGCAGGATGTTGTCCGATGTCCATTGCGTTTCGTTCGGCCCCATAGAATAACTAAAGCGGAATTCACCTGAATCGGGCCATCGCTCTTTTCCCGAAGAAAAAAACTGCGGCTCGCTTCCGCAAAGCAGAACCCTTCCGAAATCGGATTTTTTCATTCCCGAAGAATTTCTGCGATGCACTGTAATCGAGCGGCAGGCTTGCTCAAAGAAAAATTTCTCGCCGTCCTTGTCGGGAATTCTTTCAGAGATTTTGTTTTCGTCGGGAAAAAGCGGGGCGGGGTTTGTTCCTTTGAAATATTTCAATTTTTCGTAAATAACGCGGCGTGCGGCAGCCTTCACCTTTTCGCGGAATTTTTCGTCGGTCTTCATCAAACGCAGATTCACGCTCCAAAGCGGTTCGTCCAATTGCGCCGTGGTCGAAGAAATCACCAAATCATTGCCCGCCTCAATCGCCATCCTGAACGCCACCGAAAGAGAGCCTGCATAAAGCGTGCCGCCGTTCATCATCATGTCGTCCGTGATGATGAGGCCTTCAAAGCCAAGTCGATTGCGCAAGATTTCGGTCAGAAAAAATTCAGACAAAGAGGCAGGCTCTCCGTTGGCGCGAATTTTCGGAAAACTCAAATGGCCGCACATAATGGCAGGCACACCCGCCTCGATCAGATATTTGAACGGAACAAGTTCGCGGTTTTCAAAAGTGTCCATGTCGATTTGAATGCTGGGCAAAAGTCCGTGGGAATCGTTCGGAGTGTCGCCGTGTCCCGGAAAATGCTTTGCGGTGGGAATTACGCCGGCATCCAAACTTCCCTGCGCGAACGCGACTCCGAGAATTCCCGCATTGCGCGGATCTTCTCCAAACGAGCGCGTCCCGATTATCGTCGAACGCTTGTCCGTGTACAAATCAACTGTCGGCGCGAAATTCATATTTATTCCCAACGCGGCAATCTCGCGGTTGATGTAGAATCCGGAATAGTATGCATCGCGCGGAAAACCGCTTGCGCCAATCGCCATGTTTCCGGGAGTGACGCTCGTGCTCCCTTTGACGTGCCGAATCCAGCCTCCCTCTTGGTCGGTGGCAACGAAAAGCGGAATTTTAAAACGCCGCGCCAAAGCCTTTTGCTGAAGCGATTTGACCGAACGCGCCACAAGACGAATGTTGTCCGTGTTCCAACCGAAAACTTTCACACTTCCCAAGCCGCGCTCGCTCACCCAAGAATTCAAAAGGCGCGAAGGCTCTGCCCCCGCCCAGCCGAACATCAAGATTTGCGAATACAATTCTTCATCGCTCATTTTCTCCACAATCGCGTCCGCCAAAATTTCGTGCGGAAAGTCGCTCCAAAAAGTGATGTCGTCCGGGAGGTTCGCGGGAAACACAAAATTCAAACTGAAAAAAAGCGGCACAAAAAATCGAATCGAAATCTTGAAAAGTTTTTTCATATCAAAATCAACTCCAATAAAAAGCCAAAACTGACTTGGCGATGAAAGGCGCAGCAATCATTCGTAAAACCGTGCGTCTCCGCCGTGATAGGTTTTCCAAAAATTTATGAAATCCAAGGAATAATTCTGCATCACGGAGAAAATGCGCGAGAGGTCGCGCTCCAGGATGCGCCCCTTATTGTGCGCCACCCTGAACGAGCCGTTTGAAAGCACCCAGATTTTCGTGTCGTTTTTGTCGGGCGCACCTTTCGTCACATGAAAATGGACGGGTTCGCCCTGCTCGTTCGACCAGAAGTAGACCTTGTAACCTGCCGCGCGAAGATAGACCGGCATCACGCGCTCTCCAGTGCATCAAGATTGCGGAGCGCGGTTATGCCTGCGTAAATCTGCTTGAGATAATCTTGAAAATACGCGGTTCTCTCTGGCGGGAAGTTCGAGTGCAGGATTCCGCCGTCATTTTTGAGCAGGACGGACTCCG
>JAFLSR010000054.1 GCA_022510845.1 Treponema sp.
TCCCTTTCAATGACCGCGCCCAGAGGGGCGAGTAAATGGCATATTATCACGCCGCTTCTTTTTCGTCAACCCCTTTGCGCAAAAAATTTCATTTTTTTTCGTTTTTTTTTCGCTTCCGCAAGGGGCTTCCGAAAAAGAAGCGCGAAAACTCGCGGAGGCAAACATTCGCAAGGGGCTTCCGAAAAAACGTTCGGGGATTTGCGCACGCGCCTTTGGCGTGCTCAGCCTCGCCTTCTTTGGCTACGCCTTTTTCGCATCAGGAGTTTTGGAGGCGGATTTTCCCGAGTCCTCGAATTCCTTCAGCTGTTTTTCGTACTTGGAGATTTCCTTGTTGAGCGCGGAAATCTCTTTGAGCAGCGCGGAAACTTCTTCGTCCGAAGCAGAAAGCGACTCGGCGGTCTTTGCAGAAAGTTTTTTCGCGGCGACTTCGCCCAACTTCGTGTACGCCTTCTTGCGCTTTGATTCCGCCTGCTTTTTCTCTACCGCCACGACGCTCTTGTCGCTGAATTTTTGAAGCGCGACTCCTGCCTTCGCAAGCCCCTTCTTTGACGCGGCGTAGCCCTTTTCGAGGCCGCCCTTCACATCGCCCCAGATTTTCGCAGCCTTGTCCTTTTGCTCTTTCGTCATAATCTTCTCCTGTGAACTAGAATCGCAAAAACGAGTTTTGCGACAGATTTGTACTGGTATTAAAATTTTTCGCCAAAATAGCCCGAAATCATTAGCGTTTCATTGCAAATTGACGCTTTCTTATGCGCCAACGCGTTGAAGCCGTGCCTTGCCCCTTGTCGCGAAGCGGCGGCGTTGCGAAAACATCCGCGCGTGGCAAGGCGCACGGAATTCCGTCATTCCCGCCGCGCAAAAGGCTCACCGTTTTTTTGAGAAAATGCGGTAATTCATCCAGGGGAAAATCTTGTGGCGCTTTTCCAGGTCGCAGAACCATTCCGTGCTGACGGTGTTCGAGCCGAGGGAATCAAAGACGTTGGAAAACGAGACCACTCCCCGCCTGAAAAATTCCGAGGCGAAATCGGCATAGGTGTGCGAGCCTACCATCTGCGCAAGCGAGCAGTCTTGGGCAAGCATCAGCTCGCGCGCGCCCAAATTGAGAAGCCGCGCCTTCAAGCCGCTGTCGTTCGGGAAGCGCGAAACCAAGTCCACGATGCGCTCGCTCGCCTTGCGAATGTAGCGCAGCATCCAGCTGTTTTCGCTCGTGATGAGGTTCTCGCCGTAGGGCGAGCCTGAATACGCGGCGGGATACGGCGCGATTTTTTGCATGCCCGACTTTCCGTCGAGCAAGTCTGAAAAGCCGCAGACATTCACTTCGGAAGAGAGCGAGGCGCGGACGAGCGTCTCCAAAAAGTCGAAGGCTTCCGCCCATTCGCGCGAGAAAACATGCTGGCTGAAATAAATCCCGAGCGAGACGTCGCAATCGCTTCCGAGGATTTCCTGCGCCCTTGCGAGCAGGGATTTCTTCTCTTCGAGGAATTTCTTCGCGTCCTGCTTGGCGCACGAAAGCGCGGACTTCGGACTGTACACGCCGTCATCGCGGTTCTTGTATGAGAAGCCAGTCGCCTTTCTCGCGCCCTTGACGAACGGCGAAAGCTCCTTTTGCGAAAGCTCCCACGCCAAATCCTTCGACCTGTCCTTGTAGCCGCCCGAAAGCGCGGGACGGAATTCCTCCGCCGCGAAGACGGTGAGGGAATTCCCGCAACGCGCCGGCATGAAGATTCCCTTTTCGGGAAGGGTCTCGGAAAACAGGAAACTCTGCGAAGGAAGCACGGTGTAGCCCACGCCGTAATTCTTGAGCACGTCCTCGATTCCCGGCGCGTAGCCCATTTCCGGAAGGAAAAAGCCCGCCGGCGTATTCCCGAAATACTCGCGGATGGAATAAAGCCCGCTCTCCACCTGCGCGTTCAGCACCTCGCGCATCTCCGAAAAATGCGGCATGAAAAGATACGTGCCGCAAGTGGCGAGGATTTCCACATAGCCGCGCTGCGCGAAATTGGCGAACGCCCCGAGCAGGTCGCAATGGTAGACCTCGTTGAACGAGCGCTTCTTTTCGAGCGCGGACTCAAGGTTCGCGGCGGCGATTCTTCCGAGCGCGGGATTGCCCTTGACGCGGGCGGCCTCCTTCTTGGCGAAATCGATGAGCGCGTCCAAATACTTGTTGTAGCCCTTCTTGATTTCGTCATCGCCCAGGAGGGCGCACAGCGAAGCCGAAAAGACCAGCGCGAACTTCACGTTCATCCGCTCCCTTTCGAATTTGGAAATCAGGTTCAGGAGCGGAATGCACGCGTCGGAAATGTGCCTGAAAATCAGAGAGCCTTCTTCCTCGAATTTCGCGAAGTCCTTTTTTTCGAGCCTGATGTACGGATGATGTAGGTTTATCAAAAAAAACAAATTTTTCGTTCCCATCTCATTACCCTGTGTTCAATCAAATCAATAGAACGACTGCCTGTATTCGTTGTAGTGGCCGCGGAGCGCGGCGGCGACGCCCGAGATTTCCATGACGGGCGGAATGTCCAGCTTTTCGCCCGGCCTCATCGAAACGATTTGCGGGGTCTGCGGCAATGGGAGCGGACGGGAAAAGGCGAGCGTGTCCTTCCTTCCGTCGCACTCGCAGACCAAATCCACGCGCACGATTTTCTTTCCGGCGGGAATTATCACGTACTGCTCGCGGTCTTCGAGCGAAATCTTGATGTCGAACGTGCCGCAGGGCTTTTCGCCGCTCTCGTCCTCGAAGAAGCAGACCGCGAGCGAGAGCGCGCCGAAGGTCTCGGTGACCCTTTCAACGAGCGACTCCGCCAAATCCCACCACACGAAGAGCGAGACGGGATTGCGGAGCACGGTGTCTATTTTAGTTTCGTTGTAAGTTTTCGGGAGCGTGTCCACGTTCATCGCCTTTTCGTCGGAAAGCACGATGGATTCCTTCGCGTTCTCGGAGCGTTCCAGTTCCTCGCCCAGCTGAATCAGGTCCCCGATTATGAACTGGCGGCTCAAGTCGTCGGGGATGTCGATTCCGTACTCGTCCGCAAGGCGAATCAACTCTATCGAAGAAAGCGTCTCCAAAAATCCGCGCGAAAGCTTTTTCATAAATAGTAATATCGTGCAAATGAGAGATTTTGTCAACACGCGGAGGGAGTTCGCAAGGGAGGGGGAACGGCGCGGAAAAGCGAAAGGCGCGGGCAGGAACATCGCGCACCCTGCCCCGAGGCAAAAAAGAGCCGTCAGCGCGAGGCGGACGGCTCTAGTGTTGCTATGCCGCCCGGGCGGACGGCATGACAAAAACTATTATTTCATTTTTGTAAAAGTAAGAATACCACCTATGACAAGCGTATCTCCCGATATTACCCCAGACAATTTTTCTGTCCCGTCATCTAGCGTGATAGTGCCGTTCTTTCGGGTGTCGCCGGTGTACGTATAATGCGTAACATCGTCATTACCTGAGTTTGACGACTCCGCCGTGCCATCGTTGTAGAAAGTAAAATACACTGTCTCTACAATTGTCATACTCCATTTCGTGACGGCCTTTTTCTCGGCACTGCACGATGCCGCCAACCACCCCAGTGCGAGCAGCACTGCCATAATCTTTGCAAATTTCCTCATTGTTTTTCTCCTAATAGAAAATATGTTCTTGCCCTGTTCCGGGCGTTGCCAGAAAGCCGCGGCGTTGCCACGCCTTTCATCCTTCCGCGCGTTACACCGTAGGCGCGGCTCATGTACAGATGTTTTCTTCCTGCCACCTCCTTTTTTTCGGCAGTCGAAACCGCCGCATCGCTGACAATCATCATGCCTTTTTCTATGCATCCCGTCCGAGAATCCACAGGATGCCGTCTATGACTTTGGCGCGGGTGTAGTGCGGGCACAGTTTCTGCATTTCATTTGTCATCCGCTCCGTGATGTCCGCGCAGTTTTCCGTAAAATAATGGGCAAGTTCCTTGAACGCCGTGGGGCTGAACGTGCCGCTAGAGATGCCGTATTTTTTCACGGTTTTCTTCACGTTGCGGTCGTAGGCGGGCGCGATGCCGAGCGTGCCCAGTATGATTTTGCTCACGAGGATGTCGCTGGCATTGTAGCTTTTTGCCTCGCTGAACTGCGAGCAGTGCTTCTCAACCGCTTTGTGCATTTCCGTGAACCTTTCCATCGCCTTGGGGTCGCGGAAGTCAGCCAAATCCTTGCGGAAGAGGTCGGAATAGCCCAAGAGAACTCGCACGAAAGGAGCGTGGATTTTGTAGTCAAAGTCCATCAGTTTGGAGTTCCGCTCCATTCCCCAACTGGCAAGGTAGAAGCCCAGGTGCAGGGAAAGCAGGTCCACCGTCTTTTCGTCGGATGCGGACTTCTTGGGATTGGCGAACGCCGCGGCGAACTGCGATATGCAGTGCTCCCACGAAAGGGCGCGGGCGTTCGGCTTCTTCCGCAGTTCTTTGTATTCTTTGAACGCGCCCTCGATAATCGCTTTAGTCAATTCTTTTTTCTCTTTTGCCATAATTTTCTCCTAGAAATAAAAGCAATAGAACCTAAAATGCCCGCTCCGCATACACGGAGCGGATGCCGGCGAGGGGCAACGCCCCCGCCTACAAAATCACCACTGCTGCGATGGAAGTTCTCCGTCCGTGCACTGGACGGCAAACTTACCTATGTCATGCCATTCCTTGAATATCGCATTCCACTGCGCCTTTGTTCCCTGGAACGTAACGCTCTTGAGCGACGTGCATTCCTTGAACGCTGTATTGCCGATTTTCTCTACGCTGGCAGGAATCGTAACGCTCGTAAGCCTCTCGCATCCCCGGAACGTCCTCTCGCTGATTTTCGTGACACTGCTCGGAATCTCAACGCTCTTGAGCCTCTTGCATAATCCGAACGCCCTTTCATCGATTACTTTCACGCTGGCAGGAATAGTCACGCTCTCAAGTATATCGCAGTCAAAGAACGCATCCTTGCCGATTTTCTCCACGCCCTCAGATATCTCCACGCTCTCAAGCGACTTGCAGTTCGCGAACGCATTGTAGCCGATTTCCTTCACGTTGCCTGGAATAGTCACGCTTGTGAGCCCCGTTCCCTCGAATCCTGACAGTTTCTTCACACTGTTCGGAATCGTGATGCTCTTGAGCGGCTTGCACCGCCCGAACGCAAAACTGACAATTTCCTCCACGCTCTCGGGAATCGTCACGCTTGCAAGCGAACGGCAGTCACCGAACGCGCCATTGCCGATTACTTTCACGCCGTTCCCAATCGTCACGCTCGCAAGCGACTCGCAAAGAGAGAACGCATATTTGCCGATTTCCTCCACGCTGCCCGGAATAGTAACACTCGCAAGCGACTTGCACTCATAGAACGCATTCTCGCCGATTTCCTTCACGCCCTCGGGAAGCGTTACGCTCTTGAGCGAGGAACAGTGTTTGAACGCATCCTTGCCGATTTCCTCCACGCTGCTTGGAATCTTCACGCTCGCAAGCGAGTCGCAGTCGTAGAACGCGCTGTCGCCGATTACCTTTACGCCCTCGGGAATCACCGCCTTTGTGGGTTTTTTATCATATTTGCCCACCACGCCCGTTACCATGGTCTTGTTTGAGTTGAATTCAAGTTCCGCGAGGGTCTCCCCGCAGCTTGTGAATCCTACCGCCACAAAAATAGCCGCAATCACGGCAATCTTTGTTTTTGTTCTGTTCATCATCTAGAACTCCTTTTGCGCTTAATGTCCGCCGACAGTTGTTTTGAAAGGCTGAACGCCTTTTTTTTGTTTTTGCAGTTGCCCACTGCGGGGGTATTTTTTTTTCGCATTGCCATGCGAGGGCTTTTTTTCTTTGCGGAAAGCCTTCCGCGTGGGTCTTGGGAGAGAGGACACCCTCTACTCGGAAGCGGGGTTTCCTCTCTCCCAAACCCTCTCTCTTTCCCAGCACCGCTCGGGGTTGCACCCCGAGACCCCTGCGTTCGGCGAAGCGGTGATTTCGAGAACCTCAATCACCGTTGCTCGGTCATTGAGCAGGTTGCGTGGCTTCGAGAACCTCAGCCACCGCAACCGTGTCGAAATGACCGACTGTCTTACTCCTCCTCTTTCTTTCCCGATGCCGCACGCCGCGCCACGGTGTCGTTCGTGCGCTTGATGTTCCCTGCCACTGCCGCGATGAAGTCCGCGTATCCCTGCACCGCCGCCACGATGTTCAAGTACGGCACGATGCTGTCGTTTATCAGCGACACAATCGGCTTTTTGAGCGACGACG
>JAFLSR010000055.1 GCA_022510845.1 Treponema sp.
CGATTTCTTGAATTTATTTGCGGAAAAACGCAAACGTATTTCCGCAAATAAATTTCCGAGTTCCCGCAAAAATTCACGCTTATTTGCGGAAATAAATTCACGTATTTCCGCAAATATTTTTTGGATGCCACTTTTTCGCGCGTTTTGGCAGGAAAAGCCTTGCAAGACGAAAAGGGGCACGCCATTCTGCCCTACTCGCACAAACCCCTCCTTGCCCAAGGCGAAAAAATGTGCTAGAATGTCTGTATGAACTATGGATATTTTCGGGCGGCGGCCGCGAGCGTGGAACTGAAAGTCTGCGACACTGCGTTCAATTCGGAAAAGATAATCACTGCGGCGCATGAGGCGGCGGCAAAAGACGCAGACCTCCTTGTGCTGCCTGAACTTTCGATAACGGGCTACACTTGCGGAGACCTTTTTTTCCAGGAGACGCTTTTGCAAAACGCGCTTTCCGCGCTCGAATTCATAGCGAAAGAAACTTCTTCCATTCAGACGATAATCGCCGTGGGGCTTCCCGTAAAAAAAGGCGGCTCGCTTTACAATGTTGCCGCGATTCTGCAAAAAGGCGAGATTCTCGCCCTCGTTCCGAAGACCTACATTCCGAATCACGGCGAATTCTATGAGGCGAGGCATTTTGCTTCGGCGGTGAATCTGCGCGGAGCGGACGCGGGCGAAACGATTTTCATTTCCAAGAAATTTCCCGAAGTTCCTTTTGGAAGCGACATCCTTATCCGCGCCGATAATTTTCCCGAAGCGAAAATCGCGTTCGAAATATGCGAAGACCTTTGGTCCGCGACTCCGCCCTCCACGGGCCACGCCTTGGCGGGTGCGACTGTAATCGCGAACCTTTCCGCGAGCAACGAGACAATCGGCAAGGCGGAATACAGGCGGCTTTTGGTGAAAAGCGCGGCGGCGAGGAATTTTTGCGCGTACATCTACGCGTGCGCCGGATGCGACGAGTCCACGCAGGACATGGTTTTCGCGGGGCACAATTTGATTTCGGAAAACGGAAAGATTTTGGCAGAAAGCGCGCCGTTCGAAGGCAGGATGATTTTCGCCGACATCGACGTTTCCCTTCTCGAAGCGGAGCGAATCAGGAGCACGACCTTTTCGCAATGCGAATCTCGCGCGAAAGCGCACAAAGAAATTTGCGTCCATCTCAAAGAAAAGAAATTCGAAGGGAAATCGAATTTCTTCCGCGCGTTGGAAAAGCATCCTTTTGTTCCGCAGGAAAAAGACGCGCTCGACGAACGCTGCCTCGAAGTTATTACAATCCAAGCGCAGGCTCTCGCAAAGAGAATCAGGCACATAGGCACAAAGAGCGTCGTGATTGGGCTTTCGGGCGGACTTGATTCTACGCTCGCGCTTTTGGCGGTTTGCCGCGCGTTCGATTTGTGCTCGCTTGAGCGCAAGGGAATCATCGCCGTGACGATGCCGGGTTTCGGAACGACGGGGCGCACTTACGAAAACGCCTACGCGCTCGCAAAGGAAACGGGCGCGACCCTCCGCGAGATTCCGATTTCGGATTCGGTGCTGCGGCATTTCGCGGACATCGGACACGACGAAAAGATACACGACGCGACATACGAAAACGCGCAGGCGCGAGAACGCACGCAAATCCTCATGGACTTGGCGAACAAGAACGGCGCGATTGTAATCGGCACGGGAGACCTTTCGGAACTCGCGCTCGGCTGGTGCACCTACAACGGCGACCACATGTCGATGTATGGAGTCAATTCCTCGATTCCAAAGACGCTCGTCCGCCACATAGTGGAACGCGAAGCCGAATCATTCGCAAAAGAAAATTCGCGCGGGGGGCAGAACAAAAAACTCAGCGGCATTCTTTTTGACATCCTCGCAACTCCAGTAAGTCCCGAACTCCTTCCGCCCGAACAAGGAAACATTTCGCAGAAGACCGAAGAAATCGTAGGCCCTTATGAACTGCATGATTTCTTTTTGTACAACATCCTGCGCTTCGGATTTTCGCCAAGCAAAATTTATTTCCTTGCAAAAAAGGCGTTCGCGGAAGAAGAGTATTCGCCGGAAGTGATACAGCACTGGATGAAGATTTTCTACAAGCGATTCTTCTCGCAGCAATTCAAACGCTCGTGTATGCCGGACGGAGCGAAGGTGGGAAGCGTGAGCCTTTCGCCGAGAGGCGACTGGAGAATGCCGAGCGACGCCTCCGCGAACGCATGGATTTCGGAAATCGATTCGCTTGAATGAAACAAAGCCATGCTGAGCTATTTGCACGAATTCCACGCAGGAAACCACGCCGACATTCTCAAGCACATCACGCTCATCCAGATTCTGCGCCACCTGAACGCGAAGGACTCCCCCTACTCTTTTTTCGACACGCACGCGGGAAGCGCGTTCTATTCGCTTGAATCCGCCTCGGCAAAAAAAACTCTAGAAGCGGAAAAAGGAATCTTGGCACTGCGCGGATTTTTGGAAAGCGGCGGAGAAAATGTTCCGCAAGAAAAAATTCCTGAATGCGTGAAATTTTACCTCGAACAAGTTTCGCCGTATTTGAAAATCGCCTGCTATCCAGGCTCGCCCCTGCTCGAACGCAATTTGATGCGGCGGGACTCGAGCCTGTTTCTCTGCGAACTTCATCCTGCGGAAATCGAAAAACTTCGCGAAAACATTTTCGGAAGAAAATCGCTTGAAGAAAATGCCCTCGAAAGAAATTCGGTTCTGCAAAACGCGCGGGGCAAAAACGAATGCTGCGCCGTAAAAATTTTCCATGCGGACGGACTGAAAAACCTTGCCGCTTGCACGCCGCCAAAAATCAAGCGCGGCGCGGTTCTCATCGACCCGCCCTACGAGGACTTGGACGAATTCGATTCGGTTACAAAGACCGTCCACGCCGTGCACAAAAAATGGAGCGCGGGAATCATCGCGCTTTGGTATCCGATTTTGGAAGGCAAAAAAACGCAAATCAAAGAAATGCTTTTCCAAATCGCGGACGCGGCGAAAAGGCAGAACGTCCACGCGGAAATCTTGCAGGCGGAATTCGCGCCCGGGAACAATGCCGAAAAAGCCGCCGCAAATCTTTTGGGAAGCGGAATGCTCGTCCTGAACGCGCCGTGGAAACTCGACTCGCAACTGCGCGAGGCTTTGGAATTCCTGTGCGGCGCGATTTACAAGGACGCGGAGTTTTCAATCAGCCAGAATTAACTGAACGTTATCTCATCTCCTTGCGCTTTGGCAGTAATCGCGCTGCCGTCGGGAAAATTTCCGCGCAAGATTTCCTTCGCGAGAGGATTTTCCACATACGTCTGAATCGCGCGCTTTACAGGCCGCGCGCCGAAGGCGGGGTCGTAGCCCTTTTCGCAAAGAAAATCCAACGCGCTTTTTTCGAATTGAATTTTTATGCGATGCGATTCAAGCCGTTTCGCCACGCGCTCCAACTGGCTGCGGACAATTTCCGCGATGAACGCCTTGTCGAGCCGAGTGAACATCACGATTTCGTCGATGCGGTTCAAGAACTCAGGCTTGAACGCGCCTTTCAAAATGTCGTTCAGTTTTCCTTTTATCGCGCCGAGTTTTTCGTCAGTGTCGGCTTCCAAAATCAGTTCGCTTGCCAAGTTGCTAGTCATTATGATGATTGTGTTTTTGAAGTCAACGATTCGTCCTTGCCCGTCGGTCAGCCGCCCGTCGTCCAGCACTTGCAAAAGCACGTTGAACACATCTGGATGAGCCTTTTCGATTTCGTCAAAAAGCACGACGCTGTATGGTCTTCGACGCACGGCTTCGGTGAGTTGCCCGCCCTCGTCGTACCCGACATATCCCGGAGGCGCTCCGATGAGGCGGCTCACGGAAAATTTTTCCATGTATTCGCTCATGTCGATTCTCGTGAGGGCGCGCTCGTCGTTGAACAAAAAGTCAGCCAAGGTTTTTGCAAGTTCAGTTTTTCCAACGCCTGTAGGCCCGATGAAGAGAAAACTTCCGAGCGGCTTGTTCGGGTCGGAAAGCCCGGAACGGTTTCTTCGGATAGCGTCGCTCACAACCTGCACCGCCTCGTCCTGCCCGATGACGCGCTTGTGAAGTTCGCTTTCAAGTGCGATGTATTTTTCCTTTTCGCTGCCCATCATTTTTGCCAGGGGGATTCCCGTCCATGAAGAAACCACGCGGGCTATGTCCTCTTCGGTCACAGTCTCGCGCAAAAGCGGCGCGTTTTCTGATTCTCCCTCCTTGTCGGAATCGGCGGATTGCAGTTGCTTTTCGAGTTCGGGAATTATCGAATATTTCAATTCCGCCGCGCGCTCAAGTTTTCCTTCCGACGTGCACCGTTCAAGTTCGAATTTCGCGCTTTCCAATTTTTCCTTCGCGTCGCGCGAAGAATCAATCGCGGCTTTTTCATTCTGCCACTGCAATTTCATCGCGTCGCGCTTCTGCCCCAATTCGGAAAGTTCGCCGTTTAGCTTTTCAAGACGCTCCTTGCTCGCTTCGTCACTTTCCTTTGCGAGCGACTGCTTTTCGATTTGCAACTGCAAGATTTTCCGCTCTATTCGGTCGAGTTCGGTAGGCTCGCTTTCGATTTCCATCTTCAAACGGCTTGCCGCTTCGTCAACCAAGTCAATCGCCTTGTCGGGCAAAAACCTGTTCGTGATGTACCTGTCGGAAAGAGTGGCCGCCGAAACCAACGCCTCGTCTTCGATGCGCACGCCGTGATGGATTTCGTATTTTTCGCGGAGACCGCGCAATATCGCAATCGTGCTTTCGATGTCAGGCTCCGCGCACAAAACCTGCTGGAACCGCCTTTCCAACGCGGCATCCTTTTCGATGTACTTCCGATATTCGTCGAGAGTGGTCGCCCCAATCGCGCGAAGTTCGCCGCGGGCGAGAGCGGGCTTCAAAAGATTCGCCGCGCTTGTAGAGCCTTCGCCGCTTCCAGCCCCCACAATCGTATGAAGCTCATCGATAAACAAGATTATCTTGCCGTCGGATTTTTTTACTTCGTCAATCACGCCTTTCAAACGCTCTTCGAATTCGCCCTTGTATTTTGCCCCCGCCACGAGCGCGCCCATGTCAAGCGAAAGAAGCCGCTTGTTTTTGAGGCTTTCGGGAACGTCGCCTTTCGCGATTCGCAAAGCAAGGCCTTCGACCACCGCTGTCTTTCCAACTCCCGGCTCGCCAATCAAAACGGGATTATTTTTTGTGCGGCGGCTCAGCACCTGCATCACGCGCCTTATCTCTTCGTCGCGTCCTATCACAGGGTCGATTTTGTCCTGGCGAGCAAGGCTCGTCAAATCCGCGCAATATTTTTCGAGCGAGCGCATCGAGCTTTCCGGGTCTTGGGAATCGATTTTGGAATTGCCGCGAATCGATTTGAGCGCCTGAAAAATCGCGTCCTGCGTAATTCCGTTTTCCTTGAGCAAAGCCGAAACGTCGTCCGAATTCTGCGTCATCGCCAAAAGAAAATGCTCCGTGGAAAGATATTCGTCCTTGAGGCGCGACATTTCCTTTTCGGCGTTCGCCAAAGTGCGCTGCGCCATGTTCGAAAGCATGAGGTTCGCGCCGCCGCTCACGCGCGGAATCTTGTTCCAAAGAAGCCTCGCCTGCGAAGAAAGCGCGGAAGCGTTCACCCCGATTCTTTCCACGAGCGGCGGAATGATTCCGTCCTTTTGTTCGAGCATCGCGATGAGGATGTGTTCGTTTCCGATTTCGGCATGGTCGTTCTGCCGCGCCAAAGAAGACGCTTCCTGCAAAGCGTCGAACGCCTTTATAGTCATTTTATCCTGATCCATATTTTCACCTCCAAAAAGATTTCACGCAAGATTCGTTTGTAGGCGAATTTCCGCATTTCAAAAACCCGCCTATGAAAACCCAAGTCGGAACTCCGCGTGGAAACTCGGCGTGTTTTCACACCTCATTTTTCAAGATAACGAAATCGGAGAAAAAAGGCAATTTAAAAGTTGTGGAAGTACAGGAACTTGCTTTGGAAGAAGGAAACATCGTAAGGCAAAGCCTTACTGCTTATCCGCTATATCCACCTGAACTATGCGATACACAGATTTAGGAGGAAAACATGCCATACGGCTACATTTGTCTGCGTGGAGTTTTCGCAGCTCGGAAGAAGCAGGTTATTTCAGATTTTTATTTGCCGAAAGAATGTCTATGTCGGCAGCGGCGAAATCAGCGTCGTTTGTGAGCAGAACCATGTTATATTCTTTGCAGACATC
>JAFLSR010000056.1 GCA_022510845.1 Treponema sp.
CAGTTGATTGCCGTCATCAAAAGCGGAAGCACGTTCACCGAAAATCCGCCGATTTTAAAGAGCGCGTCGGGCTGTCCCAAGTCCGCGATAAAAAGGAGGCTGTGTCCGTGCAGGGCGGGCATGTGCGAAAGGCACGAGTACGCCGCCGTAAAAAACGGAATCTGAATCAAAATGCCGAACGCAGAGCGCAACTGCATAATCGGGTGGTAATGATTCTGGCGGTAGTACGTGGAAAGCAGCATGTACTGCTCGTCGCCCTTAAAAAACGTCTTGATGCGGTCAACCTGCACCTTCATCTTGAGCTGGAGCGCGCGCTCCTCGTCCTCAAACTTCCTCGCCACCGCGTAAAGCGGAAGCGTGAGGAGACTCACCGCAAGGCTCACGCCCACAAGCGCGAAGCCCGTGTTGCCCATGATTTTGTCGCCCAGCGCGAACGCGAATTCAATCACCTGAGTAAGCGGATAAATCACCGCAGTAAAAAAGATGCTTCCCATAAAGAATTCCAATCCCATTGCGGCGCGAAAATCCCAAAAAATTCACGCGCACATTCAATTAATTTACCATAAATAAGGCAATTCAGTCAACACGGCAGAAAAGAAGAAATCGCGTCGTAGATTCGTCCGGCGGTATTCCTCAAAGTGAATTTTTCCAAAATCGCATCAGGCGGAGCGACAGGCTTTTCCAAAAGCGCGTCCAAGTCCACATTCGGCTCGTCGGGATTAATATAGTAGGCGCAATCGCCGTAGATTTCGGGAAGGCTTGTCCTGTCCGAAATCACAATTTTCGCGCCAAAAGAAAGCGCTTCAAGCGGAGGAATTCCAAAGCCTTCAAAATACGACGGAAAAACAAATGCCTTGCACTTTTGCATGAGGGCTTTCACCTGCGAGTCGGGAAGATACCCAGCCATCACGATGTTTTCCAGGAAATTCAGTTTTTGCAATTCTGACGCGACCACGGACGGAAGAGGCTTTCCGCTCACGACAAAAATTTCATTCGGGAAAAGTTCGGCATGACGGGCAATCCATTTCAAATTTTTCCGCACAGAAAGGCTTCCGAGCGTAAAGTAAAATTCCTTGCCGCGAAGATTGGGAAGCGCATCGAAAACCGAATCATCGGCAGGAATGTTTTTTAGTTCGCCCACGCCCGCATAGACCACCCTCACCCGCTCCGGGTCAATCTTGTATGACTCTACAAGCGTTTTTTTCGTGTATTCCGATACCGTGAAAATGATTTTCGATTTTTTCGCAATCCGCCTGTACATGATTTCGGAATAAAGCCGAATCAACTTGTCGCGCCTGCTCTGCCCGAAGTCTTCTCTATAAAAATGCGCGTAGATGTCATGTATGAAGTCGAACCCGGGCGCGAAATATGGGCAACTGTTTGAAAAGTCGAGCGGAATTCTGCGGTTATTGAGAACATATTTTTGAAAATGAATCTGATTCCACTTCGGGAAAAATTTCGCCTCAACGGGAAGCGTAACAATTTTTATGTTCGAAAGGCTTGGCAAATTCCGCGCGTTTTTCGGAACGACGAGTTCGGCACAGCCCGAAGGAATTTTTTCATCAAGATATTTGACCGTTTCGAACGCGACGCGCTCAATTCCGGTAACTTCCCTGCACCAACTTTCGCCGTTTATCGCTATGACTTTTTTTTTCATTCGGAAATTCCCATGCCAAAAATATTCCCAAAAACTAGTCGCGGGAATAAATGTCTCTCGTGAAAACCTTTTCCCTCACGTCGGAAAGTTCGTCCGAAAAGCGGTTTGAAATTATCACGTCGCACTTTTCCTTGAATTCCTTCAAATCGCGGATTACGCGCGAATTGAAAAAATCGTCGCTCTTCAAATTCGGCTCGTACACGACGACTTCGATTCCCTTCGACTTGATTCTTTTCATCACGCCCTGAATCGAAGACGCGCGGAAATTGTCGGAATTCTGCTTCATCGTAAGGCGAAACACGCCGACGACCTTTGGATTTCTTTCGATGATTTTTTCTGCGATAAAATCCTTGCGGGTGCGGTTGGATTCGACAATCGCGCTGATGAGGTTTTCGGGAACGTCGGAATAGTTCGCGCGGAGTTGCTTCGTGTCTTTCGGAAGGCAGTAGCCGCCGTAGCCGAACGAAGGATTGTTGTAGAAATCGCCTATCCTCGGATCAAGCGAAACGCCCGCGATGATTTGGCTTGTGTCAAGCGAGCGCGTCAAAGCGTAAGTGTCAAGTTCGTTGAAGTACGCAACACGCAACGCAAGGTAGGTGTTCGCGAAAAGTTTTATCGACTCGGCTTCGGCAAGATGCGGATGCAGAACCGGAACGTCCTTTTTTATCGCGCCATCCTTCAAAAGCGAAGCGAAGTCCTTCGCGCGCTCCAAAAGCCCTTCATCGTCCGCGGGGAAGCCCACCACAATTCGGCTCGGATGGAGGTTGTCGTACAGCGCGTGCCCTTCGCGCAGAAATTCCGGCGAAAAAAGAATCCTCGAAAAACCAGTCTTTTCGCGCAAAGCCTGAGTGTAACCGACAGGAATCGTGGACTTTATCACAACCGTAGTCTTTTCGCAGGAATGCTTTTTCACCGAGTCCAAAACCGCCTCAATCGAAGAAGTGTCGAAATAATTTTTCTTTGGATCGTAATCCGTCGGAGTGCAGACTATCACGAAATCCGCGCCGGAATACGCCTCGGCCGCGTCGGTCGTGGCGCGCAAATTCAAGTCGCGCGAAGAAAGATATTCGCTGATTTCCTTGTCCTCGATGGGCGACTTACGCGCATTTATCAGGTCAACTTTTTCACGAACGACATCGAGCGCGAAAACCTCGTTTTTTTGCGCCAAAAGCACGGCAAGCGAAAGCCCCACATAGCCCGTTCCTGCAACTGCGATTTTCATAACAACATAGTTTTAACATAGAAAGCAAAAAAAATCAAGATGCGCTGCGCCGCATTATTTTTCGCGCATCAAAATTCTTTCCCGCCCCTCTTTACAAAAAGCGAAAATTGTTGTATCTTTTTAAAAGTTACCGAATTTTCGGCAAAATTCTGCCGGAAATTCTACATCCGCGCATCCGCGCGTTGTCATCAGGAGAAAAAATTATGGAAAAAGCAGAAATTTCAGCGAAAATCAAGGACATCCTCACACAAAATTTGGGAATCGATGCCGCGATGCTCACCGACGAGGCGGAACTTTTCGGCGGCGACATCGGATTGGATTCAATAGACTCACTTGAAATCATTGCGGGAATCGACCGCGAATTCGGAGTGTCGATGACGGGCGTAGGAAAAGAGCACTTTTTCAATGTGGCAAGCCTCGCCAAGTACGTCGAGGAACACCTCTGACACAAAATTCGGCATCACACTTACATTTATAGGGGACTCTTATGACAGAAGACAAAAACCGTTGCGTGATAACAGGTCTCGGGCTTGTTTGCGCCATCGGAAACAGCGTTGATGAATCTTGGGAAAACTGCCTCAAAGGAAAAAGCGGAATCAAGGTTACATCCACTGTGGACACGGAAAAATGCTACGCCAATCTTGCCGCCGAAGTCGAATGCGCGGACTTGGATTCGCCTGAAAACGCCGATCGCGCCACGAAACTTTGCATGAAGGCTGTCAAGGAAGCCCTGAACGACGCGAAATTCTCGCCAGACGAAATCACAAAAGAAGGAAGCCGCGTTTCCGTAATAATCGGAAGCTGCGTCGGAGGCGGCGCGAGCGTAGAACACTATTACAGGAACGGAAAGCCAAAAGAAGACATACTGAAAATGCCGATAGGACCAATCGCGAACGAAGTGGCAGCATACACAGGTGCGCGGGGCATCATCACGAACATCGGAAACGCTTGCGCGGCAGGAACAATAAGCATCGCTTATGCCGCGGACCTCATTCGCGCAGGCAAGGCGGACGCGGTGATTGCGGGCGGCTCGGATTCATTCACTTCCGTTCCGTATGCGGGATTCCTCTCGCTGCACGCCCTGTCCGAAAACGGATGCTCGCCTTTCAATCATTGCGACGGAATCACGCTCGGCGAAGGAAGCGGAGTGCTTTTGGTAGAATCCTACGAGCACGCAAAGGCACGCGGCGCGAAAATCTACTGCGAAGTCCTCGGAAGCGGAGTAACAAGCGACGCCTTCCACATCACCGCCCCTCGCGATGACGGCGAAGGCCAGATGAACGCCATCCGACGCGCGTTGGAATACTCGGGCGCAAACGAAGGCGAAATCGGCTACATAAACGGACACGGAACGGGCACCGCGAAAAACGACATGGCGGAATTCCTTTCCGTCCACACGATTTTCGACGGCAAAAATGATTCGCTTTCCGTGAGTTCCACAAAGGCGATGGTAGGCCACTGCCTTGGAGCGGCAGGCTCAATCGAAGCGGTATTTTCAATAAAGGCGCTCACTCAAAACAAAGTGCCCGCGACAATCGGATATTCCGAAGAAGACTTGAAGACCCTTTCCGAACGCGCAGGAAAAATCGACTTCATGCCGAACAACTCAAAAGAAAAGCCGCTCCAAACCGTAATGAGCAATTCGTTCGCGTTCGGCGGAAACAACGCGAGCATAATCTTTTCCGAAAAACCGGGCGAAGTGCGCGCGGAGCGCAATGCGGGAAAAATCCACATCACAGGGCT
This sequence comes from Treponema sp., assembly GCA_022510845.1. Taxonomy (GTDB): domain Bacteria; phylum Spirochaetota; class Spirochaetia; order Treponematales; family Treponemataceae; genus Treponema_D. The sequence continues at coordinate 4,623 of JAFLSR010000056.1, forward strand.
TGGAATCGTCTCATCCTGCGGAAACGGCATCGAAAACTATGTCAAAAAATTCAACGAAGGAATTCAACCCGAAAGCCTTTCCACGCAGTCAAAAATCGAAATCGCTGAATTCGATGAACTTGGGCTCAAGATGGCGTTCTACAGAAAACTGGACAAGTTCAGCCAAATTCAAGCCGTGAGCGGAATGAAGGCATTGAAGGACGCGGGGCTTGAAGTCAACGATGGAAACGCCGTGGACATCGGCCTCATCGTGGGAACTGCGGACGGTCCGCTTTCCACAATCTGCGAATTCCAGCAGACTATAGTCGAGCGCGGAAATTTCTACGGAAGCGCGTTCAAATTTCCGCATACGGTCTACAACGCGGCGGGCGGCTATCTTTCGATTTGCTCGGGAATAAAAGGCTACACTGCGACCGTCACGAACGGAGCGCAGGCGGGTCTCCAAAGCATTGCCTACGCTGCAGAAGAATTGAGGCAGAAAAAAAGCCGAATCATCATGGCGACCGGCAACGACGAGAATTCAGCCACGATGAGCGAACTCTACGAAAAACTCGGAATGATTTCTGAAAAGCAGGTTTCCCCCTACTCAAACCTCGGCGATGGCAAATCAGTTTCTCGCGGATTTTCGCTCGGCGACGGAAGTACTTCGATAATCCTTGAAACAGAAGAAAGCGTGAAGGAGCGCGGGGCAAAATCCTATGCGATTCTCGCAGGCTACGGAATGTCGCACAAAAACGTTCCGCTCGACACGGTTGCAGGCTCGGACGAGGCTTTGGTTGAGGCAGTGGAACGCGCGTTGCAGGACAGCGGAATTTCTTCCGGCGAAATCGATGCGATAGTAGGATTCGGAAACGGATGCAGTTCGACGGACAGCCTTGAAATCGAAGCGTACAAAAAAATATTCGGCGGAAGACTTTCTTCGATTCCGCTGTATTCGGTGAAAGACACCACAGGCGAAGGAAGGGCTGCAAGCGCGGCGCTTTCTTGCGCGCACGCGGCGTTGCTTCTTTCACAAAAGTACGAATTGCGCGGAAAGGCGTATTTCTGCGAAGAAGGCGCGGTCTCCAAAAAAGACGCGGAGCCAAAAGCGTTGAAAAACATCCTCGTAACTTCCTACGCATTCGGTGGTTCATACACCGCGCTCGTTGTGCAAAAGGCGTAGCCAAAAGCGGGCGAACTTCCTTTTCATTCAGTGAATGAAATCGATTTCACTGAATGAAAACCCGTTTATTCACTGCTCGCTCCGCGGCAAGCCGCCCGCGCATACGAATTCTGTTTCTCGGAAAAAATTCGATTTTCATATTGACATTTTTTTGCGAATTTGATACGCTAAAACCGATTCGGGCAGTCGGCGTTTTGTCCACGCGGAAAGAGCGCGGTTTTCTGACCCAGCCTTCCATTCGTCCAAAAGCTTCTTCGGCAATGTTCCGCATGGTCGCTGGACGGCACTTTCGGAGTCTTCGCAAGGCGAATCTACGAAAACGCATTTAATTCAACGGGCGGTTAGCTCAGCTGGTACGAGCGTCTGGTTTACACCCAGAATGTCGGGAGTTCGAT
>JAFLSR010000057.1 GCA_022510845.1 Treponema sp.
AGGACATAAATAAAATCCTTGAATCGATAAGCTTCGCCGACAAGATTATTTTCGGAAGAACGCATTACAACAAGATGATTTCCGCATACAGCGGATACAAGGATTTTTATAATGCTGGGGCAGAAAAAGTCATTGCGTTTTGCAAAACCAAAAGCATTTCATATCACATAAAAGAAGGCACTGTCACGGAATGATTTTGACAAGCACTTATTTAAACCGCGCTTTAACTGTTTTTTCTTGTGGTGAGTAACATTCAAAATATTATCATGAATTATTTCGCATAACCCATAACTGTCATTTCTCACTTCGTTGCGAAATGACTTTCTCAATATTTTCATAAATTGAGATTTCTGAAAATATTGAAAATTATGTAAGCCCCCCCCCAAAAAAAACACACCGCCATTGCACAAAAATCGCGCTTGCAATAGAATGGAATCATGATTAGACGAGCACAGGAAAAAGACATCGCCGGTTTGAACAGACTTTTGGAACAAGTGCTAATGGTGCACTATGAAGGGCGGCCGGATTTGTGGAGGGCGAACGCCAAAAAATACAATGACTCGCAGCTCAAAGAAATTCTGCGCGACGAAAGCCGCCCGATTTTTGTTTGCGTGGACGATGCCGATTTCGTGCAAGGCTACGCGTTTTGCGTTGTCGAGGATTTTACAAACGACAATGTTCGCGCGCCAAAAAAATCGCTTTACATCGATGACCTTTGCGTTGACCAAAATCTGCGCGGCAAGCACATCGGGACTTCGCTTTACAATTATGTCTTGGATTTTGCAAAGTCAAACGGCTTCTATAACATCACGCTCAACGTTTGGGAAAGCAACAAAAGCGCGCGCGCGTTTTATGATGCGATGGGACTTGTTCCGCTGAAAACTTGCTTGGAGAAAATTCTGTAAAATGGAAAATCGCGAAAAGGAAAACGCGCAAGAAAAAGAAATCGAAAAGCATTTCAAATCGGCAAATGATTCGCATTCCGATTCCGGCTTGAATTTTTCGGAGCAGATTCCACAGGCAGCCCCTCATTTTGAAACGCTTTCTCAAAAAGGCAAAATCGAAATTACCCTCGCCTGCGAAAATTCAAACACGCGCGACATTTTCGACAAAATAATGTCGCTTCCAGTTCTTCGGATTTTCGAGCCGTTCTACAAAAAATACAAGTCGGCTCTACTGTACTTGTTTTTTGGCGGACTCGCGTTCTTTTTGAATTTTTTTCTTTTTGTCGCCATCGACAAATTCACACCGCTCAGAGTTTTTGCCAACAACGCGATTTGCTGGACAGTCTGCGTCCTCTTTCAATTTTTCACAAATCGCACATGGGTGTTCGATGGGCGCGTGGAAACAGCTGCGGGCTTCGCAAGGCAGATGGCGTCGTTTTTCGCGGGCAGGCTCTTCACGCTTTTTGCGGAATTCGCGATTCTTGCGATTTTCATCACTTGTCTTTCGCTCCCGAAAATCCCTGTCAAACTTTTCGCGCAAGTCGTCGTCATCGTTTTGAACTACATCATCAGCAAATTGTTCGTGTTCAAAAAGAAATGAATTTTTTTATTGGAGGGGAAAGTCTTCCCCTCGGCTGCAATGTTACGCAAAGTTTCCATTTTGCGTAACATTGCAGCCTACCCCTTCTCCTGGGGCTACCGCCCCAAACCCCTGTGCTTGCAACTACATCGCAAAATATTTTTCGAAAATTTTTCATTTCCCCACTTGACATTTTTTTTGAAAAAATATATAACTATGCCATCACTTCAAAGGCGATGTGAACAGTTTTCTTTTTCAAGAGAATTGTCCACATCGCCTTTTTGTTTTGTACACGTTAAAAAAAGATAAGGAGTAACGAATGGCTAGAACTGATGTTCCCGAACTTTTTGGTTCGATGGTTTTCAACCAAAAGACTATGAAGGAAAGGCTTCCGAAGGAAACTTTCAAGGCACTCAAAAAAACGATTGACGATGGTGAGCCGCTTGATTTGAACATTGCGAATCAAATCGCGCACGCTATGAAGGAATGGGCAATCGAGCGAGGCGCAACTCACTTCACGCACTGGTTCCAGCCTCTTACAGGAATTACGGCGGAAAAACACGACAGCTTCATCACGCCGCAAGACGATGGAACTGTCATAATGTCGTTCAGCGGAAAGGAACTTGTCCGCGGAGAGCCGGACGCTTCGTCATTTCCTTCGGGAGGGGGTCGGGCGACTTTCGAGGCGCGCGGCTACACGGTTTGGGATCCCACTTCGTATCCGTTTGTAAAGGAGCACACGCTCTGCATTCCCACGGCGTTCTGTTCCTACAATGGCGAGGCTCTGGACAAAAAAGCGCCTCTCTTGCGTTCGATGGAGGCCCTCAATGTTCAGGCGTTGCGAATCTTGCGGCTTTTCGGAAACACGAGCGCGACACACGTCGCTACAACCGTAGGCTCGGAGCAAGAATATTTTATCGTGAATGAAGGTCTTTACAATCAGCGAAAGGATTTGCGAATGGCGGGGCGCACGCTTTTTGGCGCGAAGCCTTCCAAAGGCCAGGAAATGGACGACCAATATTTTGCCGCGCTCAATCCGAAGATTGTCGAATATATGGAAGACTTGAACGAAACGCTTTGGAAATACGGAATCTTGGCAAAGACCGAGCACAACGAAGTCGCGCCCGCGCAGCACGAAATGGCTCCGATTTTCAGCACGACGAATTTGGCAACGGACCAAAACCAACTTACGATGGAAGTGATGAAAAAAGTCGCGCGGCGGCACGGGCTTGTGTGCCTGCTTCATGAAAAGCCCTTCGCGGGATTGAACGGAAGCGGCAAGCACAACAACTGGTCGATGAGCACGAACGAAGGCGAAAACCTTCTTGAGCCGGGCGACACTCCCGGAAAGAATTTGCAGTTCCTTTTGTTCCTCGCCGCGTTGATTAAGGCGGTTGACGAAAATCAGGATTTGCTTCGCATAAGCATCGCAAGCGCGGGAAACGACCATCGCCTTGGCGCGAACGAGGCGCCGCCCGCAATCATTTCAATGTATGTGGGTGACGAATTGCTCGATGTTTTGCAGGCAATCAAGGACGGAACTCCGCTGAAAAGCGCGGCAAAGCAGAATATGAAAATCGGCGCAGACGTGCTTCCCGCGATTCCAAAGGATTCCACAGACCGCAACAGGACTTCGCCGTTTGCCTTCACCGGAAACAAATTCGAATTCCGTTCGGTTGGTTCAAGTCTTTCGATTGCCGGACCGAACACCGCGCTCGATGCCATCGTAGCGTACACGCTCAAAGGATTTGCCGACGAGCTTGAAAAGTCGAACAATTTCGAAAGCGACGTGACCGCTTTGATTAAGCGCGAAATCACGGCGCACTGGCGAATCATCTTCAACGGGAACGGCTACGATTCAAGTTGGGTTTCGGAAGCGGAAAAGCGAGGCTTGCTGAATCTTCGCACCTTGCCCGATGCGATGGCTCATTATCTCGCCGAAAAGAACATAAAACTTTACACCGAGATGGGTGTCTACACCAAAGACGAAATGCACGAGCACTACGAAATCAAACTTGAAAAATATTGCCAGGTTCTCAATATCGAAGTTGAGACGATGCTCGAAATGATAAACAAGGACATTTTGCCGGCGGCGTTCAAGTACATCCACGAGCTTACCAAAGCCGCTTCCGCGATAAAGGCGATGGGAGGCTCTTCGGCGGGAAGCGCGCAAAGCAAACTTGCTTTGAAACTGGATGGGCTTGTAGCCTCGCTCGAAGAAAAGGCCGAAGAATTGAGCAAAGCGCACATCGTCGCAAAGGATTCCGGAGACATTATGGCGGTGGCACGCGCCTATGTTGACAGCGTTGTTCCTGCGATGGCGCAGGCGCGGGCGGTGGCAGATGAAATCGAGCCGCTCCTCGGCGAGGAATACAAACCTTATCCTTGCTATGAGGATTTGTTGTTCCGAATCTAAATAAGTTTTAGAAAAAATTATTTTGCGCAATGGGGCGCGTTTCTTTTGACGGAATTTTTCTGTCCGAAGAATCGCGCCCTTTTTTATTTAAAAAATTTGCCGCATGGCAACAATTATTGGAATTACAAGGAGTGTTTAAAATTGCCGCTGAATTGGGCGCGGCAATTTTAACTTCGAGTTTTTTCAAAAACTCGTTCATTCACTGTCATTTCTCGCTTCGCTGCGAAATGACTTTTTTAACAGTTCGAAAGTTGACACTTTCTTCACTGTTAAAAATCAAAGAGCGTTCAAAGTTTGCGCCGAAATGCCGCTGCAAACTTTAAACCCGAGTTTTTTCAAAACTCGTATATTTATTGCCCGCTCGCGCGAGCGAATTCCAAGTTTTGTAAAACTGAAGTTTTTCAAAACTTGGAATTACAAGGAGGTTTTTATGGAAGAGGCGAGCAGCCTTATTTTTGGCGTATGGTTCTTAATCGGAGCCGCGCTTGTTTTCTGGATGCAGGCCGGATTCGCGATGGTGGAGACTGGTTTTACCCGCGCAAAAAATGCGGGCAACATCATCATGAAAAATCTGATGGACTTCTGCATCGGAACGGTAACGTTCATCCTCATCGGATTCGGACTTCTTCTTGGCGAAGATTTGGTCGGCTTCATCGGAAAGCCGGGGTTCGACATCTTCACGGCTTACGAGAATTTTGATTTCTCAAGCTTTGTGTTCAACCTCGTTTTCTGCGCCACAACCGCAACAATCGTCTCGGGCGCGATGGCGGAGCGAACGAAATTCCTTTCGTACTGCGTCTATTCCGCGGTGATTTCAGGCCTCATCTATCCAATTGAGGCGCACTGGATTTGGGGCGGCGGATGGCTTGCCCAACTCGGCTTCCACGATTTCGCAGGCTCTTGTGCAATCCACATGGTTGGCGGTGTCTCGGCTTTAATCGGCGCGAAAATCCTCGGCCCCAGAATCGGCAAGTTCGAGTACGAGAACGGCAAGGTGACAAAGGTGCACGCCTTCCCCGGACACAACCTTCCGATTGGCGCGCTCGGAGTTTTCATCCTGTGGCTCGGTTGGTACGGATTCAACGGCGCGGCTGCCACATCGCTCGAACAACTCGGCTCAATCTTCCTCACCACGACAGTCGCTCCGGCAGTCGCCACCGTGGTCTGCATGATTTTCACTTGGCTCAAATTCGGAAAGCCCGATGTCTCGATGTGCCTCAACGCTTCGCTCGCGGGGCTTGTCGCAATCACCGCTCCGTGCGATGTTACGGACTGCGCGGGCGCGGCAATCATCGGGCTTGTGGCGGGACTTCTCGTTGTGTTCGGCGTGTGGCTTTTGGATTACGTCCTCCACATCGATGACCCGGTTGGTGCAGTCGCGGTGCACTGCCTGAACGGAATCTGGGGAACTGTCGCAGTCGGACTTTTCGCCACCCCCTCCGCTCCGGGCTATTCGATTGCGAACGCCGCGGGCGAGGAAATCAAGGGGCTTTTCTATGGCGGCGGATTCGAGTTGCTCGGCCTGCAATGTCTGGGTGTCGTCTCGGTTGCGGCGTGGACTGCAATCCTGATTACTCTGACCTTCCTCATCATCAAGGCGATTTTCGGACTTCGCGTCACCGCTGAGGAGGAGATTGTCGGACTTGACAAACTGGAGCACGGAATCGATTCAAGTTACGCGGGCTTCGGTCTTGAGTACTTCGGGCAGGATGCGGCGTTCAACGGCGGCCATACGGTGAGCGTGCACGACGCGGTTTCGGTCCAGGCGACTCCCGCGACAATCCCCGCGAAGACCGCAAGCGACATTTTCAAGGTTGTGATTGTGACGCGGCAGAACAAGTTCAACGCGCTCAAAGCCGCGATGAATTCAATCGGCGTTACGGGAATGACTGTCATCAACGTGATGGGCTGCGGAATGCAGAAAGGCGCGAGCGAGTATTACCGCGGAGTTCCCGTGGAAATCAACCTGCTTCCGAAAATCAAGGTGGAGATTGTCGTTTCAAAAGTGCCGGTCACCACTGTCATCGAGGCGGCGAAAAAGGCTCTCTACACTGGTCACATCGGCGACGGCAAGATTTTCGTCTACCCCGTGGAGAACGTCGTGAAAGTGCGCACCGGCGAGAGCGGCTACGACGCGCTTCAAGACGAGGAGTAAGGCGGAC
>JAFLSR010000058.1 GCA_022510845.1 Treponema sp.
AGATTGCAGTTACGCCGAGGCTTTGATATAGGGAGTGGGCATTTTTGGGAGGAATGCCCGAGGTTGAATTTTTTGCGAATTTTTGGTATGATAGGGTAAAAATAGTATGAAACAGGAGTGCGCTATGGCACAAAAATTCATAACGAACAAACCCGGCGAAACGCCGCTTTCGGAGCGGGTGCGCTCGCTGACAAAAAACAGCGCGAGGCTTGATTTTCTTGTGGGCTATTTTTTCTTTTCGGGATTCTGCGAGGTTTGCGAAGACTTGCTGGACAAGCCGCTTCGGATTCTTGTGGGCATGGACGCGGATGTCGATGCGCGAAACCGCATCATGGAGTATGCGACGACTTCTGATGAAGACACGGACGGCAAGTCCAAGTCCAAAATACGGGATGCATTCTTTGAGAACGAAAAAAACATAATATGCAAATCCGATGTCCTTGATACCGCCGACTTTGAGAAATCGTACCACGTGTTTTTGCGAAAGCTCAGAAACGGCACGCTTGAAGTGCGGAAGACAAGCGAGCCGAACCATGCAAAGATGTACCTGTTTCATATTCCGGCGGAGAAATCGACTTCAGGGCTAGACGAAGGAAAAGTCATAGTCGGCTCAAGCAATTTTTCGATTCAGGGATTCAGGGCGCGGAACGAAGTGAATGTGTACCTTCAGGACAAGAGCGACTTTGACGACGGCACGGAAATCTTCAACGCGCTGTGGGAAAATGCCGTTCCGCTTGTGAGCGCGGAGAACAAGGACGAATTCATCACCAAGGTGCTGGAGCGCACATGGCTTGAGGCGAAACCATCTCCGTACCTGATGTATGTGCGCGTCCTGCACGAATATTTCAAGAAATCCACCGACTACATTCGCACTCCCAAAGAGATTACCCATGACAGCACGAATCAGTTTTTTGACGTGTCGTATCAGGTGGACGCAATCCGCGACGGCGTGGCAAAGATAAAACGGCATTCGGGCGTGATTGTGGCGGACGTTGTGGGACTTGGAAAATCAGTCATCGCCTCGGCAATCGCGGCGAACTTGGACAGGCGCACGGTCATAATCACTCCGCCACACCTAAAGCAGCAGTGGGAAGAGTATGCGGCGGATTTCGGCCTGTGCAGCCATGTGTACTCTTCCGGCAAACTTGATGAGGCCGTGGCGCAGAACAAAGATGCCCGCGACCTTGTGGTCATCATCGACGAGGCGCACCGCTACCGCAACGAGAACACCGAAGCATACGGATTTTTGCACCGGCTCTGTGCGGGAAACAAGGTGATTCTGCTTTCGGCCACTCCGTTCAACAACCAGCCTGAGGATATTTTCTCGCTCATAAAGTTGTTCCAGATTCCGGCGAATTCCACGATTCAGACGGTGAACGACCTTGGAAATCAGATGGCTGCTCTTGTGGCGGAATACAAAAAACTCAAGGCGGAGAACCGCGAGAAAAAATCCGACGAAAAAAAATTCGGTGAGGAATTGGCGAAGCTATCGCAGCGCATCCGCGAAATTATCGACCCTGTCGTAATCCGCCGCACCCGCGTCGATTTGGAAAACGACGACAGGTACAAGCCGGACTTGGAGGCGCAGGGAATACGCTTTTCCGATGTGAAGCCGCCCCAGTCGCAGAACTACGCGCTCGGCGAACTGACATCGCTTTACAAGGAAACGCTTGAACTTCTCACCGACGAGAGCAAAGGATTCAAGGGCGCACGCTACAAGCCGCTGATTTACCTTAAAAACGAAAAGCCAATCCTCGCGAAATACGCAAAGCACTTTGAAATCGATAACTTTCAGACCGGTCAGCGCAACATGGCGAAATTCATGCAGCAACTCCTTGTGCGCCGCTTTGAAAGTTCCAAGTATAGTTTTATGAAGACGCTTGAGAATGTGCTCGGCTCCATGCAGAACATGCTCGAATGGTTCGAAAAGGCAAAGAAGATTCCGCTCTACAAAAAAGGAAAACTCCCGGACTTTGAGCAGGTTGAGGCGCTTGGCGACGAGGCGGAAGGCACTCTGTTCGGTCAGGACGACCTGCTCCAGTCGGCGTACTCCAAGGACATTGAGAATGGGCTTGTCTTCGTGGACGCGGCGGACATCACGGAGGATTTCAGGCGCGATCTGCTTGCTGACATCACGCTGTTCAGCGATTTCATCTCAAAATGGGCACAAGTGAAGTCCGACCCAAAACTGAATTTCATCGAAGAAAGCATAAAGTCATCGCTCAAAAAAGAGCCAGAGCGCAAAATCATCGTCTTCACCGAATTCTCGGCCACGGCAGACTACCTTGCGGACGGGCTTGAAAAGGCGGGAATCAGGGTCATGATGTACTCGTCAAAGACTGCGGGCAAGACACGCCGTGAGAAAATCCGCGCGAACTTTGACGCTGGCTATCCCGAGGACATGCAGAAAAATGAAGTTGGCGTGCTCGTCGCCACCGACGCGATTTCGGAAGGCTTCAGCCTGCACCGCGCAGGCGCGATTTACAACTATGACATTCCATACAATCCCACGCTCGTAATTCAGCGGGTGGGGAGAATCAACCGAGTCAACAAAAAAATGTTCGACGAGCTTTTCATCTACAATTTCTTCCCCACCGCAACTGGTGAGGAAATAAGCCATACGGCGGAAATCTCCACGTTCAAGATGCGTCTTTTTCAGGCGATTCTTGGCGCGGACACGAAAATCCTCACCGAGGACGAGACGATTGACGGCTACCTCAAAAAAGAATTCTCCGAGGCCGAAAGCGACGCGGATGCGCCTTCATGGGACACCGAATTCAGAAACGAACTGACGAGAATTGAGCAGGAAGAAAAAGACATCCTGCGAGCTGCAATCGAACTTCCACAGCGATGCCGAATCGCACGGAAAAATGTCAGGCACATGGCGGAACATAACGCTCACAGCAAAGAACTGTTCGACGGCATTCAGGAAAAAGGCGTCATGCTCTTCTCGAAAAAAGGCGATGCGTACCGCTTCTGCTTTGCGGCGGCAGACGGAAGCACGGCTATGATAGGCCCACAGGAAGCGTTGACGATGTTCAGGGCGGCGAAGAGCGAGGTGGCTCTTCCCGTCTCCGACGGATTCTACGCGATGTATAAAAGAGCGAAAGAAGAAAGCGGCGTGGTGAAAAAACAGGGGCAGATAGGCGAGACTGCGAACAATGCCATTGAGATGATACGTGCGATAAAAACCGCCGCGAAATCCGAGCGCGAAAGGGAATACATCAGCGCGGTGCAGAGCATCATCGAATGGGATTCTGTCCCGGAGTATTACATCAGGCGGATTGCGAGAATGAGAGTTTCTTCGGACATGATTGAGGAAATTAGGACAATTCTTCCTGAAAGTTATGTAGACACAATCATAGAGAAACAAGGCAGAATAGGCAACGAGCCTGAGACGGTTCTGCTCGCCGAGGAGATGCTTTAAGCATCCGCCCTCAAAAAGACAGGCGGATATGAATGTATAATATGAACGGAGCACACAATGAGGACATTTGACGTATCAAAAGACTACAGCCGCGAGGACTTTGCGGAATTCTTGCGCGATTTTCTGCCGGACGATTTTGAGCCGCGTGAGAAAGAGACATACTTTGACTTCAAGAACATAGAGCGGGGCTACAGGCTCGGCGAGTGCAAGAGCCTCGATTTGGACATCTTTGAATTCCGCACAAAGAGCGGCCACGACCCGCGCGTCACGCTCACACGGGAAGTCGTCTCGTGCATGAAAAAGTACGGATACAGCCCGAACGCGCTCGCCGTCTTTTATTCCGCAAAGTCGCACAACTGGCGGCTTTCGCTCATCACCACGGACTATTCGATTGAGGACGGCAAAGTAAAGACCGAGCACTCGAATCCGCGCCGCTTCTCTTTTATGCTCGGAGAGGGCTGCAAGGCGCACACGCCGGAGACGATGCTCTTCAATCAAGGAACAGTCTCATCGCGCGACGACCTCAAAAGCCGGTTCGACATTGAAGTCGTTACCAAAGAATTCTACAGCAACCTGTTTATCTGGTACAATTGGGCGTGCGAAAACGTAACATTCCCAACAGGAAGCACAGAAAAAGACGCGGAGGGAAAACGCGAGGTACACCAGACGGACAAGAATAATTCGCTCAATCTTATCCGACTCATCACGCGACTCATGTTCGTTTGGTTCATAAAACAGAAAGATTTGATTCCACAATGGATTTTTGACAAGGAGGAACTTGGCAAAATCCTTTCGGAGTTCAAGCCGGAAAGCAAAACGGACGGCAACTACTACAACGCGGTCTTGCAGAATCTTTTCTTTGCCACGCTGAACAAGAAAATCGAGGAGCGTGCGTTCGCGGACGACAAGAAAGTTTCTCACAACAAGCAGTTCGGCGTGAAGAACCTTTATCACGACAGCAAGCAAAAATCTTTCTTCAAAAAGAGCAACAAAGAAATCATCGGCCTTTTCAAGTCCGTTCCGTTTCTGAACGGTGGGCTTTTCGAGTGCCTTGACAAACTTGTTGATGACAAGGACGGCAGGAAAAACATCCAAGAGTTCACCGACGGATTCACGCGCGAGCCTGCGTGGATGGCATTCATCCCGAACATGCTTTTCTGGCAGGAGGACGACGGTGAGCACGAGGGGCTGATTCATCTTCTGAACCGCTACAATTTTACTGTTGACGAGAACAGTCCGAGCGATGTGCAGGTAGCCCTTGACCCGGAGCTGCTTGGAAAAGTTTTCGAGAATCTGCTCGGAACGTACAACCCCGAGACGAGCGAGACCGCCCGCAAAAGTTCAGGCTCGTTCTACACACCGCGACAGATTGTGAGTTTCATGGTTGACGAGGCGATAAAGGCCTATCTTTCCAAGGCGGTAGAATCAATCTCTGATGAAGAACTGGAGACTCTGTTCGACGATGGCATTGATGTTTTCGGCGCGGCGAACAAAGAAGAAATCGTTTCGGCATTGAAAAAACTGAAAATCTTTGACCCCGCCTGTGGCTCAGGCGCGTTCCCCATGGGCACATTGCAGCGGATTGTGCATCTTATTCAGAAATGCGGCGGTGTTGCGGACGACAGGGCATCGCTCTACGCGCTCAAACTTTCTCTGATAGAGAACTGTCTTTACGGCGCGGACATACAGCCCATCGCCGTGCAGATTTGCAAGTTGCGATTCTTCATCAGCCTCATCTGCGAGCAGGAAAAAGCCGGCGACTGGAACGACAACTACGGCATTCCGCCGCTTCCCAACTTGGAGACCAAATTCGTGGCAGCGAACAGCCTGATTGGAATTTCAAAAAGAAAAGAGTATGAGACAGGCGAACTGTTCGCAAATCCTGAAATTGCACTGACAAAAGAAAAACTGCAAAAAGAACGCCATAATCATTTTAACGCGCCTTCTGCAGAAGCAAAAGTCGAATGTAGAAAAAATGACAAATTGCTTCGAGAAAAGTTGTCAAAGTTGCTACAAGAAGACAATATGTATGACAATCGTGAAGCGAAACAGTTCGCCAGTTGGAATCCATACGATCAGAATACTGCGAGCGATTTTTTTGATGCGGAATGGATGTTCAATGTTTCGGGCGGCTTCGACATCGTGATTGGAAACCCGCCGTATATCCAACTGCAAAAGACGGAGGGAAGGCTTGCGACCATCTACGAAACACAAGACTTCGAGTCTTTTGCAAAGACTGGCGACATCTACTGCCTGTTCTACGAAAAAGGTAGCAAACTTCTGAACAAAACGGGAGTCCTCTGTTTTATCACAAGCAACAAATGGATGCGGGCGGGATACGGCGAGAAACTGCGCGGATATTTTGCGAAGAACGTTGACCCGAAGCTTCTTGTGGATTTTGCTGGCGTAAAAGTTTTTGAGAGCGCGACGGTGGACACGAACATCCTGCTTTTGAAGAGAGGCAAAAACGAAGGCAAAACTGTGTCTTGTACGGCGACCGCGCTCACAGAAAATGGCCTTGCGAATTTGGGCTATTTTGTTAAGCAGAATTCCTGCGCGGCAAAGTTCAGTTCGTCCGAGTCA
>JAFLSR010000059.1 GCA_022510845.1 Treponema sp.
TGTAGCCGCCGGAAAATCTGAGAATCCAGCCGTCATATTGCATCGTGTTGAGCGCGGCGTGCGCGTTCGCGGAGATTTCTTCTAGCAGACGAATTTTTGACCTATCAAGTTCTTGCTCGGCGGCATTCTGCTGGCTGCCCGCGTCAAAGTCCTCGTCCAAGAACGTGATGATTACGCGCTGATTCGGTCTCACAGCCACATTGCCTTCGATTATGTAGTTGTGCCCGTCATAATATCCGTTTACTGAAATCACTTTTGCCCCCCCCACATTATACCACAGATTCGCAATCTCCGCGCAAATCTTTTTCCATACAAAGCGACTCGTCCATGCCAGTATATGGGCCGTAATTCGCAATCACTTTGAAGCCGAGTTTTTTGTACACGGCGCAGGATTCGGCGAGCCGCTCGCCGGTTTCCAAAATGATTCGCGAAAACCCGAGTTCCGCCGCCCACTCAATCAGAAGCGAGACGAGGCGAGTGCCGATTCCGCGGTTCTGAAAATCCGGGCGCACGAAAACGCGCTTGAGTTCCGCGCTCCGCTCATCGTATTTTTTTATCGCGCCGCCGCCCACAGCGTTGCCGCCGTCATACACGACAATCGCCCCGATTATCCCATCCAGTTGATTGAGCGGCGCGTATTTGCTGCGGTCAATCTCCGCGCCCACGCGCCGTTCGAGGTCGATGTCCAAAAGCCTGCAATTTTCGATGAAATCCTTGTTCGCGCCGTCCGTCCTGATGAAGTCCATCGCGCTCACCTCCTGTGCTGTGGTTCTACACGCATTGCGATTTGCTGAAATCATACCACACTTCTTGATTTCTGAAAAGTGCGAAACTTTCTGATATGGAGATACCGATAAAAACAATGGAACGCACAGTGCGATACGACCAAAGGCTATTTATGGAAAAATGGCAGTGAGGCAGGAGGTATAAAAGGAATAATATTTGGAACGGCGATGGAATTCTAGTTCAGATGATGAAGAGCCATTTGCTTTTACGAGGGTAAAACAATATTTTAAAAAACAAGCGGCTTCCGCAAAATAGAAGCCGCTTGTTTTTGTCAGTTATCAGTTGCAACCGAACACATCGGAGATTTCGTTTGCCCCATCGCCTACGGATTCAAGTCAACCCTGCAAAGCGTGTAGTCTTTTCTTGTAAAATTCTTTCTGAGGCTTTTTTGTGATTCTATAAACTTGTTGAGTTCTTCCTGCGCTTCGTCGTACTCATCCACAACCGTTATTTTTTTCAGCGTAAAAAAGTCGCCTTCAAATTCGTAGACGAGCGTTCCGATGTAGAGAAATTTTTCGCCTTCCGGCACTTTTATATTATAACTAATTGGAAGCGTGAGTTCCATTTTAGCACTTCCGTTAAAATAATATCGCATATAGTTATACGATATATGAACATAATTGCCACCGTTAGTTACACTGTTTTTGTTGGATGTGATTACCATGTCGCCACTTTCCGGCAAACGAACAAGTCCACAAAAAAGTTCGCCATCGGAATACACGACTTTGTCTGCATGTCCGATTGGCTTGTAGATGCTATCTTTCCCGACAAAATTTTCGCCAAGCCCACGGTATTTCCTTATGCGGTCAAGGTCGCCATTATATTTTACAATGACTTTTCCAACAAGGCACACAATTTCATTTTTTTTGTCTTTCAAGACAGCATCAGCCCCGCGACTTCCTACACTAAGCGGAATCGATTTTTTTACGTCTTCATTCGCATCATAAGCAAAAGTTTCCGCATATACTGAAAAAGCAAACGCGAAACAAGTCAACAGCGTCAAGATATTTTTTTTCATTTTGATTCTCCTTCAAGTTCGGCGATTCTCTTTTGAATAACATCGTTCCAACTTGTTTTTTTGAGGCGTTTTTCAAGAAGCTTAAGGCATTTCAGTTCTTCAAGTTTTTGTTCGGCAAGCGCAATCCGTTCGCCCGCCTTATCCGAAGCGTAAAAAGAGTACGCCCCATAATAGTAAAGTCCTGGCTTTGAAGGCGCGCGAAAATCCCAGAATGAACCTTGCAATGTAAAATAGCCCGATGTAATAAATTTTCCAGTAACCGCACAGATATAACCCGCCATATAGTATGAGCCAGGTGCCACTGGCGCGAGACAGAACACCGAATCATTTTTGTTAAATACGGTTGCGTCTTGGCTGTCTGCAGGAAAATTCGAGTCCATTTGGAGAAAGTGCATAGAAGTAAGCGAAGGGATTCTTCCGTAAACTAAAACAGAATTCTCAGGCGTGCCCTCGCCGTCGTTGAAATCCTCTTTCACTTTTTGGTTTTCCGCAATTCTGTTTATAACTCTGTTCAACAAAGGACCGCTGTTTCCCGCGCCCTGCGCAAACAGAATCAGTGCCGCAGCCAGAGCATAAATTTTTTTCATTTTATTAAACCTCCTTAAATTTTTAATAGTGAAGAAAGCATCAATATTCTTCACTATATGCTTAAAATCAAAATGCTATTTTTGCGTAGACTTTCAGCGCGGAAGAAGATGTCTTTTTACGAGCACCGTAAAAGCTGTCATCACCGAGCGAAAGTCTTACGAGTGAATCCGCGTATCTGAACGAGATTCCGAGTCCCGGCTTTACCTTGGGTTTCGAATAAATGAATTCAAAGGCAGGCTCAAGAAAGTACCCGAACTTGTTTTCCGTGCCGAAGCGCAGCATTCCTATGCCGGCCCTGCCCAAAAGGGCGATGTTCACTTTTCCGGAAAAAGAATACGGAAGCCGCGCGATGACCGCCGCGCCAAAAAGCGTCATTGCTTCCCCGCTGTGCGCAGAACGCTCGAAGGCAAGTCCCGCTCCGAAGTAGTCTTTGAACCACCAGTCCACGCCCGCGCCAAATCCTTTGCCGCCATCAGAAAGAACGAATACCGCGCCCGCGTTTATATCGACTAGCGAAGGCGGTTCAATGCCGGACTTTCCGGAACTTGAACTTTTTTTCCCTTTCTTTGTCTTCGCGCCGCCTTCGCTGTTTTCGGTTGTTTCGCTTTCTGATTTTTTGGGAGCCACCTCAGAAATTTTCCATTCGCCATTCGCTTTTTTCCAAAGTGCCGTTATTTCAGTGCCGTCGGAAGAAGCAAGCGAAACTTCGTAGCCATCGGATTTTTTTTCTGTAGAAACTATTTCGAATTTTTTGTCGCTTTCCGCCGAACCGTATTTTTGCCAAATCCTGTACGCCACCGCGCATTTGAGGCCGTTCACTGGTGTCTGCTCGAATTCGCGGGCAATCAAGTTTCTTGCTTCGGACGGAGCGAATTTCATCGCGGAAACAAAATCCTGCGTTCCCGAAGAAAGCGCGGTTTCCAAAGAAACGCATTTTGCGATTTGCGCAAAATCCGTGCCGCTTCCGTTCAGCGCGGAAATGAATTCGCGGCTCTTGCCGCGCACAGATTTTTCTTCGCTTTCATTCGATTCGTTTTTGAGATTTTTTATCCATTCGAGGATTGCGGAAACAGGAACGGCGAAATTCGTGTTCTGCCTGTACGCGGCTTTCCAGGTGTTCACGCCTACAACCGCATAGCCTGCGGAGTTTGCCGCCGCAACGAGGAGCGGGCCGCCTGAATTTCCACGGTCGATTTCAGCCGAATGTTGGATGACTGTAGAAATGCTTGGGTCGATGAGTTCTTTTATGCGCGCGCTGGAATTTGTGACAGTTCCTTTTCCGAACTGCCATACGGGTTCGCCTCCAAGTCCGGGGAAGCCCGCAGACCAGACTTCTTGCCCGTCTTTTACAGGGCTTTTTGAGAACGGAACGCCTCCGCTATACCCCCCCCCTCATTTTTGGGGAAAGCGAGGAGCGCGATGTCAAGCGCGTCGTTCACGGCGAATGTTTTCAAACCTTTGCGAGTTTCGGAAGTTCCGTCTTGATTTTCAAAAGTGATGCTCGCTTCGTCCGCTTCCATCATTACATGGAGATTCGTGATGACATATTTCGTGCCGTCTTCCGCGGCGTAAACGAAGCCCGAGCCGAATCCGCCTTTGAGGTATGAATCGATTGTGTTTGCGAACGACACATAGCCTTTTCCGCGCAGTTCTTCGCGACAGGCTTCCATTTTCTTTACGAAGTCAGAAGAAAATTGTCCGCGCACAATTCCTACATATTGGCGAATCTGCGCATTCGCTGCCGATGCAAAAAGCAGAGAAAACGCGAGCAATGAAAATTTCTTTCGGAGAGAAATCATAGAGATAAGTATAACGAGTGCCGCAAACCTTGTCAAGTAAAATCGCGTTTGCCGTGCGAGACGGCATACCCCATACAGGTATAGGGTATGCTGTTTTAATGCCTTCAAAACCTCAAAATCGAAGGAATGGATTTTTATTCTTCGCTGCCGGTTTTGTTCCGCACCCAGTAGACGGCGAGCGGAATGAGCGTGATTTGCAGGGCGATTCCTGGCAAGCACGCGGGAACGCTGCGCCAAATTCCGAGCGGAAGCATTCGCTCATTGCCGAGCAGATAGAATGCGAAGACGCAAGCGAGCATACGGAGAACGCGCCCCGCTATCATTGAAAGCAGCGTGTTGACCGCGAGCGGGAGGCGCACATTGCGCAGAAGCCCCGCCGAAAGACCGTAGCCCAAAAGTTCCACCATCATAAACGGAAGTTGCGCCGAATTGGGCATCCCCGAAAGCAAATGCGCCGCCACTGGTCCAAGCAGCCCCGAAATCGCTCCCGCATAAGGCCCTGCCAAAAAACCGACAAGGATAATCGGAAGATGCATCGGGCTGAACGCCACGCCCGGCGCTTTTCCCGCACCCGACACAATGCCGAGCCAGTGGAAGAACTGCGGCAAAATCACCGCCGCCGCAATCGCAAGGAAGGTAGCCACAGTCTGCGCCTTCACCGAAAGAGGTTTTTGTCTTTGAACCGAAATTGCTGTCATAAATCACTCCTTAAATTTCTAGTATTTCCAAAAATTTCAATTTTTGAAAATACTAGAAACGCAGTTTCGCAACGAAGCGAGAAACTGCAATAAATAGACGAGTTTTGTCGCACGAAAACTCGAAGTTAAAATCGGCAACACTATTTCTGTTGCCGATTTTGTGCAAAACGCGCGGACGCTGACATCTCTAGAAAAAATTATACAGAGATGAGGGGCGATGTTCAATAGGGATTCCATCGGCACTGCAAAAGATTTTGTGGAACCGCATTGGCAACCTTCCGCACAAGGGAGGGTTGGTTTTCCACACATCTCGTTCTAAAAATCCCCTACTCCGTCTTCTTCCCGAACATCGATTTCATCCGCCCGAAAATGCTGCCGGTCTTTTTCGCCGCCTCATCGGGGCTTGGCTCTTCCGCGTCGTCATCGCCTTTTTCTTTTCCGCTCGCCAAATCAAGCACCTTGTCCTTCACCTTGGAGAAGACGTTCGCTTTTTGCAGGAACGCGAAAAATCCGTCGGGGAGCGACTTCGTGCCGAAAATCGGGATGAAGCGGATTGTCCACTCGTCCGTGGTGACGGTCATCTCGTCGCGGCTGTGCGACATCTCCTGCGCCAGCTGCGGGAACGGCTCTTCAAGGCCGAACCGCTCCACGTTCGAGCCGTAGATTCCGCCCTGTTCCTCGGGCTTGGTGCATTTTGAGAAGAATTCGGGCGAAGCCATCGAGATTGTGCCTGCCGCGTCAAGAAGAAGCACCGCTTTCTCGGAGTCCGCCATAATCGCGCCAAGCGCGGAATTGAGGTATTTGATTCGCTGCGAACGCTTGTCGCTCACGTCCTGGATTTCCTTCACCAGAGCCATGATGTTGCTTCCGAACTCGCCGAACGCCGAAAGCTCGTCACGGGCGATGTAGCCGCCTGCGCCGACTTTCGCAATCAGCCTCTGGAGCGCGCGCGTCCGCCTGCGGGCATGATGCACGAGCAGCACGAACAGAACGAGCAGCGCGATTGCCGCCACGAGCGCGCAGAAAAACACAAGCTCGGAGGGCTGCTTTTCGCCGCTCCCGCCAAGATACACATAGCCCATCACGCCGACCGTGCAGACCGACGCCATTGCCAGAA
>JAFLSR010000006.1 GCA_022510845.1 Treponema sp.
TGCGGATTGTTCGCGTTGCCGCTTGCCGCGTAGTAGGTGCTGCTGTACCAGTCCCAGCACCATTCGGAGCAACCCGCGCCCATCTGCGCAATGCCGTCCGCGGTGACGGCGGTCATGGCTTTCTGCGCGTTGTTCCCGCCTATGTAGTTTGACGCGCTCTGTCTCTTTCCGTCACGCGCCGCGTACTCCCATTCGGCCTCGGTGGGAAGTCGGTAGCCGTTCGCGCTCCAATCACAGGTGACGTTCGGGAATTCCGTGCGGAACGCTTTTGAATATGTGATTGCATCCTTTGACCCGTTCGAGGCGTAGCACGGCGTAAGCCCCTCGGACACACTGCGGCGATTGCAGTACAGAATCGCGTCGTACCAAGTGACGTTCTCAACGGCGGTGGTCTTCCAGTTGATTTTTGGAACGCGCGTTCCCGTCCTGTTCTCCTCGTAGCCTTCCGGGTACACGCCGATTTCGTCCATCCATTCGTCAATGGTTATTTTGGCGCGGCTCATGTAGAAACTGGAGACCGTCACAGAATGGACGGGCGAAGCGTCGCTTTCTTCCTTGCTCCCCATCTGGAACGTGCCGCCCTCAACATAGACCATGCCGCTGTTCTGCGCGGCAAGCGATGCTGCCACAAAAACCAAGACGGAAGTCAGAATCATACTTTTCAAATGTCTCATAGATTGCTCCTTTGCGCTTTATGTCCGCGTGACAATCATTTTTTTATATTGTACGCGATTGTATCACACAGCATTTTATATCCACTCTTTTCAATGTGATTCACAAATCGCCCAACAATTCAAGGAGTCCGTTTATTCCGCCGTACACCGCCGATTCGTATCGGTTATACTCTATGAGGCGTATGATGAAAATAAGGCTTGTGATTCCTGCCACCGCCATGCAGACGATAGCCATCATCGTGCCTTTTTGTCCATTTTTCTTTGCCGCCTTATAGCCTAAAAGCGAAAGGATAATGGCGGCAAATCCTACAAGACCGCAGTAATTGAAGAAGAACATCAAAATAGTAAGCACAAGCCCGGCGATGCAGAGAGGGTTCGTGTCTTCAATGCTTTTCACCACTTCATCTATGGACGCGTCTCCAGTTTCATCCACAGCATCTTTCTCATTTGCAGTATCTTTTGCGCAGGAATCCGAATCGGAATTCGCGTTATCTTCATTGGCGGTATTTTCGCCAATGGAATCGGAATTCGTGTTTTCGTCCTTGACTTTCTTTCCGCATTTGGCACAGAATACGGAGTCATCCGTGATTTCATTTCCGCAATATTTACAGAACATTTTTTGACCTCCTTAATTTTGCAACGAAGTTAAAAATCGCAATTAATAATCGAGTTTTTGAAAAAACTCGAAGTTAAAATTGTCGCGCAATTTTAGCGGCAATTTTAAATACTCCTTAGATTTTTGCTTTCATTTTTTTGAATTCTCAATTCATGACTTTTTGCAGAATCTGTACGCTTTTTTAGGAATGGTTCTATAGTTGTAATTTCCATTATCCCGATAGCTTTTTGATTCAACTACACTATGAAACGTTTCATAGAATTCTGCTTTGGTCATCTCAAATCTTCCGTATAGCGTGTGGATGATTATCAGACCGCTTGGACTTAAACGCTCTATCTCATCACGTTTGAAAGTTAGGCGTGTCGCGCTATATTCCGCAGTGTTCGCCAGCATTTCGCTTTTATTTTTGTCCGCAACATCAACGAATTTTTTCCCGTAATGAATTTTAATCACCGTATCGCCGTAGGTCGTTTCTGTCTTGAAGTGGTTCAAAAACAGCGGCGGAATTTTCAGAAGATTCAGGAAGTCTTTGTATGCTTGACCGAATCTCCCGTAAAACTGACGCATGGCATACAACTGAAACGGCTTATGTTCCGCAATGTCGCTTATGTCTGTCTCCGTCGTGTGAAATGCGGCTCCGTTATTTTTCGGCTTCGGCGTGAGGAAATAATTCAAAGGGTCAACATATCGCAGAAAATATGCGCTCAAAACATCACGGGCTCCAGGCGAAACGGACAGTCTGCGCACATAAATGTTCCCTTCGATTTTCCAATCATCGAATTCGCCGGCAGGAAAGTGCTTGCGGCATATTTCCGTAAGCCTGCAATTCCGTCCGTCAACAAGGAAATCTTTTCCAGAATCGACTATATGAGCCAGCTTATATCCTGCATAATCAGCTTTCATTTGCTGTTTGTAAAGTGCCCTCTGTCTTTCTTCGCTTCCCATAAACTCAGAAACAGGCATTTTTCCTGTGAGCATGGATTCCTTAAATTCATTGTACTCTGGACAGAAACCGTCCATCGCCATCTTTGCAATGAGTTTCGCAAAGCCGTTGTCCGCGTAGGTGAACGAAAAGTCCTTGTCCGTTCTTGTGAGCAATCCCCTGCGCGGCGTTGTGTTTGTATTTGAAAACGCCCTTATCACGAACACCGCGTCATCATCCTGCACATAGCGCGTAAGAAGCCCATGCCATGCAAGCACGGTTTCTTTTTCGGGCAGTCTCGGCTCAACAAAATCGTGCCAAAATGTTTTGATGTCATTCGCATAGCCTTCCTCCATTTCCGGAAGGGCGGTCTTGCTGATTTCTGAAAGTTTTTCTGTTAAAGTCATGTTCATTACTCCCAAAATATATCCATACCTATTTGGATTCCTGACAGTGAAAAAGTTCATTCCATTGCGCGCGAAAATCGGCGTAATTTTATACTAATACCCTAAACCCATTCCATACTATCACTTTATGATAGCCGCCTTATGGAAATCGCGTTGCGTGGCAACGAGCTTGAACATCGCCTTGCCGCCTTGTCAGCACTTTTCCGCGTTTTCCAGCGCGTCTTTCAGATATTCGGCGAACGACTTTTTCTTTTCCGTCATCACGCCCAAGGTTTCCTCATCGTCCGCGGAAGACTTTTTTACTCCCCATACAGGCTGCGTTGCATTAATCATATAATTTTTCCACACTTCGCCCATCCAAATTACCCGACTCCCAATCCGTGCCATAGAACGACCTCCTATTTATAATGCGCCAACGCGGAAACACCGCGTCATCATCCTGCGCATAGCGCGTAAAAAGCCCATGTATCATTTTCCTTTTTCGTGATAAAACGCGAACCCCATTCCGACTCCAGCAGAAAAGCCCAAAACGTTGTCATAGGCAACATCGATTTTCGTGAACACCCGCGATATGTTGAACAGAAAGCCAGCGTTCGCTTTGAAGGCAAACCAGCTATTCCCTGGCAGATGCGTAACATCCTTTTTTGGGGCGTATCTTTTATCCTTGTTCAGAGCATCAAACCGCAATCCTATTCCACCGCCAAAATACATCGCGACATTGTTGGTAAGTCTTCGGGCAAAATCAATTGTGAGGAGACCGCCATTGATATTGTAATCGGTTTCGGAATTCCGCAGATACTCTACTCCAAGTATATGTGAGTAATCATAAAGACACGGCATCTCAAGTGAAAAACACATCTTATTTATAGACAACGACCTATCTTTGATGGACGAGAAAGGCACATTTACGGAAACGACAAGAGCATTGTAGTTATCTCGAAATTTACCACTTCCCTTGGTAAAAAAATTTAAAAAAGTAAGAGGATTAACTAGAGTTATCCAATCTATACCAGCGTCATTGATTGTCTCGTTTCGGTCTGTGGAATTAGCACTCGGGCTAGGCGCGATTCTCGCGCCCATTGCTGGCGGAAGCGGAAGGCTGTCCAGTTCGGAAGAATAATTTATGCAGAACTCCCTGTCGGGGCGGCACTGAATCTCCTCGCCATTTTTCACATAGCCGTAGACAACATAGCCCAAGTTGTCCGTCCATGTGGGGTCAATCCAGAACCATACGCCGTCCGCGCGCTCAATCCAAAGCCAAGCGTGATTGGTCGCCCTGTCGCCTTTGTTCATAAGCCGGTGAGTCTTCACATTGCGAATACTTGAAGGGTATGTTTTTATAGGCACACCATTCTGTTTGCGTGTGTAAGATTCTCCAGATTTTGCGATACTCATCAATTCTATTTGATTTGAATTAGAATTAACGCCCGCAAGCCAAAACTGCCCCTCATACATTCCCCGCTCGTTGTACAAGCTTTTATACCGTGTTATGTCATTCCATGCGAACTCCGCATAGTCAAAACAGACACCGTAAAAAGTCGCCGTGCGCGTCATGTTCCCTGACATTTTTGCAAACCGCTCCGCCATCATCTGAGGGGTGTAATAGTCGTGTGGGTCATCGTACCAACCTCCGCCCGCCTCTGTCATCGAATACTGCCCGATGCACGCAGTCTGAATAGCAAGGTCTTGAATAATGTCCGTAAAGGCATCCGCAAAAACCACAAACGCGCTCAAAGCAAGCACAAGCGAAATACAAAGTGATTTTTTCAATCTATTCCTCCAAATCATCCAAAATTTTTACGCACATAAAGCGGCCGTCATCCAGAGCGTAGAGCGCAAGGAAATCCCAGTCCACGAGATTCGCGTATCCGCCATCATATCCGCGGAAGAAAATCTGCGCCTCGCCGTAATGCTCCTTCGTAACGGCGGACAAAGCCGTGCCGTAAATATCATCATCTTTAAAATCAGAAGAGGACAGCAGGACTTTTTTGTTCTTGTAGATTTTCGCTGAATAATACCCGTTGTCGCAAACGCAAATGGCGGCGGCTTCCATCGCAAGCGCGACCGCTTCCTCCAAAGAAAACTTCTGATTCTTTGACGGCAGATAGACCTGCGTGCTGACTTTTTCATTCTCATATTCCAGAAAAACGTCATCGTCATCCGCAAACAGTCCAACGGCACAGCAAAGCAGAGTAAAAGCAATTAACATCTTTCTTTTCATAAGAATCTCCCTAAAGAATATGTTTCTTTTCCTTCTCGGTGTTTTCATCAATCTCTTTTGAAAGCCGATTGAATTCTTCGCGAATCATCTCTTTAACGTCTTGATTCGATGTCTTGAAGAAATACTCCAAAATTTCTTTACTTTGATTCAGCCAACTGGTCTCATCCTCATTGTACAGTTTTACCAATGCTTTCACAAAATCTTTCATAACCCCCTCCTCACTTTTCAATAACGATCATAATGAAAAACATACCGTTGGTAAGACTTGCCATTGTTCTCGATGACAACAACGAAAAACAATCCACTTGTATCACTTTCGGGCACCCTGACAGAGTAGATTTCGTTATTCTTAAGGTCATATTCTTTCAGCGCGGACCACACCCGAGTAATATCTGATAAACTCATCCCATACCTAGGAGGAGTGACACGAAAACCACCATTTATAAACATAGTTTGCAAGTCTATGAAAGCTAGATAAGGATCTTTATGTTTTGCATTCCCCAAATATCTTGCCTCTGCCCTTGGGTATCCATACGCAATTAGCGAAAACAAACAAATTTGCAAAACGGCAATGCACAATAAAACTTTTCTTCTCATACCTTACTCCTCCGCGGTTTACGTCCGCATGACGATTAAATGATTTATGTCGTTGAGGATTTGCACGAAAACGCACTAAACGCAAACACGCAAATCCGCGCCATACATTACACGCGCAGACCGCTACCGTGCGCCCGCCGCTTTAAGCAGCCTCTCAACGTCCTTCGCATTTTCATGCGAAGCAATCATAAGCGCAGTCCAGCCGGTTTTCGACTTCGCGTTCACGTCCGCTCCGGCTTCTATGAGCAGATTGATTATACCCACCGCATTATTCCATACCGCATGCATGAGCGGCGTACAGCCGTAACTGTCCTTGGCATCGATGTCCGCGCCCGCGTCTACTAGCAGTTTGGCAACGCCCACAGAATTATTCTCCGCCGAACACATGAGTGCCGTATTGCCGTAATTGTCCTTAGCGTTGATATCCGCGCCCGCATCTATGAGCATCCGAATTTCAGCGGCATCATTGTCTTTTGCCGCGTATATGAGCCTCCGCACTTCGGCGACATTGTTCTTCTTTGCCGCCAAGAAGAGCGAATCCATCCTCGGCTTCGAGAGCTCGCTCGAAACAAACGCGCCCAGAACCAAAGATAACGCGCCCCATACAACCGCAAACAAACCGGAAAACAATTTTTCAAACAACACCGACACCTCCATAAAAAAATTGAAAAAAACGATTTTTCGGCAAAGCGAAAATCCGCAATACATCAAACAACTTTCTGTAGCACTTAATTAAGCCCAAGAATTATAAATTGTGGCGGACGAAAAAATGTCAACTTGCGGGCGACATTTTAAAAATTTCTGCAAAAAAGACGCAGCGTTTATAACACTGCATAGATTTCGTGTGATTTTATGTGCATATCAAAAATTATATCCGACAGAACCATACAATCGAAATTCTTTACCTATGTATTTTTCCTTTATTAAGTCCTCCGCGTCCTCTTTTTTATGAGCGAGCGCATAGCGTTCCAAGTATTTTGGGGATTTTTTTACCTCTTCATCATCTTGAAATTCTTCGATATCTCTTACTAATTTCCAGTCAGGAAAGTTTTTGTATATTCCTTTTATCTCTCCATGAAACACACCTGCTATGTAGTCTGCTTCAGAAGCTTTATCTGGATTCAGTTTCCAGTATTTTCTGATACATTCATAAAGGTTTTCTCGCCCCTTTATGATAACTCCGCTTGAAAGCCGAGCATACGATATGTTTATGCTGAAAAAGGCAATCTTTTCGGAAGATGTTTTTTTAGAATCAATAATTCTTACTCCTTTACTTCGCGATTTTGTTGTAATATTGTTGACACAAGGCATCAAATTGCGCCTTTGCGGTGTTTGCCGAATAGAATGCATTTCCATACAAAGATTCGTTATAGCCATTTTCATATTGACAAGTCACGGAAAGTTGAAAGTTATAGTCAGTTTGAACATGGACAACTTTGTAAAGCACCCCATGAAAGATATAAATATGTGCAGTGACAATATTTATCCCTTTTAACAAACCTTTTAAATTTCTTACTACAAACCTTGATTCCTCGTTTGCATTTACTGTCGGATTATCATTTTTGTCATTCCAGTAGTAAGCAGTATTGCATGCGATACCGCCTTCGGAGTAACCTCCTCTATCCACCCGAATTTCCGCAAAACACGGCAATACCATTATTGTCATCAACAACACTACCTCAATAATTTTCTTTTTCATTTTATTTCCTCCTAGTATTTTATTCCGCATTTTTCCAAATACGCTGTCAAGCAAGAGCGAGTTTGCCTTCCTGCGTGCGAAAGCGGTTTCACATCAAGAGTGTTGGGAATTCCCATCTCATCAAGCAATGCCTTTATGTTTTGCAACCTCATCCTTACGATGTTTTTCTCATGTTCAATGCCTTTGCATGAGCAAATACGGCTAACACAATCGTCAACATCAATGTGCTTCTTTCCAATCACATACTCATCGACAACCGCTTTACAACAAATCTCGTCCTCTTCTCTAGTCCAAGACTTTCCTTTCATGATAAACCTCCTGTTATTTGGATTTCCTTTGAAACTGTCAACAAAAATCCAAATTTACATACATTTTTCAAAGAACAGTGGCTTATTATAACACAAATATTCCAAATAATCAACCATATTTACTTATAATATGGCTTTTCAAGATATTCAGATTTTCAGCAGATTCGTTTAAATAAAAGAAAATGAAAGATTCAGAAATACAGACAAGGCTTGCGGAAAACCTGAGGCGGATACGAAAATCGCAACACCTCACCCAGTTCGACCTCGCAGAAAAAGCCAAAATCTCGGACGAAACAATCAAAAACATAGAACTGTGCAAGACTTGGACGAGCGAAAAGACGCTCTCGCAGATTACAGACGCGCTTGACATAGACATCCACTCGCTTTTTCTCCCCGTTCCCTCCTCGTTTGAAAGGCGGGCTTCAAAAGACAGCCAGCAAATAAAGGCGAACATAATAGAAAACCTGCGGCAGTTCGTGGAAGTCAATTTGAAGGAATTGGAAGAAGAATGACGCGAATTATTTGAAAAGCCTCGTACAGTTTTCACACAATTCCACGACTGGGAGATGCAACAGACAGGGTTTTCATGAGAAATAAAAAAGCTCCTTCGCAGACTTTCCTACGAAAGAGCGCAAAAAGCGCGGGGCTAAACACAAAGACTTGTCAATCCACCCGCACACTATTTTATTTTCAGGCTTTTTACTTCGGCATAGATATTGATGATTTCTTTCAAATCGGCTTCTAACTGACTGGTATCTGGCAAAGAAGATTGCGTATATTTTTTTTGAAAAATCATACCTTGCGCATAGGATTCCGCGCGGGCACATTTTGCCGCAGTTCCATCTATAACTGGTGTCGAGCCGAACGGTGATTTTTTAAAAGAGCCGCAGTCAACTTTGGACTGAATCAATTTCTTTATCCTGTCAAGTTCAGAAGAATGAGTTTTGTCAACACCTTGTAGCAGCGTGAGAAAGGCTTCATGGTCTTCCCATCCGAAAAGATAGTCAATGAAAATTCCGTCCTTGGCAGTTCCACCTATTCCAGAAAAATACAAGCGTATCCATGGAAAATATGCCCATCTACCAATTCCCCATGATTTTTCCACCCCAAGTCCAAAGGGGCGAACATAATTTTGCAAGTCATCGGCGAATGAGCCGAGCAAAGATTTCCAGCGAAAAGAATTTGGATTTGACGCATGTTTGACAAAAATTTGATGCTCGCACTCAAGCAGTGACGCAAGTTTTGAAAAATCTATAGTCATATCAGTTCTCCAACTTGTTTTTCACATTTACTTTTACTGCAATCTTTTCGATAATTTTTTTTTGCATTATAGCATACGCATACAAAATCATCAACCATATTCTCATACAATATAAACAAAAGCTTTCCACTCTCCCCAAATCAGCCTTCGCATGGAGCATAAAAGACCTCCTGTGCGAAATTCCCTACGACAAGGCGCGGCCCATTCGCTTGATGTGGGAAAAATACGAGAAACAAGCACTGCTCCTGAACCTTTTCCTCTTGCCTCTTTCAAAAAACACCCCCGCGAGAATTCATCTGTACCATCGCAAGAATTCATTTGTACCATCGCGACGGTACGAATAATTTGAAGCGACCGTGTAAACATATTCAAAATACGTACACACCTATTTAAAATAATTAAAAAAATGTAATATTTACAAAACATAAGCCGGAAGTGAATAATATTATGTATATCAGGTATATCTTATCTTAAGGAGGTGATGCCTATGATTGCCGACAGCGTTGCAAAATGAAAGCCCCGCCGTTCGGACGGCGCAAAACTACGCGCCGCTAACTACTAAACACAAAGGAGTCCTATCATGGATGACAAGAGAAATTCATTTGTTGATTCGGTAAACGTTACTATGCATCCCGTGACGCTTCGCGACGCGGGCGGCTCGTATGCAAAGGTCATGCGCAAGACGGCCTGTATGGGCAACATTGCGGACAAGGTTCTGGAGCAGGAGAAAAACCTGTCGCGCGAGACGATTCTCTACGCTGCGGGTCTCCTGCGCAACGGCATCATAGAGCTGCTCAAAGGAGGGGCCGCGGTGGAAATGCTCGAACTGGGCGTGCTCTACATAAAGCCGTCCAAGGGCATGGAAACGGAAAACCCCACGATCGGCGACGTTCCGCCTCTCACGCTGGCGTTCTCGCCGTCCTCTCTCGCGCTTGCGGCGGTGCAGAACGTGACCGTGGGGGCGGACGTCACTTCGTCGAAAGAGCCGGTGTTGCAGAAAATGACCGACCTGCGCACGAACACGGCGGGCGAAACGCTTTCCGTAGGCGGATCGGTCCTGCTCAAAGGCGAAAGGCTTCGCATTACGGAGTCCTCCGTCGAGGGGAACGACACGGGAGTGTGCTTCGCCCCATGCAAGGACGACGGCACTTACAACGCCGATATGTCGGACTGGGTGCGGGTGACTCCCGAACTTCTTACCGAGAACACCCCCACACGGCTGCTCTTTACGCTTCCCGCAGATGTCAAGGCAGGCACATACCGGATAATTGTACGGACCTCAAACGGTAGGGGAACCTACTCCGCCAAGACCGTGCGTTCCGGAATGTTGCAGGAAGTCGTCACAGTAGCGTAGTACGCACATTGTCGTCCTGCGCCACCAGCGCAGGACGACACACAAGCGGAAAAGTTGCTTGCAACAAGCAGTTTTTTTCTGTATACTGAAACAATGCTAGAGAACACACTTGGAAATTTGCGCGGAAAGAAAATCCACCTTGTCGGAATCAAGGGCACTGGAATGGCGGCGTTCGCGGAAATCCTATTTCGCGCCGGGGCGGAAATCACCGGAAGCGACGTTTCCGAGCGTTTTTACACCGACGAGATTTTGGAAGGACTTGGAATCGTTCCGCTTGAATTCGCGGAAAAAAACGTCACGCGCGAAACAGAACTTGTGATTCATTCTTCGGCATACGGCGCGGAAAAGAATCCCGACCTTGCAGAAGCCTCGCGCCTCGGCGTTCCGACTATGCTCTACACGGAGGCTTTGGGCGCGTATTCCGAGGCGGCGTTCAGCGCGGGCATCTCCGGAGTCCACGGAAAGACGAGCACCACCGCGCTTTCGGGAACTGTATTGCGGGAACTGGACTTGCCGTGCCAGGTTTTGGCAGGAAGCCTAGTGGAATCGTTCGGCTCGAAATGCACGTTCACTTCGCCTCAATTCGATTCCGCCCAAAACGGCACTTCGCGAAAAAAGTATTTCGTTGCGGAAACCTGCGAGTACAAGCGGCACTTCATGTCGTTCTGCCCGAAAATCATCGTGCTCACGAGCGTGGAAAGCGACCACCAGGACTGCTTTCCCACATTGGCTGACATTCAGAACGCGTTCATCGAATACATCCTAAAATTGCCGCAAGGCGGAACGCTGATTTTCTGCGCCGACGACGAGGGCGCGAAAAACTGCGCAGCCATCGCCAAGGAAAAGCGGAGCGACATCGCCCTCATTCCCTACGGAGAAAACGCCTCGGGAGAATTCCGCGTCGAATTCAAAAAGACCGAAGACCAGAAGAACAATTTTTTCATGGAATGTCTGGGCGACGCATTCTTGCGCGTTCCGGGAAAGCATGAAGTGCTGGACGCGGCGGCGGCTGTCGCGCTCGCGTTCTCGCTCCTGCGCGAGGACGGAAAGAATCCGCTCGACTTTGCGCAAAAAATAAAGGACGGCTTGGAGAAATTTTCAGGCGGAAAACGCCGCTCCGAAATCTTGGGACGCGCGAAAAATTCGCACGGCGACAAAATAATTTTCATTGACGACTACGGCCACCACCCCACCGCGATTCGCACCACGCTTGCGGGCTACAAGGAATTCTTTTCGCAAAGAAAAATCGTAGTTGACTTTATGAGCCACACATACTCGCGCACGGAAGCCCTGCTCGACGACTTTGCGAAAAGCTTTGAAGGCGCGGACACGGTGATAATAAACAAAATCTATGCGAGCGCGCGCGAGGCGGAAGAGTCCGCAAACGTGAGCGGAGAGATTTTGGCGAGCCTTGCTTCAAAATATCACAAAGACGTTCGCTATAAAAAGGAATTCGAGGAAGCCGCGAGCGAGGCGGAAAAAATCCTTTCGCAAAAGGCGGGCGCGGAATTCCCGAACGGCTATCTTTTTGTGACGATGGGCGCGGGCGACAATTGGAAGGTGGGAAAAGAAGTTTTGGAAAAAATGCAAACTGCGTTCTGACGAACGCTTTCCCTTCCGAGCAATGTGGGGGCATATAAAGTTCCCCGCTTTCAAACGGAAAAGAAGTTTTTATAAAGAGGATTGCCATGACAAGCATGACAGGATACGCATACAATGAATGCGAGATTGAAGGCATGCAAATCAGCGTTGAGTTCAAGGGCGTGAACAGCCGCTTCCTCGACCTCAACGTGAACATTCCGTATTTTTTGAATCCGCTCGAAATGGAAATACGAAAGGCTGTCCAAAAGAAAATCTCGCGCGGCAAAGTGGACCTTACGATTCGCGTGCGCGACAATTCTTCCGACACCAAAATCTTCGCCGACGTGAACGCCGCAAAGTCCTACCACGCCGCCTTGTGCGAAATCGCGCGGGCGGTAGGAAAGGACGAAGGCGAAATCACGATTTCCACTTTGGCGCACCTAGAAGGCGTCCTGCAGTTTTCGCGCGAATACGACGCTGAAAATTACCGCAAAAAGGTTTCCGGGATTTTCGAAAAGACCTTGGATGAGTTCGTGCACTCGCGCGAAAGCGAGGGCGCGAACCTGAAAGCCGACTTGCTTTCGCAGCTTTCTGTCCTGGAAAAGAGCGCGGCGTTCTTCAAGGAATGGCAGCCGCAGATGGAAGGAAAATTCCGCGAAGGAATCACCGCGCGATTCAAGGAACTTTTGCAGGATTCAATCGACGAAAACAAGATTATGGCAGAAGTCGCATCGATGATGATTCGCTACACAATCAACGAGGAAATCGTGCGCCTGCAAAGCCACATCGAAACCTTGCGCAAGGAATTCGAAAAGCCCTGCTCGGGGAAGCGCATCGATTTCATTTGCCAAGAAGCCGCGCGCGAAGTGAACACAATCGGAAGCAAAAATCAGTTTGTCGAAGTGGGGCGCGAAGTGGTGAACGCGAAGGACGCGCTTGAGAACATCCGCGAGCAGGCGAAGAACGTCGAGTGAGCGAACGCGGAAACGTTTTTCCCGACGCGCGCTCTAACCTGAGTTTTTCAAAGCCCGCTTGTCGGCCGCAATTTTCGCGCCGCCACAAAATCGCGTTTCCGACATTTTCACTAGACAATTTTTGTTTTTTGATTTATTATGATTAAAATCAGTCAAAGGAGGAGATGGCGGCTATCTAGTCGTCTTACGGAATATGGAAAAGCAGGAAATTTTATCGCGGGCAAACGAATACATCGCGCAGGAAAAGGATGAGCGTTTCAGAAAAGAAGTTGAAGAACTTGTAGCAAAAGAGGATTTCGCGGAACTTGAAGACCGCTTCTACCAGACGCTCGAATTCGGAACCGGCGGACTTCGCGGAATCATGGGCGGCGGCACGAACCGCATGAACACGCTCGAAATCAACCGCGCCACGCAAGGACTTGCGAACTACTTCATCAAGACTTTTCCCGAAAAGGCGAAAGAAGGAAAACTTTCCGCGGTAGTAGCCTACGACAGCCGCCTCAACAGCGACGTGTTCGCGGAAGCCACCGCGCTGATTTTCGCTGCGAACGGAATCAAGGCATACCTTTTCAGCGGAGTGCGCCCCACCCCGGAACTTTCCTACGCCATCCGCGAACTCGGAGCGGACACTGGAGTGGTTGTCACGGCGAGCCACAATCCGCGAATGTACAACGGCTACAAAGCCTACTGGAATGACGGCGCACAAGTCATCGAGCCGCACGACAAGGGCATCATCGTGGAAGTGAACGCCGTAAAAGAAGTGAAAACCATTTCCAAGGAAGAGGCGTTGAAAAACGGCTCTCTCAAAATAATCGACAAGGAAATCGACGAAAAATTCTGGGAGATGTGCAAGGCGCAGCTTTTCCGCCCCGCCCTCATAAAAGAGAAGGCTTCAAGCGTAAAGATTGTCTACACCCCCCTGCACGGAACAGGCGCGATGCACGTTGAAAAGGTCCTCGGAGATTTGGGGCTTGCGGTCATCACCGTTCCCGAGCAGAAAAAGCCAGACGGAAATTTCCCCACCGTGGAAAAGCCGAATCCCGAAGAAGCGCCTGCGATGAAGATGGCTTGCGATTTGGGAGAAAAGGAAAAGGCTGACTGCGTGATGGCCACCGACCCCGACGCAGACCGCTTCGGCACAGCGTTCCCGGACAAGGACGGAAAATTCGTTCTCGTGAGCGGAAACCAAATGGGCGCGCTCCTCATGGAATACGTCCTCATCTCACGGAAAGAACTGGGCACAATGCCAAAAAATCCCGCCATCGTGCGCTCAATCGTCACCTCGCCTTTCGGAGACGCCATCTGCAAGAAATTCGGAGTAAACATGATTGAATGCCTCACGGGATTCAAATGGATTGCCGCGGCGCAGGCGAAAATGGAAAAGGACGGCTCAGGCGAATACGTGTTCGGGCTTGAAGAAAGCTACGGCTACAAAGTGGAAAAAGAAACGATGGACAAGAACGGAATCTCCGCCGCCGCGCTTTGCGCCGAAATGACGCTTTATTGGGCATCCAAAGGAAAGAGCATCCTCGAACATTTGGACGATATGTATGCGGAATACGGCTACTTCCAGGACGGCGCGATTTCGAAATATTTCGAAGGTCCGAAAGGCCCTGCCATTATGGACGGCATCATGACAAAACTCCGCACCGAAGGGCTAAAGACCTTGGGCGGAAAGAAAGTCCTGAAAATCCGCGACATACAGCAAAGCGTTTCGTTCGATCCTTCGAATCCGGCGCAAAAAGAGAGCCTAGATTTTCCGAAGAGCAACGTCCTGCAATTCTTCCTCGAAGGCGGAACAATCGTGAGCGCGCGTCCAAGCGGAACCGAACCCAAAATCAAATTCTACATAAACGCTTGCCTTCCGCCCAAAGGAAACGAAGGGCTTTCCGAATCGAAGAAAGAAGCCGCCGCGCTCTGCGACGCCATTTCTGCGGAAATAAATTCTGTGCTCGATGCCGCAAAATAGCGCGCGCGTATTTCGGGACTACAGGAAGCTTCGCAGGCTTTTTGAAAGCGGCGAAGTTTTCTGCGCCTTCGATACGGAAACCACAGGGCTTTCTCCTTCGAACGACAGCATCATAGAAATCGGAGCCGTCAAATTCGACAAGGGCGGTACGATTTCAAAGTTCGGCTCGCTGGTGAAGATTGCGTTCCCCCTCCCTCCGCAAATCGTGCGGATTACAGGGATTTCCGACGAAATGCTTTCCTGCGCTCCGGGCATAGAAAAGGTGCTGGCGGAGTTCCGCGAATTTTCCCGCGGCACGATTTTGGTCGCGCACAACGCGATGTTCGACTGGAACTTTGTGGAGCAGGAATTGGCGCGGGCATCTCTTCCCCGAATCAAGAACAAAATCATCGACACGCTCGCCGCCGCCCGCTGGGCATATCCGCTCAACAAAGGGCATTCGCTGCAATACCTTGCGGCAGGAATGGAGATAAAGGCAGAGAGCGCGCACCGCGCCTACGATGACGCGCGAGTGTGCATGGAAGTTTTCCTGCGGATTTTGCGCGACACGGATTCAATACAAATTTAAACTGTACGGTGAAATGTTGCCTGGTTTTTGCTAGCAAGACGCAAGTCTTGCGTACAAAAAGCCGCCTAGAAAAATATTCATTAGCACTTTCATTCTAAACTATTTCAGCCGCGCGGCGCTTTCGCAGGGTCTATCGGGCTTCCGTTGCTGAAAACCATGAGGGTGAGGCGCGGCTCTTTTGATATTGCGTCCACTCCCGCAAGCCCTATCGTGTCGCCGTACACAAGGTAGTCGCCCTTTTTCACTTTGGTTTCGCTCATTCCAGTGTATGCGTAAACGAGTCCCGTTTTCGACTGCACGAACACTACCTCGCCGAAGCCTCGGTATGTGCCGCAATACATGACCGTTCCCGCCATGATGTTCATCACTTTTTCTTTGTTGGAAGCCGAAAGCTGCACGCCGGAAACTTTGCCGTTGACATAAGTTACGCGCGGGCTTTTTACAGGCCACACAAGGCCGTCCGCCGCTTTCGTGCCGGCATATTTTCGCGGGTCCGCTTCTTTCAAATCGGGAAGGTTGTCCACACCAGGCGCGCGCTTTGAAGGGACTTTTAATTTTTGACCCGCTTTCAGCATGTCGTTTTCGCCCAAATCGTTCATGGCGAAAAGTTCAGCCACCTTGATATTGTATTTCCGCGCTATTCCGTAGAACGTGTCGCCCTTTTCCACTGTATAAACTTCAAGCGAAGAGGAACTGTAACTTTGCGAGCCGTTGCCCGCGCTTGAATTGAGGACGGCGGCGTTTTCAATGTCGGGAGTCGGAATGGTAAGTTTCTGTCCTGCCTTGAGCACATCATTTTCGGAGAGGTTGTTTGCCGCGCGCAATTCGCTCAACGTAATTTGGTATTTCCGTCCGATTGAATACAAGGTCTCGCCCTTTTCCACCAAATGGACG
This sequence comes from Treponema sp., assembly GCA_022510845.1. Lineage (GTDB taxonomy): Bacteria > Spirochaetota > Spirochaetia > Treponematales > Treponemataceae > Treponema_D. The sequence continues at coordinate 16,046 of JAFLSR010000006.1, forward strand.
GTATCGGCGAAGGCCGAAAGGCACAATGCCGCCGAAAACGCGAATGCTGCTTTCTTTAAAGAAAATCCGATTTTCATACTTTATATTTATCGGCAGAATTCACGCAAATATTTAACGGAAGTTCAGAATTTGGGAAAAAAGGAGTTCTGATTCTGATTCAAACCGCGGAGGCGTTCGTGCATTTTTCGAACAAAAGCCCAGAATCGATTCCGTTTATCATTTTTCCGCGCGGATGGGAAGAAAGCATATTGTTGCGCCCGCCTTCAAGATGTGGCGAGGTGATTCCGTGCTTTATTGAAATGTCTGCTTCCAAGAGCGCGCTCAAATGGTCGGAAAGCCGGACAAGTTTTCCATCCACGGGGCAAAACTCGTCCGAATTGTAGCGGGAATTCAATTCCTCAAAACTCACCAAAGCGGGCTTTCCGTCAAGCAAAATCCGGTTTTCGAATTCATCGTTCGTAAAAAACAGAAGCTCCGAGGAATAGAAATCTTCCATCAGCGGAACAAGTTCCTTTGCCACGATTTCATCCTCGATTCGCTTTACGATTTCAGGAAGCGCGTCCGTAGCCTGCTTTACCGGCGAAATGATGTCGCGCGTTACCGCCTCGGGCAAATCATGGAAAAGCGCGCTGAAAAAATTATTGTATGCGCGGCGTTCGCACATTTTTTCGCCCGAGCATTCCTGCAAAAGCATCGTAATCGCGGCGACAAAATAGCAGTGCCCGAGGACGCTCGTATGAGGAACGCGCGGGGTTTGGTTCCAGCGGCGTTGGAAACGAAGCTGCTCGATTTTGAGAAGGAATTCGAACGGACGCTGTTTCGTCATAAGGAGCTGCAAGCCGCGCAAGTCCATGAATGCAGAAAGGGTTTCGTTCAGTTCGCGCTCGATTCTTACGAGCCGCACGGCTTCGTTCACAGGGAAAATCATTTGCAGTTCGCGCATGGTGGAATATTTGTGCGCGGCGGCATAAACCCTGCTCGTGAGGATGTCGCCTTCCGGAATCGGAATCGACGCCGCCTTTTGTCCGATATAAATCGTGAACTTCGAAAACAATCCGTCGTCCATAAAAGGGCGGTACTGGTTCAGCACCCATTCGTTGAGCCTGAGATATTCGGATGGATATTCGCTCTTTATCAAGTCTTGGACAGGCGCTTTGATGTCGCACAGCGCGATTTTTTTCAAGAGGTCGAAAAGCGAGGCGTTCATCATCCATTGCCAGTTGATTTTTTTTCCGGCGTTCTCTTCGAATTTCCCTATGATGTAGGCGATTACCATTTTCTCCGCCGCCTTGTCCATTTCGATGAGGTCGAACGGACGGATAAGGTCGTTCCACCTTTCGATGGAAAACGCCTCGAACATCTTGAGAATCAAAGGAACGCATTTTCTTTCAATATCCATGAAGCCTCGCAAGAATTGTAAAATAACTCAAAGTTTCACGACGCGCCCTTGACGTATGGCTTTCCGTCCGCGGCGGGCGCATAGTTCTTCCCGCTGAAAATCATTAGCGCGAGCAGCGTGATAAAGTACGGCAGAATGTTGAACACTTCGGAAGGAAGTGCCTGCGAAATTTTCGGAAAGAAATTCCTGGAAAGAACCGCGAGCGCGCTTGCAAGCCCAAAGAGGAAGGTAGAGCCTGCGATTCCAAGCGGCTTCCATCGTCCGAACGCCACCGCCGCAAGCGCGATGAAGCCCGCGCCGTTCACTGTGTTGCTCGTAAATTGAATGGACTGCGTGAGCACCATGCATCCGCCTGAAAGTCCTGCCAAAAATCCTGAAACGAGAGTCGCGAAATACCTCATTCCAATCACGTTCACGCCGACGCTGGCCGCCGCATCAGGATGCTCGCCGCAAGCGCGAAAGCGCAATCCGAACGCCGTGCCATAAAGAACGAACCATGCGACAAGCAAAACTGCGATTGCAATCCAAAGCGTGGGATAGAATCCGCTCGAATCAGGCAGCATCCCGATTTGGAACGGCTGCGTTCTGTCCGCGCGAAAAATTATCTGGCAGAAAAAAATCGTCACTCCACTTGAAAGCAAATTTATTCCGGTTCCGGAAATCGTCTGGTCCGCGTTGAGGGAAATCGAGGCGTAGGCATGAATCATAGTAAAAAACGTGGCGAGCAGCGCACCCGCAAGAAGGGCAACGAACAAATCCCACCTGCCAAATCCAGCCGCCTCCATCAGGACATGAACCGTAGCCGCGGTGAACGCGCCAATTCCCATCAAGCCTTCGAGCGCGATGTTCACTACCCCGCTCCGCTCGCAAATCATTCCACCAGCGGCAGTTATGAGAATGGGAGCAACAATCATAAAAATCGAAGGCAAACTACCCAGCATCTTTCCTCCATGATTTTCCGTCTATAGAATCCTTGTGGCGCAGTCTCCACGAAAGGAAAATCCGCAAGCCCGTCTTCAATGCGATGAAAACAACGACAAGCCCCTGAATTATGAACACGATTTCCTTCGGGATATTGTTCGACTGCATCAATGCCTGCGACGCTTGCAAAAGCCCAAAAAGAAGCCCTGCCAAAGCAGTTCCGAGCGCAGTGCAGTTTCCGACCAAAGCCACTGCCATTCCCGTAAATCCGTAGTTGTCCATTCCAGTAATGACGCGACCGTACCTAAAAGAGCCGAGAGCCACGATGCCGCCGCCCAAAGCCGCAAACGCGCCAGAAATCGCCATGCTTGCAACGACGCTCGCGACCACAGGAATTCCCGCCGCCCGCGCCGCATCCTTGTTGAAGCCTGTCGCACGCATAGAAAAACCAAGCGTCGTTTTTTCCATAATAATCCAATAGGCGAAAATCGCGACGATGCAGATGAAAATCCCTGCGTTCAAATTCGAATTGTTGAAAAGCTTCGAAAGAAAATGAATTTTTAGGCTCGCAGTTTCCGGGAAATTCGGAGTCTTGTAAGTGTTGCTTCCAGGAATCGCGAGCGTCACGATTCTCGAAAGATAAAGCGCGATGTAATTCAGCATGATTGTCGAAACCACTTCCGAAACTTCGAATCGCGCCTTTAGAAAGCCGACGATTCCGCCCCATGCCGCGCCGCAAAAAATCGCGAGCAGCAACGCCAAAGCCGGATGCACGAAAGGAATCTGCGGAAAGAAAAGCGCCGCCAACTGCGCCACGGTCATCCCAACGATGTACTGCCCCTCGCCTCCAACATTAAAAAGCCCGGTGCGCGAAGCGAACGCCATGGCGTAGCCGCATAGCACGAACGGAATCGAATAGTTGAGCCATTCGCCCACATACCGAATGTTCCATTTTCCATTGTTCAGATTGAGGCCAGTGCACGACTGAAAAATCGCCTTGTACATTCCGAGCGGATTTCTGCCAACCAGCGCAATCAAAGCCGTAGCGAACAAAAAGCCGAGCACAATCACGAGCACAGAAACCGCGCCATCGGACTTTATGAGAAATTCGCTGAACGAAGCATATTTTTTTTTCTGAATCAAAACCACATCTCCCCACTGACGCAAAAGCCTACGCAGATTTTCGCGACGCTCGCATCTCCAATTCTAACTTCCCATCATCATGCCGATTTCGCGCTCGCTCACTTCGCCCGCATTGTGCGTGCCCACAATCGCGCCCTTTGAAATCGTCGCTATCCTGTCGCAAAGGTTCATAATCTCGTCAAGTTCGAAACTCACCAAAAGCACCGCCTTGCCCGCGTCGCGTTCCGCGACGACTCGGCGGCGAATGTATTCGATTGCGCCCACGTCAAGTCCGCGTGTGGGCTGCGCGAAAATCAAAAACGGCCCGTTAAGTTCGATTTCGCGCGCTATGACCACTTTCTGCTGATTTCCGCCCGACATACTCCCTGCAAGAGTCGCCGCGCCGCGCCCTGCCCTTATGTCGAACGCCGAAATCAACTTTTCGCCGTTTTCGCGCATCGCCTCTTTGTTCAAGAAAAATTTATTCTTCGTATAGTGCGGGCTGTAATAGTTTTTGAGCGCGGAATTTTCCCCCACATCGAATTCGCTCACAAGCGCGAACCTTTGGCGGTCTTCCGGAACACAGCAGATGCCGCGCTCGATGCGATGCCGAATCGAAGAGTTCGTGATGTCCTCGCCATTTAGGAAAATCTTTCCGCTTTGCACCTTGCAAAGTCCCGTCAAAGCCTTCAAAAGTTCGCTTTGCCCGTTTCCGTCCACGCCGGCGATTCCGAGAATTTCGCCCGCACGCACTTCCATGCTCAGATTGTTCACAGAAAGGATTCCGCGCTGATTTTTCACGCAGAGATTTTCCACTTTGAGGACGACATCGCCAACTTTCGCGGGGCGTTTTTCAATTTCGAGATTGACCGCCCGCCCCACCATCAGTTCGGCAAGACGCTCTTCGTCCGTGCTGGCGACATCAACAGTGTCGATGAGCCGCCCATGGCGCAAAACCGCGCAGCGTTCGGCGACAGCCTTTATTTCCTTGAGTTTGTGAGTGATGAGGACGATGGTCTTGCCCTGCGCTTTGAGGAGGCGAATCGTCTCCAAAAGCTCGTCAATTTCCTGCGGAGTGAGGACCGCCGTAGGCTCGTCAAAAATGATGATGTCCGCGCGGCGATACAAAACCTTGAGGATTTCCACGCGCTGCTGCATTCCGACTGTGATGTCCTCGATTTTGTCGTCGGGATTCACCTTAAGTCCGTAACGCTCGCTCAAAGCAAGCACTTCCTTTCGCGCCGCGGCAAGGTTGAGCGTGCCAAAGCGCGTCCGAGGCTCGCGCCCCAAGACGATGTTCTCGGCGACGGTATAGTTTTCCACCAGTTTGAAATGCTGATGAACCATGCCGATTCCAAGGTCGGTGGCGACGTTCGGATTTTTTATGCGCACTTCTTTCGAGCGAATTTTTATCGTGCCGGAATCCGCGTCGTAAGAGCCGAACAGAATCGACATCAGCGTGGACTTCCCCGCACCGTTTTCGCCCAAAAGCGCGAGGACTTCGTTCTCTTTTACGCGGAGAGTGATGTCGTCGTTCGCAAGAACGCCCGGAAAACGCTTTGTTATGCCGATCATTTCAATGGCATAGTTCTCGGACATGACATCAGCCTCCTAAAAACAAGCGGACCTTCAAAAACGAAAGCCCGCCTCACGCGCCACAATTACGTTAGTCGTCAATCGCGCCAAGCCCGGCAGGAACAAGTCCTTCAGCCAAAGCGTCTTTGTATGTTCCGACAATTTTGACATTGCCGTCAGCAATCGATTTTCTAATCTTATCCACGGAAGCGACCACAGATTGATTCAATGCCGAATTCATAACGGAATAATCAACGCCGTTGTCTTTGAGCGAAAGGCTCGTGACTCCGCCAGCAAAACTGTCATACAGCATTTCGTTCAACGCAATCGTGGCGCAGCTTTCCACACGCTTAATCATCGAAGTGAGCACGGCAGACTGTCCGTCCGCATAAATGCCGTCCTCGTACTGATCCGAATCCACGCCAATCGCCCAGACATTTTTTCCCGCGAGTCTCATCTCTTTGGCTTGGGCAATCGTTCCGTTTCCTGTGCCGCCCGCCGCCGAGAAAATCGCGTAAACGCCGTTGTCGTACCAAGCCTTCGCCTGTGTTTTCGCAAGTTCGGGCTTGCCCCAGTCGTTGGCGTAGTAATCAACAATTTCCGCGCCTGGAATCACTTCGCGCAATCCCTGTATGTAGCCCATTTCGAATTTCGTAATCGTGGCTCCGGGCACTCCGCCGATAAAGCCGAATTTCGGATTTGCCACGCCGTCATTCTTTGCCTGATAAGCCGCCGCAAGTCCCACAAGGTAAGAACCTTCTTCCTCGCGGAAAACGAACTGCTTTATGTTTGATCCGCTCAGCCAGTCAACATCGATTATCACATAATTCTGATTCGGGTATTCGGCGGCGACTTCTTCGATTGCGTCCGCGAACGTAAAGCCTGTGGCGCAGATGATGCCGTATCCTTCATCGGAAAGTTGTTTGAGAGTGGGAATGTATTGATCCTGAGTTTGGCAGGTAACGACATCATAGAGAGTTCCGCGCCCTGAAGTGTTTTCCAAAGTGTCGCCATAGAATGCGAGGATTCCGCGCCAAGCCGCCGCGTTGAACGACTTGTCATCGATGCCGGTAGCGTCCGTAACGAGGCGAATCGTAGGACGAGAATCGCCTGAGCCAAGCGACTGTTTGCCGTCTTTCTTGGCACAGCCTGAAAGCGCGACCGCGAACAATGCCGCGCACACAAGAACCAACTTTTTCATTTTATTTTCTCCTTTTTTATGAGTTAGCGATGTCGTGTTTCACTCTTTGCGTGTGGAAGTCACAGAATCGCAGGTTTGAACGCAACGCGGCAAATCCGCAAATGACAAAATGCACGGATGCACTTTGTCACGCCTCCTTATAGAAGATTGAATCAACATCGCAAAAAACGCCCATGCCAGTTTGCGAAAAAAGTTCCGCAAGATTATCCTAGCACAAAATGAAAAACATTGCAACAAGGAGATGAGACAAAATAGATAAAAGGCATTTTGAAGATTAGGTGCTCTTTCCCGACTTTCGGTCCGCTTTCATGCGCTCGTTCCAGGAGGCGGCCTTTTTTTTCAGTTCTTCGCCTTCGTCCGCCTCATTCAAAGCGAGGCACACTTGGCGCGATGCAAGGACAAATTTTATGGCAGTCTTCATATCGTCCATTCGCCTGCTGGAAAGTTCGTATTTGTCGCGGTATGCGCCGGCGGATTTGTCCAGCAGCATCTTCAACAGGCGGATGTAGAGTATCGAGTTTTCGTTTTCGGGAGAACTGGGGTCAAAGTACGCCTTGACGTAGTTCTTGAAGTCGAACATATTCTTTGCCACAGCCGCAAAACGCCCGTTAAGTTCCACGAACGACCATTTCCATTTGGAGTTGTCGCCGAATGCGTCGATTACCATTTGAATCGCAAGCCCCAACTTGCGCACGAGAAAATACCTCTGTTCAAGGGAAATTTCCTGTATCTTCTCCATATTTTCCGACAAATCGCTGGGAGCCGAATCCACGATGTTCGTGACCATCTCTTCAAGATAGATGATGGCTTTGTACAATATCTTGCGCGCGTCGTTGAGTGCGTCGTTGTTCTTCACGTTGTCCATAATCTTCACGCTGGCTGTATTGATGGCGTTGTAAAGCGAGGCGATGTAGCACATCTGCTCGGCAAGTTCGAATTTCTTTCGCACCGCGATGGACGGATCTTTTTTTAAGGCTGCCAGCGTTTCCTTTTCTTTTTTCAACTCGGAATTTATTACTTCAGTGTACTGCTTCGAGGAATTTTTGAATGTTTCCCTGTCTTCCTGTGAAACCTTTGCCATATCTCCTCCTGTCTACGAAATTTGCGCGCCGAACTTTTTGAGCATTGCAGTCGCGTGCTCCAAAGATTCTCCGCTTTGGCTGTCGCCCGAAAGCATACGCGCGATTTCCGCAACGCGCTCCTGTCCGCAAACAACCTGCGCGGCTGTCTTGGTGCTTCCGTTCTCGGCGGACTTCCGTATCCTTATCTGATTGTCGGCATAAACTGCGATGCTCGCAAGATGTGTTATGCACAAAATTTGCTGATTTTTGGAAAGCCCTTTTAGGTGTTCGCCCACAGCCACAGCCACTTCCCCGCCAATTCCCGTGTCGATTTCATCGAAAATCAAAGTGGGAACTTTGTCGCTTTGCGCAAGCACGGTCTTTAGCGCGAGCATCACGCGCGAAAGTTCTCCGCCCGACGCGATTTTTGAAAGGGAGTTGAGCGGGCTTCCCGGATTTGCGGAAATGAGGAATTCGATGTCGTCCATTCCGTAAGGCCCGCATTTTTGTTCGAGCGCGCTTCCAGCCTTTTGCCTTATTTCCACGCTGAATTTCGTTCCCGCCATTCCGAGTTTTTGCAAAACATTTTCCACTTGCGCCGACATCGAATTCGCGGCGGCTGAGCGTTTCTGCGAGATTTTCTTCGCACGCTCGTAAACTTCTTTTTCAAGCGCGGAAATTTCTTTTGAAAGCGCGTCCCTGCCCTGCTCGGAAGAATCGAGCATTTCCAATTCTTCGCGGCTTTTTTCCACATAGTCGAAAAGTTCGGAAAGCGGCGCGTCAGTTCCGGAAGCGTATTTCTTTTTGAGTTTGAAAATCACTTCGAGGCGCGACTGCACTTCTTCCAAATGCGCGGGATCGAACACGAGCGAATTCTCGTAACTTTTGAATTCACCCGAAAGGTCTGAAATCTCATAGAAAAGATTTTGCACGCGCGTGTCCAACGCTTCGAGGGATTTGTCAAAAGACGCCGCCCGCTCGCTCGCGCCGCGCAACTGTTTCGCGAGCGTTTCAATGCCGCCGCCTTCTTCCGAAGAAAAAAGTGCGTTTATCGAATGGATTTCCGAATACAATTTTTCGAACGAAGAAAGCCGCGCTTCTTCCGCGGAAAGAGTTTCGTCCTCGGAAGGCTTCAAATTCGCGCTTTCGATTTCTTCGATAGAATAAGAAAGATATTCTTTGCGCCGGATGCGTTCGGCTTCGTCCGTTTCGAGAGAGCGAAAAACCGCGCGTTTTTCCACGAGCCGCGCGTAAAGTCCCGTGAATTCCGCGACTTCTTCCGCTATGCCGCAATATCCGTCCAAAAATTTCCTGTGTTCCGAAACGCGCATCAACGACTGGTGCTCGTGCTGTCCGTGGATGTCAACCAAAAACTGCGAGAACGCTGCCAAATCCGCGCGCGGAATTGCCGCGCTTCCAATCCATGCACCGCTCTTTCCGTTCGCGCGAATCACTCGCCGCAATATTATGCGCCCATCCTCGTCTTCGATGCCGCGCTGCGAAAGCCATTCGCGCGCCGAAAGCGGCTCTTCATCGGGAGAATCCGAAAGGTCGCGGTCGGTAGGAGATGCGGGGGGAAGCAAAAAAGTTCCGGTAACAGAAGCCTCGTTCTGCCCCGCGCGAATCGATTCTGTGCCCGTTTTTCCGCCGAGCAAAAAAGAAAGCGCGCCGATTAGAATCGACTTTCCAGCCCCTGTCTCGCCAGAAAGCACGGTGAAGCCGCGCGAGAATTCGATGAAAGACGAATCAATCAGCGCGAAGTCCTTTATTCGCAAATCCTCAAGCATGACTTCCTCCGACAGGTCCGCCAGACCAGTTTAGTTTGAAGCGAAGCGCGTCATAGAATTTTTCCACGGACGCTCCAGCCAAAAGCGCGTCGTGCCCCGACTTTCTTATTTCAATCTCGTCGTCATCTTCCAAAGCAAAAGGCTCTTGCCCGTCCACAGTGATAATCGCGCAGCGGTTTCTTGAAGCGACAATCCGAATCCGAAGCCGCGCCTTTTCGCCGAACACAATCGGACGCGCCGAAAGCGAAAAAGGATTGAGGGGGGTGAGGACGAGCGCGTTGAGTTCCGGGTCCACAATCGGACCGCCTGCCGAAGCAGAATATGCCGTAGAGCCGGTGGAACTTGCGACAATCACACCGTCCGCCTTGAAATGCCCGAGCGGAGACGAGTTCGCGCTTATGTCCAAGGAAATCGTCTTGGCAGCGCTCTTCGCGCTTACAACGATGTCGTTCAAAGCAAAAAATTCGTGCGCGGTTTTTCCCGAACGGATTACGCTTGCAAAAAGCATCGCGCGGGGCGTGACCGCCATTTTTCCTGCCAAGAAATTTTCAAGCCCCGCTTCCCAGTCGCACGGCTTTATTCCCGCGATGAATCCGAATTCGCCGAGGTTCACTGGAAAGACGGGAATTCCGCACGGGGCACATCCCCGCGAAGCGAAAAGGACAGTGCCGTCGCCTCCAAGGGTCACGACAAAATCAAATCGAGAAAATTCGGCTTTTTGCTCGCGCCCGTTGAAATCAAGGAATTCGTATTCAATGCCGCGCTCCTTCAAAAAATTCGCGATGTCGATTCCGAGGATTTCAGACTGCGTCTTGTCCGTGTTCACGACTATAAGGCACTTTTTCATTTTTTCTCACGAATTTTGATTTAAGGAAGCGTCAGCAACACCTTCGAAATTTTTTCAACCTGAGTGCGGCTCAGGCGAGGATAAAGCGGAAAGACCGCCGTGCGCAAAAAAAGAGTTTTCGCGTTCTTGCAAGTTTTGTCGAATTCATCGGGTCTGCGCGAAAGAACGCAGTCTTCAAACGCCGCGCGAATTTCAATTTCCTTTTTTTGCGCATACTGCTTCACGTCCTTGAAGCCGGAATTCAGCACTAGCGGAAACGACCAAATCGTAGAAAGGCAATCCACATCGCGCGCGAACGTCCTGTTCTTTCCCTGCATCACCGAACGCAAAAAGAGCGCGTGAATCTCCTTGCGCTTTTGCTCGTTTCGGAAAAATTCTTTTATTTGCACGAGAGCCAAAGCCGCGTTTATGTCGGGAAGCATTTCAATCGGGAGGATGTTTTCCACCACGGATTTCAAAACCGGCCAATCGCGCCTTCCGTGCGCAAAAAGCAATGCGCCGCCTCCCGCCGTGATTATGTCGTGCTCTTCAAGCGCGCAAATCGAATAGATTCCAAAACTGCCCGCCCGCTTTCCTTTGATTTCAGCAAGTTTCGGCTGCGCGGAATTTTCTTCCGAAGCAGAATTTTTTCCGTCCCCGCCTTCGGCGGAAGGCTCCGGCACAACGCCGCCCGCGCTTTGCGAAACGTCCTCGATTATTTGAACGCCAAGGGCAAGAATGCTTTCGAAGTCAGGAAGAATCCCGAGCGATTCCGTCAAAACCAAAACACGCCCGCCGGCCTTCATTCCCTCTGAAACAATTTCGGCAGTAAGTTGCGCATTTTCGCTTTCCACGTCAAGGACGAGCGGCTTGAATCCCGCCTCCTCGACTGCAAAAATCTGCCAGGACGGAGCGAGAGCGCTTATCATAACGGCACTCCCCGCCTCCAAATTCAAAGCCTTGAGCGCGTATTTTAAAGCAACATCGGGGCTTCGCAGAGCCACAGCACCAGCACAAGAGAAGAATTCTTTTACCGTCTGAATCAGACGCGCGTTGATTTCGCCCGGGCCGATTTTTTCATCGACCATGCAAGTGAGAACCGCGTCCATTTCCTTTCGGCGTATGGTTGAGCTGAAAGTTTGAATCATCTTTTTTGCACGTCTATGATCTTCTGCAATTCATTCGCGTTGAAAAGGCGGCGGATATCTAGCATGATGAGGTACGGAGAATCGGCTTCTTTTTGAATTACGCCGTTTATGTATTCCGTACCAATTCCGCTGAGCATCTGCGGCGGAGCCTTGATGTCGCTTCTTTCAACGGCGGTAACGCGAGCGATGCGGTCGATGATGATTCCTATGCGATTGCCTTCGATATTGAGAATTACAAATCCGCCTTCGTCAACCGAATTCTCGCCGAGATCCAGCATCTTAAGCCTAAAACGCTTGTGCAGGTTTATGATCGGAATGATTTCCTTTCGGAGGTTGAAAACTCCCTCCACATAAAACGGCACATTGGGAAGCGGTCGCACCGGCTGGATTTTCACAATTTCCTTTACATCCATTATGTCAACGCCATAAAGCTCTTCGCCAAGTTGGAATGTTACAAGTTGAATCCGCGATTCTTCGTCAGCCATTAGTCCCTCCAAAGTTACTAGAATATTATAATGGTTAAACGAAAAAAAATCAATATAAAAAACGCTTTTTTCGCGCGAAGAGCCTTATACCTTAAAAAGCGCGATGCCGCTCACCTTTTGCACGCCAGCCTCGCGCAAAAGCCACGCGCATTTTTCCATGGTCGCGCCAGTGGTAACTATGTCATCAAGCAAGACCACCTCCTCGGGAAATTTTACTCGCTCCTTTGCAAAGGATGAAATCGCGTAGACCGCGCCCGCCGCCCCGAGTCGCTCGTCGCGCCCCAACTTTTTCTGTTCCAAAGAAGTTTTCCGCTCCAAAAGCGCAAGCGTTCGCACGCCGTGCCTTCCCGAAAGAATGCGCGAAAGTTCTTCAATCTGATCCCAGCCTTCAACCTTCAATTTTCCGGGACGCGGAGGAACGGGAACAACGACCTTTTTTTCCAAGCCGAGCGAGCGCAGCGCATCGTAAAGAAGACGGGCGAACAGAGGAGAAAGCCTCCTCTGCCATTCCATCTTCCAAGCGAACGCCAAATCCCTTTTCCAAAGCGAATACGAATGAAGCGGATAAAGCGCGTCGAGAGATGTCAAGGACGGATGCTCGCGGCATTCAAGGCAAGTTCCGATTTCAGAAATCAGAATTCTTCCGCATTTCGAGCACCGCGCCCCAGAATCAAATCCGACATAGTTTTCCAATTTTTTCCAGCATTCCGCGCATACAGGCACATCATAAGCAATCTTGCCGCACGAAAGGCATTCTTCCGCGCCGTAAATCATCGAAAGAGCACGCGAGGAAATTGCATCCGCGCACGGACGGAGAACCTCTCGCAATCCGTCCAAAACATGGCGTGCCTTGCCACGAAAGTGTTTTTTTGGAAAGCCATTCACGCATATAACATACGGATTTTCGGAGCAGAATTCTCGCCGCGCGAAAAAAAATTTGAGTTGCATTTCAAAAAAATTGCGGATGGAAAAATGATTTTTTAAATTTCAGAAAGCGATTTTTTCCAGCGTTCGATGTGCAGCAAAGCCTGCATCGGAGTCATATTGTTCGTGTCCGAAGAACGGATTTCGCAAAGTATTTTTTTTTCGTCGCCGAAAAGTTCATCTTTCGCAGGCGGAGTTTCCGAAGCAGGATTCATTTTGCCGCGTGAATTTCCATCTCCGAATGAATTTTCTTCGCGCGACTCCGCTTCGGCTCGCTCCCTTGGACTCGCGTCATTTTTTTCTTCGCGCAAAACCGCGTCCGCAGGAACAAGCGGATGTCCGTCTGCCCGCGCCTGAATCCATGACAGGATTTCACGCGCCCGAAAAATCACGCTTTGCGGAACGCCAGCGAGTTGAGCGACATGGATTCCGTAGGAATTTCCTGCCGCTCCCTCGCTCACTTTTCGCAGGAAAATTATCGTCTCGCCTTCCTCACGCATATCCATCCGCAAAAGTTTGAGCGAAGGATGTTCAAGCCGAGTGAGTTCGTGATAGTGCGTGGCAAAAAGCGTTCGGCATTTCACTGTGTCCAAAAGATGCTCGCTCACCGCCCATGCGATGGAAAGCCCGTCTTCGGTGGAAGTGCCTCGCCCCACTTCGTCCATTATGACGAGCGAGCGCGATGTCGCTCCGTGCAGGATTCTCGCGGTCTCAGTCATTTCCACCAAAAAGGTCGAATCTCCGCGCGAAAGGTTGTCGCTCGCGCCAACGCGACAAAAGATTTTGTCCACAAAACCTATTTTCGCAGAAGAGGCAGGAACAAAACTTCCCGCCTGAGCAAGCAGCGCAATCAGCGCGTTCTGCCTGAGGAACGTGGATTTTCCTGCCATGTTCGGGCCGGTGATGAGAGTGAACGCAGGCAATCGGGCAGAATTCGTTTCATCAGAAATCGCTTCCGGGAAAAGTTCGCCGTCGCGCCACAAACTGGAAGCGATGTCCAAATCGTTGGGAACGAATTCGCCGGAAGGCAGATGCTTTTCCACAACTGGATGGCGGCCTGCCACAACCCTGAACTCCGTGCCAGAATCCACTTCGGGACGAACCCAGCGATTTATGCGGGCGGCTTTGGCAAACGAAGCGGCGGCATCCGAATAGGCAATCTCCCGTGCGAGCGACATCAAGTACGGAACAAATTTGGAAAGGCTTGAGCGCAATTCCAAAAAAAGATTTTTTTCAGTTTCGATTATGTTCGATGAAGCGTCAAGAAGTTCCCTTTCCAATTCACGAAGCCGTTCAGTAGTGTAGCGTTCCGTATTTGTGAGCGCGCGTTTCATTATGAAATGCTCGGGCACGTTCGAAACCTTTCCCTTGGTAACTTCCAAAAAATATCCAAACGCGCCGTTGCTTTTTATGCGGAGATTCGCGATTCCAGTTGCCTCGATTTCCTCTTCCAAATATTCCGAAAGGATTTCGTTGAAGTTGCGCTCGATTTTTTTGTAGCGATCAAGCGTTTCGGAATATCCTTCGCGGATGAGGCGGCCTTCGTTCAATGCCGTGGAAGGGTCGTCACAAATCGCGCTCCGAATTAGGCACGATATTTTTTCGGCGTCGTCAGTATCGCCGTTTTCAAACCCGAAGTCAAAGAGCGTCTTTCGAAGCGAAGCCCAGGAATCGAGGCTCGAAGCCAACGCGAGCAAATCCTTCGCATGGGCTTTTTCCATGGAAATGCGCGAAGCAAGCCGCTCTACATCGAGAATCTTCGAAAGACACTCGCGCGCGAATTCCAAAAGTTCGTCATTTTCAAAAAACAGAGAAACATGGTTTTGCCGCGCTTCGATTTTTTTTATGTCGGTGAGAGGCGAAGAAAGCCATTCGCGAATCATGCGGTTTCCCATCGCCGTGAGCGTAAAGTTCACAGTTTCCAAAAGCGTGTAGGCGGAAGTTCCGTCGCGCAAGTTCGAAAGGATTTCCAGATTGCGCCGAGTCGCGTCGTCCATCACTACGAATTCGCTTTCGCGCAAAACCTTTATCGATTTTATGTGTTCGATTTTGGCGTTCGTGGTCTTGTCGATGTAGTCGAGCAAAAATCCTGCCGCCGCCACTTCCGGCGAATCTTCATCAAGCGAAAACGATTCAAGGTTATGAGTGCCGAACTGCCGAGTGAGCCGCGCAAAAGAAGATGCCGATGAAAAATGCCAGTCGGGATAATACGAAACGAGCATCGCGGGAAACTGCGCCAAAACGGATTCCACGGCGGCTTCGCCTTTCATGGACGCAGGCAAAAGCAATTCTTTGGGAGACGCGCGGAAAATCTCTTTGTGGAAATTTTCCTCCATAAGAGAAGCGGGCCAACTTGTCGCAAAAAAATCCGCCGTGCTTATATCGATGTATGAAAAACCAGCGAATCCTTTTGTCACGCACAGGCTTGCAAGAAAATTGTTCGAAGAGCGTTCGAGATAATCGTCCTCCACCACCGTTCCCGGAGTGATGACTTCTATCACCTTGCGCTCGGTGAGACCACCCGCAGCCGCGATAGGTCCAACCTGCTCGCATATCGCGATTTTCTTTCCAAGCCGCAAAAGGCGCGCGATGTATACTTTGGAAGCGTGGTGAGGAATGCCGCACATCGGGGACGAGCCGCGATGCGTGAGCGTCAGATTCAAAAGGCGCGAAACTTCCTGCGCGTCCGAATCGAACATTTCATAAAAGTCGCCCAGACGGAACAGGAGCACTTCATCCCTGTGCTCGCTTTTTATCCTGCTATACTGCTCCATCATAGGAGTCTGCTCGCCCATATTTTCCTTGACTATCTTGAAAGCGCGTCTATAACTTTGTCGGTGATGTCAACCGCTGGACTGTACCACAAAATGAACTGGTTGTTGTCCACATTGAGAATCATCGAAAGCCCTTCATTTTCCGCGATTCGGCGAAGAGTGGAATTGAGCTTTTTGTAGAATTCGTCGTTCTGCGAAAGCGACTTCTTCATACTCGCAAGTTCCTTTTCCTTGGAATCCTTGTAAGTTTTGAGCGCGGCGGCCTTGGTACGAAGTTCGTTCTGATATTTTTTCACGTCGTCCGAAAGATTCAGTTCCTGCGCCTCTTGGATTTTTGCCTGAATCGAACGGATTTCCTCCGTGCGCCTGTCAAGCTCCGCCTGCACATCGGACTGCGCCTTTTCGTAATTCTTCATCCTGGCAGAGTTATGCGAAAAAGCCGCGTAGACTCGCTCAGTATCAATAACGCCGAAATTCGTGATTTTTTGCTGCGCAAAAACCGAGCCGCACACAATGAGCGCCGCCACAAAAAAAACTGTCTTCCTAATACCCATAACTTCTCCTACAAAAATAAATATCTGATTTTTCAAAATCAAATACTTATTTTTGGTATGTGTTCGCAACGAAGCGAGAATGCACATTAATACCAAAGTTGCAACGCAACTTTGAAGTCCAAAAACGCCGCGTAATTTTACGACATTTTTTTTATAAAATCAACACACTCCGATGCAAAGCGTCGGAAGCCCCCTCCGCACGAATCAAATCGCAATTTGATTTTTCACACAAAGCAAAACATTCGATGCGGATTCTATTTGTTTACGATGTTGAACGAAAGCACGAAATTCCACGTGTCGTACCATTTCACCCTGCCGTTTTCTACGCGGAAGCAGTTCGCAAAAAGCAGTCGCAGCGGAAACTGCGGCATGAGGATGCGGATGTCAGGCCCGAAACTGAAAAAGTAATCGTCTATCTTTACGTTCGAAAAAAGGTCCCTTGGGTCTTCTTTTATGACAACCGCATCGAAAAATCCGTCCAAGGCGAGCATTCCGGGGATTACAGGAATTCGAATCTCAATGTTGTTGCTCCACATCGCCCTACCCTTGTCGGAATTGTAGATTTCTGTCCATCCGCGTCCATTGAACATTCCGTCGATATAAAGTTTGTTCGTGTCGCTCACCTGCGAATGCGGCGTGGGCAACTGCACAGAATAACTCATCAGCGCGGCAAATATAATTTTGAACGCCCATTTTTCGGTTACGGGAATGTTGAGGAGCGTGTAGTAGCCTTCGAGTTTGGTATCAAGCCTCAAGAAATAGTCCACTTCCATCGGGAAAATTCCGTACCACGCAACCCGCTCGCTGAAAAACCATCCGCGCGAAGGATCGTAGTTTATGTCGCGGCCGTCCATGGACCACTTTGTCCAAATCGAATTGGTAAATCCCCATCTGTTCGCATAGCGCGTGATAGTCGGATCAAGAGGCGTGTAAAGCTCGTCGTCATAAATGAAGTTAGTGAGAGAATTCGTGAGTCCGCCGGAAAGCGTGAGGATTGCCCAGTTCGGCATCCAGCGATACGCAAGCGAATGGTCCATGCTCATCTGCCATCGTTGGTATTGCATATATTTGGTGTAATCCGGGCGACCCGAACCGTCCATTCCGAGCCTGTACGCTTTTGCGCGCGCGTGCGAGAACGAAATCGATTCGCTCCAAGTAATCGGCAAGCCCCAAAGCCAGTTCTGCGAGTAGCCCAAATTTATCGACTGCTCGTCGGAGGAAATCGTAGTGCCTGCGGAAATGCGTTTTCCCAATCCCAAGAAATTCGAATTGGACCACTGCACGAAAAGCGCGAACGGCAAATCCTCCGGATCCGTTACGCCCGAAAATGTTATTCCGAATTCGATGCTGTTCGTCTGCTGCTCTTCCACGGAAATTATTATGTCCACCAAATTCGAATCGCTTCCCGGCTCCACCGTAGGAACTACGCTCGAAAAAAATTGGAGGTTGTACAAGTTCCTAAGGCCGTTCGAAATTTTGGCTTTGGAAAAAACGTCGCCGCTTTCAATCGGAAGTTCGCGCGTTATGACGAAATCCTTTGTCTTGGAATTTCCTTTGACTATGATGTTTTCGACATGGCTTCGGTCGCGCTCGACGATGTTCACGACATACGAAACCGTGCGTTCGGACGGGTCTCGGTTTTCCGCGGGCTGAAACGAATTTTCAGTGTAGCCGTTTTCGTAATAAATGTCGCTCACGCGCATGAGGCTTTCTGAAAATTTCGTCGCGTTGAAGATGTCTCCTTTTTTGAGCGTGACCAGCGAAGAAAGCCGCTCTGAACTGAATACCTTGTTTCCCGTGAACGAAATCTCATCGAAAGTATAGACAGAACCTTCGTAAAGATAATATGTAATTGTAAGTTCGTCGCGGTTCTTTTCGTCGTTGCGCACCACATCCCGCGTTATGTCGATGATGCTGAAATCCATATAGCCGCGGTCCATATAGAAGCGCGTGATGGCTTGCCTGTCCTGTTCGAGTTGGGATTCTTGGAACGAGCCTTTTCGGATTACGCCAGCCGTCTTCATCTTCAACTGGCTTGCAAGTTTTTTATTTGAGAACGCCGAATTGCCTTCGAAATTTATGGCGACAACGGAAGTCGTGTTGCCTTCGACTATGTTGTAAGTGACTATGATTCCGCTTTCCGTTTCTTCCGTCGTGTGCGAAACCCTGACGTTCGTGAACCCCTTTTCAAGATAGACGTCGCGCAACGCCCGTTCATCGGCGAACGCTTCGGATTCCACGAACACATTGCCTACTTTTATCGTGAGCGCCTCGCGTAGCGGCGGATTGCGGACTTGCTTGTTTCCCCGAAATCGTATCAAAGAGATGACAGGCTTTTCGGTTACGGTGAGAACAAGAATCACTCCGTTTCCGGAATCGTGCGTGGCACCTGGCTCAATGTCGTCGAAATAGTTCAACGCCTCAAGCCTGTTCAGCAAGTCGTAGAAGCAGTCGCTCACTTTCCTTCCGATGAAACTGGAAACCAAGCCCGAAAGTTCGGACTGCTTCACGCTTTGGAGTCCTTTGAATGTTATCTTGGAAATCGGACGCTCCCAGTACCAGTCGTCATCCTCTTCCTGGGCGCAGACAAAGTTGTTCGCAGTGATTGCCGTGAGAATAAGGCACAGCAAGAACGCCCTGATTTTTAAATGCATACTTTTTTACAACTCCAAATTCAAATTAAAAACTGAACTTCCACGACAATGTGAGCGACGTATTTTGGACAAAGCGCATATTCATCAGATCTTCGAAATCCGGCGCCATGCTCCATCGAATGTTCGCGAACGGAGACTCAAGTTCAAAACCGATTTCCGGTCTGAACGAAAGCCCATTGAGCGTGTATTTGTCGTCAGTGCGGTTTCCATCGTAGTCCATGCGAAGCATCGCGTCGGCAAAGATGGAATCCCCCAAGTACTTTCCAATATAAACAGTCGTACCATCCAAATAGTTACCGGCAGGATTGGAAAAAGTTCCGTTTCCTTCGTTCGTAGACGAGCGTCCCATTCCCTGCTTTACGGCGTTTTGGACGACCATCGTTCTCAATGAAAATATATCAAATTTGAAGAAATCACGCAAGGCATTTTCCAGTTTTCTTGTAAAAACCGTCTGAATCGTCTGGTCGCCGTAAGCCAAAGCAAAGTCCGCAAGATTGCTTGAATCTGCCGTGATTATCGTGCCCAAAATTTCCATTATTTCGCGCTCGCTCTTTGCGGGACTTGCGGAAAGCCTTGGAGAAAGTTCGCTCAAATGCTGGTTTTCCACGAAAAGCGAAACGGTAACATTGTCGCCGTTTTCGTCTCGGGTCTTGGTTTCCGCCCGAACAGTTATGCGCGGATCGAAACTTTCGTCGTTGTCGCTGAAATGCACCATCCCTTCTTTGATGTAGAAATTCGTGTTGAGGTAGCTCAGTTCGCCGCTCCGTATCGGAACAAGTCCGTCAAGCAAAAGTCGGTTCTGGTCGCCGATGTAGGTCACTTCGATTTCGCTTCCTGGAACTATGACGGCCCGCAAGTACGATGAATACGAAATCTGCACGCGGCTTTCGGTGCGGACATTCAACGCGACATCCTTGTTGGAACTTTTTTCTTCGTCTTGGAATGGATGTGCGAATCCCGCAAAAATTTCTTTGAGGCGAGTCGCTCCGAATTCGGCGTTCGTGTCTTTGGCTACGACTTCGCCTGAAACGCTCGTCCACGAGTTTTCATACAGTATGTCCATGTTCGCAAGGAAGTCGCCTTTGATATGGATTTCGGAAAGGTTTATGTTCAGAGGCACATAGTTTTCTTCAACGGTCTGAACATGCACCGCAAGGCTTTCGAATGCGAATCCGTTCATCTGCACGTTCACAGTAACGTCCACCGACTGGCGGCTGAGAAGGCATCTCGTAGGGTCGGTATAGAATTCCTGCTCCGACATAAAAAGCGTGATTTTTTCGGTGGTGGCAGGCCGGCGGAAAAAATCAGGGCAGGTGAATTCTGCCGGAACAATTTCGAGCGCGCCCGCGAAATACGGGTCTCTGGGAGAGCCTGTTATGGCAAATTCGCCGGAAAGATTTCCTTTGCGGACTTTCACGACATCAACATTCAGTCCGTCCAAAAGTTTCGGAAGGCTCACAGACACATCGGAAAAAAACAGTCCAATCGAATCGGGCGAAATGCTTCCGTCCACGGAAAATTCCAGCGGGAGGGGGTTCTTCATTCGCAGGCTGATGTCGCGCATACGAGAAACAGTTCCGGAAAGGCCGATGTTCGCGCTCGAAGAAATCAAAAGCTCGTCGCTTGCCTTGGTAACTTCGAGGTGGTACGGCGCGAGTTTTTTGACTCCGTTCTTTACGACAGAGCCTGCATCCACCGTAAAATTCATAACCGAAGGAACGCCGCCTTCGATTTCGTCCAAGGCGGTCGCGCGCGCAGAAACTTCGGAAGTGAATTTTGCGCCGAGAATCTCGCTTTCAAAATTGAAATTCATTACGCCTTCGAATTTATTGAAATCGAATTCCGCAGAAAGGTCTTCGATTTGCGTCGCCCCGAAATCCACGGACGAAGAGACGAGCGAAATTTTTTTGTTCTCAAACAAGCCTTGTGCCTTCACGACTAGCGGCGTGTTCCGCACCGTGAAAGTCGCGGAAGGCACGGAAAGAAAGATGCTCGGATTCAAAAGCGCGCCGTTCACGGAAAGCGTTGCGTTCACAGTGTCCGAATCATACGAAGTATTCACAAAACGCTGCGAGCGCAACGAAGATATTTCGAGCACAGCATCCATAAAAAGATTTTTGAGGACAGTTCCGCCATACCCCGAGGTTTCTGAATTTTTCGCCTGACGCGGGAATTCGAGTTCGCCGTCAACGTAGGGCGTTTCCAAAGTTTCGTCCGTTTCATCAAAAAATTTTTCCTGCGAGATTTCCGCGTCCATTTCAAAAATTTCGTCGTCCGAAAGTTCCTGAGCCTGATTCAAAATTTCTCCGGAAAACGAGATTTGCTCACGCCCAAGCAAATCCGACAACAAGAACCTGAAAGTCGCCTCTTCGAATTTCCGCTCCTGCGCGAGGACGAACACATTTCCGTCGCCCGTCAAATTCGAAACGGAATCGGAGTAAGAAAGATTTTTGAAAACCGCTCCTAGCGAATCCACGGTTGCGGAAAACGAAATCGCGGGACGGAGCGAACTTTCGCCATCGATGAGCCGCCCTTCAAAACGCGGAATGATTATGTTTGGGCCATTGCTGAGCGCGTAGGAAAAATTCGTTTCGTTCGTAAGCGAAAAGGTATGCCCACCCAAATGCAACGGAAATTCCTCCACCGAAAAAAGCCCCGTGAGCACGGCTTCTTCGCCGGAAGTGTCGGTGTTCATCGAAAATCGGAATCCATATTCGCTTTCAATGCTGACCCAGTTTTCGGAAAAGTTTCCCGTAAAAGCGTATGGGATGTCATTCAGTTCAAGCCGCCCAACAAGCGAGCGGTCGCCGCCCTTCCCCAAAAGCGTGCTCTGAACGTCCATCAAAAGCCGCTGCTTTGCGAACGCGATTTCCAAGCGTTCAAGGTTAATCACCTCGCGGTTGCCGTCCGCCGAAAGCAACAGCATCTGATCGTCGCGGCTCGTGTTTGTCATAAAGGCATACGGAACGTTGAACGAATATTCGCCGCCCTCGGACGACGCGAACGCCTCGCCGCTGAAAACGAACGGAGCGAATTCGTAAGCCACGCGCTCAAGCAAGGGGCGCAGCGAACGTTCCGCGAAAAAAGCAGAAATCATGGCTATGCTGTCAAGGTAAAGCATATCGAGCGAAGTGGACACACGAAAATCGTTCGTGCTCGGAGAAAAACTTCCGTAAAGCGAAAGGTGCCCAGGTCTTTCGGTTTCCTCATGCGAATAGTCCGAAACTTCGAACGTAAAGTCCCACGAATCTTCCGATGGAATCACGTTGAGCATCGCCGCGGTCAAAATGTTCTCGCCAAAATTCACCTGCGGAGAAAAGAACATGAACCCTTCGCCTTGCGGCTCCAAATAGACTTCCGTTGAAATCACGCCGCCGTTCGGCAAAATAAACGAATCGACATAGAGATTTCCGAACGGCTCGATTTTTTTGAAATTGAATCCGCCGTTAAAACTCAGATTGTAGCGTTCGCCGCTCACGCGAAAATCGGGAACGGAAATTTTTTCGTCATCGCCCGCAACAGAATAAGACACGAGAAGATCGGAAGCAAATTCTTCGCTCGGGAACGCGCTCGCCGGAACGAAAACGCTTCCGTCGGAACTGTATGAAAATTCCTTGGAGTTTATGTTGAAATCCGCCTCAGCGGAAACCGAAAGGTTCATCGCGAATACAGAATTTGCAACTTGTGAACGGCTTGAAGTCTGCACCATTTTCGCCACGCTGAAATTGTCGGCGAACAATTTCGCAGAACCGTCGCCGGTTTCAAGTGAGAGCACGGCTTCCGTATAGATGTCCTGCGCATTCGGAAGCATTTTGAGCGAGAAAACCCTTTCGCGATATTCCGCCAAAAAGCCCAAATATCGCACGCTGTAATCTTCGGCATAAATGTTGGACAGGCGGATGACGGCGTTGCTTCCATCGAGCGAATTCGGAATCGATGCGGAAAATCCCAAATCGCCGTGAATTTTTTTCCCCGAAATCTCGAACTCGAAATTTCCCCTTATGAGAGCGTCCATGTTTCCGCCCTCGTTCAAAAAAGTCGCGCGGCTTACTTCGCCCGAAAAAACCGAGTCTTCTTTTTCGTAACGCGCCCGCATTCGGTATATTCGCAAATCGCGCAAAAACGCAATGTCGATTCCTTCGAGCGTTTCAAAAATCTTTTCAGTGGAATAAGTCCGTTGAGCAGAATCTCCAAAATCCGCCTCAAAATCACTTTCCGAAATTTCAGGCAAATCGCGCGAGACTTGCGCGGACTTTTTTTTTGCGGCTTCGGAGATTTTTCCAATCCAAGAATCGTTTTTTCCCGCGACCACGGAAATGTCAACATCGCGCAGCGAGATGTGTTTCAGCGCATTCGAAAAATCGCCTTTTAAAATCGCCGGAATCGAATACGCCACAGAAGCGTTCCGCACGCTCGCAACGAGAGCGCCGGTTTCCGAATCCACCACGGAAATTCCGGAAACCCTTATTCCGCGCAAAATCGAAGGCGAAAGACTTTCGTATGAAATTTCAAGGGCAAAATCATCCCGTACTTTTTCGCCAAAAAATACGATTGCGCCCTCGAACGCCTTTCCAAATTTTTCGTAGACCGGGCGAAAAAGCAAGTTCGAAACGCAAATCAAGGAGAAGAATATCAATATGCAGACACCGACTTTTATAAAACGCGATTTCACTACGGCGACCTCGCGTAAAAAAAGCGGACGGCGATTGAAAAAATATGCATTCTATTATAATATATTAATATATTACATTATCGGAAATAAATAAAGACAAATAAGGCAGAATATGACATTGAAAAAATTCGTAGTGTTCGAAGGCATCGACGGCGCGGGGACTTCCACGCAAATCGAAATGCTGAAAAAAAATCCGCTCGCAAAAAATTTCTTCTTCACCGCAGAGCCGAGCGAAGGCGCGACAGGCCTTTTTCTTCGCGAAATTCTCGCAGGAAAGGCGGAAGTTTCACCCGAAACGGCCGCATACCTTTTTGCCGCCGACCGCGCGGAGCACCTTTGGGGCAAGGGCGGGATTTCAGAGCAAGTCGAAGGCGGAAAAATCGTAGTCTGCGACCGATACATTTTTTCGAGCCTCGCATACCAGGGCACAACCTGCGGCGAAATCCTCCCAAAAACGATAAATTCCCCTTTTCCACTGCCTGAAATCCTTTTTTTCTTCGAAATTTCCGCGGAAGATTCGATGGCGAGAATCGAAAAACGCGGAGAAAGGCGGGAAATCTATGAAAAGCGCGAAATGCTCGCAAAAACCGCCGAACGCTACAGAAAAGTCATCTCGGAATATAAGTCGCAGAACGAAATGAAAATCGTGGAACTTGACGCGAGCCTTCCCAAGGAGAAAATCGCGGAGCAAATCTGGCATTGCCTTGAGCCGCTCCTTTGAAAAAAAATTTCCGTAATCCGAAAAAAAACTTGCCATAATTTTCAAACGGGTTTATAATTATTAAAGACGTTTTCTCTGAATTTTTTCGGCATCGCGGGGAATGCTTTCCCAAAATGCCGGAAAAACGCGGTATTCAAACGCTTCGTTTTTCAGAAAGCGACAAAATAAAAACAATTCCTTGGAGGATTTTATGGCTGACACATCACACGTGCTTTCGCTGATTTTGGGCGGCGGAAAGGGCACCCGACTTTATCCGCTCACGCAGGAACGCTCAAAGCCAGCAGTTTCGTTTGGCGGAAAATACCGAATCGTGGACATTCCGCTTTCAAACAGCATCAATTCGGGATTCAAGAAAATCTACCTTCTCACGCAGTTCAACTCGGCGTCGCTTCACAACCACATCGCCGACTCCTACACATTCGACCGCTTTTCGGGCGGATTCGTGCAGATTTTGGCAGCCGAGCAGACGTTCGAGCATTCGGCTTCCTATGAAGGCACTGCCGACGCCGTTCGCAAGAACCTCGTCCACTTTAGGCCGCAGAATCCGAGCCACTACATAATTCTTTCTGGCGACCAGCTCTACCACATGGACTTGAAGGCGTTCTTCGACCAGCACGTGGCAAGCGGCGCGGATGTCACAATCGCGACCACCGCCGTAAACCGGCGCGACGCTAGCGGATTCGGAATCATGAAAATCGACGACAAGAGCCGAATCACGGAATTCATGGAAAAGCCGAAGCCGGACCTCAACATCGACGACTGGAAAATTCCCAAGGCGGCGCGCGCTCCGAACCTGCCCGAGGAAAAAGAATACCTTGCCTCGATGGGAATCTACATCTTCAACGCCAAGACGATGGAAGAAGTCCTCGACAACGACAAGACCGACTTCGGAAAAGAAATCATCCCGATGTCAATCAAGACCAAAAAAGTCAATTCGTACATTTTCAGCGGCTACTGGGAAGACATCGGAACAATCCGCTCGTTCTACGAGGCCACCCTCGACCTCACCACGTCGAACCCGCAGTTCAACCTCTTTGACGAGGCAAAGCCGATTTTCTCGCATCCGAGCAACCTGCCGCCTTGCAAAATGAGCCAGGCGAACGTGACCGAATCCCTCACCTGCGAAGGCTCTATCATAAAAGATTCGATGATTACGAAGTCGGTAATCGGAATGCGCTCGATAATCGAATCAGGCTCAATCATAAAGGGCGTGATTTTGATGGGAGCGGATTTCTACGAGTCTGACGAAGGCCGCGCGAACAACCAAAAGGCCGGCATCCCGAACATCGGAATCGGAAGGCACTGCCACATCGAAAAGACAATCATCGACAAGAACGCGCGAATCGGCGACAACTGCCAAATCAATGTCTCGGGCAAAAAATACGAGGACGGCGACCACGGCTTATTCTACAGCGCGGAAGGAATCATAATCATTCGAAAGAACGCTGTGATTCCCGCAGGCACGATTATATAAAAGCCAAGCCCGCGCTCATCGTGATGAGCGCGGGCTTTAATGCAAAAAACGGCGCAACAAGTTGCTTAATGCGTTTTGCGCCGCAAAACTCGCGAATAAAACTGACGGCAATTTTCCGCGTATAACTCGCGAAAATTCACTTCCACTCATCGCCTTGAAACAAATCCAGTTTTCGCTGGAGGGTTTTTCGTCCGATGCCGAGGATTTCCGCGGCGCGGCTTTTGTTGCCTTTTACCGAAGCGAGAGTCTGCATTATGACGAGCCTTTCGGCTTCGTCGAGCGTTGTGCCAAGCGGAACGCTCACGCTTTCTGCCACGACCGCGTTGCCTACAGAAGGCGGCAAATCTTCCGTAGTGATTTCATTTCCCGAGCACATCACCACCGCGCTTTCGATGCAGTTGCGGAGTTCGCGGATATTGCCCGGCCATTCGTATTTGTAGAGGGCGTTCCGCGCCCTGCTGTCGATTCCCGTTATCGACTTTCCCAAATCGCGCGCCTCGCCCTCAAATTCTTTGAGAAAGTGGCTCACCAAAAGCGGGATGTCGTCCTTGCGCTCGCGCAGAGGCGGAACGTTTATTCGCACAACGTTCAGGCGGTAGTAAAGGTCCTCGCGGAAACGCCCAGCCTTCACTTCCTCTTCCAAATTTCGGTTCGTGGCTGCAATCACGCGCACGTCAACATCGATTGTGGACTGCCCTCCCACGCGCTCGAATTTCTTTTCCTGCAACACGCGCAAAAGTTTTATTTGAGTGGCTTGGTTTATCTCGCCGATTTCATCGAGAAAAATAGTCGAGCCGTGCGCAAGTTCGAACCGCCCCTTCACCATCGAATCCGCACCGGTGAACGCGCCTTTTTCGTGGCCGAAAAGCTCGCTTTCCAAAAGCGTCTCGCTCAGGGCGGCGCAGTGGACTTTGATGCATTCGTGGGAAGCGCGCGGCGAAAGCGCGTGAATCGCGTCCGCCACAACTTCCTTTCCGCTTCCGCTTTCGCCAGTAATCAGGACGCTCGCCTTGGACGGGGCGACTTTTTTTATCATCTCGGCTATTTTCTGCATTTCGGCGCTTTTTCCCACCATCTCTTGGAGGGTGCGAGAAGTGCGCACTTGCGCTTCAAGTTCCTTGTGCCGAATGGCGAGTTCCCTTCCCTGCAACGCACGCTTTACAATCATCGAAAGCTGGTCCAAATTCAGCGGCTTTGTAAGAAAGTCATACGCGCCGTTTCGCATCGCCTCCACCGCGGAGTCTATGCTTCCGTGCCCCGTGAGGACGATGACCGGAACGCCGGGATTTTTCGCGGTCACTTGGCGCAGGACTTCCTCGCCCGAAACTCCGTCCATACGCAAGTCGGTTATGACCAAATCGATGTCGCCCTTGGCGATTTGCTCAAGCCCCTCCCTTCCGTCCGAAGCAAGGCGCACCGAATAGCCTTCGATTTCGAACGCCGCGCCAAGCCCTTCGCGAATGTTCTTTTCGTCGTCGATTACGAGAATCGTTGATTTCATTCTTTCCCCTCCCCGCCGTTCGTTTTGTACGGCAGAAGCCGCGTCTGTGTCTGCGGAATCGGCAAGGTTATGACGAATGCCGTTCCCACGCCCTCGCGCGACTTGACACGGATGTCGCCGGAAAATTCTTTTATAATCTTGTAGACGGTTGTCATTCCAAGGCCTGTGCCAGAAGCCTTGGTCGTGTAGTACGGCTCGAAGATGTGCTCCAAAGTCTTTTGGCTCATTCCGTTTCCGTCGTCGTTTATCAGGATGAAGAATTTGTCATCCTCGGTGGCAGTCCGAAGCACGAATTCGCCTCGGAAGCCTTTCACGCCCGAATCGTTTTTTGCGACTGCAATCTTCTTGCCGAATTTCTCTTCGATGGCGGCGATGGAATTCTGCGCGATGTTGACCACCACCTCGCGAAAAAGTTTTGGGTCGAGAAGGACGCGCACTTCGCTTTCGCAAAATTCAGTCCGCACCTGAATGTTTTTTCCGCTGAATTCGGGCGCAAAGAAATCGATGATTTTTTCCAAGAGCGCATTCGGATTCAGCAATTCCAAGTTCGCCTTCACGGGGCGCACCGCAAAAAGGAAATTCACGACGATTTCATTCAGGTTGTCGATTTCCTCGTTCACCACGTCCAAATATTTTTCCACGAATTTTTCGTCAGGCAAAACGCCGTCACCCTGCCGCGCCGAACGAATCGCCTTTTGCAAAAGCTGGATGTGTATGCTTATCGCGCCGAGCGGATTCTTTATTTCATGCGCCACGCCCGCCGCAAGGTTCGTGAGGCTCGAAAGGTTTTCCATCTGGCGCAGGAGGATTTCCTGGTTGCGCTTTTCCGTGATGTCGCGAACCAAAATCACCGAGCCTGAAAGCTCTTCGGCGTTGACAAGCGGATTTATCGAAATCGCCATAAAGCGCACGGTGTCCTCGCCGGTCTTCACGCTGAACTCTTCGCCTACATTCGAAAGATTTTTTTCGTGGCAATTTTTCAAAAACGACTTGATTTCAAAATCGGTGATGTATTCATAAAGTTTTTTTTTGCCGTCGAGAATCTCTTCGATGCGAGTGGAAAGCGGCAGGCGATGCCGCATACCTTTGTTCGCGAAAAGCAGTCGGAAATCCTTGTCCACGATGACGATTCCCGTGGGAACGGAATCGATAATCGAAAGAAGCAGGTCGCGCTCCGCCGAGAGGTTCGAAAAAACACGCTGAATCTGCGCGGAAGAAAGCTTGTCAAGCCGTTGCGAGACAGTCTTGTTGAACACCGACGTTCTTTGCATGAGTGCATTCTATAAAAAAAACGCGAAAATGTAAACAAGATGATGCGCAGGGGTGTTGAAATTGCCGGCGGAATTGTCGCCGCTCCAGTTCAACATCAAGCGACAAAATCGCGCGCCTTAAACCCGCGCAACTGGGCGCGGCAAAATTCCGCACAAGAAAAATCTCGGGCGGATCAAAGCGGGGGTTTTAGGGGGCGCAAGCCACCTAGGAGAGGGGGTAGCGGAAGACCGCTCAAGCGGGTTTCCGCGAGGGGGAGGCTTCCCCCTACCCGCACAAAATCAATTCCGCACTATGCCAATCCTGTCTTTGGGCCAAAATCGGAAAACCGTCGTTCCCAATATGCGCTCCTGTCCCACATACTGCGGCTCCATGTTCGTGTAGTACAGAAGCGAAAACTTGTCGGCGGGGCAAAGTCTTTCAAGGCGGTCTTCGTAGGAATGGCGCATATCAAGCGAATTGAATCGATTGTCGCCCATCATAAAATAGCAGCCTTCGGGTATGAAGCGCGCGCTTCCGTCCGGCGCGTTCGCGGGGAAAACCGGCATATTGCGCCTGTCCAAATAAAGCGTGTAGTTGAAGATTTCTTCGGCATCGCTCAAGCACTGCGCAATTGTTTCGTCGCGCAAAAATTCGGACGAAGAAACTCCCGCGCGCATCAACTGCGCATCTCGGACGATGAATTTTCCGACCAAAATTTTCGCCATCAGGTTCAAGCGGAAATTCGAATCGTCGTACAAGTTGCCTCCAAAAAGCCCGTCGCGCATATTCTCGTCGCAAGAGGAAATCCAGTCCGTCATAAAGGCCGCGAACCAAGACGCGCCTTCCGCAGAAGAAAGCAGTTTTGTTGCGAGCGCGAAATTCTCGCGGAAAGCATTATAGACAAAAAGCGAAGATTGCGGAATATAATTTTCAAGTTCCGCGCCGGCATCGGCTGAAATTCCATAGTCAGAAAGCGAAGCGAATGTCCGCGCCAGATTTTCGCATTCTGATTTTGCGGAATTTATGTCGAGCGAATTGCGCCGCGCTTCAACTTTTTCCATTTTTGAAAAGCCTTCGTCGCTTATCGGAAAATCGTGCACCTTGCCTTTCAGTTCTTTAGGAAGTCCGTTCAGGTTGTACGCCGCCCATTGCGCATCCTCCGCCACTGGCGAAAATTCTTGCGAGGATTCCGTGCGCGAATAAAGCACGCCGTCGAGCATCATAAGCTGCTCTCCGGGAATTCCCGCAATCCTTTTTACGAGCGGATCGGCTTTGACCACCCCCCTTTCGTCAACGTTGAGATTCAGCATCGTGAAAGTGAGCATATAGACAAGTTCCGAGACCACGGACTTAACTTCCGCCTTGCGCCCGCTTTCGTAGTGCGGATTTCTGAAAACAACGATGTCGCCGCGCGAATATTTTTTTATCTGCGGAATGCCGATGTCGCTCAAAGGAAATTTCGGGCCGCTCGTGATTTTTGAAACCATGAGACGGTCGCCGATTAAAAGCGAGGGCACCATCGATTCAGATGGAATCTTGTAGAATTGGAAGAAGAAAATCTGAAAAAGCAGCACCATGAAAACTGCCTGCACGAGCGCGTCCACCCAGTCCAAAATCTCGAACGAAAGCCACGCAATTCCGCGCCGCTTTTTTTTCTTGGAAAATTCCGCCCAGGAAGGATTTATCTTTGCCGCGCGTTTTTCGGAAAAATAAAAAAGCGCAGCAAGCGAAAAAGCAAAGTTCAAAATCCAAAGCGCGACGCTCACAGCATCGAACGCAATGCCCGTTCCGTACTGACCCGCCCGCCTAATGATGAAAGAAATAAGATGCACGAACGGCTGGTATTGCAGCAATTTTTTTGTCGCCACAAATCCCATGCGCGAATTGTTTTTCAAAAGGTGCGCGAACATCACATAAAAAAGAATTCCGTTGAATGCGGCAGAAACAAAAAAAGCAAGCATCGCCACATCCAAATGAAACGAAATGTTCACCAAAGAAAAAAGCGCGGCAGAAACGAAGTCAAGCAAAATGAAAATTTTTAAAATATGCATTTTTCTATTTTATCACAAAAAACCGATTCCGTCTACAGCGAGCAAAATTGGACACACAAAAATAAATCGCACCAAATATAGTGGCACACGATTTGATTGTACAAAATATGATTGCACGCTATTAAATCGCGCAAGATTCAATCCGCAAACACAAAAAAATTTCAGATTTTTTTGTGTTTCTGTTCGATTTGGCACGAAATTTATGTCGAAAATTCGCATCTTAATTTTACAAGAAAATTGCAAACTCAAAACACACTTTTTATTTTCAAGGAGGAAACATGGTAAGAAAAACAAATGAAAAAATCGGGTTTCTCCGATACGTCTTGTTTTGCGCGAGCGTCGTTGCGATAACGATTCTCTGCATAAGCCACTCAGGTTGCCAAATCACGAGCGAAGGAATCAAAGTACTGGACGCGGCGGAAAGCCCTGAAATCACAAGCGTGAAAACGCTCGATGAAAAATCGCTCGAAGTATGCTTTAACAAGGCAGTAAAAGCAAAAACCGCCACGGTCTCAAAACTTGGCTCAACCGAAAGGGCTTCGCTAGACAAAACCGCGCATGACGCAATGGAAGCACGCGCTTTGGTTTCGGGCGACAGAAAAACCGTAGTGTACGAATTCGCAAGCGAAACCAAAGTCGGCGAGCGATACCAACTTTTCGGCGAAATTGCCGATTCGCGCGGAAACTCGCTCACGTTCGCGCTTCCGTTCGACGGCTACAATTCCCGAATTCCCATCCTTGTAATCGAAGAAGTTCAGGGAGATTACACAAATACGAAAAGCGCGCACAAATGCGAATACATCGTGGTCACCGCGCTCACCGCAGGAAACCTCGGCGGACTTGAACTTTACAGCGCGCAGTATTCGAACATTCTTTCCAACTATCAGTTTCCGTCCTGCGAAGTAAAGGCGGGGGAAAAAATAATGTTTCATCTGCGTACTTTTCCTGACGTAGATTTAAAAAACGAAACAGGCGAAAACCTTGCGGAAGACAAAGGCGAATGGAGCAAACCGAATATCCGCGACCTGTTTTTTGAAAACACAAAAAAATGCGTAGGAAAAAGCTACGACATTATTTTTTTGAGAAACAAGTCCAACATGAAAATCCTTGACGCGGTTTTGTACACGACCGCAGACAAAAAAGAAAAACTTCTTTCTCTATCAAAAAGCGCGGAACTTGCGATAAGTCAGGGAAAATGGAATTCAAACTCACAGGAGGATTTCGCGCCGTTCATACTTGAAAAAGATTTCAGTTACACATCAAGATGTCTTCGAAGAAAAGGAATAGACGATTTTTTAAAACTCGCCAAAACTGGAAATCTCTCGCAAGACGAAATCCGCTCTTCAAAAGAAAACTGGTTCGAAGACAAAACCTTATACAACGCAGCAAGAAAATAGATTTCGCCGAATTTCTCTTCGCGCGAAATTCGTGCACAAAACGCGAATCACTTTGTAAAAAAAATTCGCTTCGCCTCACATTGAATCTGTGCGCATAAAAAAACCAGTTCCTGCCGCGCAAGCAGGAACTGGAAAACAAAATGGAGGAACAATCGCGCTTTTTCGCGCTATAATTTTACCGTCTCGACCATATAGCGTATGGAGGTACCGCCTTGGTCTTCAACGGTTTTTTCCACTACAAAAACAAGGGACGTGCGCCGCGCGTCGCGGAGAATGCGGACAATCTTGTAGCCCGTAACTCCAGCGCGCATTCTTTCGGGCGAACCGACTTTGTATCGTTTTTCAGTTCCCAATTTTTTTATCGAAAGGTCGATGTAGAAGCATGACTTGCAGTTACGTCCGCTTCCTTCGAACCTTGGCACAAGACGCACAGTGTAATCGCACTGCGCCATCGAATTTTCGTCGCCATAATTCTTGAACGAAATCTCTTCTGTTCCGCTCTTGGACTCGTTCTCCAAGACATAGAGCGTGTCGTCACTTGAAGTTTTGGCGCATCCGTATTTCAAGATTTCCGAAGAATGGCGCGAATACAAGTTGTCGTACACTTCCCTTCCGCCCTTGCCAGATTTCGAATCGAGATTCCTGAAAACGCCTCCGGGAACGTATTCGTTCTTTTCCACGTCCACCGCGTAGATTTCCGCGTATGGAGTGAATTTCACGTCCGTCATTCCGTACTGCCCGAAAACATATATCCTTCCGTCGTTCGAAAAACCGATGTCCTTGAACGCGGCCGCGTCACCGGCAAAGGAAATTCCAGCCGCAAAAAGAATCAGACCTGCGATGATCGCTTTTTTCATTGCTTCTCCATAAAAAACTGAAAAAAATTGAAGTCGCCTGCGCGAAATCAAAGTTCCTTTTTTTATTTTCGGCGCAATGAGATTTACTCTTTACTATTTTTTGTTTTGACTGTAAAATAAAGCAATGACGCTCAAGGGAAAGAACAGATTCACATTCATGCTCTCGATTTTTTTTCTGGGACTTTCGATATTTTTCCTTGTGTATTTCATCTTGAAGATGAACGCGGAATCTCAGTCGGCACTCGGCGCGGCGAATTCAATCGCATTCACATCGAGCGCGTGGACTGCGATTTTCTCCTCGTTCTGCCTGATGGCGTTCGTTCCAGTGGCGGCGTTTTTCGCCTACTCGCATTTCATAAAAACGCCTTCTATGGAAATCGTCTATTTCATGCTTTTTTTGCTCGGGTGTTCGACCGGCTTGCTGCGGCTTTTCGCCCTGTTTGAAACCACGTCTGGGACATTTCCCGTGTCCTACGTCCTTTTCGGGCGGACGGCATTCTGGGGAAGGCTGCTTTGCTTCGCTTCGCTTTTTATGGTGGCGGTGGCAGGAATGCCGGACCAGCGAGTGAACGTCGAACAGAACATTTTCATCGTGCTGATTTTCTCGCTCACTTTGGCAAAATTCGTTCCGATAAACACCTTGGAATTTGCGCAAAACTTTTCGCTCGGAGACGAAGCGAGGTGG
The DNA here is from genome assembly GCA_022510845.1 of Treponema sp. Lineage (GTDB taxonomy): Bacteria > Spirochaetota > Spirochaetia > Treponematales > Treponemataceae > Treponema_D. Next base: position 49,086 of record JAFLSR010000006.1, read on the forward strand.
CTTTTGATTTTTTTCTGCGCGATGGCGGCTCTCCTCACGGCGGCAACCCATTCGCTCAAAGCATGGCAAAGCGAAAACAACGCCCACTATTCGCTTGCAATCGACACATTGATAATGGAAGCGGGACTAGTGCTGCTGACTTCATGTAAAACGCTCGCCATCGCAATCATAGGCGGGGCAATTCTCATAGCGGGCACTTTCCGATATATGGGCGTGCTCCACAGACTTTATATGTAGAAAAAATGAACCAACGCACCGAGCACGAGCGGAATCAGAATGTTGTCGAAATCTTTCAACGGAAGAATTTCGATGAACATTCCAGAAACTGCAAGGCACAGCGCGGCTTCGGCATTTTTCAGCACGCAGAACGAAGAGATGAAAATCGCGACGAGGCACACTAGGCTTCCTGCGCAGGTTTTTCCGCCCGTACACGGAATGTGCAGGTTTCCGAAGATTTTCCCCGCAAGGCTTGCAAGCCCGTCTCCGAACGCGAGGGCAAGAATCCCAGCCGCAGCCGCTTTTTGCTCCCAAAGCAACGCGCTCAAAAAAATTCCAATGACCAGCGTCAAAGGTCCAAGCACGAATTTTCCTTTGTCGCGCGTGCGGGCAGCCATATCCGTGATGTCGGAAACAAGCGGAATCGAAATTCCTCGCAGCGAAAGAATTTGGCACAAAGCGTAGCCCGCCCCCGCAAAAGCAAGAAGCACCATAGTCAATGTGTAAAATCGCGCCAAAAAAAACGGAACAAATGCCGCGCAAAGATGTATCGACTTGCGGAAGATTTCCTTGTACAAGGAAATGAGATGCTGTTTCCACAAAAGCCCCACGTATGGGCAGACGACTTTCACTGCTCAAGCCCTTTTTCGCCGTCAAGCACGCGCGGAATTTCCGTGTAGATGGCAGGTTCGAATTCAGGGAACGGATTCGTGGCATAGCGCAAATTCTGCTCGGCAAGATTGCTGCCAGGAAGCCTCACCATCGTCTCCTGATTCCTCGTGAGCGCGTCGTAATAGCGAATCGAATCCTGGAAATTTACCAAAGCCGAAGCATTGAGCGAACTGTTTCCGCTCTGACGTGAAACACGGAATTGGCTCACTCCGAGGTTGTTCGCGCCTTTCATATATGTTTCAACCATGTCGCCCGCGCTCGCCTCGATTTGCGGAATTATGATTCCATACTTATCGCGCTGAAAGTCAAGGTACGAAAGAAGGCGGCCGTAATAACTTTGAGCCGTAAAATTGTCTCCACGCAGCGAAAGCGTATTCCCGAGCGCGAGCATCGTGTGCGAATCCTGTCCGCCGTCCTCCGAAGCCTTGAGGAAATTTCCAAGAGCGGAAGCGTAGTCGTTGTTGGAATAGTCGATGTAGCCCACGCGATAGCGAATCGAAGGCGTGTCCACATAGTTTTGGATTGCCTCATTATAATTCCGTCTCGCGCTGTCCAAATCGCCGGAAATGAAATATTCAAGATTTCCCATGTCGGCGTACATCGCGCCCACATTTTTGTCGCCGTCGAATTTTCGCGCGCGCCGCCTTTTTTCGAACAAGTTGATTCCTTCGGTGAACGTCTCTCGCGCCAAAATGTATTCACGGTTGTAAAGGTATTCTTCGCCCAAAAGCCTGTAATTGTTCAACTGCTTGTAGACATCGCGATTTGTGAGCGAAGCGGACTCATTGAAAAGCCGTTCGGTGTCTTTGAGCGCATTCAATGCCTTGGAATGGTCGTTCACTTCCACAAGGTATCTCGCAAGATTGTAACTTGCAATCGGATTTTTGGGGTCGGCACGCATGGCGATAAGCATCATGTCGCGCAAATCCTCGATTTTGTCGCGAAGATATTCTTGGTCGCGCGGAAGCTCGCCGTAAAGTTTGTCCATAAGGTATCCGCTCATTTCCACCCAGTCGCTCGCACTCAGAGACTTTTCGCGCGGATAGAAATATTCCTTGAGTTCGAGGACGTTATGGAGTTGGTCAGTGCGAATGTTGTAGCGCAGAAAACGCGACTGATACAAATCCGCGTTCTTCGCACCGTAAAGTTGCATCGCAATCGAATATTGGTCGAACGCGTCCTGGAATTTCGCAGGTTCTTCTTCCGTAGCCCACTCCAAATAAGTGTCGCCCAGCGCGAGAATTCCGTCCGGATCGTTTACATGGTAGTCGAGCACTTCGCGCTTGAGAATTTCCTCGGCGCGGGCATAGTTCCCCAAATCAGAAAGTTCCATGTCGGCATATTCCAAGCCCGCCTGCTTGTCGTGGTCGAAACGTTGAAGGATGGCCTTGTAGAATTTTTCCGCACGCTCATACTGCCTGTGCGCACGATAGCCTTGCGCGTATCTGTAGAACCACTTCTTCTTTGGCTTGTGCGTGAGCGCCTCGTCAAAAACAATTTCCGACTGCGGATAGTTGTCGCTCTCCAAAAGCGCGTAGCCTTCCTTGTATAGCCTTTCTGCCCAAACAGGCTGAATAATATATCGATGACCGAGATAGCCGACGCAAAAAAGAATCATCGCGGCGAGCATTCCGAAAAGCACAGCAGGAAGGATTTTCGCCTTGAGTTGATATTTGAACGAAGCCTTGTATGCGGCGTATTCTTCCGCGGTGCGCTTTTCGAAGTCGCGGGGAACGTGCAAAGTTATGTCGAGCAATTTTTCCAAATAGCCCGCCAACTGCCGCGCGGAAACTTTGTTCAGAATTTTGTCGATGAGTTCAAAAACAACTTCGTCTTGGAATTCGTTTTTGACAATCATATCCTCCACAGTGATGCGCACGTTCAGAGGATATGTGCCCAAATTCTTCTTGAATTTTTTGAATTCCTCGGGAGAAAGCCCGGTCCTGCGCCGCTGTTCCGGCATTGCGCCGCTGAAATCAACGTTGTCCAATCCGCTTTTCGCGGTGGGCTTTTTGGCATAAGGATCCGCGTCCGACTCCGAAAATCCAGGAATCGTAAAGTCGTCTCCGACATCAAGCTCGAAGTCGCTTTTCGTAACGTCCAGGTTCGAATCGGTTTCAGGAGGATTGAATTCCGAAAGCGGCGAATCTCCTCCGCTGAAATCCGTGACACCGCCCAAATCGCCGAAATCCGGCATTCCGCCGCTCGTGTCGATGTCCGCGCCACCCGAATTCCCGGAATCTTGCCCAAAAGAGCCTATGTCGAAATCCGCGCTAAAAATGTCATCGCTTGCAGAAGGCGCAGGCTTTTCGTATTCCTCAGTTTCGAGTTCAAAGCCCGCTTCATTTCCGGAAGAGCCTTCTGCGGCATCAGGAACGAATTCCTCAGCATTGAAGTCAAATCCCGCATCTCCGCCGGCAGAATTTTCGGCGGAGGGAACATAATCTTCCGCTTCAAACGGCTCTCCGTCCGATTCGGAAGGCGTTTCCGAAGAAGTGCCGCCTTGCGCTCCGAACGCGCCTTCTTCCGCGTCAAAATCAATATTACCGAATCCAGAAGGCTCTCCATCGTCCTGCGGCACATATTCGGGCGCGGAATTTTCTTCGACCGCTTTCTGAGCCGCCGCTTCTTTTGCGTCTTTTTCCTCGGCATCAAAATCTATGTTGCTGAATCCTGTGCTTCCATCGTCCTCGGGCGGAACGTATTCCGACGCGGCCTTTTCTTCGGCTTCTTTTCGAGCCGCTTCCAAAGCCGCGGCTTCCTCCGCAAGGTCTTCTTCGGTCTTCGGAAGTTTTCCAAATTCGCCCGTCACATAATAAGGCGGATTCGCGCTCGTAACAGGATTTTCGGTAAAAATATCTGGCTTGAGAATCGCGATGTCGTCGGCAAGTTCTTTGGGCTTGAACGGAACTTTTTTGGGGGCTTTTTGCGAGCCTTTTTTTCCGGCAGGCGTCTTTTCGGCAGGAGCGGAAGACGCTTCGGGCGTGAAGTCCATTCCCCCGCCAAAAATAGAATCCACGTTGATTTCCGCATTCGCAGAAGTGCTGGAGGCGGCAGGCGAATACTCTTCGATTTCTATTCCGTCGATTCCCAGGTCGCTCAAATCAAAGCCCAAGTCATCTGAGGCGGATTTTTTTGCAGGAGCGGGCGGCGTTTCTTCGATTTTCGCGCCCGCGACTTGGCTTTCTTCCGGCGGATTTTCAGCAAGTCCGCTTTCTTCCTGCGCGGGGTTTTCTCCTACGGAAAAATCGCCCAAATCATCCAAGCCCATGCTGAAAATGTCGTTGGAATCGGATGCGGAATCTGCATTTTCTGAATCCGAAGCTTCAGTCTCGGAGGAAGGTGCGTCCTCGTGCGCGGCATTTTCATCCGAAACTTGCCCGTCAAAAGAAAGCGCGTCGTCTTGCCCAAAATCAGGCAAAGAATCCAAAATATTTTCTTCTTCGGAAGGAACGGCAGGCGCAGCCTCACTTTCGGCACTCGCCTCTAGGCTTTCTTCCGGCGGATTTTCTGCAATGCCACCCGCTTCTTGCGGTGAATCAGTTTCAGGAGTTTCGAACGCGTCAAGGTCGCCAAGGCTTCCAATGTCGAACAAGTCGTCCGACGAAGCAAGTGTTTCTGCGGCAGGCGCGGATTCTTGCGCGGGCGGAACTGAATCCGCAGCGTCGGAACCAAGAATATCGTCAAGCGCGGGAATGCCTGTGGAATCAGGCTCTGCGGATTTTTCTTCGCCGCCGAACGAGGAAGCGTCCTCCAAATTGCCGTCGTCGTCAAATCCAAAGCCCGAATAGCCGCTTCCGTCTATGCCCTTTTCTTTTTCAGACTCGCTCTCTTCTTCCTCTTCCAAAAAGGACATCGCGCTAGGAACGGAACTCTTTTTGGACTTTCCTTTCGATGAAGAGTCGAACGCGCTCAAATCCGGCATTTCGCCAAGGCTCGCGCCGAAGCCCGAACTTCCGAAAATGTCGTCCTCTCCGCTCGCCTTCCGCTCTTCGGCTGCCTTTCGCTCGGCCTCCGCCTTTGCCTCGGCTTCTTCCTGCGCAATCTGTTCGGGAGTCTTGGGCTTTTCCGGCATACCGGTCACGAAGTCTTCGCTGTCATCAATGTCTGGAATGGATTCGGGAATGGGAAACGGCTCGGCCTTTTCTCCGCGTTCGGCGCGCACGTTTATCTCGTTGCCCAATTTGAGAACTTGTTCGCTTAACTTTTTCAACTGACTGAAGCCAGGCACTATTTTCCCACCTTAAGTTATTATACATAAATTAACGGAAATTTACAATATCAACTTTAAATATTCTCGAAATTTTCCGATAGTAAAATTGTGATGAAAAAACTGAAGTTATTCTTGATTTTCGCCACTTTTTGCGTGGCGGCAGGATTCGCGGCAAAGGAAAAAGAAATTGACGCTCCGCATGGCGAATCCAAATTTTCGTTCGAATATCGTGAAGTGGCGCACAAACTGCGCGAGCCGAAAGCCCCGTTCGAAAAAGACGGCATGATAATTTTTTCGGCGAACGAAGGCCCGCATTATGTGGGAATCGCGTTCGACTTTGAGAATTTCCAAAAAATCCATCCTTTCCAAAAACGCATCATCCTCGATGAAAACGGCAAAAAAAGCAGCGCGTGGTACTTCTACATTCTCGAAGAATATCCGCAGACAGACAAGATTCTATACCGCCTCATAATCGACGGGCTTTGGACCACAGACCCGATGAACCCGAAGCAATACTACGACGAGATGACAGGTATCAGGCTTTCGCAGATTGACGTGGAGCGCAAATACGAAGCCGCCACTTCCGTCAAGACCAGCGCGAACGGAAAGAGCGTGCATTTTGTCTACAAGGGAAAAAGCGGACAAAAAGTGCGCGTTTCTGGCACTTTCTCAAATTGGGATAGTTGGATTTACCAACTTGCGGAAACTTCGCGCGGCACTTACGAACTCACGCTTCCGATGAACGAAGGCACGTACTATTATGTGTACTGCATCGGCACAAAAGAATTCCCCGACCTTACGAACCACGAACGCGCCATAAAGGACAACGGGCAGGCGGTAAGCAAGATAACTGTCGGCGAATGACGCTCAGCCCAAACCAAACTGGCTCATCAATTTTGCCTGCATTCCCTTGTTGCGCGAAAGTTTTTTCATCGTGAGTTTTGTCTTTTCAAACTGTTTTATCAACTTGTTCACTTCCGCGACGCTCGTGCCTGAGCCTTTCGCGATTCGCTTGCGGCGGGAAGGCCCGATTATGAGGTGATTCGCGCGCTCTTTTTTTGTCATCGAAAGGATTATGGCTTCTTGCCTTTTCATTCCGCTTGTGTCGATGTCGCGTCCTTGCAGAGCCTGCGCCGCTCCTGGAATCATCTCCAAAAGCGAATTCACGTTTCCCATTTTTTTCATCTGTTGAAACTGCTCAAGCATATCGGCGAGCGTGAATTCGTTGCGCGCCATTTTCTGCTGCATTTTGAGCGCGGCTTCGGCATCGACTTTTTCCTGCGCCTTTTCGACAAGCGAAACCACGTCGCCCATTCCGAGGATTCTGCTTGCGATTCTTTCGGGATGGAACACTTCGAAATCTTCTGTTTTTTCGCCCGTGCCGATGAAAAGAATCGGTTTTTGCGTGATGGATTTGAGAGAAAGCGCAGCGCCTCCCCTCGCGTCGGAATCGAACTTCGTGAGGATTACGCCAGTCAAACCAAGTTGCTCGTCAAAACTCTTCGCGATGTCCACGGCGTTCTGTCCAGTCATCGCGTCCGCCACAAGCAGAACTTCGTCCGGCGAGACGGCCTTTTTCATTTCGACAAGTTCTGCCATCATCGCATCGTCAATTTGCAGGCGACCCGCCGTATCCAAGATTATCGTGTCAAGACCGCTTTTTTTTGCGAAAGTGATTGCATTGCGAGCCACATTCACGGCATCGCGCGCGCCGTCCTCTTTGTAAAAAGCAACGTCGATTTTATTTGCGAGGACTTCGAGTTGTTCCACGGCGGCGGGACGAACCAAGTCGCACGCCACAAGGAGCGGACGGCGGCCGTCTTTTTTGAGCCGAGCGGCGAGTTTGTGCGAAGCAGTCGTTTTTCCCGCGCCCTGCAAGCCGAGCATCAAAATCACGGATTGAGTGTCCGGGCCTTTTAACTTTAAGTCGCGCTTTTCATCTCCGAGCATCGAAGTGATTTTGTCGTAGATGATTTTTACGAACTGCTGACCGGGGTCTACGGCTTTGAGGACTTTTTCGCCCTTTGCCTCTTCAATAGTGCTGTTGACAAAACGGCGCACCACGCGCAAATTCACGTCGGCTTCAAGCAAAGCCATCTTTATCTGCTCGACGGTTTCCTCAATGTTTTTTTCAGTAATCGTGGATTTTCCGCTGAGCGTCCGAACGATATTTCCGAGCGCGCCTGTGATTTTTTCAAGCATAAAATCTCTCCATACGGTATGGCTCTATTCGGACTGCTTGTAGTTCATCAGCAGTTCGAGCATAAAATCTTCCGGCTCAATCTCGCGGTTCAAAATGCGGAAAAGCCCGTCGCAAATCAAAAGTTTCAAGTTTTTCGACTGCGCAATTTCGTGGACGCACTTGCAGGCAACAGCGCCTTCCGGCAAGTACCCGATTTTATTGATGTTCGCGATAAGGTCGTCAAGATTCTTGAAGCGCGAAAGCAGATCGGTCTTGATGATTTCCTGGCCGAACCTTCGGTTGCGCCCATACTTCGACTTGCACGTAACGTCAAGATCGCCCACTCCGGAAATCGAAGTGAAGGTTTCGGCGTGCGTCGCGCCCATCGCAAATCCGAGCGTCTGGATTTCGTTCAAGCCAGCAGCCATCAAAAGCGATTCGGTATTGTCGCCGAAAATTTCCGAAGTTTCCGAAAGCGCGTCGAGCGCACCGTAGACCACGGCGACCACATTTTTTGCCGCCGCGCAAATTTGCACGCCCACCACGTCAAGGCTTGAATAAGGCATTATTCCGGGAACGCGCATCAACTCGCGGAATTTTATCGAAGTCTTCGGATTTTCGCTCGCCGCCACAAGCCCCGTAATTTTTCCCATCGCCACTTCTTCGGCATGGCTCGGTCCTGAAATGTAGCAGGTTGAACCTTTGTAAGATGGCGGCAGAACGCTTTCTATTGTTTCAAGGATGAGGCGTGGACCTGATTCGCTCGGAACAAAGCCTTTCGTGAGAACGCCGATATTCGCCGTTCCTTCCGCGATGCATTTTACGCCAAGAATTTTTTTGATTGTCGAAGCCAAATAAAGCGAAGGACTTGCCAGGACGAGGAATTCTTTTTCCGCCGCCACTTCTTCAATGCTGTTCGAAGCGCGCAGATTTTTTTCCAACTTGAATCTCGGCAAAAAACGCTTGTTTTCCTGCTCATTATTTATAGAAGATACAACATCGTCTTCCATCGCCCACAGCGTAACTTCGTGTCCGCCGCGAGCCAAAGCCTGCGCGAAAGCAGTTCCCCACGCGCCCGCTCCAAGAATTCCGACAGTCTTTTTTGAAGCCATAGACATTCCTTGATTTTTATTAGCGAAGAAAATTCAATTTTCTTCGCTAATAAAAAAGTCATTTCGCCGCAAAGCGAGAAATGACAATAAATGCACGAGTTTTCGCAAGAAACTCGAAATCAAAGCTTGCGGCAGTATTTTTGACGCAAACTTTAAACATTCATTAAATTCAAAAATCTTTAACACCAATTTGAAGATTCGTCTTTCCAATCAATCAGTTCATCTTCTTTGAAAAACAAATTGATTTCACGTTCCGCGCTTTCATCGCTGTCGGACGCATGGATTACATTGTACTGAGTGTGGCAGCAGAAATCCCCGCGAATCGTTCCCGGAAGCGCGTCGGCTGGGTTGGTCGCGCCGACAATCTTCCTTACAAGCGCAACGCAGTCATCGCCCTGCCAGCACATCGCCACCACGGGCGCGGAAGTTATGTAGTTCACCAACGATTCGTAAAACGGCTTTCCCTTGTGCTCGGCATAATGACGCGAAGCCAGTTCAGGCGAAATGCTCATCATTTTAAGCCCGATGAGTTTGAGACCTTTATTTTCCAAACGACCGATGACTTCGCCGACGAGCCTGCGGTTCAAGATGCCAGGCTTCAACATTGCAAAACAGCGTGTTCCCATAATTGCACCATTATACAAAATTGCGGACAGTTTTTCAAGTGCCTTTGAAAAAAATTGTGGACGCGAAAAAACTTTATCCGGGGAAAAGCACAATCAAGTATTTGCAACCAAGCATTTGATTGTGCCAACGAGTTTTGAAAAGCAAAATTCGCACTTAAAGCCCCCGAAAGCCACTTTTTTGCGAATTTTTTATGAAAATTTTCCAATTAAATACGCAATTTTTTGAAAAAGTACTTGACATACCCCCCCTATGATATTATAAAGCACTTTTTCATTCTACATAAGGAGGTTTTGTATGAGAAAAAGTTTCAAAAAGGTCGCGCTGATTTTGGCGGCGATCGTTGTGTCTGCTTCGGGAACTGTTTTCGCGAAGCCCGCGATGTACGGAAAGCTCACCGCTGGCTTTGATGCCCGCTGGGGAAGTTTCGGAGTGAAAGATTCAGATTGGGAGTCTGACGACCTCATCACCTTCCGCAATTTTATGGTTACTCCAACATTCGGAATGATTTTCGCGCCCGAAAGCGACAACGGCTTTATGCGCGGCTTCGGAATGGAATTGGGACTTGGCTTGGGAATAGGTAGGGGAAATGTAGCATTGGGATTCCTCTATGACGATGATGGCTCGGCTTCCGATTTCGCGCTCGTGCCCCGATTCGATTTGGTGTACCTCCTGCTGACCAAAGGACGACATTTCGGCGAACAGAAATTCGTGATGCACTTTATGCTCGGCTTTGAGATTCCGGTTTTCTTTCCTTTGGAGCATAAGGATTATTGGAAGCCCGACGCGTTTTTTGACGTCAACTTGCTGGGTGTAGGATTCGACATCAAACTTGGCAAGAAGTTGGACTTTGTTGCGGATATGTATCTTTCGTTGCTGTTCGCGTTCGACTTCAATGTTGGAATCGTATATCGCTTCTAGCATTTGCGAACAATTATTGCAAAAATTCCCCCGTTCGTCGGGGGATTTTTTTTTGCAAAAACGAGCAAGCAAGGCGAAGCCTTGCGACTTCCGAACGCAAGCCTCGCGGCTTGCATCGCAACAAGTTGCTAACGAGTTTCGCAAAGCGAAACTCGCAACTAGCATCTGCACCGTTTCGCTTCCGCAAGGGGCTTCAAAAAAAACAGCGACATCGCGCTACGCTATTTTGAGTACATCGACTTGATTTCCTTCGCGTAGATTTTTTCGATTTGATGGCGCATGACAGTCTGCTTCGCGTTTATCTCTTTTCCGATTTTGAAACTTTCAGGAAGAAGGACGAATCGCGCCACGCGCTCGCAAGTACGGAAGCCGTTTTTTCCGTCCACGAGGCTGTCGATTTCCTCGCGAATCAGATTGCGGAATTCGCTGGTTTCCAAAAGCGTGTCGTAGGAATCGTAATAGATTCTGTTTTCGCCCGCGAACTGGAGGGCGGCGTCTTTTTGCGGAACGATGAGGGCGGCGATGTATTTCCGGTCCTGTCCTACGACCACGGCGGACTCCACGAATTTTGAACGGCAAATCGCGTTCTCAACCATTTGAGGCTCGATGTTTTCGCCGTCCAAAAGAACAATCGTGTCTTTCGCGCGCCCCGTAATCGCGATTTCGTTCCAAAAAGAGAGCATCGCGATGTCGCCAGTGTTTATCCAGCCGTCTTTGTCCAAAACTTTTTGCGTGATGTCGGGGCGGCGGTAATATCCCTTCATCACTTGGCGGCCGCGCGCGAAAAGCAAGCCGCGTTTTCCTGCGGCAAGAGGAGTTCCGCTCAAAGGAATTCCGTCTTTTTGCGCCACGACTTTCACTTCCGCGCTTGGGAAGACCTTGCCCACGCAGCCAGAACGGGTTCGAACCGGACTTCCCATCGCAAGGAATGGCGCGGTCTCCGTCATTCCGTAGCAGTCCAAAAGTTTTACGCCGAGCGTCCTGAAAAACAAGTCGGCTTCCCGTTGGAGCGAACCGCCGCCGCAAAGCAACGCGCGGATTTTCCCGCCAAGTCGCTTCCTTATTCTTCGGAACACAATCAAATAGCAGAGCCAATAAAAAGGCGAAAGGATGGCGAAAGGAATGATGCTGTAGATTTTGTCAATCACGCTCGTCTTGAGAGAAAAATGGCATACGAGCGAAAAAAATCTGTCGTGCGCCCAAGTCCATGCGGCTCCGATTTTCATCGAAAAATTGAAGAACAGCAACGCAAGGCGGTTTTTGCTCTTCTTTTTTTTGGAACGATAAAAACTTTGCACGAAGGCATCCCAAAGGCGCGGAACGCCCGCAATCCACTGCGGATGAATCGCATCGATGTCTTCCTGCATAATCGATATGGCGGGCTTTGAATACGCGATTCCGCTTTTCAGCGTGATGGCAAAATAAGTGAGGGCGCGTTCCATTATGTGCCAAACGGGAAGCACGGAAAGCCACATATCGCCTTCACGCGCCGTAGCCAAAACATCGTGCGCCACTTCGCACTGCGCAATGAAATTGTCGTGGGTGAGCATCACGCCTTTCGGAGTGCCGGTGGTGCCGCTCGTGAAAATCACGGTCGCGACATCGCCGCCTTCGGTCTTTTCCATTTCGGCTTCCACGGACTTCCGCATCGCGGCGGTGGAACGGCGTGCCATGTCCTCCAAATCGATGAATTTGTGGACGCGGATTCCGAGCAATGCTGCACGTTCCATTGTCAAATCCGACGGCGTATCGAACAAAATCGCGTCCTTCAACGAGGGCACTTCTTCCACTTTTTCCAGAACCTTGTCAAGCTGCCGCTCGTTTTCAAAAAAGCAGGTTCGGCAGTTCGTGAAATTCAGGATAAAGCGGATTTCGCTTCCCATCGAATCGCATCCGCGCGGAACGTCCACCGCCCCCAAAGAAAGCAGCGCGAGGTCGGTCAAAAGCCATTCGCGGCGGTTGTCGCTGATAATTCCAACAAGGTCGCCGCGCGACACGCCCAAATCCCGAAGAACGCACGCCATGTCCAAAACGCGGAGATACACAAGACCGTATCTTTGCACGTCGTAAGTTCCAAGTTCGTTCTTGTACGACTGCAACACAATGTCGCCGCATTCTTCGGCGCGGCGTTTAAAAAGAAGAGGCAAATTTTTCGGCAGAGATTCTTTTTTTTCGCGGAGATTCAGAATCTTTTTCACTTTGTCAATCTTTCCCATTTGTCTCCTCGTGAATTTTCAGTATAAACGATAACAAATAGAATTTCAAGCGGTGATTCAAGGCAAGCCTTTGGCGGCGACACAAGCGGGAAATTTCACTTGATTTAAAAGCGAATTCGCTGTAAAATATTCTAGCGATTTTTAAAATGGCAAAAATCCGCACTGTTGGCGCGACGTTTTTGCCATGAAAGTTCATGCTTTCGCACGGGCTTTCATATTTTATCTGTGCGCTCGCCGCACGTCAAAAATCCAGGCACGAAATTTTTCGGGTTTGGATTTTTATAGGAGTATCTATGTTCAGCTACAAGGACATCGGCCTCGTGAACACAAAGGATATGTTCGCAAAGGCTATGAAAGGCGGATACGCGATTCCCGCGTACAATTTCAACAATATGGAACAGATGCAGGCAATCATCCAGGCTTGCGTGGAAACGAAGTCGCCGGTGATTTTGCAGGTTTCAAAGGGTGCGCGCGCTTATGCCGACAAATTCATCCTGCGCAACATGGCGCGTGGCGCGGTGGAATACGCCGAAGAACTCGGATGCAAGATTCCAATCGTCCTCCACTTGGACCACGGCCCGAATTTCGAAGTTGCCAAGGACTGCATCGACAACGGATTTTCTTCGGTGATGATTGACGGCTCTGCCCTCCCCTACGACGAGAATGTCGCGCTCACGAAAAAAGTCGTGGACTACGCGCACCAGTACGATGTTACGGTTGAAGGCGAACTCGGAGTTTTGGCAGGAGTCGAGGACGACGTTGTGGCGGCAGAAAGCCACTACACCAAGCCCGAGGAAGTGCAGGACTTCGTTTCAAAGACAGGATGCGATTCGCTTGCAATCTCAATCGGCACTTCTCACGGACGATGCAAATTCACGCCCGAACAGTGCACTCGCAATGCTGACGGAGTTTTGATTCCGCCGCCGCTCGCGTTCGACGTTCTTGAAGGCGTTGAGCAAAAGCTTCCAGGCTTCCCGATTGTCCTTCACGGCTCTTCTTCCGTTCCGATGGAATATGTACGAATCATCGAACAGTTCGGCGGAAAGATTCCCGATTCAGTTGGAATCCCGGAAGAGCAGTTGAGAAAGGCGGCCAAGTCAGCGGTCTGCAAAATCAACATCGATTCGGACGGACGGCTTGCGATGACCGCGGCGATTCGAAAATTCTTTGCCGAAAATCCAGGCAAATTCGACCCGCGCGAATATCTCGGACCTGCACGCGAAGAACTTAAGAAGATGTACATGCACAAGAACATCGAAGTTCTCGGCTCGGCAGGCCACGCGCTCGACTAGGAAAAATTCCAAACGCCAAGGCGGATTTTGTTTTTACGTGGCGCAAGGCTTCGTAAGGCAAAATCCGTCGAAAAACTCATTCCTCAATATTTCCGACATTTTTAAAAATTTCAGTTTTTGAAAATGTCGGAAACGCGATTTCGTAGCGAAGCGAAAAATCGCAGTCGATAAGCAACTTTTTCTTTATGACAAAAGATTTTTCGGCACGCCCGATCAAAGTTTTCCTTTCGTATTTCTCGCCGCACAAAAAACTTTTCGCGCTTGACTTGATTTGCGCGACGTTCATAGCGGCGGTGGACGTCTCTTTTCCGATGCTCAGCCGCTGGGCAATCGACGCTGTGATTCCGAAGCAGAATTTTCGCGCGTTCTTCACTTTGATTCTCGCGATTTTTGCAGCGTACATCTTCCGCAAAATCTGCTCGTATTCCGTAACCTACTGGGGGCACGTTTTCGGAAACCTCGTGGAAGCGGATATGCGGCGCGACATTTTCGAGCAAATCGAGCGGCAGTCGTTTTCGTTCTTCGACAAGAACCGCACGGGCGCGCTGATGAGCCGCGTGACAAACGACTTGTTCGACATAACGGAATTGGCGCACCACGGTCCGGAAGACGTATGGATTTCGCTTTTGACGCTTTTCGGCGCGTGCTTTTTGCTTTTCAAAATCCGAATGGAACTCGCGCTGATTGTTTTCGCCTTCCTTCCGATAGCAATCGCCATAGTGATGATTTCGCGCAAAAGCCTCATGCGCTCTTCAAGGAAGGTCAAGGAAACGACGGCGGAAATCAATTCCGCAATCGAATCGAGCGTCTCGGGAATAAGGGCAACTCAGGCATTTACGAACGAAGAATTCGAAAAGGAAAAATTCGACGCAGGAAACAAGAATTTCGTCCGCGCGAAGCAGGAACGCTACAAGGCGATGGCGACGTTCCAGTCCAACATCGAATTCGCGAACAACATATTGTACCTCGTCGTTTTGGCAGCGGGCGGACTTTTCATAATGGGCGGAAAGATGCGGGTTTCGGATTTGGTTGCGGCGAATTTGTTCGTGGCGGCGTTCACCGCCCCAATCGGAAAGCTTTCTTTTTTCGCGGAACTTTTCACGACCGGAATGGCAGGGTTTTCGCGCTTCCTCGAACTCATGCGCACCGACACTTCGATAAAAGACGCGAACGATGCCGTGGAAATCGTCGCGCGCGGAAACATAAAATTCGAGGACGTGGGATTTTCATACAACGAAAATTTCCCCGTGCTGAAAAACGTAAGCTTTGAAATACGCGCCGGAGAAAAATTCGCGCTCGTGGGAACTTCGGGCGGCGGCAAGACCACGATTTGCAACCTGATTCCGCGGTTCTACGAAGCGAACGAAGGGCGAATTCTTCTGGACGGAATCGACATCAAAAAAATCAAAGTGAAAAATTTGCGCGAGCAAATCGGAATCGTGCAGCAGGAAGTCTTCCTTTTCGCAGGCACTGTCCGAGAAAACATCGCCTACGGAAAAGCGGGGGCGAGTTTCGAAGAAATCGTGAGCGCGGCAAAACGCGCAGAAATCCATGACGACATTATGAAGATGCCGCAAGGATACGACACGATTGTGGGAGAACGCGGAATCACGCTTTCGGGCGGGCAAAAGCAGCGCGTTTCCATCGCACGATGCTTTTTGAAAAATCCGCCGATACTCATTCTGGACGAAGCGACAAGCGCGCTCGATTCTGCCACGGAAGCGAAAATACAGGGCGCGTTCGACTCGCTTTCGGAAGGACGCACAACGATAGTAATCGCGCACAGGCTTTCCACAATCCGCAACGCCGACAACATCGCGGTGATTGGCGAACACGGAATCACGGAAAGCGGCACGCATGACGCGCTCATTGCAAAATCAGGCGAATACAAGAGGCTTTGCGAAAGCCAGTTCGCAGGACAATCACAGCGTCTTGAAAAAAGCCTTTAATTCCGTCTTCACAGAATCATCGAGTTGTTTGATTGCAACTCCGCGAATCGCCGCTTCCAAATGGTACAGAATGACGACGCAAGTATTGGGATAGGCTTCTTTTAAGCGGGAGACAGCCTGCTTGCTTCCGATTTCCTGCAATTCTCCAGCTGAATGGATTCCCACGGAACAAAGTTTTTTTTCCATGGTTTTTCCCAATCCCAGAGAAGCAAAAGACAAAGATGCCGCCATACATTCCTCTAACTTTCTTAAAAAAACTCGTGCTTGCTGGCGCGGAAAGTTCGCCTTACATCGCGGACTACGCAAAACCGCAGGTCGCGAAAAAACACGCGAATCCTACTCCGCCTTTGCGATCTTCCTGCCGTAAAGCCTGCCAAGAAATTCCAAATTCTCCGCGCGTTCTTTCGTGAGTTCCGACATTTCAAAACGCCAAGTCCAGTTCGCACCGACAGTGCTTGGGGTGTTCATCCTGCCCTCGCTCGAAACGCCGAGAATGTCCTGAATCGGAATCACAGCCATGTCCGCTGTGGAAGCGATTGCGCACCTAACAAGCGCGGCGCAAAGTTCGCCGGACGCGCACAACTTTCTAGCCTCGCTTTCGGATAATTTCTTTCCAAAAACATATTCGGCGACAAGTCGCACGGAAGCGTCGTCCGCGTTGTTGAGCCATCCTTGCATCGTGTCGTTGTCGTGAGTTCCTGTGTAGACCACGCAGTTCGAGCCATACATGTGCGGAAGGAAGGCGTTCGTCATGCCCCCAGCTCCCGCCTCGCCCACATCGAACGCGAATTGCAGGACCTTCATTCCCGGGAATTCAAAGTCGTCCCGCAAAGCGCGCACTTCGTCTGTTATCACGCCCAAGTCTTCTGCAATGATTGGAATCTCGCCCAACTGCTTTTTTATTTCGGAAAAAAGCGCGTGGCGCGGACCTGCAATCCATTTTCCGCCGATGGCGTTTTCCGCGCCATAAGGCACAGACCAATACGATTCAAAGCCGCGGAAATGGTCGATGCGCACAAAATCGGTGAGTTCAAGGCAACGGCGGATTCGCTTTACCCACCAGTCGTAGTTTTCCGCCGCCATCGCATCCCAGTCGTACAGCGGATTTCCCCACAACTGTCCAGTCGCGCTGAAGTAGTCCGGCGGAACACCAGCGACGCATATCGGAGTGCCATCCTTTTGAAGTTGGAAAAGCCTTTGGTTCGCCCAGACATCGGCGGAATCGGGCGCGACGAAAATCGGGATGTCGCCGATGATTTTCACGCCTTTGGAATTGGCGTATTTTTTGAGCGCGCCCCATTGCTCCGCGAAGAAAAATTGAATCGTCTTTATGCGCTCGATTTCTTCAACATGGCTCGCATTCCATTCGGAGACTGCGGAAGCGTCGCAGGAAGCGAGGGGCTTTGGCCAAAATTTGAACCATATTCCGCTCGCCTTTTTCTTTTCCGCCTCCACATCGTAAAACGATTTTATGCTCATAAAATTGGCGAAATTGTCAAGCCACGCGGAATTGTCGTTTTTGAACGCCTCGTAGCGCGCGCGGTCTTGCGCCGAACAGTTTTTCTGAAAATATACGGCAGCCTTTTGCAGCGCGGGATTTTTCCAATACACGACCGCGCCAAAATCCACCGCGCCAGAATTCTTTATGTATTCAGGCGGAACGATTTCATCCTCGCTCGCCCAGCCCTTTTCTGCAAGCGCGTCAAGGTCGATTAAAAGCGGATTTCCCGCGAACGTGGAAAATGACGCATAGGGAGAATCGCCGTAGCCCGTAGGCCCGAGCGGAAGAATCTGCCACAGAGTCTGCCCTGCGCAAGAAAGCCAGTCAACGAATTTATAAGACGGCGCGCCCAAAGTTCCGATTCCGGGCGTTCCAGAAAATGACGTGGGATGAAGCAAAATCCCGCTGGAGCGAATGTTTTTCATTTTTTCAGTATGCACCGCAAAAAAAATCTTGTCAAGTTTTTTTGAAAAAAATCTGAAGCAAAGCATTCGCAACACGTATGCCAAAATCGAAATTTGCCTGTTTTCAAAAAAACGCGCAAAAGTGATTTTCTAAATGCGGGACTTTGCGGCAAAAATTGAGGCGGCGAACTTTTTACTTGTGCGAGAACGAAGCAAAAATGAAAGCCACTCCTTTGCGGCAGGTCAAATCGAAAAGCAAGGCGGGCGGCAGGCTGCGGCGACTTCATGTCGATGTTCTTGCGATAATTAAAAACGCGATTTTCTATGATTTCAATTTCAGCGCAGAATTTTATCAAGTTCGGAATTCAGCCTTGAAAAGTTCTCGTTTCCTGGATTGAGCGCGATTACCTGACGCAAATAATATTGCGCCTTGCGATAGTCCTGTTTTTGAAAATAAATCTCGTACATCCGAAAAAGCGCATCGGAATTGCGCGGGTTCGCGATTATTGCTGAACGCAGGTCCGCGAGTTGGGCCGTTTCTCCCGAAACCAAAAAACTGCGCTGGCAGTAAAGGAAACTTTTCATGGCGGAGGATGCGGAATTCAACATTGAATTGATAAAGCGCGATGCCTGCTCAGTGCGCCCTGTTCGCACCATCGCCTCAACATAAGAGCGAATGGCATCTTCGTCATTGCGATTTTTTTCGTAAAGAGTAGACGCCGCGTTCCATGCTTCATCCAAATGGCCGAGCGCGAGGCAGATTTTTACGTGCGTGGAAACAGCCTGCGCGGAAGAATTTTTCGCGATGAGTTTTTTGCTCGAAGCGTATGCGTCCGCCCACTTTTCCTCTTCCACCAAATTCTTAATCAAAAACGCGAGCGCGTCTGGATTTTCTGGGTCGTTCGAAAGGATTTGCGAAGAAAGTTGCGCGCCGCTCCTTCCGCCCACATTCTTTCCTGTTTCGCCTGCGAGACTTGCCGCATAGAGCACGACTTCGCTGTCGTTCGGATAAAGCGAGAGCGCCTTTTCCATCGTGGCGATTGCCGCCGTGATGTTTCTGTTCCATTCTTTTTGAATGCGGGCGCGGAGCACAAGATATTCTTTTGAATTCGAATTGGACTTCGCGTAAACGTCCAAAAGCGAGGCGGCCTTTAGGTATTCGCCAGTTTGAACGAAAACCTTCGCCCGAAAAAGCACCATCTCCAAATCGGCAGGGTTCTGCGTCAGCACGAGCATCGCGTACCGTTCTGCCGAAGCGTAGTCTCCGCGGTTGAAAGAATTCTGCGCCGCCAATTTCAAAAGCCGCAAATTTGAAGGCTGCATCACCACAAGCCGGTCGACAATCGTCTGAGTTTCGCTGTAGCGACCAAGCGAGTTCAGCGCGGACGCCAAACGAAAATACACTTCGAATGCGGAAGTGTTTTCCGAAGCCACTTTGAAGCGTTCCACGGCTTCCGCTTCTTTTTTCATGTTCACGAAAAGGATTCCCAAAAGGTAGTTCGCGAGAACGCTCTTGGGATTCATTTCCAGCGCGGAAAGCAAATCTTTTTGCGCGCGTTCGTAGTAGTCGCTGCGTCCGGAACTTCCGCAAAGCACGAGCGAAGGAAGGGCGCGCGACAAAAAATCCGAGCCGCTCATTGAAGTGTCGTAGATTCCGTTTCGCGCCGACTCAATCGCAGCGACATACGAGTTCCTTTGCGAAACATTCTGCTCGACGGCGGAAAAATCCATGCTGGGCCAGACAACCTTCGCAATTTCTTCGATGCAAAACAAAAGCGCGCTCTCATTCTCTTCGTATTCCACGGAAGGCTTTTTTAGTTTGGCATAAGCGGCGCGCAATGATTCGGGCGAGCCCATTTCCACATCGCGCAGGATTTCGTCAGGGATTCCGGAAAAATATCCCGCATTGTTTTTTTTTCTTGTCTTGTCCACGCTGATTTTCGTGACAGGACCTTCCGGCTCGGAAACGTCCTCGGAAGATTTTTTTGAGTTAGTTTCCTTGGATTTCTTGGCAACCTTTTCAATCGTGAAATTCTCTCCGCCAAAATTTCCAAACGAAAAATCTTGAGCGTATAAATCAAGACGGAAAAAAAGGAGAATTAAAAATGTCAAAAGGCAAAGAGGCCTTTTCATCTAGTCATAATCCTCGCTTTCGTATTCTTCGGCGTATTTTTCCTCGTCGTCCTTGATTATCGGGAATTTTTCCTTGGCAGTCTGCCTCACATAATAAAGCACGATGAGAAACGCTCCGCTGAAAACAAGGAAAATCGGCATGAATTTTCCGAGGAAGACGCGCATCGGAACTTTTATTATTTTCAAAGTGAAAAGAAAAAAGAACACGCCCAACACGGTCATCGCTGCCGAAGGAAAAACATAAGCCGTGCGAAATTTCTTGTAGTGGATTCGTCCCACAGGCAAAAGCGTCACGCCGAACGTGATAACGAGGAGCGGCCAATGCCTGCGAAAAGCAAGAGGAACTGCGTGCGCCGTAAGAATCAGGGAAAGCAGCGATATTATGCACAGGTTGAGCGAAATGTAGAACGAAACCGCGTTTTGCGTCAAAATCGAAAAATAAACGAGGAACGCAGTTATCAAGAGAAAAACCATGTTCAGCACCAAATGGTAAATCTCACACTCGCCGATTGGCGGAAGGAAAAACAGGACGATTCCGGCGAGGAAAAAAATTATCCCGAACGCAAGCATAATGTTTTGCGCCTTTTTGTTGTATTTTCCCATAATTTGCATTATATTACATTTTGCACAACCTTGACAATAATCTAATCATAATATATTGTAAAAAATATGGAAATTGGACAAATTTCTCATAAAAAATTTCTCGTGAAAAAAATTCTTGCAACCGCACTCTCCATATTTTTTTGCGCGACGATTTTTTCGTGCTGCAAGCAAAATCCAAAGAAAAACGCTGGGCACGAATCGGCTCTCACATTGAAGAAAATGCTCGAACGCGAGGGCGAAATTTCGGAAAAAAGCCGCTACGCGATAATGAACCAGTTCGCAACGAAAATGGCAGAAGAAGGCGCAATCGACGAGCTTGTGCTTTTTCTCACGGAATTCGTGGAAAAAAATCCGCGCGACAAATACAATTCGTACTGGCTTTTGATGTGCGCCTATTTCTACATGGAAATGGGGCAGGAAAAAGTGGCAGAATATTATTTTGAGCGCATCCTGCGTTGTTGCGAAGACCTTGTGGTAAAAGGTCAGTCGATTCATTTTTTATGCCTTGAACATCTTTCACAAATTTCCGAAAATCCCGAAAACCGCATAAGCTATTTCAACACGCTGATGAGCCGCTTTTCGGAAAAAGTGAGCCTCACGGAAATGTACGCCCGGCTCGCAAACGAATACGAGCGGCTCGGCGACTGGACGCGCGCTCTGAAAATGTACAAAACCTTTCTCGCGCAGCGCGATGCGGGTTCGATTCAAATTATGGATATGCGCGACGCCTACAACCACGCGCGCGAACTCACGGTGTTTGACAATTCGCCGAAAAACTGGATGTTCCCTACTTTGAACGAACTTTCGGATGCCGTAAAAAGCGCGATTACGCGAAATCAAGGACCACGGCTGGACGCGATTCGTTCCAAGGCGAATTTTTTCACGGTTTACGAAAAAGGCGGCGAAACAGATCCCAGCAAGCAGGCAAGTTTTCTCATACAAAATCACATTCATGGAAACCAAATCCGTTTTTCCGACAAACTCATCGCAGGAAAAAGCGCGAACGAAGCATATCTCCACACAAGCGGATGGACGGAATTCTCTCCAGAATGGTATTTTTATTTCAGAAAAGTCAATTTTCCGTCCGAGCCGAAAGTCCATGGCACTTGGGAATGGGCGGGCATCTACATGGACGATCCTTTCCAATCGAAAAAATGAAGAAAATTCAAAGGGCGGCGAAATGTCTTTTAGCGATTTTGATTTTTTCTCGCAATTCAATTTTTCCGCAAGAATTTTTTTCCGCCCCACGCGATGAAATTCTCTACGAGGAAATCATTCCTGATTCCGAAGACGAAAAAAAACATTCCGGCGCACAGGGAACGAACCATATTTCGCCAGGATTGCCGGGCTGGGAACGCGCCGAAGTGGAACGTTTCAGGAAAGCCTACCTTTCTCCTGAACGCGGCGCGGAACTTTTCGTAATCCTAAAAAACGGCGAACAATACAGGCACTATGTGCGCCGCCGCTTGCTCGAAGAAAATATGCCGCTCGCATTGGAATACATTCCTGTAATTGAATCCAGCTACAGGGCAAACGCCGCACCCAAAGACGGACGCTCCGTGGGGCTTTGGCAATTTTTGGAAAACAGTATAGAAGGATATTTGAAAAAAAACGAATGGCTTGACGAGCGGCTCGACCCATGGAAAAGCACCGATGCCGCGCTGAAAAAACTCAAGGCGAACTACAAGACCTTCGGCGACTGGCTTTTGGCGATAGCCGCCTACAACTGCGGGGTTGGAGCGGTGAAGCGCGCGCTAGAAAAATCACGCGAAAAGAATTTCTGGGCGCTCTGCGAAAAAAAACTGATTCCCGAACACGCCATAAACTACGTTCCTCGCCTGCTCGCAATAAGCGACATCGCGGCGAACGAAGAATTCTACGAAGCGGACTTGCCGAAATTTTCTTTCGACATTGAAACTTATTCGCCGTTCGAGCATTTTGACTATGTGGAAGTGTCTTCGCAAATTTCGCTGAAACGCCTCGCGATGGAACTGCGCATGGACGAAAAAATTTTGCTCGACATGAATCCCGCGCTTTTTCGCGGCGCCACTCCGCCAAATGAATCCTATAAAATCCGCCTGCCAGCAAGGATGGAGGGGGCCGCCAGCGACGCACTTTTTGCGCTTATGTCGGAAAAGAAAAATGCCGATACTGAATAAGATGAAAAAGAATTTTTTAAAAAAGGGCGTTCTCGCAATATTTTTTCTTGGAACAATTTTCAGCGCGGCAGCACAAGGCAAAAAAACTTATGACCCAAAAGCACCGCTTTCTTCCACAAGTTCCGTAAACTGGATAGAAAAAAAATTCGCATCCACGATTTCATTCGACATGGAAAAGGCTAACATTCCCATGCCAAGCGGAAAAAATTCCGCAATCACAATAATCGATTCGCGCGTCCCAAATCTTCTCAAAGACCCGCTCCTCACGCTTTATGTGGATTCAAACCACACACTCGGCGACTATGTTTTGGAACAGCACACAAGTCTTGACGACATAATGAAAATCATAGTTACCGGCGAAAAGACGCTCGGGCATTTTGACAACGAAAGTTTTCTTTTCAAGACAAACAGAAATTTGAATTTGAACGACATCTCAAGCCTCTTTGTGCGCCACAACGAGCCTTATTCGCGCAGAAAATCGATTGACACGATTTCATCTCGGGCATACACAGGAATCATAATCGACGCGCGAGGCCGAATCCCAGTTCACGGCGAATTCATCGAAGAGCGCGTGAACCCATGTTTCTTCCCGAAAATCTGGAACGAAAAAATGGAAATTGTGTACGAGCGCGGAATGATGGAAAGCGCGTTGGAAAAGAAAATCGGCGAATGCGCCTACGATTGGAGCGGAGACATACGCCGATACAAAGACCGCATCGGAAGCGACCCGCTCCACATCACGGCTCTCAAAGTCTACGGCAGAAACAGGACTGACTTAATCATAAGCGAAGACGACACGCTGCGAATTTTTTCCGTTCCGCAAAATGCCGAACTTTTGAAAAAAGGAAAAATCGTAATTCTTCTAGACCGCGATGTGCTTGAACACGGTGTTACCGCTCCGATAAAGGACGAGCCTTATTACACGGCGTTGCACAATGCGAAACTTTATCCGCTAAAGCATCCTGGCGCGGACAAAATCGAAGACACTGGAAACGTAATCCGCTTTACCTACAAACTCAATTTTGTTCCGGACTCGCCTCAACTTTTGCCCGGCGAACTTCCGCGCATTGCCGAACTTGCGGCCCTTTTAAAGCAGGCGCTTTCTGAAAACGCATTTACGATTTTTGTCGGAGGACACACCGCCGACATCGGACAGCACGAAAACCAAATGCTGCTTTCAGTCGAAAGAACGCAAACAGTGATGCGGCTTTTGATTGAACAGGGAATCGACCAAAAACTTTTCACTTACCACGGCTACGGCGAAACTGTTCCAATCGGAAACAACGACACACCAGAAGGCCGCGCAGAAAACCGCCGCGTGGAAATCGAACTGCATCCGCGCACTACTTACATTCAGCGAAGTTGGTAAAATAATTTTCGAATTCTTTCGGAACAGGCGAATGCAGTTTCAATGTTTCGCCTGTGCAAGGATGAGGCAATTCCAAATACCGCGCGTGCAGGAAAATCCGCTGCGCGCTTTCGCCGCCATAGAGCGTGTCGCCCAAAATCGGCATTCGGCATTGCGAAAGATGCACGCGTATCTGATGAGTGCGTCCTGTAAAAAGCCGCGCCTGAACAAGAATTTTCCCGGAGTTCTTTTCCAAAATTCGAAAATCAGTCCGCGCGAATTTTCCGCCGCGAGATTCACCCACTTCTCCGAATTTCGCCTGCTCGGACTTTTTTGAAACGCGCGCAAGAAAATTGCGCACAGAAAATTCTTCATCTTCACAATCGATTTCACTTCCGAGATTTTTTCCGCCTCGCAAAAAAGCGTCCGCGCTTCCTGCGGTGTTTTTCGTGCAAATCGCAAGATAGATTTTTTTCACCGCGCGGGTCTCCCCTCCCCCGCCGAACATTTCGTGCAAGGCGGCGTTCACTGATTTTTTCTTGGAAAAAAGAATCACGCCAGAAGTGCCACTATCGAGCCTGTGTACGGCTGCACAATAATTTTCGGAATGCGGATTTTTTTCGCAAAGATATTTTTGCACCGCAGAAAAAAGCGAGGCGCGGCTCTCCAAAAAAGTCCTTTCTGTCGGAAGTCCGCACGGCTTATTCACGGCGAGCAAAAAATCGTCTTCGAAAATTATGTCGTTGTCGCAAAGCGAAAATTCAACGTCGCCATTTTGCTTTTCATAAAAAAGTTTTTCGTCATCGAGCAAAATTTTAACACACGAAGATTTGTGCAAAATGAAAGCGGGATTTTTAACGGCGCGGTTTTCGACAAAAACATTTCCGCTGAAAATGAGGCGACGAAGTTTTGAATTGCTCAAAATTTTATTGCTACTCGAATCAAAAAATTCATTGAGCGCGGACGGCAAATTTTGTCGCAAAAAAAGGTCGAGCCGAGAATCTTCTTTTACATCAAAAAGCAAAGTCCGCGTCAAAGTATTTTGAATTCCGGCCCTTCGTCGCCTGCGAAAATTTTCACACGGCATTTTTCCATGCAAAAGTTTTCGCAGAACGCAGACAAATCCATGGCGGCGGGGCTGAGCAAATCATCAGGAGAAAACGAAAGTTCAAGCGAAGATTCTTCCCCCTCCCCCGCAAGCCGCGAAAACGCTCCGTTCAGCAAAACCAAATCGCGCACGACAGGAAAAACATGGCCGAGTTTTTTTTCATCATATTTTTCTTCCAAAAAAATCAACTGCATTTTTTCGATTTCTTTGTGAGGGAACTCCAAATTTTTTCCGCGCGGATTCAATTCGCAATTGTTGCAAATCTGCCATTCGGCAAAATCAGAAAAGAAATTCGAAGGCGAAATTCTCAGCGGCTTCAAAACCGAAACGAACCAAGGCACTGCCCTTCCGCACGAATAAAAAATTTCTGCGGCAAATGCCAAACGCCGCGCGTATGAAATGTCTTGGCTTGAAAAAGTCGCGCTGCGCCTTTCTTCTCGCTCTTCGGAATAAATCTGCGGAAATTCAATGTGATTCGGATAAAGCGTAACGGCGAAGTCTAGCCGCTCGCGAAACGCTTTTATCGAATCGTTTTGCGAAAGCGCGAAGTCTGCCAAAAATCCAAAGACAAGATTCGCGCCGTTTAAAAGCGCGGCTTTTTTTGAAAAAAATTTTTTGTCAAAAAAATATGAATTCTTCGGCGGATTTTTTTTCTTCGAAGCGGAATCACTTGCAGCAAATTTTTTATCCACAATTTTTTCCGCGCGAAAAAAAATGTCAAGCGAGCAAAACAAGTCCTTGCACAAAGAAACGATTTCACTGTCAATCACGTCCGCTTCAACTGGAACAGAAATGAAAACTTCCGGAATGTATTCTTTTGCCTTGGAAAGGAATTTTTTCAGCAACGCCCTGTCGCGCGAAAATTTTCCGTCGTGCAAAGAAAACCGCGTTATACCTTTTTGCGAAAAAGACGCAAGCTGAGAATCCAAATCAGTCAAATCAAAATCGTATTCGTCTTTCAAAATCGCTTCGGCTACAAAAGTTTTATTCCGCGCTTTTTGCAATCGGCGACAATCTGCGGCGGCCAAATGCTCACCTGCGTTTCGCCTATGTGCGCCTTTTTGAAAAGAAGCATACAAAGCCGCGACTGCCCGATTCCCCCTCCCAAAGTTTGGAAAAGTTCGCCACGCAAAAGCCTAGAATGGAACATCAGTTTTTCGCGTTCCGTGCAACCGCGCTCTTCCAACTGGGCTTTGAGAGAAGCGGGCGAAACGCGGATTCCCATCGAAGAAATTTCAAACGGCTGTTCGAGCACATCGTTCCAAACCACGATGTCGCCGTTCAAGCCCCTGTGCCCGTCGCCAGTTTCCGTAATCCAGTCGTCGTAGTCGGGGGCGCGTCCGTCATGTGGAGCACCGTCCAAAAGTGGCGCACCGATTCCAGTTATAAAAACCGCGCCGTATTTTTTTGCAACCACAGCCTCGCGCTCTTTCGGCGAAAGGTTCGGATATTCCCGCGCCAAATCCTCGCTGAACAAAAATTTTATTTCGTCGGGGAGGGTCGGCTTTATCTGCGAATAAAAATCGTAGACATAAAATTCCGCGCGCTTTATGCATCGGTAGACTTTTTTCACGATTTCGTGCAAAAAGAAAACCGTCCTGTCCAAATCGGAAATCGCCATTTCCCAATCCCACTGATCCACGTAGAGCGAGTGAACCGCGTCCAAATCCTCGTCGGGACGAATCGCGTTCATGTCCGTGTAGATTCCGAATCCGCGCGGAAGCTGCATTTCAGTAACTTTGAGCCGCTTCCATTTTGCAAGCGACTGCACGATTTCCAAATTCTGTTCGTCGAGCGACTTCACCGGAAAACGCACCGGGCGTTCCGTGCCGTTCAAATCGTCGTTCACGCCGATTCCGCTTTGCACAAAAAGCGGCGCGGTAACTCGCGTCAAATTCAATTCGGTGGAAAGCGCGCTTTGAAAAAAATTCTTCAAAAGCACGATGCCGTGCTCAGTCTGCTTTTCGTCCAGGAGAGGCGTATAATGTTTCGGAACTGCATTTTTACTCATAAAAAACCTCGCGCAAAGTGCAATGGAATTGCGAAGTGCTTGCATTATACCGCTTCTTCAAAAAATCCGCAATATGTGATACAATGAATTATGAAAAGAATTTTTTCACACGCGGCGTTTTTCATTGTCCTCGAATTCGCCTTCATACTAAATTTTTCCTGCGCTTCCACAAACAAGGACAAAAATTTACACGAAGAATTTTCAGGAGAAGGCGCATCACTCGGTCTTGAAATTCCGCTTTGCAAGGCGGCGGAAAAAAATTCCGAAAGGCGCGACACGCATCAAATCGTGCGGCACGAAGGCTACACTCTTTGCTACCGCGAAAAATTCGAGCAGGCAGAATGGGTGGCGTACACACTCGATTCGGAAAAACTGCAAAAGAACGCCTCGCGCAAAAACAACTTCCGCGAAGACCCCGAAATAAAAACTTATTCCGCGCAATTGGAAGACTACAGGAACAGCGGCTACGACCGCGGGCATTTGGCGCCGGCGGCAGACATGGCGTACAGCGAAATCGCGATGAGCGAGTCGTTTTTTTTGAGCAACATTTCGCCGCAAGTCCATACGTTCAACGCGGGGATTTGGCTCAGGCTCGAACAGTACGTGAGGACGCTGGCAGAAGAAAACGAAAAAATCTTCGTAGTCACAGGCCCGATTTTGGAAAAAGACTCATACGCGACAATCGGCGTAAACCGCGTGGCAGTCCCGGAATTTTTCTACAAGGCAATTCTCGTTCTAAAAGACGGCGAATACAAAATGTTAGCGTTCATCGTTCCGAACGAACAAAGCCGCGAAGAGATTTGGCATTTTCAGACAACGGTGGACGAAATTGAAGCGCGAACAGGAATCGACTTTTTTTGGCAACTTGACGATGAAATCGAAACCGCGCTGGAAAGCCAAAAATGATTTTTACAAAAACGCATTGCCAACAACTAAAATGCAATGTCTTTTTCCCTTGCGGAAAATTATATTCGCAAGTTCCTGTGTTTTTTCGAATCGCGATTTTCAGTCCGAAAAAATATTCATTCGGTGCTTGACAAAAATTCGATTTTTTGCTAGTATGAAATCCCACGGCGGAATAGCTCAGTAGGTAGAGCACACGGCTCATATCCGTGATGTCTATGGTTCGATCCCATATTCCGCTAAAAGCACGCGCAAGTCGCGTGTTTTTTTTTGCGTGCCCCGTCTCCCTCACGCAATGCCCGCAGCATTCTCTCAAACAAAATCATCGCAAGGCGGCATTCGGAACAAAGCGTTTGGAAAGGCGAAGAAATTCTTCCGCCTGCGCTTCCGAACACGGCAAGATTTTTTCGGCTTCGGGCGAAAGGCAGCGTTCGTTTTGGAATTGCGCAAAAAGCCACAAAGCATCCTGCGGCAAAAGACGCGCGATGCGCTCCACTTCATCTTTTCCCAAAAGCGGGGGGTACAACACAGTGCGGAATTCACGGTTGCCGCAAGGAAGCGCGGAAACGATTTTTATGGAACGCAGGATTTTTTCTTCCAAGTCGCGCGCACCTTTGTCAAGTTCCGCATAGCGTTCGGGCGAAGTCTTCACATCGAGCGCGACGTAATCCGGCGCAAGGCGTTCGTCGGAAAGAAGTTCTTCCAATCGTTCTGGAAAAGTTCCGTTCGTGTCAAGTTTGATTTTGTAGCCAAAAGAGCGCGCGCCCAAGATGAGTTTTTTGGCAAGCGGAAAATCGCAAAGCACTTCGCCGCCACTCAATACGAATCCAGTCAAGACGTTGCGACGCTTTTCAAGGTGCGCTGCGACTTCCTCCGCCGAAACAAACTGCGGCAAAGGTTCGTCCCTCCCCGAAAAATTCTCATCCACCAAAGGCGCGTTGTAACAATAAGGGCAGCGCAAGTTGCAGCCTCGAACAAAGCACGCCGCCGCTACCCTTCCAGGAAAATCGAGCAAAGTCGTCTTTACAAGGACGCATTTTTTTTCTTGCGCGGATTCTGTCACGCCGTAACCGCAGAAAGAATTTCTTCGATGTCAGGAACATTGTGCGCCCGGGAAATTTCCTCGCCGCGCTCGTCGTAGAAAATCACAGTCGGCGCGGAGAACACCCCCCGCACGGAGGCTTTGGAAAGTCCTTCGTCCGTATCCACATCGACCAAAGTTCCCTGAAGCGAAAGTCCCAGAACGAAATCTTTGACGGGCGGACAGTTCGGGCAAGTTTTCCTTGTAAAAAGTTCGTAAGAAAAAATTCCCGCAGGATGATTCGTGCCGGATGAATTTCCTTCATGCGCGAATTCTGCCTGCTGAAAGCCATGCGTATTTTCCGCGGCAAGATTTTTTGTGCCGGAATTGGAAATCGCGTACAATGCCGTATCCCGAAGGTCCAATTCCTTTCGAGGTTTTTCAGAGGAAAATTCTTCGGAAATCGTCGGACGCTGAGAAACCGTGTCAGGGCGCTCATCGCTATTGAATTCGAACATCTTTCTTTTTTTGAATTCGTCCGCCTTGCCGCGATTCCAGTTGCGCACGGCGCGGTAGTAGCCTACGATTCGCGCGTAGACTTCGGTCTGAGTTCCGTGCACGTTTTCCAGTTCCGACCTTACTTGCGCAATTTGTATGTCAAGTTCCTTCAATTTTGTTTCGTTGTCCACCATCATTTCCCCTCTTTATTCTACAATTTTCACCTTGTTACGAAATCATTTTTTTTAATGGACAAGCGTCTTTGCCAGTTCTTCGCGTTCTGCCAAAAGCGCGGAAAGTTTTGCGCGCAACTCGTCCTCTTTTTGCGCCTTGCATTTGGGGCATTCGAAATGTTCGCCCGAAATGTAGCCGTGCACGGGACAAATCGAATATGTCGGCGAAATCGTCAAATACGGAATCCTGTAATTTTCCATAATCGTTTTCACCAAATCGCGGCAAGCCTTCCAGTCCTTTACGCGCTCGCCCATGAACGTGTGGAAAACAGTGCCGCCAGTGTATTTTGTTTGCAAGCCTTCCTGATGGTCAAGCGCCTCGAAAATGTCGCTCGTAAAGTCCACAGGGAGTTGCGTGGAATTCGTGTAAAATGGGTCTTCCGTGCCGCTCGTGATGATTTCGGGGAAACGCTCCTTGTCATGCTTTGCGAGGCGGTACGAAGTGCTTTCTGCGGGCGTCGCCTCCAAGTTGAAAAGTTCGCCGGTTTCTTCCTGAAAATCCTGCATACGCTTTCGCATATAGTCGAGCACCCGCAGCGAAAAATCCCTGCCCTCGCCGCTTGTGAGATCTTTGCCCAAAAAATTCAGGCAGCATTCGTTCATGCCGCAAAGCCCAATCGTGTTGAAATGGTTTCCGAGCGTCTTCAAATAACGTTTGGTGTACGGAAAAAGTCCGCCATCGTAAAGTCGCTGGATGACCTTGCGCTTTATGCAAAGGCTCTGCTTCGCCAAGTCCATGAGGTAGTCCAGCCGCTTGAAAAATTCTTTTTCGGTCTTGCACAAAAATCCGATTTGCGGAAGATTGATTGTCACGACTCCGAGACTTCCTGTGAATTCATCGCTTCCGAAAAGCCCGCCGCCGCGTTTTCGCAGTTCGCGCTTGTCGAGACGAAGGCGGCAGCACATCGAGCGCACGTCGGACGGATTCAGGTCGGAATTGACGAAATTCTGAAAATACGGAGTTCCGTAGAGCGAAGTCATTTCGAAAAGAAGCCTTGCGTTATCGCTCGTCCAGTCTAAGTCCTTGGTTATGTTGTACGTGGGAATCGGATACGCGAAGCCGCGCCCGTCCGCGTCACCTTCAAGCATGATTTCAATGAACTGCTTGTTTATGATGTCCATTTCCTTTTGGCATTCGCCATAGGTGAAATCCTGTTCCACGCCGCCGACAATCGCCTTTTGGTTTTTGAGGTCGTCGGGACAAACCCAGTCCAGCGTGATGTTCGAAAACGGCGCCTGGCTTCCCCAACGGCTTGGAGTGTTCACGCCGTAAACATAACTTTGTATGCATTGGCGAACCTGCTTTTCTGAAAGGCCGTCGATTTTGACGAAGGGCGCAAGGTATGTGTCGAACGAACTGAAAGCCTGCGCCCCCGCCCATTCGTTCTGCATTATTCCCAAAAAATTCACGATTTGGTTTACGAGCGTGGAAAGATGCGATGCGGGCTTGGAATTGATTTTGTCTTTTACTCCGCCCAAGCCTTCCACGATGAGCTGCCTGAGCGACCATCCGGCGCAGTAGCCCGAAAACATCGAAAGGTCGTGGATGTGGAACGCCGCAGACTTGTGCGCGTCCGCGATTTCCTTGGAATAAATGTTGCTGAGCCAATAGTTCGCCGTAACCGTGCCCGAATTGTGCAGAATCAATCCGCCAAGCGAAAAATTCACGTTGGCGTTTTCGTTAACGCGCCAGTCGCTTTGGGCAAGGTAGCCGTCCATTGTCTGGTTGATGTCGAGCATGAGGTGGTGAGCATCGCGGAGAGCCTCGTGGCGCGCGCGGTAAAGGATGTACGCCTTCGCCACTTCCACCTGCTTTTCTTCGATGAGCGCGCTTTCCACCAAATCCTGTATTTCTTCGATGGCAGGAATGGAATGCGCGCGCCGCCCCGCAAGCAAAAGCCTGAGCTTTTCTTCAACGGAATCGGTAATTCTCGCGGCGCGTTCGGGATCGGGATATTTTTCCACGGCGCAAATCGCCTTTCCAATCGCACCTTCGATTTTTTTCCGGTCATAGGAAACCACATCGCCGGAACGCTTCACAACGCTTTTTATGAAAGAGGCAGTTTCTTCCTCATCGCTTTTTCCAAGAAAACTCTTCCATTCAGGAAAGAACGATTCTTCACCCATTTGTTTCTCCCACACCGTCTATTGACTTCACTTCGTTTATGAACTCTTCCAAATTCTCAAAATGCTTGTAGACCGAGGCGAACCTTATGTACGCCACCTTGTCGATTTTGTTCAGCCGCTCAAGCACGATCTCGCCCAGTTCCGCCGTGGAAATCTCACGGCTCGCCTTTACGCGCATCACCGCCGCGTCCTCGATTTCGGTAACAAGATTTTCAAGCATCGAGGTGGAAACAGGCCGCTTTTCCAATGCGCGCGAAACGCCCTTTTCGAGTTTTTTCGCATCGAAAGGCTGCCTCCTTCCGTCCCGCTTTATCACCATAAGCGGCTTTTCTTCAATCCGCTCGTAACTGGTAAAGCGGTAGCCGCAACTCGCGCACTCCCTTCTGCGGCGGATGTTGTCCCCGTTCGCCATTGTGCGAGACTCAATCACCTTGTCGTCAAGAGAGCCACAATACGGGCAGCGCATTTTTCCTCCCAAAAAGGCGCGTCAAACAGAAAAATCGAAAAATTTCATTGAAAAGCCGCGCTTTTTCTCCCACTTGAAAGGATTTTTATATTATATCACAGTCGGACTGGATTTGCAAGGCGAAAAATCGAATTTCACAAAGAAAATGAAGTGCAAGGCGTTTTTTTCAAATCACTAGACCAATATATAGTAAAATATTTCGATTTTGCGCGAAAACGGCTCAGGCAAATCAAAAATTTCACCACATAAGTGGCTTCGACCTCCCATTGCGGCGCACAGGTTTTGACTAATAATCGTTTTTCTGCTATATTAAATGTGTGAAAATCCGTCAATTTTTTAGCGTCATTGCAGTGATTTGCCTTTTTCTCCCCGTCGCTGCGCAGGAAACAGAAATTCTGCCAATCGAAGGCGCGGTTTCCGCACAGAAAGGTGCGTCCGCGCCAAACGCCGAATCGCTCATCACGCGCATCGCATTCACCGGGCTAAAAAGGACGCGCGAATCTTATATGCAGGCAGTTCTCAAAAAATACCGCGGCATTCCCGCGCAAAAACTTGACATGGGCGAACTTGAGACCACTTTGCGCGAGCAGGAACTTTTTTCCGAAATTTCGGCTGTCTGCGAGCCTAGCGAAAACGGCGAGTGCGTTCTGCACATCACGGTCAAAGAAAAAATCTCGTTTCTGCCCATACCGTTCGCCATGTACTCATCGGGAACAGGCTTTATGGGCGGGCTTGCCGTCATAGACACCAATGCTTTTGGCGTAAAGGACACATACCTTTTGGCAGGCGCGTTCTCCTCTTCCATGCAGACAGCAATCACGATGTTTTCAAAGCCATCGCTTTCGCTTGACAAGCCAGGCTTTACTGCGAGCGGAATGTTCATGCACCGCGGGAACGAATTGCACGATGGAAGCGATTCGTGTGTGCTTGACTACCGCACGATTGGAGGAGGGGCAAGCGTTTCACTCACCGACAAACTTACCGAACATACGAACGCGTCTTTGGGCGTGCGCTACGCCTACACGAACATTTCGCTCGACGAAGGCTATGCCGCATATTCGGACGAGTTCAAAACGCACCACGCTTTTTCAGCCACCGCCGGGTGGAACGCACGCTTTCCGCAATCGAACGAATGGTTCTTGTCCGCCAAGTCCATGATGCTCGCCGGGGACTTCACGTTCTTTTCCACGGGCGGACAGGCGCAATCCGTGAGCGCGCAAATTACGATACAACAGCCTCTTCCAATAACACGGCTGCGATTTATTTTCCATGGAGCGGGACACCTTTCGCACAACGCGCCGTTCTCAATGTGGGATTCGCAGTCCGCCGTAGGCACTACGATTATGCCCAATGACTTCGCAAGCCAAAGGATGCTCGGTCTGCACACAGGTTTTGAATTTGGAATCGTAAAAGCGAAAATCGCAACATTCTCGATTTACGCATTGTACGAACAATTCTTTGGTGAAGATTTTGACGGAGAAGGAATATTGAATTTCGGCTACTCAGCAGGCGTAAAGATGTATCTTTCCAAGATAGCCTTTCCCGCTTTGTCGCTTGGGATTTCCCATAATTTGAGCGCGCGCACGCTGAAATTCTCCGCCGTGCTCGGCATCGAATTCTAAGCATACAAGAACGCCACAATGCGACTTCAAGCCTCGCGTTGATTGGCTTTTTCCAAAATCATCGCCCTTGCAAAATTTCAAAGAATGTGCTAAAATCCGAAAAACTTTTTTTGACGGAGAAAACAATGAAGCCCACGCTTTTGGTTTTGGCAGCAGGAATGGGAAGCCGATATGGCGGTGTGAAGCAAATCGACGCGGTAGGAAAGAACGGCGAATGCCTTTTGGATTTCGCCTGCCACGACGCGAAAAAAAGCGGCTTTTCTTCGGTCGTGTTCATAATCAGAAAGGACATCGAAAAAGATTTCCGCGAAAGGCTTTTTGACAGAATCGCAAAGAATTTCGACGCGGACTATGTTTTCCAAAGCCGCGAATCGCTTTTGACGGAAGAAGAATCGGAAAAGACGCAATCGCGCAAAAAGCCATGGGGCACGGTTCACGCGGTGCTTTGCGCAGAAGAAAAAATCCGCACGCCGTTCGCCGTCATCAATTCCGACGACTACTACGGACGCGAGGCGTTCAAAACTTTGGGCGAATACCTTTGCGCCATTCCGAACGATTCCACGGAGCACGCGATGGTAGGCTATGTCCTCGAAAACACGATGAGCAAAAACGGCTCGGTTTCGCGCGGAGTGTGCACGGTGGAAAACGGCACGCTTTCGGGCATCGTGGAAAACACGAAAATTTATTACGAAGCAGGAAAAATCGTGAGCGAACTTGACGGAAAGAAAATCACGCTTTCCGGAAAAGAATGGGTGAGCATGAACCTTTTCGGATTTTCGCCGAAAGCGTTCGAAACATTCCATGAATATTGGGAAAACTTCCGAAAGCGCGGACTGTTCACCGAAAAGGAAGAGGCTCTGCTTCCGGTGGCGGCGAGCGACATCGGAAAAAGCGGCAAAGGGAAAATAAAATTCTTCGCGTCAAACGAATCATGGTTCGGGATGACCTACCCCGAGGACCGCGAGATAGTGCGCAATGAAATCGCAGCCAAAATCGCAAGCGGATATTATCCCGAAAAACTCTGGGGATAGGCAGTTTTTCGCCGCGCACAAAACCTCTAATAACGAAGGTGCAAATATGCTCAAACTCGACGCACTGAAATTCGAAAAGGTCTGGGGCTATGAACTTTGGCTCGCATCCACGCACGAAAACGGCGTGCAAAAAGAATTCCTCGAATACGCGGGCGGCGAATATCCGCTTCTCGTAAAAATAATCAATGCGGAGGAAAAACTTTCCGTCCAAGTCCATCCCGACGATGCGACAGCCGCCGCGCTCGAAGGAGGGGGAAACGTCGGAAAAACCGAATGCTGGTACGTGCTTTCCGCGAAGCCTGGCGCGAAACTCGTCTATGGCTTGAACGGCGCGTATTCTTCGGAAGAACTTTCCCAAGCGATGAAGAGCGGCACGCTCGGAAATTTTTTGAATGAAGTTCCAGTGAAAAAAGACGACTTCATTTTCATTCCGGCGGGCACGGTCCACGCCATAGGGGGAGGCCTGCGACTTTTGGAAGTGCAGCAGTCCTGCGACATCACCTACCGCCTCTACGACTGGGGTCGTCCGCGTGAAATGCACGTCGAAAAATCGCTCAAATCCATCAAACAAAATCCGCTTTCGCAAATCGCGCAATTCGGAAAAAAATTCGAATGCGAATATTTTCGCATGGAAGAGATAGAAATTTCAGGCTCTTATTCGGAAATGAATTCCGGCGAAAAAAAATCCCCGCGCGATGTGACGCTTTTTTTCGTGCTCGAAGGAAGCGGCAGAGTCCGAGGCGGCGGACGCGAAAATGAAAATTCTTCGGAAAAAATTCTCGAATGCGATTTCGAAGCCGAAGACATTTTCGCGCTTGGCGGAAAAGAAGAAATCACATTCATCGCGGAAAACGCGAAAATCATAAAAATATCCGGTGGCAAAAAATGACAAACGAAATTCTCCTTGCGGCATCGCTTTTGTTTTCTTACGGCGCGTTGATTTTCCTGTTCCGATTTTTCGGCAAGGGAGGGGTTTTTTCTTGGATCGCGCTTGCGACGATTTTGGCGAACATCGAAGTTTCAGTCCTTGTGGACGCTTTCGGAATGGAGCAGACTTTGGGCAACACGCTTTTTGCCTCGACCTTTTTGGCGACGGACATTTTGAGCGAGTTCTACGGAAAGAAAATCGCAAGGCGCGGAGTATTCATCGGAATATGCGCGAGCCTCACGTTCATATTTTTTTCGAGCATTTGGGTGCG
Organism: Treponema sp.; assembly: GCA_022510845.1. GTDB lineage: Bacteria > Spirochaetota > Spirochaetia > Treponematales > Treponemataceae > Treponema_D. The sequence continues at coordinate 84,850 of JAFLSR010000006.1, forward strand.
CTACATCCCCTCCCCCAACGACGGCATGATGGGCGCAATCCGAATTCTGTTTTCGAACACTCCGCGCATTTTGGCAGCAAGCTTCGCGGGATTTTTGGCGAGCGAAATGTTCGACATTTGGGCTTATGAAAAATGGCGGACATTCACCGCGCGGCTTTGCGGCGACGAAAGGAAATTCCTTTGGCTTCGCAACAACGGCTCAACTTTGATTTCGCAGGCAATCAACATAGTGATTTTCAACTTCCTCGCATTCGCAGGAATTTTCGACGCGGCGACGCTCGTCTCCGTGACGGCTTCGTGCTATGTAATCTACATTTTTACGAGCCTTTTGGACACGCCGTTCATTTATTTGGCGCGCGTGCTCTTCGAAAAATTCGGGGCGGACGGACGGCTTTCCGAATGACGAAGGACGCACTTGCATTTTTCTTACAATAGTTTTATACTGAATTGAATCGCGATGCCATGACATGGATTTTGCGAAACGACGCGCTAGGGATTGGAGTGGCGCGAAGCGTTGCCGTAGGCAATGAAACCACGGAAAGCCCGACCGTGCGGAGCACGGGAGCGCCCAAAATAAAAAAATAAATGCTATATTTTATGCCGAGGTGAAAAAATGGCGAAAAACTTGGACTGGGCGAACCTGCCCTTCGGATACATGGAGACGGACAAAAGTTTTGTGGCGAACTGGAAGGACGGCGCGTGGGACGCGGGGGAACTGACGGGCGACCACACGGTGCGGATTTCCGAATGCGCGGGCGTGTTGCAGTACGCGCAGACTTGCTTTGAGGGCTTGAAGGCGTACACGACAGCGGACGGACGGGTGGTCACATTCCGCCCCGACTTGAACGCCGACCGAATGAAGGATTCGTGCGAGCGGCTTGAGATGCCCGTGTTCCCCAAGGAACGATTCATTCAAGCGGTGATTGACACGGTGCGGGCGAACCTCGACTGGGTTCCGCCATACGGCAGCGGAGCGACGCTTTACATCCGCCCATATATGTTCGGAAGCAACGCGGTGATTGGCGTGAAGCCCGCGGACGAATACCAGTTCCGAATTCTCGTAACGCCGGTAGGCCCGTATTTCAAGGGAGGGGTAAAGCCGATTGTCGTGCGGATTTCAGACCGCGACCGCGCCGCTCCCAACGGAACGGGCGACATCAAGGCGGGTTTGAACTACGCGATGAGCCTCCACAACATCGTGGACGCGCACAAAAACGGCTTTGCGGAGAATATGTACACCGACCCCGCCACGCACACCTACATCGAGGAGACCGGCGGCGCGAACATTCTCTTCGTCACCAAGGACGGCGCGCTCGTCACGCCCAAGTCGAACAGCATACTGCCCTCAATCACGCGGCGCTCGCTCGTGCAGGTGGCGCGCGACTACCTCGGCATACAGGTTGAGGAGCGACCGGTGCACAAGGACGAGCTTGCTGACTTTGTGGAAATCGGCCTGTGCGGAACGGCGGCGGTCATCAGCCCGATTGGAAAAATCGATGACCACGGGAAGGTCATCAGCGTGCCGAGCGGCATGGACGCCATCGGCCCCGTGCTGGGCAAACTGCGCGAGACGCTCACGGGCATTCAGATGGGCACGGAAAAAGCCCCCGCAGGCTGGATTTACGAAATCAAAT
>JAFLSR010000060.1 GCA_022510845.1 Treponema sp.
CCGCACGGTCGGGCTTTCCGTGGTTTCATTGCCTACGGCAACGCTTCGCGCCACTACAATCCCTAGCGCATTCGCCCTGCATCGCAACAAGTTGCTTAACGAGTTTTTGTTACACAAAAACTCGCAGCCACCATGAAACCCGCAAGAAGAACTATTCTATTTCACCACGAAATCGACTTTCTTTTCCATGCCGGCGCACTTCACCACAAGAGAAGCCTTGCCTTTTCTGCCAACGGTGCGAACATATACGCCCGCAACCCCGCCACGGAACGCGCCCAGTTTCTGCCCGATTATTTCGATTGGACCTGTCGCAGAAAATTCCACAGGCTCGCTAAAATACGGCAGGACATTGCGATGCTGGTCACGCACAGAAAGCCGCACTTCCGCCGCATCCCAAGTGCCATTCTCGTGCAGGACATTCGAAGAGGCCGCCGCTTGGAGCGAAATCGATTCCACCGCGCCTTTAAAGACCGTCTTCACGACTTCGCCATCCTTTATCGCGTCAAAGCGGAACGTAGAAGATTCCCCTCCCCAGTTGCCGACATATTTTCCGTACAAATCCGAAATCTTCTGACGGGTGATTCCGCGCGGAAGCAGTTTGAGATATTCAAGCCAATGCTTTTTCCCAAGTCCGCCCTCGCCATAGAACGCAATCGCGTTCAAAAGCACTTTGACTTTTTGCGCAAGGGTTTCGGAAAAATTTTCCTCGTCCACAAGACGGTTTCCAACATAGTCGCTGATGAGGAGCGGACCATGCGGAATGTTCTTGTAAGGCGAATCTTCCTTTTTGAACTCCGCGATGAAAATCTCGCCCAAATACATTTTCACGGAATCGGCGTTCGTAAAAATCCAGTTTTTTCCGCGAATGCTGGCAGGATTCTCGCCCATGTCCATCGTGGAACTCACTTCCAAAACAGGAACTTTTTCCTGCTGGCTTTTGTACACCGCCGCCGCCAACTTGGGATTTCGGTACATATCCATAACGCCGTGGTAGCAAATTCCGTCGCCGCTTCCAAAATCCTTATGCGTGTTGTAGTCGAACGCTACCCATGCGAACGAGCCTGCAACGCCCTTTTCCACAGCCACGTCGTTTATCACGTTGGCATGGCGGATGGCGTGCTCCGTGCGATGCCCCTCATCGTCAAAAATTTTCGTCGGAAAAATGTGTCCGCAATATTCGCTTATGAGATACGGCTTTGAAGGCTTAGGCGTGACGGTGCGCTTCGGAACGCAGCCCGCATTGTTTCCGCCGTGGCTGAAATCATTGTATGTGTAGACATCCTCCAAAAGATGCGACTTCTTTATGCAGCGCACGCCTCCAGTAGGACGAGTGGGATCGAGCGAGCGGCAAAGCGCGTTCGTCTTTTCATAAAGCTCGTCGCAGTCAACCGACTCGTTTATGCGCACCCCCCAAAGGAAAACCGAAGGATGGTTCCTGTATTGCAAGACCATCTCCTCGACATTCTTCAAGCACTGCTCGCGCCATGCTTCGGACTTCCCGATGTGCTGCCATCCCGGGATTTCCGTAAAGACCAAAATTCCGCGCTCGTCGCAACGGTCGATGAAATCCTGCGACTGCGGATAGTGGGAAGTGCGCACGGCGTTCAAGCCAAGTTCGTCTTTGAGAATGTCCGCGTCGAAACGCTGAAGGCTTGTGGGCATCGCATAACCGACGTGCGCAAAACTTTGATGGCGGTCGATTCCGCGCAGCAAAACCCGTTCGCCGTTCAAAAAAAGCCCTTCGCCAGTCATACGAATGTCGCGGAAGCCGAAGCGCACGGACTTTTCATCGATGGTCTTCGTGCCGTATTTCAACTGGACTTTCAGCACATAAAGCGAAGGACTTTCCGGCGACCAAAGTTCCACTCCTTCCGCATCGAATTCCACCGCGATTTTGTCCGCGTCATTCACATCGTAAGAATTTTCGAACAATGATTTTTTTCCGCCCGCCTTGCAAAGCGAAAGCGAAATTGCAGCCCTGTCCTCTTTGTCAAGCGAAACGTTCGCCAAAACCTTCGTGCCGCTAGTCGAAACAAAAACATCGTCTATGAAATTCTCGTTCGCCACTTCAAGGAAAACTTCCCGATAAAGCCCGCCGTAAGTCATATAGTCAATCACGAATCCGAACGGCGGCACGTCCAAATCCTCGCGCGAATTCAATTTCACGGCAAGGACATTTTCCTTGCCCACAGGCTGGAGGAATTTCGTTATCTCGAATTTAAATGAAGTGTAGCCGCACGAATGAGTTCCAAGTTCCGTTCCGTTTATGAAAACAGTAGCCTCGTGCGCCGCCGCCATGAACGTAACGAAAACGCGCTTCGCCGCCCAAGATTTTTCCGTCTTGAACACGCGCCTGTAGCCGCTTATCTTCTGATAAGTTTTCGCATTGAAATAATTCAGCGGCGTCGTAACCACGCTGTGAGGCAGGCGCACTTTCTGCAAGGACTTTTTCAGAGCCGCGCTCTTGATTTTCGGAGCGCAGACTTCGTTTTTAAAATCAGGCGTAAAAAGCCACTCGTCATTCAAATTGAATTTTTCCATTTTATCATTATAAATCATTTGATAAAATTTTGCAAGAAAATTTCAAAATCACGACACGGCAAACGCAATTGACGAGTTTTCCAAAAAAAAATCGTCGTCCAAAATTGCAACGCAAAATAGGAGGGGAAGGACTTCCCCTCGCTCCAAAGTCGTGCCGCTTCGCTCCCGCCTTTTCCGCTACCCCTTCTTACGGGGGAACCTACTTGAAATACGCCCCCGTAACGCCCCTGCAACCTTGCAAGCATTTTCACTTGAAATTCTTCGCGCAAAATGCTATCATGCATTCTATGATGAAAAAAAATCTTGCGACAAAAATTTTACATAATTTCGCCACGGCGGTTTGCGCGGCTCTCGCATTCATTTCGTTTTCGTGCAATTCAGTTCCCGAAGAAATTCCCGAAGACTTGGACGCGAGCCAACTCATCCAACTGGGACAAGACAACTACGATTCCTCAAAATACGCCGCCGCCGAAGCGTATTTCACCGCCGTCATCGACCGCTACGGAAATGACGCAAAGCACTACATCGAAGCCACCTACGAACTTGGCCACCTTTATATGAAACAAAAACGCTACGAAGAGGCAATTTCCAACTTCAACGAAATCCTAGAAATTTACGAAAGTGCGCCGGCAGGAATTCCCGGAGCGTACAGGCGTTTGAGCCAAATCGAATTGGAAAAAGTTCCGCAAAAGGCCTTGGACGAAATCGAGGCTAAAAAGAAGGCTCGCGAAGCAGACCTCGCTGCCGAAGCAGAAAAAGTCAAGGCAGAAGAAGAAGCGCGGATTAGAGCGGCAGCCGAACGAGCAAAGACGGAAATTTCCGAAAACGAAACCGCGGAGGAAGAAGCCGCTTCCGAGGAATGACTTCCACCGCGGCATAAAACGCCCGACAAAACAAAGCCGCCTCATAAAATCAAGTTCACAGAAAATTCTATGAAGCCTGACTTTATGCGGCGGCTATTGCGCACCGCACGCGGCAATTTTTTCAAAACAAAAAACGCGCTTTCGGATTAAATACAACAAATCTCATCTTCCGCGGCGCGCCTTGTCGTCCGGCGTGATTATAGCAGAGATGCTTATTCCTCGCTCGGCGGCGGTCGTTTCCACAAGTTCCTTGGAATACTTTCCGCTACGGCGCGGCTTGGGATGAGGCTCAGCATCGCCAATCAAAATCACTTTTTTCGTAGCGTTATCGCGCCAGTTGTAAAAATCCATGCAGGCAAAAAGTGCCTCGTAAACCGCCTCGGGAATGTCGCCGCCTTCCGTTCCGCGGATTTTTATCGAATTCAAATTCTTTGAAAATTCATCGAAGTCATAAGTAAAATCGAAATGCTTCACGGGAAGTCCGCGCGTGTTGAAACTGTCGCCGTAGTCGCGGTAGAACAAAAGCCCAAAGCGCACATCGCCGAACATTTCAAGTTTTTTATACAAGTGCGGAATCAATTTTTCGCGAAGAAGCTCGATGTCGTCCTTCATGCTTCCCGTGGCATCGATGGCAAAAATCACGTCAACCATATTTTTCGGATTGATTGCGTCGAGCACGGCGGAAATGTCGTCAATCAAAGAATCAGGTCCTTTGGAATAAATCATCATGTCCGAGATTTCCTTGAACTTGTCGGCGGCAATCGGATTGTAGTCGTCCGTGAGCACTATCTCGTCCGTATGTTCCGATGCAGTGTCGGTATTTTGCGCCACTTCTTTGGTTTCAGTTCGCGGAATTTTTCGCCTTTCCAAATCGAACATATACGGATTGTCAAAATATGTTTCGGCCCCGCCTGAATAGTCGCAATATTTTTTTTCGAACGCGCGAATGTTTATGAAAGTGCCCTTCCCGATTTTTACCGTGCCGTGCCTTCCCCATTCATAGCCATAGATGATTTCTTCAGGAATTAAAATCAAAAACGCCTCGCCGAACTGCGCGTCTGCCTGCGGCGTTGAATCCACGAGGGAAAACGGCGAAAAACTGCTGCTTTTGTCGAGTACATTTCCGTCAAGCATTCGGATTTCGTCTCCGTTCACGGAATTGTATTCTTTCGCGCGGTAGGCGTAGCTGGCTTCCTTTCCCAAAGGGTCTTTCGTGGTCTCAGCGAGCATTATAGACCCAAGGCGCGGCTTTTTCCTCACAAAAAGATTGTAGCCGCCTTCCGTTGTTTCGATGCGGATGTCATCGGTGGAAATCAACAAATCTGGATTCTTTGGCGAAGCAATATCCTGCGAAGAAAGGTGCACCATACAAAAAACAAGGGCGAAAAGAGCGAAAATATTTTTTTTCATATTAACATTTTCGGTTTTTTTTTTTTTTATATTATGATATAATATCGGCATAGTGGAAAACAAGTTTGAAAACATAGACATAAATTCTTTCTTTGACTTGGCGAAAATCGAGGACGCTGCCGATGCGGAAATCGTCGTATTCACCGCAAAACAGCAGAAAATGCTCGACAACGTGCTGCCGCATTTGAAGGCTTCCGCGCCGCAACGCTACGAAACTTTTTCAGCAAGGTTGGAGCACTTGTCGGAACTTGCAAAAATCATGGCGCACTTTCCTTCTCTTTTTGAGCGGCAGCAACTGGTTGGCGGCGAGCGCACTCCCACTTCGCTCATCGACGCGCTTTTGAAGCACCAAAACGAAGGCGACGCAACCCTTCACCTTCCGTCCAAGGCAACTTTGGGAAGAAGTTTCCTCGTGACGAAAATCCACACTTTCGCAACGCTTTCGAACATCGCGAAAAACATCGGCGAAAACGAAAAAATAGTTCAAGAGTTGAGGGACGAAGCCGTAAAAATGATGTTCTCGCTTTTGGCAGAAGATGTCTATTTGAACTGCGTCTGCGACAAGGCGATGGAAACCGACTTGCGCAGAGAGATGGCAATATCGCTGCTGCTTTTGTGGGAACACCGTTCGGACGAGGCAATAGACCAAATCGCGCCAGTCTTGCAAAAAGTTTGGATTGCACGCCGACAACTCGCGCCAGCGTTCGGCACGATGATTGGAACAAGCGAACTGCTTTTGATTTCGATGCAGATGGAAGAAAGTTGGACGCATTTCATAAAAGAGCGGCTCGGCGACGAAATGGTGAGCCACGCGATGGAAGAATTCATTTTTGGAATTTCCACCGAGCAAATACACACGCTCCGCTCGATTTTGCGCGAACGCGGAATCAAGGCAATCGGGCGAGACGAGGTTTCGGAATTTCTCGGCGTATACGTAAAGGCCGACGCGGGACTTGACTACCGCGACTTCTATTCGATGTACACGGTGAGACGCGACAACGCGCGCGCGCGCGCAAGGCTCGGCATTCCCGGTCCGCAAAAAACATTGGAAGACTATTTCATTCAGTTTGTCCTGCAATCAAACAGGGAAAAGCAAAAGCGCGACATTTTCGCAAGATAGAATTCTTCCAAAATAATTTTAACTTTTGAAAAACTTCAGTTTTACAAAAGTTAAAATTCGCCCGCGC
>JAFLSR010000061.1 GCA_022510845.1 Treponema sp.
CCGCAGTGCGGCTCGCGCAACGTCAGGTTCTGCGCGGTGGTGGACTAGAGCCGCAAAAATACCCCCTCCCAGTCAAAAAAAGTAACACTTTTGGTTTAAAACAGTAACTGTTTTGGGTAAAAACAGTTACTGTTTCTATATGTAAATAGTTACTGTTTTTGGGCAAAATAGTAACTATTTTTGACGGGAGCGGATATGCGGTGCTTTCGCCTCAATGAGCCTTGTTCAGCGTGTCTTAAAATATCCTACCGCTGCCGTAATCCAGCCTACGATTATGAGCCAAAATCCGATTGCGGTGTTTTTCAGAAATCCTTTTCCGACAAAGCGCGAAATCGCATTGTCGTTCATTCTCACGACGAGGATTATTCCGCCGAGAATGCTCAGTGCAATCGCTGCGAGTTTTAGAAGTTTCGCGTTCTTTATGCCGATGAAGCACAAAACGATTCCTGCCACCGCGCCGATAAAAATCAAAAGCACTCCGAGCGACACGACCGAAAAATCTTTTGACACAAGCGCGAAGCCGTTCACTCCGCGTTTGAGCGCGGAAAACACCGGCAAGCAGAATCCGATTGCGATGAGAGCGCATCCACACAGATAAAGATTTTCAAGAATCCCAAAACCTTTCTTTCCCATTTTTTCCTCCTTAAATAGACTCGGCATCGCAGAAAACATCAGTTTTCGAGAATGACGAGTTTCGCCCGAGTTAAGTAACTTGCCGAAACTCGGGCAGTATATATGCAGTTTCACAAGAAACTGCAAGTTAAAAGCAACGACGGCATTTTCGACGTTGCTTTTAAACCTCTTTAATAAATCGCGCGATTTTTACAAAACGCGATGCCTCTTCCTAGCGGAAAGGGCGCGGCTTCGTTTTTAGACGATTACGCCCTTGTTTGAATTTGCCGGCGACCCCTCCCCATCACATCGTCGCTTCCCTTTCCTCCGAACGGCTCGCACAATTTTTCTTCGCGGGGATTTTTCCGCTTGTTCTTCCCAAAAATGAGCCTTGCCAGAAAAAAGAAGACAACGCTTCCTATGACCGCGCCCACCACATCCGCCACCCAGTCCGCGAAAGAGAATTCTCTGCCAGGCGTAAAACTTTGGTGGAATTCATCCACTATCCCGCAAAGGGCAATAATCGCGACGGGCATCAAAAGGCAGAATTTCGAGGAAGGGTTTAGCCCTATCGCGAACGCCACGGAAAAGGCGAACGCCGCGAAGCAGACGCAATGGACGATTTTGTCTACGGTCATAAAATCGGGAAGATGTGATTCGATGATTTCGTCAGACGGAAGATTGATGAAGAGCCTATAAAAAGAATAGACCGGCATACCTTGAATGGATTCAAGCGACGACAAATGCCAGTTCACGCAAAAAATCACGAGGGCCGGAATCCAACGCAAGGCGACGAAAAAATTTTTCATATCTTATCCCGATGAATATGTTAGCACAAAAAAACGGATATGTAAAGGAAAAGAGTTTTTCGCGAAAAAACTCTTCCATTCTGCGCATAATCATGTTATGATGTAAGCAGGAGGATTTATGGCTGAGAAAGTAAACTGGGACGACAGTTATCTGCTCGGAATTGACGACATCGATGAGCAGCACAAAAAACTTCTCGCGATTGCGAATGAGGTGTACGAGATTACGACAGGCTCGCCGGACACATACAAACTCAATATGGCGGCCGCGCTCAAAAAACTCACGGACTATACGGTATATCATTTTTCCAATGAAGAAGAATATATGAAAAAACATGGATATGCCGGCGTGGACGCGCACAAGGTGGCTCACGACAATTTCGTGAAGGAAGTGGAATTCCAAGTTCAGCATCTTTCATCGGACAACATTGATGACGGCGCGCGCTTCTATTCATACGTCGCACGCTGGGTGATGAACCACATCGCCAAGGCTGACAAGATTTGGGCGGCGGCTGTAAAGCGATAGCGACACAAATTCGCGCCATCGCATTTTCCGCAGAAGTGACGCACAATGAAAATGCATTGGCATTGGCAAGAAAACAACCGCTAACGCGGGGTTTTATATAAAAGGAGGTATGAATATGTCACTTGTTTCAATTCTCATCACCATTTTGATTGGTGCGCTCATTGGATGGCTTGCGAGCATCATTATGAAAAGTTCTCACGGTTTCATTATGAGCTGCGTCATCGGAATTGTTGGGTCATTCATCGGCGGTTTCCTCGCAAGCCTTATCGGGCTTGGCGGCGGAATCATCGTCACGATTCTGATTGACATTGCGGGAGCGTGCATCCTCATCGCGCTTCTGCGCCTCATCCTCGGAAAGAAGTGGTAGAACACCGCCTTTCCAAGAGTTGAATCAAATCACATTTTCTCAAAAATCCCAAAAGCACGTTTTGCAAAACGCGGCGTGTTTTTGGGAAACCTATCGTTCAACGCGCACATTGCCTTCCCTCACAGCCTGTGGTCGATAAAATGCTCAATCTGCGGGAGCAGTTCGGATTTGAGGATGCGTTTGGTGTGCGAAATCGTTTCGGAAGCGTTGCGCAGGAACAGGTCGGCGGGGTGGATGTGAAGCGCGGCGGCGATGTTGATGATGCGGTCGAACGAGGGCTTTGAGATGCCCGCCTCAATCTGCCCAATCATGCCGCTCGTGCAGTCGGCAAAAATAGCAAGCTGGCTCTGCGAAATCTTTTTCTGTTCACGGTAGAATTTGACATTCAGTCGGAATATCTCGAAAAAATCTTTCATAATTTTGCAGTGTATCTAATAAAATTATTTCATTTTATAATGACACTAAGTGCCTTTTGTGCTATAATTAGTTTTACTAATCAAATTAATTGATTTTTTAGATTCACTAAGCAAACATGCAAGGAGAGAATCGCGTGTCGAACCACAGAGCCGCACACAAATGCCTATCATGCCTCGCGCTTCTCCGCCCGACACATTGGGCGAAGAACGGCTTTGTCTTTCTGCCGCTGTTCTTTGACGGCGCGCTCGGCGACAAGGACGCGCTCATGCGGACGGCCCTCGTGTTCGCGTCGTTCTGCCTGCTTGCAAGCGCGGTCTACTGCCTGAACGACCTGCGCGACATCGAGGCAGACCGCAGGCATACCAAAAAGCGGACGCGGCCGCTCGCTTCGGGGGCGGTCTCCAAGGGCGAGTGCGTGTTCCTCATGGTGTTCCTTGCCCTGCTCGCCTTCGTGCCGCTGCGCTTTCTTTCGGAGCGGCGCGAGGAAATTGCGCTCGTGCTGATTTTGTACGGCACGCTCAATGTGGCATACTGCCTGTGGCTCAAGCACCTTGCCGTGGCGGACGTGCTCGCGCTTTCATTCGGCTATGTTCTGCGGCTTTTGGGCGGCGGCATTGCGGGAGGAATCACGCTCACGCACTGGATTGTGCTGATGACCTTCCTGCTCGCGCTGTTCCTTGCCCTCGCAAAGCGGCGAGATGACCTGCTCATCATGCGCGAGACGGGCGAAGCCCCGCGGAAGAACACGGCGCGCTACTCGCTCGATTTCATCAACCAGTCGCTCACGGTGACTATGGCGGTCACGCTGTTCTGCTACATCATGTACACGGTCTCGGTCGATGTCATGGCGCGCTTCGGCACGGAGCGCCTGTACGTCACCGCGCTGTTCGTGCTGGCGGGATTCCTCCGCTACCTGCAACTCTCGCTCGTGGACGGAAAGTCCGGCGACCCGACGCGACTTCTCCTGCACGACCGCGTGCTCCAGCTCGTCCTCGCGCTGTGGGGCGCGTCATTCGCCGTGATTATCTACGCGGGGCGGTAGATGGCAAAGCGAACGGTCTACGCATTCGACTTTGACGGAACGCTCACCCTGCGCGACAGTTTTTTCGCGCTGATTCGGCACGCAAAAGGCTTGCCTGCCCTGTGCGCGGGACTCGCGCGGCTTGCCCTTCCGCTGGCAGGGGCAGTCCTGCACCTGACCGACAGGGGCTTGGTAAAAGAGCGGCTGTTCGCGCACTTCTTCGGCGGCATGGACGCGGCGAACTTTGACCGATGCTGCGAGCGGTTCGCCAAAGAAAACGGCGGCATCCTGCGCCCGGGTGCGATGGAGGCGGTGCGGGATGCCTGCGCGCGCGGCACTGCCTCCATCGTGAGCGCGAGCGCGGAGAACTGGGTCTGCCCGTTCTTTGCGGGGCTTGCGGTGGAAGTGATTGCCACTCGGCTTGAGACGGCGGGCGGGCGGCTGACAGGGCGGTTTCTCGGCGCGAACTGCACGGGCGCGGAGAAAGTGCGCAGGCTTTTAGAGCGGTTTCCCGACCGGGATTCGTACACGCTCACCGCCTACGGAGACAGCGAGGGCGACCGCGAGCTGCTCGCCTTTGCCGACGAGGCGCATTTCAGGCCGTTCAGGGGATGACATAGATTTATTTTATGGGGGAAAAGATGAGTAATGATAAGAAACATGGTATGATTTTTTATATCGTGTTGGCATTGTGTGCGGCGGCGGGCGTTCTGTCACTTGCGATGTTTGTGCCTCAGGTGCGTGAAATGATTATCGGGCTTGGGGAAAAATATGTCGGGAGACCTCTTACGCATGAGGTGTGGCACGAGCGGTTCATAAGGTGGGAAATAGTTTTCTTGCTAGAGAACATTGCCTTCGTTTTTATCGTGCTGGCACTTTCAAAAGAGGAACGGAGTAGAAATCTCCGTTCAAATTGGTACGTTGTACTGTCGATGCTTGCACTCGGTGTGCTTTCCATGCCGGAAAGAAAAAGTTATGGAATCGCGTTCCCATTCTCGGCACTAGCGATAGTGTTTGCCGCGTCGCAGTGGCATGGTCTGTTTGCGATGGCGTGGCATTCCAGCAAAAAGGTGCGCGCGCTTTCCGCCGTCAGCACCTTCGGCTATGCGGCATATATTGTTCCTATGTTCGTGCAGAGGTTTGTGAATTCCAGTATTCTGCGGCGGCTTTTCGGGGGGCAGGTCGAGTTCATGCTGTATTCGGTAGGAATGCTCGGTGCGTTTGCAGTGTTCATGCTGTTCTGCCTGTTCTGGCGGCTGTTCCTGCGCGAGGCAGGCGGCATGATTGCGCGTGCGCTGCGTTCCTGCTCCCGCGCGGAACTTGCCGTGTACGCACTGCTTTGCGTCGCCACGCTCGTGTATGTCGCGGTCGCTTTCGTGCGGACGGGGATTTTTTATGGAAAGGGCGGCAGCATCTACTCTGCCGATTCATGGATGCTGCCAAATGGCAATGCCTTTCTGCATCTTGCCCATAACGAGAATGATTTGCGGCAACCGCTGTTCGCGGTTTTTACCGCGCC
>JAFLSR010000062.1 GCA_022510845.1 Treponema sp.
AAATCGGCGGATTTTCGGTGAACGTGCTTCCGCTTTTGATGACGGCAATCAACTGTGTTTCGGGCGCGGTCTACACGAAGGGGCTACCGATGCGCGAAAAGTTGCAGGTGTATCTGCTCGCGCTGCTGTTCGTCGTACTGCTCTACAATAGTCCCTCTGGTCTCGTCATCTACTGGACGATGAACAACGTCTTTTCGCTCGTGAAAAACGTGTTTTACCGCTTCAAGAATCCGCTCAAAGTTTTCTACTGGATTTGCGCCGCGGCGTGCGCCGCTTTCGCCGTGTATTTGGTTTTCTCTCATCGCTACAACCTTGCGAACAAGACGCTGATGATTGCGGGCTGCCTGATTGTAATCGCATCGCCTTTGATTGTGCGCTTTGCGAACCGCGCGGTCGATTGCCTGCTTTTTCCACTGCGCGACAGCAGGCGGCTTCGGACGGGGCTGTTCCTTGCGAGCGCGGGCGCGTTCACGTTGCTTCTCGGGCTTGTCATTCCGTCGCTTTTAATCGCGTCGTCGCCGATTGAATTTTCGGGCATCGACAGCTATCCCGACCCGAGGTTTTTCGTGCGCAACACCTTCGTGCAGGCGTTCGGGCTGTGCTTCCTTTGGCCGTCGCTTGTGTTCTTCCTTTTCAAAGAGCGCGTGCAGACATTGCTTGCGTCTCTGTTCCTTTTCCTCTCGCTTTCCGCGCTGCTGAACGCCTTTGTGTTTCAGGGCGACTACGGATACCTTTCGACGCTGCTCATTTTTACGGAGCGATCGGACGTCTATTCCTCTGCGGCGTACACGGTTCTGAACTTTGCGGCAGTGGCGGTGGTCTTTGCCCTCTCGCTTGCGCTCGTGCGGTTCGGGCTTTCGCGTCCTGTGTGCGCGGTGATGTGGATTGCGTGCGCTTCGCTCGTCATGCTTTCGGCGGTGCAGGGACGGAAGATTTTTGAAGGCTACCGCGACTATCTGCGCGTCTCTGAGGGGAACGAGGTGAAGTCAATCGAGCCGATTTTCCATTTTACGAAGACTGGAAAGAACGTGGTGCTGATTTTCCTTGACCGGGCACAGAACCGCTTTGTCGAGCCGATGTTCCGCGAGACACCCGCTTTGCGCGAGAAGTTCTCGGGCTTCACGCTGTATCGGAACACGGTTTCGTACAATTCACACACGCTTATCGGCGCGCCGCCTGTCCATGGAGGCTACGCCTACACGCCGTTTGAGATGAACCGGCGCAGCGATGTTCCGCTTGTAGAAAAGCACAACGAGGCGATTCTGCTTTTGCCGCGGATTTTCACGGAGCAGGCGGAGGGCTTTTCCGCCGAGTCGAGCGATGCTTCCTGGGCGAACTACAGTTGGATTCCCGACATCTCGATTTTCAAGCCGTACCCCGCGATAAGCGCGCACGTTACGGAGAACGCTTACCTCTCGCTGTGGTACGAAGAGCACAAGGACAGCGCGGCGTTCACGGTTGCGAGCACGGTACTCAAACGCAACATTTTGTGGTACGCGGTGCTGAAAGGCGCACCTGTTTTTCTTCGGGACGCGCTTTACGACGCGGGAAAATACTGGTCGCCAAATCCTGAGACCGAGGATGCGAACAACTATCTTTCAAGCTATTCTGTTATGGAATATCTGCCGCGTCTCACGGACTTTGACTGCGGTACGGAAAATTATTTTATAAGTTTTACGAACAACGCCACACACACGAGCTTTCCGCTGCAAGCCCTCGACTATGTTCCTGTGGCAAACGCGAGCGATTTTGGCGGCAAGGAATTTCCAGGCAACGAGGTGTATTCGTCCATGGCAGGTATTATGCATCGGCTAGGTGAGTTCTTTGACTACTTGAAGGCGAATGACGCATATAACAACAGTCGCATTCTGATTGTTTCAGACCATGGCTCTTCTGGCTACGAAAAGGATTTTGAATGGGACGAGAAATTCGAGCGTCTCCGTCCGGGTCGATACCATCCGATTTTTATGTTCAAGGATTTCGGCGTGGAAGGCGACTTTACGACGAGCGACGAATTCATGACGAATGCCGATGGACCTGCGATGTTGCTTGAAGGACTTGTCGAAAACCCTGAAAATCCGTTCACGGGAGAAGCCGTAACGAACGCGACAAAAAGGGGGGGGGCTCTCATCAACACGTCGAACCTCTTTATGCCGTACCATTTAAAGAGCAAGTATGTATTCACGTCTCCGCCTGAGGACTGGTGGCGTGTGAGTGACAGCATTTTTAAGGCGGCAAATTGGCGACAGGAGACAGTCGAAGAAGGGGAAAAATGATGTGGCGTTTTTATGCTCGACAAAAAACTTGTATGCATCTTTATTAAATTTGTAGTATCATAACAAAGTGTAGATTACTTCTATAAAAAATGAAATGAGGAGGAACTATGGCATCCGCGCTCTTTGCGGCGATAATCGCGCCGCTTGTCAATATACTTGAGTTTTTCTACGTGCTGTTTGATCAGACTACGGGCAGCAAGGGCGTTGCGGTCGTGGGCCTGAGTTTCGTGGTGACGCTCTGCACGCTGCCGCTGTACATGGTCGCCGAGCGCTGGCAGGAAAAAGAGCGGAGGATTCAGGAGCGGCTTCGTTACCGAGTGAAAAGCATAAAAGAAGCGTTCAAAGGCGACGAGCAGTACATGATGCTGATGGCGTTTTATCGAGTGAGTAATTACCATCCGCTGATGGCCTTGCGCTCCTCGTTCAGCCTGCTGATTCAGATTCCGTTTTTCATGGCGGCGTACACCTTCCTCTCGCACCTTGAGCCTTTGCGCGGCTATCGCTTCCTTTTCATCAACGATTTCGGAAGTCCTGACGGCGCGCTGAGAATCGGCTCGCTCACGCTGAACGTGCTTCCCATTCTGATGACCGCAATCAACTGCGTTTCGGGCGCGATTTACTCGAAGGGACACGGCGTGGGTGAAAAAGTGCAGATTTTCGGCTGCGCGGCGATATTTCTCCTGCTTCTCTACAATTCGCCTGCGGGACTTGTTGTCTATTGGACGATGAACAACATCCTCTCGCTTGCGAAAAACATTTTCTACAAACTGAAAAATCCTCGGCGGGCAATCTTCATGCTTCTGTGCGTGGCAAGCGTGCTCGGCCTCGTTGCGGCGTTCACGGCGCTTTCGGGAAGAAAATTCGCGTTCCGCGTGATGGTCGTGGTGGTTGCCGTCGTGCTTCCATTGATTCCGTTCATTGCACGGAAGGTTTCGGCGTTCCTCGGAAAGGGTTTTCGCGCCCTTGATGAGAACAGGCGGCTCAGGTTCGCGGCGTTCATTCTGTCCGCAGTGACGCTTGCGCTGCTTGCAGGGCTTGTCATTCCGTCCACGCTGATGGAAAGCGAGCCTGACCAATACTGCTATGTGGAGAACGTCGCGTCTCCCTTCGTATTTCTGCGCTACACGTTCTTTCAAGCGGTTGGCGTTTTCATCATCTGGCCGCTGTGCTTTTACGCGCTCTTTTCTGCGAAGGTGAAGAAGGCACTCGCGCTGCTGTTCCCGTTCGCGGCGATGTGCGCTCTTCTCAACACGTTCGCGTTCTCGGGCAACTACGGTCCGATTCTGCCGGAGTGCATTTTTATGGAGCCGCAGTTTTTCATGCCGAGTTTACCTTCGTTCATAGCGAACACAGCTTTGCTTGCCGCGATTTTTGCCGTTGTGCTCGTGCTGATGAAATTGCGGCCGTCTGTGGTCGCTTCGGTGTGTGCGGTCGTGTCTGTGGCCTTGCTTGCTGTCGGAATCCGCAACTCCGCAAGCGTTTCGGGCGCGTTCTCGCGGATGACCGAGCCGCAGGTTCAGACTGAAATTGTCCCTGCATATCATCTTTCAAAGACAGGCAGGAACGTCATAGTCATTATGATGGACCGCTTTTTTATGCCCTTTGTGGAACGCTGCTTTGACGAGGAGCCGGAGCTGAAAGAGCAGTTCGACGGCTTTGTTTTCTATAAGAATACGGTTTCTTTTGCGCCGCGGACGATGACGGGAAGTCCAGGAATTTTTGGCGGCTACAGTTTCACGCCGTGGGAAATCAACCAGCGCACTGACCAGACGCTCCAGGAAAAGCATAATCAGGCGTTGCTCACGATGCCCGTCCTGTTCCACGAGGCAGGCTTTGACGTGACGGTTTCAGGGCTGCCGTATGAGAATTACCTTGAGTACCCGATTGAGCAGATGTATGACGGTTACGACTTTGTGCATCGGGCGGAAACGCGCGGCGTGTATTCAGACCTTTGGTATCGCGAGCACGGCATGGAAAAAGCATTGTATCTCGCGCACGACATCAAGAGGAATCTCATTTGGTTCAGCCTGTTCAAGATGGTTCCGCCGGTGCTTCGCCGCGCGGTCTACCATGACGGCTACTGGACCTCGTTTTTCGCCTACGATGATGGGCTTCCGCGATTCATCGACAACTATTCCGAACTGGATTACCTTCCGAAGTTGACCGATGCGAAGGCGGAACGCGACAGTTTCATCATGATTGACAATGTAGTTGTACACGAGCCGATTCTGATGAACGCGCCGGACTATGTTCCGTCCGACAAGCCCGTTACCGTCTTCGGCAAAAGCGAATTTGCGTATGACATGCATTTCACTACAATGATGGCGGCGTTCAAGTTGCTCGCTCGTTTCTTCGGCCGTCTCAAAGAGTTTGGTGTGTACGACAACACGCGCATTATTATCGTGAGCGACCACGGTGCTGGAATCAGTGTGCCTGAACTGACGGACGACCTGCCGAAATTGAGAAAGCATAGCGTTGTCGCATCCCTTCTCGTGAAAGATTTTTACAAATGGGGGGGGGTGCAAACAAACATGGAGTTTATGACGAATGCGGATACTCCCGCGCTCGCGCTTGAGGGCATAGCCACCGATGCGAAAAATCCGTTCACTGATGCTCCGCTTGCGCCTGCCGACAAAACTGAAT
Organism: Treponema sp.; assembly: GCA_022510845.1. Classification (GTDB taxonomy): domain Bacteria; phylum Spirochaetota; class Spirochaetia; order Treponematales; family Treponemataceae; genus Treponema_D. The sequence continues at coordinate 4,920 of JAFLSR010000062.1, forward strand.
TTGTGAAAGTATTAATGTCGGAGCCACAGAGCACAAGAATACGAAAGCAGTCGAAGTTTTCTGCTGAAAAGGACGAATGGTTTACCGTAAAAGACGACATCTTCGTGAACGAAAACTGGAAGCCGTACACAGAATAGGAAAAGCTAAAATGATTTTTTTATATATCGACCCGGGCACGGGAAGCATGCTTTTTTCCATTTTAATCGGCGCGACGGCGA
>JAFLSR010000063.1 GCA_022510845.1 Treponema sp.
TCTGCCGCTCGCAGGAAGCAAACGATTTCTGCGACTTTCTGCGGAAGAATCTGTACAAAGAAAACGCCGTCCGCTTTGATGACACAAAAAGTGATTTTGCAAAAGCTATGGCGCGGACAATTCGCCAAAAAGCGCAGACGAAGAAGGTGAAATTGTATAAAGACATCAACGATTTGCTGCCTCAGCGGTTCGTGTGCGAGCGGTTGCCAAACATACTGCGTCATGACGGCGAGCCATGGTATATATTTAATAATGAACATAGCGATTTTCTTTTTTATGCGCTGGAGTCGGGCAATCAGAATGGAAAAGTGCCGTCTGCCCATGCAAAAATTGAATTGGAAATTTTAGAGAAAAACAGAAGCGGATATGCGACCTTGTGGACGTGGAAAGATTTTTGATGTGCCCTCTTAAACTTTGCCTTCCGCTATGAATCAGATATGTAAAAACCGCGGGCAATCCCAGCAGCTCAAAGCAAACACTCTATGCGCCGCAGGTAAATAACATATTTACCTCGGGTAAATACGCTATTTGCCTCGGGTAAATACACTATTTACCCATTGCGCACCGTCATTTCGCTCCAAGTAAAACGGCAGTTTTCCGCCCGCGTACCCCGCATCGGTTTCTCTGCTTTTCTTTCCACAAAAACACTGTTTTGTGCTATAATCAAATATCATTTATCATTGGTGAAATCTACGAAGGAAAATGCAATTGTCTGGCAAAAAAGATTTTGGCTTGCTCAAAGACGACTTTTTGGCAAGTCTGGGTTCTGAGTATTAGGAGATAAAAATGACTCTGACAATGGCAGCAATAAGTCCTTACCCATATTCTCGTTATTCTGGACAGCCATGTTATTATGAGGTGTCGAACTCTTCATACTCAAAACAGGATACTGCGATAAACACGTCTATTATAACACCGTGGTTGTCGCAGAAAATGCAACAACTTGATATGTGCAAACAGCAAGCGAACGAACGGCTGTTCAAAAAAACGGGAAAAAGACTGGCCGCGAAACAGGCACAGTGTATTGATGCCATAATCTTGTGCAACTACACAAAAAAGCCCCGCGTCAGTTTTTATGAAGACAAAATCAAAGTCCAGCTTGATTCTGGAAAGAATCAATATATGCTCGACTTTATTGTAAATGACTTTGACGGAACTGTTTTGGTCGGCTCATATAAAAACGCCGAATACACCGTCGAGCAAGTTCCTGTCTCCTACCTACAGAATGTCATAAGAGGTTGAATTGTATCCGTAGGAGTTATTGCCTCGGAAATCAAGGTTTATGATTGCCAGTCTACCAAACTCACCACCCTCGCAGCGGTTTTTTCCCGCCCCAGTAAAAGCCGTATAGTTCACCGCCGCCGTGACAGAGCGTCGCCGCCTTTATGTCTTCCCTGTTCACCAAGTTTGCGGTCTCCTCGCTCAGTTTTTCAGTTTCATCGATTGCGAGGAAAATCTGCTTGTCCGTGGCGGCGGCGTAGGTCTTTATGAGGTTTTCAAGCCTGCTTCCTCGTATGTTCGCAAGCAGGTGCGAGTCGTGGATGAGGGCGGGAAGTTTTGTGAGTGCGAGGACTGATAAATCGAACAGTATCAGGCTCGTGTAATCAGTGCCGGTTCCGTCATCCAGCGGGAGGCCGAGCGAGTACGAGGCGTTCGTGGGGAACGAGAATTGTATCGCCCCGGCATTCTCTCCAAGAACGGCTTTGCTCATGGCGGAAAGCTTTTTGTTGACGGCATTTTCTATGCGGCTCAGAATCTCCGCCTCCTTTTCTTTCAGGTTTCTCCTGTCGATTTTTGCCTGCTCATCGGCGGATTTTTCGCGCTCGTCTTCTTCAAGCCGCGCGTTCAGGCGGTCAAGTTCGCCTTGGACTTTTGCGAACTCAAGCAGGAATGTTGTGGTGAAATCCTGTCCGTTTCCCGAAGCAGAAATCCGCCTCTCAATATTTTCTATCTCACCCTGAACATCGGCAAGTTCCGCGTGGTAGTCTTCCAGAGCCTCCTCATGCTCCTCGGCAAGGATTGCGCACAGTTTTTCGTGAAAGGCATCGATTTTTTCTATCCTTTTGATGTCGGCGTTCGGGAAGAATTCCAGGAGCGCGTCATACGAGGCTTTCGACGGCCTCATGGTCTCAAAGTCCGCGTTCTCTATGTTTTCGATTCTAGTCAAAAGTTTTGAGCGCACAGAAGAAAGTCTCTGCCGCTTTGCTTGCAACGCCGCAAGTTCCTGCGCTTTCTGCGCGTCAAGTTCCGCGGCCTGGCTCTGCTGGTTTTCAAACAGGTCTTTTTTTCTTGCCTCAAGCGCGGCGATTCTTTCAGCAGTCTCCGCCCTGTCTGTCTTTTTGAAATCCGCAATTTCTACACGCAGTTTGCTTGCCTGGGCTTTTACTTTGTTGCGGTTGTCGAACTCCTGCACCCGCTCCGCCTCAACTTTTATGAGCGGGTATTCTTCAAAAAGCTTCTCCAAATTCCTCACTTGGTCTGAACCGCTTTGCCCGTCGTAAGCTCGCAGTATTTCTTTTGGGGAGATGTCGTTTTCGCCATAAAAGCGGGAATATGTGCCTGCAATCTGCCTGAAAGAAAGTTCTATGCCGTCAAGTTTATATTGTTCCTTAAGCCACTCGCTGAATTCGTCCAGCGTGTAGTTCTGCGGGTTGGTATAGTTCTCATCGCATTTGAACAGGCGGCTGTTTTTGCCGACAGTCCGCATGAAATGATGAGTCGCGCCGTTGAACTCAAAGGCGAAGCAGATTGTGTGCCCGCCAATGATTTCAACTGCTTTTGATTCCGCGAAGCTTTTTCCGCCAAAGCAGAAGTCGATGATTGCGAGCAGAGTGGACTTGCCCACGGAGTTCTCGGACTTCGCTCCGTTCCCTCTCGCTCCCACAATCGTGTTTAGCCCTCTATGGAATTGGATTTTCGGACGGATTTTTCCGTTTTCCATAAATTTGTCGCAGTAGATTTCTTTCAGCATAAAAGCAACTCCCCATCCTCGTTTATTTTTATTTTCTCCAATGCGAAGAGGCAGTCCAGCGTCTGCACAAAGGCGTGGATGCTTGAGAACGATTTCTTGAGTTCCCCGTACATGACCCCGACTTTTGTCTGCCCATGCATTTGAAGGAATCTCAGCACGACAGGAAATTTCGAGATGACGGATTCGCTGTAGGGGATGGTCTTGTTCGGAAGCAGCATTTTCAGAACACCTCGCAGCTCTGCACAAAGTACGACATGACGGCCTCGCAAGCCTCGCGGTCGGTTGTGTCTGCCTCAAGGGCGAGCCAGTCAACCAGCCCGTTGAATATCTCCTGCGGCGACCTGTTCTTCCGCTCCTGATACTTGTGCCGTATCTTCCGCCGGACGTGCTCATACACCAGGTCACCCGTCTCCTGCCCTTCTATGAGCAAGCCACGGACAGCTTCAAAATACTCGTTTACGTTGCCCTCAATTTTTTTGAACAGATGAAATTCCTCTTTTTTGTTGATTTTCTCCTTTACTTTCTTTGCATCGGTAAATTCGGTCGTGCGCTCATCGATGTCTTTAAATGCCTTGATGACTTTTCTGATGCGCTCGTCTATATCCAAGGGGTCTATTGCGGCGGGCTTTCGCGAAGTCCTGTGCTGAATCTTGTACGCGCAATAGGTTAAGTATTTGAACCACATCTCCACAAAATAGGTGGAGACATTCTCTCTTTTCATGCTGTCTGTGTTCACGTTGTACGGATTCTCAGGCAGGTCTTCTTGCAGCGTATCGCGCTTTAATGTTTCGTCTTCCTGTTTTATCAGACTTTCTATGTAATTCTGAAAGCCCTCTCTATCCGCATTGTTCAGTATGTGCCTGGCAAGTTTTTTGGGAACATCGCGACTCCCGTTCAGGACTTTTGAGATGTCGGTTCTTGTTATGGACACGCCATTTTTTACCGAGTTCTCCACCAGATTCCAGAACACATCCTCGCGCTTATTAGTTTGGGAAGATATATCTTCCGCTGTTTCCAGTATGAATAAAACTGTCATTTTTTCTCTAACTCGTCTTAATTTGTCTTTTTAGGCGGCTATGTTGTCCTATCTTGTCTTTGCCCAAATTCCGCCGGTGTAAAATGAAAGTACAACCAAGAATGAGAAGCGTTGCTTTTCAGGTTGCCAGCAGGCGTATGCTTGCTAAAACAATTATACTAAAATTCTGGGTTTTTTGCCAGTGCACGGGCAAAGACGCGGGATTGTGTAGGAGAAAAAAATGAAAAAAAATGATGGCGTGAACAACGCATTCATCAAGTTGCAGGAATCGGCTAATGGCAGAGTTGCCGTTAAGTTACAGAAAAATCACTTCGCAAGAAATGGAGCTGAAAACTTCTACGGCAAAGTGGAGCGGCGCACCCACACGGCGCAGAACATCCTTGATGCGATGGCAAAGTCGCTTCCGTTTGTGGATTTGGGAACGGTGGCAAGCGTGCTGAACGCCTATGCGAACACTGTGCTCGAATCGCTTGCGGCAGGAAACGCGGTCAAATTCGGAGAACTTGGCACGTTCTACATCGCGGGAAAAGGCACGGTGGCTGGCGCGGACGGAAAGCCCAGTCTTACGGTCAAGTTCTCCGCAACGCAGCTCTTGAAAGACGCTGTGCAGAATGTGGAGGTTTCGTCCTCCGGCTATTCTGCTCCGAGCGGCTCTATCGTCAGAGTGACAGATGTTTCAACTGGCAGAACGGACGGAAATCTTACGGCTGGCGGCTCTGTTCTGGTGGAGGGTGAAAGCCTCAAAGTGGGCGGCGAGGATTCTGGCATCTGGTTTGCATCTGTGGACGAGGGCGGCAGGCTTTCTGACGACGAAAGTGGCTGGATAAAAGTGGACACAGCTTTAACCTACAACCTGCCGTCAAAACTTCTGTTTGCCATTCCGCAGTCCGCGGTGGCTGGGAAGTATCGGATTGTGGTGCGCACGCGCTACGCCGGGAAATCTGGCTACGAGAGGAAGTATCTGGTAGAGGCAGTTTCTGACACGGTGGAGATTGCATAAACTGGCGGGCGGCTTGTCGTATGGCAGGTCGCCCGTTTTTTTGC
>JAFLSR010000064.1 GCA_022510845.1 Treponema sp.
TTGAATCCCATCTCGGCGGCGCGTGCAAATCCGTGCTCTATCAAATCCTTTGAGATGTGCTGCCTCTGGAATTCCGTTCTCACGGCGACTGGCGAGAGCAGAAGAAGTTCGTCCTCGAATTTTCCCTCGATGTGGTAGCGCGAGAAATTCGCATAGCCGAGAATGCGCTCCGAATCATCGAGCATCAGAAGTTCAAGGGAGGGGAGGTAATATTTTTTCGCGCGGATTTCCTGCACGAGCGCACGGACAACCTTGCCTTCCGCGGGCGAGACCGCCTCCGCGAAAACTTCCTCAATCAAATTGAGTGACTGCTCAAAGAATTTTTCTTCAATCGGTTTTATCGTTCTCATGGCTTTTCCGCAAGGCGTTTCATCGGCTCGCCCCAGTGCCCCAAATCCTTTCCGTCAACGCTGGCATATCTTTCCTCGCCTGACACGAGCACGGGCGAAGCATCAAGATAGCGATTTATAAACGGAACGTTTTTGTCCAGCAGCCGCTCCTCCGCAAGGACATTGCAGATTTCGCAGAGATAGACATGGCTGTGCTCCGAAGTCTGGATTTCCTGCTTGACTTTCAACTCGAACGTCACGGGGCTTTCGGCGATGGTCGGGACATCAAGAACCTTGCCTTTTTCGACCGTGGGAAGAATGCGCATTTTGTTTTTTTCCGTGCGTCCGAAAGTGTTGCCGTAATAATCGGCAAGCGGAAGCAAGGGCTGCGAGACGAGGTTCGCGGAAAAAACGCCTTTCTGCCGAATCAAATCTTTGGTGAGTTTTTCCTCGCCGATACAAGCCATCACGCCAAGACCGCCGCCGTTCTCGCCGTCAATCCAGCAGTAACTGAGCCAACAGAAAAGCCCGAAATTCGGTGTGCCGTCGTCCTTGTAATTGCCGTAAAGAAACAACGCCTGCGGACAAAAATAATTTGTGATACTCCTGCTGATTTTCGACATATAACCTCCGATTAAAATACCGCGTTTTGCGGATTTTTGCGACCAGTTCACAATGGTCATAATACATTATACCCCCCCCACCACATTTTTGTCAAGTATAATTGTGATTTTTTTAGGAACACACTAATTGAATCAATGATAACGTCCGCGCCGCAGGAATCAGACTTATGTTTGTCCATGTCTAGATTTGCGATGGCGATAATAGATTTAGAAACGAATGATTCTAAAGAAAATTATCTTAACCTCATCATCTTCGTAGAGGACTTTTTCGGGCAGTTTGGAAAGAAAATCCTCTTCATAAATGTGCGGATATTCATCGCCCATCACAGGCATTTCATTTATGACGGCATCAATGCTTTCCAAATTTTCGATGACGTCCTCGACTGTATGCATGTCAAACAGTTTTTCAATCCCGAGCCGCAAATTAATTCCGCCGTTCTCTTTCAGGATTTCATAGCCATAGATTATGTGGTTGTCATAATCATATAATCGTTTGAATTCAATTTTTCCGTCTTTTAGTTCGGCATAAGTGAATTCACCGATTTTTCCGTTCAGGAATCTTACGTCAAACCTCGCGATGCTCCTAAAGTCGTACTCCCAGCGAAAATTGTCAAAGTCCGCGATGAGTCCGGCTTCTTTTAAAGCATGCAGCCTGTCGCGCAGCGCGTCGTCCGGGCCGACCGCCTTTCCGACCCATATCGAAAGCAGAATGACCAGCGCAATGGCAAAAACCGGGACAACAACATGGAGTATGATTTTCTTTTTCATTTGAATTTTCATCGTTTCTATTTTAAATATACAGCAGGACAGGCTTTTATGATACTTCTTCATGAAGCATGGAATCACTTCAGGTATCAAAAGAACGTTGGAAATCAATTTTATTCCATAGGCAAGTCCACAAACTGAGACGACAATCGAGCCGATTATTATTGCGTTGAACATAAAGTTGTGGCCGAAAACTCTTAGCTTTCGTTTGTTTTCGCATTCGATTTTATACCCGAATATTGCATAGAAAAGCGATTTGAAAAATACATTCTGAAGCAGCAGACACAAGAGGAAAAAAACAGCCAGTGCAATGTTATATTCGATGATGTCGAAGCAATAAAGGTTGCACGCTATCAGAATGACAACCATAAGAATAAGATTTATAAGGAAATTTGATATTTCCAGTGCAAATTGTTTTATCCCAGATACTTTAATATTCTCCATATTTATCCACCCTTTAAAAATCTTCAATCTCGTTCAAATTTACCTTGGCTGCATAATTATAAACAATAATCAATCAATAGTAAATGCATTCAAAAATTGGTTCACAAGGCATTAAAAATGATATTTGGAATATCGCATATTTTTAACCCATAGAAAAGTGTTCATACAATTTTTGCCCTCTTTAAAATTTTATTGTATTGCCGACATAATGTCGTACCAAAAGCGCAAGGTTGTTTGTTTTTATGGCTTGCATAAAAAGGGGTTCACGTTTCAAAAAATCCTGCGTTGCCAAGTCTGCCGAACAGGGCTTGAAGTTCCTCATCGGGATTCGTCTCAATTTTTGTGGACACGATTCTTAAGTCTTTCAGTTTCGGGAGAAATTTGCAAAAATTCAGGCTTTTTATGTTCCCGCTTTTGAATATTATTAGGGTTTCAAGCGTTTTTATTTTTTGCAGTGCGTCGTAACTTTCAAGACCGCCGGCGTAGTTTATCCGCAACTCTTTCAGGTTGGTGGCGAGGCATTCAAGTCCGTCCAAAGCCATCAGGTTTCTGAATTTTGTTATTTCAAGCGATTCTAGACCGTGAAGTGGGTGCAAACAATTAAAGTCGCAAACGCTGCAATTGCCAAGTTCAAGGGATTTGAGACTTTTTATCCTTTGAAGTATGTTGAAAAGTTCGGACGGGTTTTTGCATCCTTTTATTCCAAGCGTATGAAGGCTCGCGGTCTTCTCTGAAACAGAAAATTTCGGAGTCCACGCGCCGCGCAGAATTTCGACATTCGCGTTCGCCAGTTCAAAGTTTAGGACGCAACCCTGTCCAAAGATTTCTTTTAGACCGTCCATTGTATTTACGAAATCAATCGGGATTTTTTTCGCTATTTCAATTCTGCGTATTGTTTTGAAATCCGACAGAAAAGAAAAGTCGCTCAATTTGCAGTCCTCGGAGATTTTTATGAAACTTTCGTTTAAGGCCCAGAGAGCCTCCTTTATGCTTTTTGCGTCTTTCCAAGAACCATCTATCAGAATCATTGTGCCACCCACGAATTTGGTATATGATTTTCTGCCATCAGCATTATCCCTTCGTCTATGTTTTCACTAATATGCAGACTGACAATATCACCGTTTTCTAGATTGAGTTTAAGGTTCTGTCTATCAATTTGACTGAACGACCTGATTTTTTCCCATTCCATAAATTCGCCAGCCAGTATTCCTCGTTCATATATGCCGCTATGCAGTGCCCTTTTTTGAGACGACAATATCCGAAACAGCCACATGAAACTGTACACGATGACTAATGTACATAGTTTTTCTTTTGTCAAGACCATAAGACCTACAGAAATTATTACCATTAGTGCAGCGGTCAGTATTCCAGCAGCAAAAGTTTTTTTCTCTTTTGCGGTCAACCCTGAATCCCATGCAATCTTTTTTCCAAAGTTGTACAGTCTTTTTCTGAACATGACGAGGGTCGTCAGCAAATAGAAGAATCTCACAAGAACAATTATTACAAAACTGATTGTGAAAAAGCGATAAAATACGACTATATTACTTTTCATATTGCATTTTATTCTCCCGTATAATTTGCGCCGCTAAGATTTTACGAAGGCTTTTTCATCTTCTGCGGTTTCCCACTAATCCAAAACTCTTAAAATCAGGGGCGTTCATGCAAGTGCACATTTTTACTTATTACCCTGTGTTTGAATCTGCCACTGCGCAAGTACGAGTTCCTCCATTTCAGAGGAGCCGGTGTGTTCCGTTGTTTCTTCTGCGAGTTTTAAAGACTCTTCGTCAAGGCGTGCGCCGTATTCTACGAGGAGATTGAAGACTGAGGTCAGGTTATTGATTATGCAGAAGTTCACGGGCAAAGTGCCATGTTTTTTCCAATAGTGCACATAGTTCCAATCAGTCGTTATTAACAGGACTTTCTCTCCTGCCTGACCTTTCATATTTGGATCTGCTCCGGCCTGTAGCAAAAGCTTGCAACGATAATATATCTCGTCTTCTAGCGGTCGCTCTTGACCATCTAGGTATTCTTTCCTTGGATTTTTATTAGAAATCACTTGTTGGGCAAGACAATGGGCTAAGTAGGGTCTTCTTTTTGCATCCGCTCCAAAAGAAAGGAACAGTTCCAACATGTCCGTATCCTTGATACATCTTGGACTCCATAACGGATTCGTGTCAATCCATTTGAACTGACCAGTCTTTTTATTTGGATTCGCACCGGCTTCCAAAAGTTCTTTCACTTTTTGATATCTTTCTTTCGGGTCATTGGCAAGCAAGGCTATTTCCATCTTGTATTCTATGGACTCCTCGTCTATTTGTCTCTCCCTGCTTGTAAAGCCGAACCACGGCACAGGGCTTCTTTGCATTTGCTTGCCATTACGAGAAAATAAAAAAAACACCAAAACCAATATAATAAAAAAATAACAGATTTTCATTTTAGTTTCTCCTGTATTTTATCATCGTTTGTGTGACCTAATCCCACCACTTCTCCCGCTTTCACCACACGAATCAGGTTCGCCACGGAGGGGCTCTCCATCGGAAGCCCCGCGCAGACCACCGCCGTGTCGTTGAGGCTGACCACGCCTTTCTCCAGCGCGC
>JAFLSR010000065.1 GCA_022510845.1 Treponema sp.
ACGACCATTGCAATCCGAATTGAAAATCCTCTTCCTTGACGACCACCCGGGTCTCCGCGACGGGACTGCCCTGCTCCTCCAGCAGAAAAGCCCGGAACTGCGCTTTTTCTGCGCGGGGAGCGCGGCGGAGGCGGAGGAAATCTTGCGGCGCGAGGAGATACCGCTCGCGCTGATTGACCTGAACCTTGACGGCGAGGACGGCACGTCATTCATCAAAGGATTCCGCTCGGTGCGGCCACGGCTCAAAGTCATCGTCTACACCATGCACGCCGACCCCTTCCACGTGAAGAACGCGCTGCTTGCGGGCGTGCAGGGCTACGTCACCAAGGACGCGGACGTTGACGAGCTGCTGCGCGCGGTTCACAACGTCGCGGGCGGAGGAAGCTTCTTCTGCCCCGCCGCCTCGCAGATGATGGGCGCGCTCCTTGCAGGCTCTCCGCCTGACGCCGGCGAGACCGACGCGCTCTTCGTGAACTATCAGACGCTCTCAAAAGGCGAGCAGGAACTTTTTGAGCTTCTCGCAAGGAAGACCGATGTCACGGAAATCCAGCGGATTCTGGGCAAGAAGGAGAAGACGATTCTGAACAAGCGCACCGCAATCTACCAGAAACTCGGCCTCGGCGACCGCCTGGATCTGATTGAGGCGGCGCGCACGCTCGGGGTGATTGAATGAGCCTCTCGATTTTTTCGCGGGAGTATGATATACTTACGGTATCGGGAGGAAGCGCAGCACATGAAGTCCGCAAACTATACATTACTTAAAAAATATCTGCCATCAGACGATTTCAACGAAAAGTACGCGCTACTCAGCCATTACATACAGTTGCAGGGAACATCAAAGGCAAAACGGTACGAAACCATAATCCGAGAAAACAACATTGACCCGTCTGTGTTGCCCCAAAAAACTGAATTCAACCAGTCCGCGAATGTTCCGTATGCGGGCAATGATGAAAAATTCACATTCATAGACCTTTTCGCCGGAATTGGCGGGTTCAGAATGGCATTGCAGAATTGTGGCGGCGAGTGCGTTTTTTCGAGCGAATGGGACGAATCGGCAAAGCAGACATATTTTGCAAATTACGGAGAAGTTCCGTTCGGCGACATAACTAAAATCAGCGTGGATGATATTCCGGATTTCGATGTGCTTGCGGGGGGATTCCCATGCCAGCCGTTTAGTTCAATCGGTAAGCGCGAGGGATTTCAGCACAAAACGCAGGGAACTCTGTTTTTTCATATCGCGGAAATAATAAAAGCGAAACAGCCGAAGGCGTTCATTTTGGAAAACGTGACCGGACTGCTCACGCATAACGAGGGCAGGACATACGAAACGATTATGGAAGTCCTTGAAAAAGAGTTGGAATACACCGTATTCCCGAAAGTGCTGAACAGTGCGGATTTCGGCGTTCCGCAGGAACGCAAGCGACTGTATTTCGTCGGTTTCAGAAAGGACATCGAAACTTCTAAATTTGTGATGCCAGAGGGAAAATCGGAGCGCGTTGGAATCGGACAGTTCGTAGAGAAAGACGCGAAAGGTCCATCAATCTCAAAGCACTTGCAGCAGACTTACATTTTCAAAAAAGACGACGGTCATCCTGAAATCATCGATTCGGATTCAGACTTTCCGGTGAAAACGCTTTGCGCGTCCTACCACAAAATACAGCGGATAACAGGAACTTTTGTTCGCGGGGGGGAGACCGGACTTCGGCTTCTCACCGAAAACGAATGCAAGGCTATAATGGGCTATCCCAAGGATTTCATCATCCCCGTCTCAAGGACGCAGATGTATCACCAGTTCGGCAATTCAGTCGCCGTGCCGGTTGTGGAAAAACTTGCGGAGAGCATTGTATCCAATCTGGAGCAATCAGAGAATATATGAGCCAGTTTTCAAACAGCGACAAACAGGAACATGGAAAGAACGCTAAAAAGGTGCTTGCGGAGATTCTGCTTGAATGCAAGAAATATTCGTACATCAAAGAAATCATAAAAGAATATCGATGCGGATATGCCGAGTATGACAACGCCCAGTTTTACTGCAATTTCGCAATCATCTTTCAGGACTCCACAAAATGGATTGTCAACATAACGACTTCTTTCCGCTCCGACCGTGTGAAAGGCAACCAATGGGACAGTTACAATATAAAGAAAATCGACCCTGCAATCTCAAAATCAGTCTTGGTTTATCCGGACGATTTGTCGCAAAATGACAAAGATGCTTTTATTGCGCACAACCTGAAAATAATCAATAAAATTCATTATTCGGCGATTGATGAAATCGTCAGTCAAAAAGAACTGTTCGAGTTGATAGAGAACTATGCGAACGGACAGTTGGCTGTCGGCATAAAAAAAGATGTGCAGGGAAACAATTTTGAGTTATACATATCAAGTATCCTTGCAAACGGCGAGAATCTAAAAAAATGGATAACCGCAGATCCAAAACTTGTCGGAATGCACTATGATGTTTTTGAGAAGATTTTGCGCTGCTTTGCTCTCGACAAAAAGACCGTGGCAAAAATCTCTGCGACTGCCGACAAATCTGTGATAGGCACATTGCAGACTTCCGGAAGTCCGAAAACGGACATCATCGTGACCGTTCTTGCGCTGAACAACGAGGTAAAACTCTTCACAATCAGTTGCAAGAAAACTTCCGCAAAATCTGTCAGCGTCCATCAGTACACTGCGGATGCATTCGCCGATGTGCTTGACAAATCAAACGAGAACTTGAGGTCATTGCTGCGGAAATTCCAAGAAGCAGGCAACCTGCGAGATTTCGGAATCGACAATGCCGAGTTGCTGAAAAATGAGTTGCGTCCGCATTTGAAAAAACTGGTGCGGTGGGTAATCGGAGGTTACGGCGGCAGCGTGAGAGACAACCGACAGTTTGCGGACTACATTTTAATTTCCGATGAAAATAACATCCATATCCACACGCTTGAAGAATATACGGAAATGCTGCTGAGACCTGAGAATGAAAGTCATTTTGGAACGCCGTTCCAGTGGACTTTCGCATCGGGCAGAAAAGGCAAAGATATTCAATTGAAATGCAAGATTTTGAGATGAGCGTGATACACTGACTTCGGCACGCTCGGGGTGATTGAATGAGGAAAGCAAGCAGATTAAAGAAAATCCTCTTTTTGATTTTCGCGATGGCGGGGAATGTTGCGGGATGTCTCTTCGTGGAGCGGTTCTCCGTTCCGCTGTACATGGACTCGGTCCTCACAATCGCGGTGGCGGCTGGATGCGGGCCGGTCTTTGCCGTGGCGTGCGCGGTGCTCTCGCAGGTCGTCATGTTCCTGCTGAAAGCGACGGCGATGCCTTTCGTCATCTGCCACATCCTCACTGCGCTTCTTGCGTGGCTCGCGTTCCGCCATTACGAAAAAGCCTTCCCCCGCGAGCCGATTTCCGCCGAGACTTTCATGTGGGCAGGGCTTTGGAGCGCTCTCTCCAACGCGGCTGTCGGGAACATCATCGTGTCCGCCCTCTTCTCGTTCCGCTCGGACTGGACGAACACCTCGCCCGCAGTGCAGGGGCTGTACATCGCCACAAAAAACATCGTCCTCGCCAGCTACTTTCAGGGAATCCTGATGAACCTCGCCGACAAACTTTTGAGCGCGATTGTGAGCTACGGCGCGTACCGCATTGTCTTCGCGAGGAAAACGATGGGGGGGGGTAGACGTTATTGACTAAATTAAAAAGCCGATTCCTTCGATGGTTTTTAGCAGAGCCGAAAATCCACATTTTCGCAAGGGGGTTTTTTTCTCGCGATTTCTTCGCATGGTTTTTTTGCGCGGTTTTTCTCTCGCGAGTTTTGCTTGCAAAACTCGTAAGCAAGTCGCAGACTTGCGACCTAGCCCCAGCGGTAGCGAAGCGAGAGGGAGACTTGCGACTGGTAGCAAAAAAGGATGTGTTGGGAGGGGGTAATGCAACGCAATACGCCTCAGGGTTACTCGCACCGAGCGCGTATTCGACATTTGTGCGAAGTTTCAAGCGAAGACTTTCCCCTCCCCATGTCTGCTGAAATCAAAGTTGGGATGCGTTTCGAAAAACAAAGCCGCTAAATATACCGCCGCGCCTGCGCCATGTACCGACGGTAGTCATCGCCGAAATTCTCCAGGCACCATCTTTCTTCAGCGAGAATAATCCAGTGCGCGGAAATCTGAAATGTCAGTACCATGCCCAAAAGCACGAGCGATCTGGTAAGCATGGCAATTCCGATGAAGCAGACGAAGTACGCAACATACATGGGATTGCGAGAAAGCCTGTAGATTCCATTTGTGTTCAATCCCATATCGTCAGGCGAAGAAAAGGCAACGACACTTGCCGCAAGCAGACACAGGCCAAGCACATAACAAGTCGCGTCCGCAAAGAACATTGGCGAGAAGTCCGTGCGCACCGTTAGGAAGAACGGGTGCAGCAATATCCCCGCGGTCGCCGTCTGATACACGACATAGGCAATTTTTTCCCTGCCCCGAAGCGGAGCGAAATGTGCCGCCCGGCGCACGGCGTTTCTATTCAGTGCGAGCAGCAGCACAAACCGTATGAGCAGAAATGGAATCAGCAGGAAAAAACCATTCATGCTGTCCCCTCCCTCTCCATCTCCGCGAGCAGAAGCCGCCAGTCCTCCGTGCTTTCACGCCTGCACACCGCCCAGAAAGTCACGCTCATCTCCTCGTCCGAGAGCGGGACTG
>JAFLSR010000066.1 GCA_022510845.1 Treponema sp.
AACTTTGGGCGACAAGTTCAAATCCTTTTGCAATGGCGATTGGAAACATCAGAAAATTTTTCGCCAAAATTTTTGGTTTCAGAAAATCGGGTTTCTTGGTGATTACAAATAAAAGAGTCGTTGAAGTGGTAACTATCATACGATGCTACTGCTTCACGGTAGGGCGCGAAGTGAAATATCTTCTTCCGAGCAGCGTAAAAGAAATTGGATATAAACGCATGACAACGTGCGGCTGCTTCTGCCCCGCATTCTATTTGTATTATGAAGGACACACGCAGAGCACGAGCGTGCTCCTTTCGGGCGCGAACGAGGCGGAGGCGCAGAAAGTCGTGGATGCCTTCTACAGGGCGATTTCAGCATCTCAAAACGGCATTGCATAATATTTTTAGGTTCGTTTATCTGAATACCTACTCTTTTCTCCTGATGGTTTGCGGGATTGCGGTGGCGGCGTTTCCTTTGCACAGGGTTTCAATGTGGCTTGCGATTCCGCAAATCATTGTTTCGTTGGTGTTCTTTTATCATTCAGCCCAACTTTTTTCCACTTGGAAAGACAAGAAAATCAAATATGGAATTCTTCTTGCGAAAAACAAAGAGGGATTCAGACCGGAGAGTTTCAAGATTTTTATGCAAGCGCCATGCGGAAGGCTTTTGGTAAAATCGGTTCTCAAGGATTTGAAAATTAAGGGCAAATACAAGGAACTGCTTGTGTACAAAGAGCCGTTTTTTGTTGCTTTGAAAAAAGGATGCAAGCCCGTTCAAACTAAAATCTACATAAAGGAGGTCAATGCATGACAGCGTTGTTTGTGATAATCGCCGCTTTGGGAACGGCGGCTCTTAATTTGTTCTTCGCAAAAAAAATCTCAAAAAAAGAATATCGCCCTTTCATAAAAGTTGCGAATGTCGTGCTCGCCGTTTTGCTTGCCGCCCTTTTTGTTGTGGCGGGAGGCGCGAACAAACGCTTGCAAGTTTTTCTTGGTGAACAGATTTCGCGGGCGGAAACAACCGTCAATAAGATTTACCCGGGCGCGTTCGAAAAGTCGTTCAGCACTGTTGAAGCCAAGGTCATGTTGAAATCCTGCCTAGATACTTTTGAATCGTCTGGCAGCGCAATTGAGACGGTCGCGGTGAATATCGTGAAACTGAAATTCGACAAATACATTTCGCTTGCGCTTTCGGCAATCACTGCGCTTGAAAAGACGGAGGGAACTATATCTTTGAAAGACGCGCTCTCGTCGCTCGAAGGACTGCTGCTCGAAAGGACGGACGCTGTCTTTAAAACGGCAAGGCTTTCATTGTTTGTAATTTACATC
Source organism: Treponema sp. (assembly GCA_022510845.1). Lineage (GTDB taxonomy): Bacteria > Spirochaetota > Spirochaetia > Treponematales > Treponemataceae > Treponema_D. The sequence goes on from JAFLSR010000066.1 coordinate 1,311, forward strand.
GTCTATTTTATGGTGATGCTGTTCGTGTCGCTGCACCTTGCGAACGGCGGGCGAGGGGAAAATAAGTCGATAGTTTTCGGCGAGGAGCAATAGGCGGAATTAGGAAGCGGATTTGCAAGTGAAGTTTTGGAGGTTGATTATGGAAAATAAGAAGTATGAAGTTCTTCCTTACCGATATTTAAAGATTCGGCGTTGTTATTGGTTTCCGTTTTTTCATTTCTGTAATACGATTTTTGTGATGGATAAGGAGACTCGGCATATCTATCCTCACCGGACTCCATTTTTGAAATACAAGCTCCATTATGCTCTTGAATGGGGTCCTACCGGACTGATGGATGAGGAAAATGATGTCGAGCGTCTTTACTATGATGTTCCGTTCGGTTTACTTATACCTTTGTTTTTTAGATATAAGTATGTTAAGGCAAGCGTATCAACCCCACAGCTGAGTCGGGGTATTTGCGGGCATTGCGCTACTTAATTTTTAGCATTCGTCATAGTTTATATAAGTTACACTATTAGGAGGTGTGTTATGAAAAAGTTGGTCATTGCTTTCACTCTGGTTCTTGCCCTTTTGGGCGTGTCGTCTTTGTTTGCAGACATTTTTGGCACTTATAGTCGTTATGGACGTGACAAACTTGTTGATGAATATCTCATCACTGAAGATAATATTTATTACCGATACAAAGGGATTACTATTTACGAATTTACTCCAAAACATCGTTACTCTGATATGGATAGTGATGTCTTACTTTCTGTATCTGTCAGCGGTCGTCGTGTTTGTGATGAGTTTGCGGAAGTCGAGGGGAAAACCGTCAATCTGTGGACAATGTTTGAAGATATTGGTAAGCCAGAACAATTGACTAAATTGATGCTTACTTTTGCAGGGAGTGAGTCTGACAGGGTGTATTTCTATTATAGACCATCCGTTGTTATTAACGGAATGAATCCCGTTGAGTATTTTGAGGCGGCGATTAAGGAAGCAGGAGCTACGGAACATCCTTTGGTAAACCCATTTTTCAAGGCTTCTGGTGCTTGGACTACAGGTGTTTCGAGAGTTTATAAGTTTGTTCTTAGCAGAAGTCCCAATAAAGGGCCTTATGGAATACGGTTGTATCCAATTTATGCATATCCTTGTTACGGATACTTTGAGTTTAATCCTATTTGGAATTGGGGTGAACGAAATGCGATGATCTATTTTAAAGAGACCAAAACTACTTCTGGCTCTAAATCCAAGAATAAATAATCTTGATGTCTAAACATATTAGTAGTATGTAAATCCTAGCAAGGAACGCATAGGGCGATTTTGGCACTCGAAATGAAGCAGTCAAAGTCCGAATAATTGCTAGGATTTCGTAAACAATATATAATGAGAAAAAAATGAAAAGCAAAATTCTTACGGGAATTTTTATAATTTTATCTATGGCAATTTTGCCGAGGAGGAAGAGATGAACGGGCATCTTAAGAAAGAACTTTTGGAATTTGAAACTAAGGCTTTGGATAGGAGTGGGCATCCGCTGAACGGAAAGGCGCACAAAAATCCGAGGTACAAATCGGAATACTTTGCAGAGTATCAGGACAACTTGTTCGTCAAAATGTCTGATGAACACATCGCACAGTATGGGAGCGGAAATGGAAAAGAATTTGCCGATAAGAGATATCCTGCAAAGATGAAGAGCATATTCTCGTCGTCTGCTATGACATTCAACTTGCTTGGCAACAACGAAATCTGTGCGAACGACGGCAACGAATATTTTGTGCCTGGAACATACAAAATTGAGTACGAAAAGAAACTTCTCACGGTCAAAAATAGCGACAAAAACCAAAATCCTGCTCACCTTGACGCTTTTTTGCTGAACGGAACTAACGCGATTTTTTGCGAAATGAAGATGATAGAATGGATGCGCGATACGCCAGGCTTTTTGAAAAAAGCGTATTCTGAAACTAAACGCTCCTTTTTTAATTCAAAAGAAAGCGCGGAAGCGAATGCTGCATTTGAAAGGTTGCGAAAGTATTTATGCGAGAATATGTCTGAATATAAGGCTGACGCTGACTGTGACCCACACCGTTTTACGCATTACGATGCATGGCAGATGTACAAGCACATCCTTGGCATCTACAACATGAGTTCTGCCACGACAAAAAACGAAGTTGCATCGCTTCAAACTAATGAAATAAAGATGCTTCCAAAACTGAAAAAAGTTAGGTTAGTGAATGTCATCTTTGAGCCGCCAGTGAAGATTTTTAAGAACGAAAAGGCGCGTAATGCTTACTGCAACTGTCGCGCAATTGAACACGGCGAGTTTGACATCTTCAAACACTGTGTTGAAGAAAGCGGGGTCATAGAAGCATTCAAAAAAGATTGCGGCATTGAGTTCTCAGTTGAATTTCTCACTGCGGCGCAATTCATGGATTGCTTCGATATTTCAGACAGCCACAAAAAGTACTTGCAACGCTATCGCCTTGACAAGTAGGGTGGGGGCAAATATAATTTGAACGTTCAAAGTTTGCGTCGAAATTTAACGCAAGCCTATGGCTTGCTATCGAGTTTTTGCTTGCTCGTGTAACTCGCATTTTCGTTCGCTTTGCTACCGAAAACCGCAAAAACTCGCGGTCGCAAACTTTAACAGCGGGGATTTCTGTTTTGCAGAAATCCCCGCTCATTGCACTGCGATTTTTCGCTTTGCAGAAATTCTCGGGTATTCACTGTCATTTCTCGCTTTGCTGCGAAATGACAGTTTTTAACAGTTCGAAAGTTGACACTTTCTTCACCGTTAAAAAATGAGGAACACAAATGACAAATCTCACAATAAGACACAACGACCTCACCGCGGATGAATTCATATTTTTGTGGGGATCGACGCATTGGGGCGAGCAGCCTTCATTCGAGCAAGTGGAACTCGGCTTGAAAAATTCGGCTTTCAGAGTGTCGGTGTTCGACGGTGAAAAAATTGTCGGCATGGCAAGGATGATTGGCGACCTTGGCTTGTGCTACTACATCAAGGACGTTGCCGTGCTTCCCGAATATCAGAAACAGGGAATCGGCAGGCTGATGATAGAAGAGCTTCTGAAATTCATCGACAAAAACGGCGTGAGCGGCACGGAAATTTTTGTGGAACTTTGCGCCATGCCCGACAAGATTCCGTTCTATGAAAAGTTCGGATTTTCTGCGAACGAGGCGCAAAGGCTCAGAATAATGCGGCGCATCAAGTGATGCGTTTTGCTTTTCAGATTCACTTATTTGATTTCGTAAATCCAGCCTGCGGGGGCTTTTTCCGTGCCCATCTGAATGCC
>JAFLSR010000067.1 GCA_022510845.1 Treponema sp.
CGCGAGTTTTCGAAGAAAACTCGATAGCAAGCCATTGGCTTGCGTTCAATTTCAGCGGCTTATTTTAAACCTCCCATTTTAAGCCGCTTTTCGCGCGTGTCTTCCAAAAGGCTTTTCAGATTCTGCTCGTCGTCATTCTGAATGAAATTCTTAAAGCGTTCAATCTGCGCCTCGAAGTTGGAAATGTGTTCCACCAACTTTTCTTTGTTCGCCAAAAAAAGTTCGGTCCAAAGCGGCGCGTTTATCATCGCGATTCTCGTCAAATCCTCAAAACTTCCTCCTCCAAAAGCGGTGATGCTTTCGTCCGACGCGCTTTCCACCAACGCCGCCGCGATGACATGGCAGAGTTGCGAAGTGAATCCGATTTTGTAGTCATGGATTTCGCACGAAGTTTCCGTGATGCGAGCAAATCCCATCGCCGTAATGAGGCTTCGCATAAGTTCGAGATTTTCAGGCTTGTTCGACGCGCTCGGAATCAAAATGTAATTTCTGCCGATGAAAAATTTTTCGTTCGAATTGGCGTAGCCTTCCTTTTCGCCGCCCGCCATCGGATGCCCGATTATGAAGTCAACGTCATCGCTCAGGATTTCAGGAAGAGACTTTTCAAAAATTCCCTTCACGCCGCTGATGTCAGTCACAATGGAATCCGCTTTGAAAAAATCGCGGTTGTCGCGCAAAAAATCGATTGTGGCGTGCGGATAAAGGCACACGAAAACAAAGTCGCATTCGCAAAGCATTTCCCGAACGCGGTCCGAAGTGAACGCCTTGTCAGCCACCCCCTCCTGGAGCACGGTTTCAAGGCAGGCAGTGCTGCGATTGCAAGCGTAAATTTTTCCGGTCGCTCCGGCGCGGGAAAGCACGTTCGAGCGAATGGACTTCGCGATTGAGCCGCCCATTATTCCCATGCCGACAATTCCGTAAGTCAAATCTTTCAAATTTTTCATCTTAATCCTGCCTTGTATTTTAGCTTCAAGTTTTCTGTGCGCCAAAAATTTGGTCTATTTTAGCCCGCGCTTAAACTGCTCCACCCTAGCCTTCGCCGTAGTATCAAGTCCGCTGCGTTCGCCACGAAGCAAAAAGTGATACGCCACGCCCGCAATCATAGCGCCGTTGTCGCCACAAAGTTTAAGCGGAGGAAAGATGCATTGAATGTCAGGGCGTTCACCGAGCATCGCACGCAAGCGGGAATTCGCCGCCACCCCTCCCCCAGCGACCACGGTTTTTATTTTCGTGTCATCGCACGCCTTGAACAAACGCGAGACAATTGTGCGGCAGGCAGTTTCCTGAAACGCCGCGCAAAGATTTTCGTTCGTCGCCTCATAATTCTTGTTCCAAAACAAATCCCGCTGATGAATTACCGCAGTTTTTAGTCCGCTGAAAGAAACATCGTATTTGTGCTCTTTTTCGTCAAGGGAGGGGACAGGAAATTCAAACGCGCGGACATCGCCTTTTTTCGCAAGCGAATCAATCACAACCCCGCCGGGATATCCAAGCCCATAAAATTTCGCAACCTTGTCGAAAGCCTCGCCAATCGAATCGTCAACTGTCGTTCCCAAAATTTCAATGTCATCGAAAGCGTTCACCTTGCAAATAATCGTGTGCCCGCCCGAAACGAGCAATCCCAAAAACGGATATTGCGTGGCAGAATTTTGCACGCATTCGTCTTGCGAAAGCTGCGAGGCATAAAGATGGCCCAGCATGTGATTCACGGCGATGAAAGGCTTTTTCAAACTCCATGCAAAAGTCTTTCCGAACGTAAGCCCCACCAAAAGCGCGCCCATAAGCCCGGGACGATTTGTGGCTGCCACCGCGTCTATTTCAGACGCTTGCAAATTCGCCTCGCGCAACGCCGAGCGCACCACAGGCAAAATCCATTCGGCGTGTTTGCGGCTTGCGATTTCGGGAACCACGCCCTTGTAGATTTCGTGGAATGGAATTTGAGTTGCCACCACATTGCTCAAAATTTTTTTTCCGTCTTCCACCACAGCGGCGGCCGTCTCGTCGCACGAAGTTTCTATTCCCAAAATTTTCATTTTCGTTGCGCCCCTGAATTTGAAACCGTAGAAAATCTATACCCCTTCCTTTGCAATTCCGGGTAAACTTCCTCCAAGACGGCAGGAAGAATTTCCGCCGACCAAACGTGCCCAATCATAATCACAAAGCCTTGCCGATTCGCGATTTCTACCCCCCGCCTCAATTCTTGCAAAATATTTTCGCGCGTTTTTTCGTTGTCCAAAAATATGTCGCGCTGAAAATACGAAAATCCCATTTCCATCGAAACGCTGGGAATTTTTGTGGCGGATGAAGTGCGCGAATCCAAAAAATAAATTCTTTTCTGGTGAACAGTTTCAAGCACGAATCCCACTTTCACTTCGTCTTCGGTGATGAGCGAGCCTTCGTGATTGTTGATTCCCGCAATCGGCCCGATTTCCGCAATGTTCTGCGAAAGCGTGGCGGCAATTTCCGCGCCCGACATTTGCGGAAGAATCGCCCCCTCCCCCGGATTCACGTTGAGATTTATTGCCTGCATCGGCTGATGCAAAATCACTTCGTTGCCGCTTTGCCGAACAAGCGCGGCGCATTCCTTTGAGTGCGCAAGCCTCGGCAGAACAGCCACCGTCACAGGAAAAGGAAGCGCGAGGCATTTTTTCAGTTGGGCGACATTCTGCCCGCCGTCATCGAACACAACGCAAAGCACCGCGTTTTTCAAAGCGGGGGGAAAGCCAAAGTCATGCGGCGCGGTTACAGGCTCTTGATTTTTCAAAGCGGCGCTTTCTTCGGAAGACTTTTTTTCTGACTTGCCTTCCTGCCGCGAAGATTTCTTTCCTACCTTTTTGGCAATTTCATTTTGCGATTTTTCTTCTTGCGAATCGGGGATTTTTTCCGCGCCGCTGTTTTTGTCGGAAGAATTGATGTCCAAAGAATTTTGCGTGCTCGCATTTTTGGGCGGCACTACGGAATCTTCCTTGGACTTCGACTGCGGCGTTTCGATGATTTCGGCATTTGTTTGCGGAACTTCGCGTTCAACAAGCGCGGGAGTTTCCGTCTCCTGCAATCGCAATGAAAAAAGCGCGCTCACCGCCAAAAGCAAAACGCACAACGCGCAGACGCACGCGGAAGCAATTATGACTTTTTTTGTGTCAAGCGTGACGCGAGCCTTTTTTGTGGCGCGACGTTTTTGAGGAGACTTTTTTCTCACTGTTTTTTTTTGCGCGGACATTTTCGACTATTTCACTTGCTCAACAAAAAAGAACCCACGCGCCTTGTCCGAAAAGTTTCTCGGAAAATCCGCTCTGCGAATTCGAGCAAAACAAGCACAAAATCCCACCATAGCGTAAATGTACATCATTTGCGCAGTCAAGTCAAGCCATCTTCCGCATACTTTATTTTTTCTCCGCTCTATGCTAGAATGTTTGCATGAGATTGATTTTCATTCGTCATGGAGACCCCGACTACAAGCGCGACTCGCTCACGCCACAAGGTTGGAAAGAAGCGCGGCTTTTGGCAAAGCGCGTTTCAAAATGGAATGTCACTGATTTTTATGTCTCGCCTCTGGGCCGCGCGCAGGACACCGCCTCGCTCAGCTTGAAGAAGGCTCGCCGCACTGCCGAAACCCATGAATGGCTCAAAGAATTTTATGTTCCTGTGAAAGACCCCGTAGACGGACATGAGCGCATTCCGTGGGACTTGCTTCCCGAATACTTTTATTCGGAAGAAAAATTCCTGGACAGAGAAAAATGGCTCGAAACTGATTTGATGAAAAGCGGCGAAGTCGAAAAAAATTATCGCGAAGTCTGCGAAGGGCTGGACTCGATTTTGCGCCGATACGATTTTGAGCGCGAAGGGCTTTCCTACAAGACGAGCGGGAAAATTCCAAATCCGAATTTTGACAGCGCGACATTCGTAAAAAACTACCACCTTCTTTCAAACAAAAAAGAATACGATGAGCGCACGGCGGTTTTCTTTTGTCACCTCGGCGTGATGTTCGCGATGATAAGCCACCTCGTTAACTGCTCGCCGCTCGTCCTGTGGCAGGGATTCTATGTCGCGCCCACATCCATTACGGTCTTGAACAGCGAAGAGCGCGTGGCAGGAAAAGCGGCGTTCCGCGTAGAGCGGCTCGGCGACACGCGGCATCTCGGCTCAAAACAAGCCATTTCATCGAGCGGATATTACGCGCCGGTGCTGCAAGAAATCTAGCCGCGGCAAAGCGTCGCAGCCTATTTCTCCGCCCTACCGCACGAATTCGCTCTTCAAGAATTCCAAATCCAGCTCGGGATAAAGAACGTGTTTCGACAAAAGCGCGTTCACTCGCTCCTTGGCTTTTTTCTGCGCCTCCTCATCGAGCGAGATTTTACCCTTGGCTGGCTTTCCGTCCTTCGTGATTCCAGGCTTGGTGTTGCGCAGAACAAAGTCGATTATCGAAGCGACTTCCTTCATGTCAT
>JAFLSR010000068.1 GCA_022510845.1 Treponema sp.
ATTGATCGGAACAGTGGCGGTGGCGGCTTTGCTCGCTTCTGCTGCTTTCGCGGAACTGAACATGGGCGCTTGGATTCGCACCGTGGTGGCTCCGGTTGCCAGCAACGGCGAGGACATCCTCTCTGGTTGGACCAACTCTTGGGGATGGGGCATCCGCAACGCGCGAATCGGATTCAACTGGACTTCTGATGATGAGAAAGTCGGTATGCTCTACGACATCTTCGGCGATGGCGCGGGCGGATTCGGTCCTGGCGACTACCGCGCTGGTTGGTACAAGCCAGCTGACTCGGTGAAGTTCATGGTCGGACACATCGACAACGGCTACACGATGAGAAGCGACCTCTGCTTCGGTTCTTGGAACTGGATTCGCCCCGTGAACTGGATCTTCGATGACGAAGGCTTGACATTCAACCTCGGAAACGCGGACGCGCTCCAGATTGAAATCTTCCCGGTTGAAGGACTCCAGATTCTTGGAAGGCTCGCGATGCCCGCCGATGGCGGATTCCAGGATGCCTACAAGATGTTTGAGCAGAGCACATTCGCGGCTGGATACACTATCGGAGACATCGGTACTATCAAGGCTGCATGGAACGGAAACGGCGACCGCAAAGGTGATGACTACAAATATCTCGGCGATGTGCAAGCTGCGTTCGATCTTACTGGTGTGGACAATCTCTTCATCACAGTTGGCGTGAAGGTTTCGATTGCTGAAAGTGACTACAAGGACTTGTCTGATGACTTCGCCTTCCTCAAGGCTGCGGTCGGCGCTTCTTACCAGATTCTCGACAACCTCAAAGTTTTGGCAAGTTTCGGTATGCAGACATACGAAGTGGCTGACCCCGTCTTCCAGTTTGGAGTGGGTGTGGACGTAGGTCTCACGGACACGCTTTCTTTGGCAGCTGACTTCCGTGGACTTCTTGCGAACGATGATGCTGTGTTCAGTTTCCTCATCGGACTTGGATGGGGCTTCTCTAGCAATGGAAGCATCGGAATCGGATTCCAGGGCACGACGAATGGCTGGGGATTCAATCCTCAAACTGATCCTGATGCTGATCCAAAGGTTATCACTCCTGCGAAGGCCGATGCTTTCTGTTGGGCTGTACCGATTTCATTCTCTTATTCGTTCTAAAAACAATAAACAAAGTGCGGTTTCGCACTTTGTTTATCACACAAAAAAGATGCCCCGCTTCGCGGGGCTTTTTTTATGCTTGCGGCGTTTTGAGTGAGATGCAGAAATCGCATTTTTGCTTTGCGTTCAAATCCGCGAGGCGAATTTTTTCACTGCCTTCTTTGCGGCGTCTCCGTTCAGTTCGATGAGGCGGCGGAATGTCGCGCCCGAGATTTCCAGGATTCGGCATTCCGTGGCGGCAATAAAATCCGCGTTGTGCGCGATGTTCAAAAGGCAGCTTTCTTCGCCGAACATTTCGCCGCGGTCCAAAAACGCCACGTGGTTTTCTGCCATGCGCTTTACGCTGCCTGCGATTATGTAATACACGCTGTCGCCGGTGGAATTTTTTTCCACGATTGTTTCGCCCACATTGAATTTTTTCGCCGAATTGAAATTCTTTATCAAGAAATCCGGCCTGATAAAAAGAGCGCGGTTCACCGCCCCAAGCAAATCGGTTTCGTCGTGGTCGGGAAGCAGATAGAGTTTTGCCAGAAGCAAGTCGTCAAAAAACTGAATCACAAAAACGAATTGCGCGGCGACGAAAAAAAGGAAAAAGAAAATCTTCACTTCAAAAAGCAAAATCACGAGGTTTCCCAAAATTCCGTAAATCAAACTGTATCGCTTGAAGTCCAAAAAAACATTCAAAAAAATTACGGTCGCCACAAAAACCGCCGTGCTCAAAAACGCCGCCGCCGCGCAAAGTTTCGCCTGCGGCTTCGTTCCCGTGTAGAACTTGAGCGCGAGAAAAACCATGATGAAAATCAAAATGTACGGCACGACATTTATCGTCGCCGAAATCGAATTGAGCAGGCGCGGATGGAAAGAGTTCTTCAAGTCGATGAACGCCGAATCGAATTTCAATGTCTTGAACGAAATCGAAATCAGAATCAACGCCGCCGCTCCAAAGACCAAAATCAGTTCGCCGCCAAAAATCAAAAACTGGTTCAGCACAGGACGCTTGTCCGCTTCCTTGTGGAAGATGTGGGTGATTCCCTTTTGGATGTAGAGGAACAGATTCCGCGCCATCCAAAAAATCCACGCGCCCAAAACCACATCGACGAGCGTCATCGAATTGGAAAGGTTCACCGAATTTATGATTTCACTGAAATTGAAAATCCCTTCAAGGAAAGGAATGTCTGCCATCGCCTCGCGCAGGGCTTCTTTTGAGGCGTGCATGATTCGCACTAAAATCGAAAACACCATCAGCACGAGCGGCAGGAACGAAAACAAAAAACCGAAGGCGCACGCACCCGAATTGCTGTCCAAATCGTTTTGCGAAGAGAGGTCGGCGGAAATGAAAACCGCCTGCGCGAACGAAAGAAAACCTGACTTTTTGTTTTCGCGTTTTTGCTTCATTTTGAAAAATCAAGCGGCTTCAAGTTTCGTCGCAAGGCTGCGTGCTTGCATCGCAACAAGTTGCTTTCGAGTTTTGCTCCGCAAACTCGCGCAATTTCTGAACAAACTTAGCACGTTCGAATTCAGCCGTTCGCGTTTCTAAAAATCCGCGAGTTTCGGCGCGCGCGGATACGGAATCACGTCGCGGATGTTTTCCATTCCGGTAACGTAGCGGATGAGGCGTTCGAATCCCATCCCGAATCCCGAATGCGGCACTGTGCCGAACCTGCGCAAATCCAAATACCAGTCGTAGATTTTTTCGTCCATTCCGCGGCGGCGGATTTCCGCCACGAGTTTTTCGTAGTTCTCCTCGCGCTCGCTTCCGCCGTTCAGTTCGCCAATTCCCGGCACGAGCACGTCCACCGCCTTCACGGTCTTTCCGTCGTCGTTCTGTTTCATGTAAAAGGACTTGATTTCGCGCGGATAGTCGTGCACCATCACGGGGCACTTGAAAATCTGTTCGGTCAAAAAGCGTTCGTGCTCGGTGGCGATGTCGCTTCCCCATTCCGGCTTGAACTCGAATTTCGCGCCGCTTTTTTGCAGTTCCGAAATCGCGTCCGTGTAACTGATTCGAACGAATTCCGAATTCGCCACGGATTCAAGTTGCGAGACAAGTCCGGGATGCACTCGCTTTTCGAAGAACGCAAGGTCGTCCGCGCATTTTTCCAAAGCCCACTTGAGCAAGTACTTCACGAATTCTTCTTGCAAGTCCATGTTGTCGTTCAGGTCGAAGAACGCCATCTCAGGCTCAATCATCCAGAACTCCGCAAGATGGCGCGGCGTGTTGGAATTCTCGGCGCGGAAAGTCGGCCCGAACGTATAGACGCGGCTCAAGGCAGTGGCGAACGTTTCCGCCTCCAGCTGCCCCGAAACCGTGAGGCTCGCCTTCTTTCCGAAAAAGTCTTTGGAATAGTCCACGATTTTGTGCGCGTCCTCGATTTTCATTCCGCCCGCGCCGGCCTTCACTCCGAGTTCCGCAATTTTTTCGAGCGAGAGCGAAGTCACCTGGAACATCTCGCCCGCGCCCTCGCAGTCCGAGCAAGTGATTTCAGGCGCGTTCAGATAAACGAATCCGCGTTCCTGGAAAAAATTGTGCACGGCGAAAGCCATCTTGTTGCGCACGCGGAAAACCGCCCCGAAAGTGTTCGTGCGCGCGCGCAAATGCGCATTCTCGCGCAAGTATTCCATCGACATCTTGTTTTTTTGGAGGGGGTATTCTTCGGGATTGCAAGCACCAATCACAGTGAGTTTTTCGAGCGCGACTTCCACCGCCTGCCCCGAAGCGGGAGAAGCGACGAGCGCGCCCTCCGCGCGAATCGAAGCGCCAGTGTTCACCTTTTTCAATTCCTGCTCGATGGCAGCCACATCCGCATTTTGCGAAGGCGAGTTCCTGTCGAAAGTGAGTTGGATGTTCGCAAAGCACGAACCGTCGTTCACCTGCACGAAAACCAAATTCTTTGAATCGCGCATCGTACGCACCCAGCCGCAGACAACGACCTTCCGACCGTCCGGCGCGGAAGCAAGCAAATCCTTTATCAAAACGGGAACCATCACATTCTCCAAAAAAGAAAATTCGAAAACACTTCGTCAACGAATGATTATACAAAAAATCAAAACGATTTTCAAGAGGTGCTTTTTGAAGAAATGAAACTTGGTAGCAAGAAAGTGCGCAAGGATTTTTTAGAAGGGGAGGTCTCCCCCTGCGCCCGCACTTCGTTGCGGTCTACCCCCTCTGTCGCAAGCCTAGCGGCTTGCTTTCGA
>JAFLSR010000069.1 GCA_022510845.1 Treponema sp.
AAGAATCAGCAGTACGGAGATGATAATCTCAACGAACGAGAGGACAAGGAATTTTATCGCCTTCCTCTCTTTTTGGAAAATCAGAATCAACGAAAGCACGAAGCCGAGAACCGCAAGGAAGGGCATAACAAAAATAGGAAGAACTATAGAAACCGACCCCACTAATTCAAATAGATAGACTGGTATGGTTTCACCTAAAGTCACCGCCGCAATCAGCAGCGCATGAAAAAAAAGAGGAATTATGGAACACCATTTCGCCAGTTTGAGTTTCATCTCCGTGCCTCTATAAAGAAATCGTACCAGTATTGCGTTGTAATCGTACCACGGTTGACTTGCAACCGTACCACGATTACCCCCTGAATCGCCCCACAGTCGGGGGGTGATCGTACCACGATTGCAACTGAAGTGTGGTACGATTACAACGCGGGCATCACGGAACGCGGCATTTTCTGTAGGCTTTGCGCGTTCCGTGGCGCATACATCCGCCATGGATGTTTCCTATTTTACTTTCATTGAGAAAACGCCGTCCCAGTCTTGCGGAAGCGCGTTCGTCCTGAAATGCGCGATTCTGTCGAGGAACACCACCGAAGGCATATCGTGGTATTTTTCGCTGCACATTCGGAACATCTCCTCCGCGCTGTCCCAATTCTGACTGCGGTATGCGGCGAGACCTTTTTCGAACAGTTCCTTTATCTCGAAAAGTTTGTCGCTGGCGGTCGCCTTTTCTTGCAGAATCTCATAGATGCGCACCGGCTTGTTTTTTCCCTTCACTTTGATGAAGTCCAATTCGCGGCAAACGAACGAATCTTTCAGCTTTTCGAACACCGCTTCCGTGATTATCGATTTTGAGCCGTAAGCCTTGTTCGCGCCTTCGAGCCTTGCCGCAAGGTTCACCGTGTCGCCGATGGATGTGAAATCCATTCGGCTCTTTGCGCCGACCGAGCCGAAAACGACGCGCCCCGAGTTGATTCCGATTCCGATTGAAATGTAATCAGAGCCATCTTCAAGCGCCTGCTGCTGTTCGGCGCGCATTGCGGCGCGGATTTCCATCGCGGCCTTGCAGGCGTTGTATTCCTTTTTCGGGCCGGAGAAGAACGCCATCATTTCGTCGCCAACAAATTTGTCCACATCGCCGTCATTGTTCAGAATGATTTCAGTTTCGATTTCGAGATAGTGGTTCAAAATCTCCACCACTTCCTTCGGCTGCTTGCCTTCGCACAGCGTCGTGAACCCGCGGATGTCCGTGAACAAAAAGCAAAGTTCGCGCGAGGTCGTCGGATTGCGGTTGGTTTTTTCCGCCGCCTGCAACGTGGAGAACGAAATGTACGGAATGATGCCTCGAATGATGTTGACCATGTTTTGGATTTCTTTGGACAGCAATTTTGTCTCGTCGTTCGTCTTGATGGAGTCATTGTATACGAGGTCGCTCGCGGAAATTTTCGGCCGCCCGTCAAGAAGTTCCGAAAGGATGTTCGAAGTCTTCCTCACGTTCGTTTTAAGATACAAAAGCGGATTCGCGATGAAGTCCGCGATGAACAGCGAAAGAATAATCGAAACATACAAAAACGTTACGACCATCGCATAGACAAAAACCTGCGTGTGGAAGTAGGAGCGCATAAGAATCTCTTCGCGGTATGTGACGATGGAAAATCCTACAATCTTGTTTCCGTTGTTGCGCGTGAGCCAAACGGGATAGATGTATTTGCAAAAGCCATTGTAATAAATCGGCTGCTTTTTGTAGCTTCCATTCTGAAATCTTGTGAAATAAAGTTTCGCGTCTTCCGCGGAAATAACCTTTTCCTCGTCGGGAATTTCCTTCACCCTGCCAATCGCGGTCGTATATGCGAACACATCGTATTTCGGCCAGGAAGGTTCGTTTCCGTCTTGGCCCCGTTGCAGTATCACCAAGTCCGACTCGCGCTCTTTCGTAAAGAAAATGTTCGTGCTCGTGCTCGCGGTGATGATGTCGATTCGCTCGAACGGAGACGAAGAATATTTGTTCGACTCCTTTTGCTGGTCGAAGTAGATAGAAATCTTTTCGTAGCGTCCGTCCGCCGAATCGTAGACATTCGCCGTCTGTTCGGCCTGCGCGTATCCCACGCCGCTTATCGCTTCGGTGAACATAATCCTGTAATTGCGCAGGACAAGAATCATAAAAATCAAGAGTATGATTGCAATCGTGCTGATGATGGTGATGGTGAGTTTCGTTTTGATTGAATTCTTGGTGCGGTCTTTTGAGACGCTCTGCAATTTCTTGTATTCAACGAATTCGGGATTTCGCCTGCGCAAGAAGAAGATTCCAAACACGGACATGAGCGCGTGGACGACAAACGAAAAGCCGAAAACAATGTAGATTCGCAAGGGAAGTTCGGTGAACCAGCGTGCACAGTTCGCGAAAATCATCAGCGTGGTGACGGCGCAGAAAAGGTACACGCTAAAGCTCAAATAGACTATCGTGTAGAGAACGTGCTCCACCTTGCCTTTTATGAAAAGCGAAAAAAGCATAAAAAGCGCGGTGAACGGCAGGAAGTAAATCAGAAAGTAAACATAGCGCAGAACGGTGTCCTGCACGTCTTGCCCCGGCGTGAACGGAAGCAGATACGGAAATATCAGTTTGGCAGGTTCGCCCTCTCCAGTAAGGTTCAGGCTTTCCATTCCCATCGGAAGAACAAAAAGCGCCGTTATAACGAGAGCAGGCACGATGCGGCAAACGCAGAACAAAACCATCCGCCAGTTCAGCGAAAATTTGCCTTTTGGCATTTTCGGCATTTTCGGCGGCTTTGGCATTTTCGGAAGTTTCAGTTTTGCCAGTTTTTCTTTCAATGCAGCGAAAAAACGATTCATAATCCCCATCCCGGCTAGATAGAATAGCACTTATTATAAAAATTGTTTTGCGATGATTTTCGAGCCATAGAACATCTGTGCCTGCGCCTTCATCAGCAAATTCTTGCACAAATATTGATTATAAATATTATAGAATAAAGGGCATCGTGTCAATCACGAAAAGGAATTCTGAAATGCAAACTGCGCCAATGGCGCGGCTTGCAAAAAGTAGCCCCCGCGCATCCGCGCGGGGGCTATGTCGATTTTTGGGCTTGCGCCCTAACATACTGTGTCAGACATTCAGAATTTTAGCTGTCCTGTCCTCCGTCTTCTTCGCCGCCTCCAGTTTCTTCGTTGTTGTCATCGTCTCCGGTATCTCCTTTGTCGTCAGTGTTGCCACCGTTGCCAGCGTTTCCACCGTTGCCAGCGTTTCCACCTTTGCCAGTATCTCCCTTGTTTGTTTGTTCTGTCTTCTGAACATCATCATCGTCATCGCCACTAGAACAAGAAACGAACATACTTGTTCCAATTGCCAATGCCGTTGTCATCGCCACGGCTGCCACGATTTTTTTGCTTAATTTCATATTAAGCCTCCTTATAAATACCGCGTTAGCGGTCGTGTAGGAAACACGAAATCACAGATTTGAACGCAACGCGACAAATCTGCAAATTATAAAAACACACGGATGTATTTTTATAATGTCTCCTTAAAAAATTGGTTTTGCCAAAAAACAGACTTATTAGGTCTAATTTTTTGGCATTTTTTATAGAATATAGCATAAAAAGATTGTTGTCAATACCTAATCGATTGAATATTTTTAAATTATTGGAACAAATATTCCTATTAATACTATGACAAATATCAGAACTGTTTTATCGTACAATATGAAAACTCGTCGCAAGGCTTTGGGGCTTTCTCAAATCGACCTTGCTGAAAAAACAGGCAGCGCTGCGAATTACATTTCAAAAATCGAGGCGGAGCGGCAGTTTCCTTCCGTAGAGATGATAGAAAAACTTGCGGAAGCCCTTCAAATTGATACGGTGGATTTGTTCTCGCTGGCAAATCAAAAAAAATCTCGAATATTGCAAGAAAAATCACTACTCATAGAACGCATTTCCAATGAAATAGATTCATTCCTTAGTTTTTCACAGTGAAGAAAGCATCAACTTTCAAACTGTGAAAAAATGCGATTTTGTAGCAGAACGAGAAATTATGATTGACAAGCAAGCGAAAACCCGACAACAACTTGTTGCGTTCTTATTTCAGCGGCAATTTTAAGCATTTCTAAAAAAAATTGATGTGTCCAAGATGTAATTACTTGACTTTATTCAATTTCCTAATTATCTTCATTAAAACAACAAGGAGGCATTCCATGAAAAAAGCATTAGTTTTATTGGCGGCGGCGGGCATCGGCTCGGCGGCATCAGCGCAGCAACTTGACGCAAAGGCTTCCGACCCGAACGTGATGG
>JAFLSR010000007.1 GCA_022510845.1 Treponema sp.
ACAAAAGTTAAAATTCGCCCGCGCGAGCGGGCAATAAATAAGCGAGAATTTCTGCGAAGCAAACTTTTATTGTTCTTTGATTTTTCCTAGCGAAGAAAATTTCAATTTTTTTCGCTAGGAAAAACATTGTTTCGCAGCAGAGCGAGAAATAACAATAAATACACGAGTTTTCTCAGAAAACTCGAAATTAAAGTTGCCACAATATTTCTGTGGCAACTTTAATTATAAAAAAAGATATGAAACTAGATGAAATCCTTTGCAATTTGAACAACGCGCAGCGCGAAGCCGTCACCGCAACAGAAGGATTTGTGCGGGTGATTGCAGGCGCGGGGTCAGGCAAAACACGCGCCCTTGCCACGCGCTTTGCGTATTTGGTGGAAGCAATCGGAATCCTGCCAGAAAACATTCTGTGCGCCACTTTCACGAACAAAGCCGCTTCCGAAATGCGCGCGCGAATCAAAAAATTTCTCGGCGGAAATTTCGCAGGACTTGTCTGCACTTTCCACAGTTTGTGCGTTTCAATCCTACAAGAGGATTCCAACGCAGTGGGCTATCCGAAAAGTTTTCTCGTCCTCGACAACGCCGACATCGATTCGATGCTCAAAATCATCTACGAGGAACGAAGCCTCACATTGCGCGACAAAACTTTTTCCGACGCGCGCGATATGTTCGAAATGCGAAAGACAAAATTCACTCCGAATTATTACGAGGATTTAATCGCGATTCCGCTTGAAGAATTGAAGGAAAAATACGAGCGCGCAAATGAAATCGATGACATTCTATTTTACGGATATTTGTATCAGCAGAAAAAAACTTTCGCGCTCGACTACAACGACCTCATCGTTTTTGTGCTGCATATTTTCGAAACAAATGACGCGGTGCGCCAAAAATGGCAGTCGCGTCTCGAATACATTATGGTCGATGAATTCCAAGACATCGATGAGATTCAATACCGCCTAATGCAAACGCTTTGCGCCTATCACAAGAATCTTTTCGTCGTAGGCGACCCCGACCAAACAATTTATTCTTGGCGAGGCGCGGACACGAAATTCCTTTTGGACTTCGACAAAAATTTTCCGCCAACAAAGACGATTATTATGAACGAAAATTTTCGCTCCACACAAGAAATTCTTGACACAGCGAATTCGCTCATTTCCAAAAACAAAAATCGAATCAAAAAAAATCTCATTGCCGCAAAGCGCACGGAAAATTTTTCCGCCGAACTTCCAAAATATCATCACGCAAAAAAGCAAGAAGACGAAGCAAAATGGATTTGCGAGCAAATCGAAAAACTGCGAAAAAAAGGCGCAAAATATTCTGACTGCGCAGTGCTCTATCGAGCGCACTATGTTTCGCGCAATTTGGAAGAAATTTTTTCCGAAAAGAAAATTCCTTTCACGCTGTATTCGGGCGTGCAGTTTTTTGACCGCGAAGAAATCAAGGACGCGCTTTCGTATCTGCGCCTGTGCGTTTTTGGCGACGACCTTTCGTTCCGAAGAATCGCGAACAAGCCGCGCCGAAACATCGGAAAAACCCGAATGGAGGCTCTCGAAGAATTCGCTGAAAAAAACGGGACCTCGCTTTTTGACTCGCTTCGCAAACTTTCAGAAATGGATGACGAGATTTTAAACGGAACTGGCGCGAAAAAATTCATAGAACTAATCGAAAAATTTTCACAGCGTGCGAACGAAGTTCCTGCAAGCGAACTGCTCGGCGCGCTCATAAACGAAAGCGGCTACGAAAAAATGCTCCGCACAGAAGGCAACCAAACGCGACTCGACAATCTTGCCGAATTAAAGCAATCCATCCACGACTTCGAAATTTCTTGCGGCGAAGATTGCGATGCGCAATATTTTCTAAAGCGCGTGGCGTTGCTTCAAGGACTGGATACGGGAGGGGGAACTGACGCAGTAAAGTTTATGACAGTGCATACGGCAAAAGGCTTGGAATTCCCGCACGTCTTTTTATGCAGTTTGAACGAAGGAATTTTTCCGTCACAAAAGACAAAGACTCCGTTCGCAATGGAAGAAGAACGCCGATTGTGCTTCGTGGCAGCAACGCGCGCAAAAGAAACGCTTTGGCTTTCCGAAAGCGAAGGACGAAATTTAAATGGCGGCATCCGCTTTCCTTCGCGCTTCATCTTTGACATCGACAAAAATTTTTTGGAATACACTTCTCCCCTTTCGGAAAATTTCGTCGCGGAAGCAAAAAGCGAAATCGAAAATTTCGACCGCCTTATTCAATCGCGCGAACAAACCGAAAACCTAAAAGCAGGCGATGAAATCATTCATGCGATTTTGGGACGCGGAAAAATTCTTGAAGTCAAAAAAGAGGACGGCGCGTTCATCGTCAAATTCGAACAGATTTCAACGCCCCGAAAAATCCGCGCGACCGCAGTAAAACCGATGAAGTAACACAAAGTCAAAAACCCGCAACGCAATTTCAGTTGCAATTTTTTGATATTTGTTCTTGACCAAAAATAAAAAAAATGTCATAATTCCGTTGACGGGACTTCCGCAAAAAGGAGGTGAAAATTATGGCGACGATTCACGTTGAAGATTCCGAGAATCTCGAAAAAGCAATCAAGCGTTTTAAGCGCATGGTTGAAAAAGAAGGCATCATCCGCGAATGGAAAAAGCGCGAATACTACGAAAAGCCTTCCACCATCCTCAATCGCAAGAACAAGGCTTTGGCACGTAAGCTTATGAAAAAAACGCGCGGCAAAGGCGGCCACACAAGCGCGGCATACTAAATTCTTGCATCCAAAAGCATTCTGAAAAGGAACTTGCATCGCAAGTTCCTTTTTTTTAACAGTGAAGGAAGTTTCAACTTTCGAACTGTTAAAAACGCATTTCGCAACAAAGTGAGAAATCGCAGTAAATAAGCGAGTTTTTGCGAAGCCCCTGCCGAAGCACGAGCCGCGCCTTTTTGAAAACGGCTTTAAATTTCAATATTTTTCAAAATCAATTTTTTTTAATATCGAAACGCATTTTCAGCCATCCTTCTCGCCCATAAACTATCCCGAGTTTTTTTCCGACAATTTAATATGGAGTTTTTTAAAAAAGCGCGCTCGTTTCATTTTTCAAAATTTTCAAAAATTTTGTTTTCTGAAAATTTTGAAAACCCAATTTGGCGACGAAATAAAAACGCAAAGCCTAAATTGAATGCAACAGCAGCTGCAAAGTTCAAACGCTTCTCAAAAACGCAACGACACAACGCGCTCCATTTTTCTAGGCGAACGAATTCAAGCGCACAAACAGAAGGCACAACAAGCGATTTTTTTCCAAACAGAAAAATCAAGTTTAAAGCGAGTCGCGCTTTTTGTGCGGCAAATTTCAAACGCTCCTATTTTTTTCTCCTGCTGATTTCCTGCGTGGCATTCGGCTGCCAAAGTTCCAACATCGAACAGGAAATCGAGCGCGATTTTTCTTCGGTGAATCTCGAATGGATTCCAATCGAAAATGAATCCGAAATTTCCGTTGCGGAATATTCCGAAAAAAAACTTTTGATTCATTGCGTGAGAATAAATTTGCATTCTGAAAAATTGCGCATAAAAATGCTTCCGCAAGGCGAGGCGCAAAAAGGCGTGTTCGCAAAAAAATTCGCCCGCAAGAATTCCCTCTCGGTTGCGTTCAACACAACGCCATTCACTGCCCGAGGAAACCTTTTTCCTTCGCACCAAATCGCGGCAGGCATCTGCATAAACTCAGGCACGCGCATTTCAGAACCGCTTTCCTCTTACTGTGCGCTCGCCTTTTTCAAAGACGATTCGTCCGAAAAAAATCAAGGCGGATTCACGGCAAGGATTTTTTCCACGCAAGGCGCGCCCGAAATCAACGAGGCAGAATTCGCATCGGGCGGATTCTGGCAAATCCTCAAAGACGGAAAAATCCTGCAATTCGAAAAAATCCGCGACTCGCGCACATTCTGTGGCATCGACAAGGAAGGAAAAACGCTTTACGTTTTCGCGGCGGAAGGAGAGAACAAAAGCCGGAGTTCTGGAATGACTTACATGGAATGCGCAGAATTCGCGCTGGCAATCGGGATTTCAGACGCGATGGAATTCGATGGCGGAGCGTCCACGCAACTTGCGGTGCAAGGAAAGTCGCTCCTCACCTATGCGAACAAAGTCAAAGTTCCTGCCCTTCTCGGCTTCTACTTCGCCGAATGACATTTCGTTAAAACGCGCCCGCAGACACTTTATTCCGCAAATTTTTCCGCGCAAAGAGATTTTTTTTGCCCCATCCCCTCCAAAATCCATTTTTGTAAAAATCATTGTTTTGCCACATTGACTATTGACTTAACACAAAACTTAATATATAATGCGAGAGAAATGGCTACGCTAACACAACAACAATTACAATATTATTATGATCACTACAGGGATTCTGAAATCACGTTCACAAAGGAAATGACGAGAACCCTGAACATTGATTTGCGTCAAATTTACATCAAATGCGACGGAAATCAATGGCCATGCATCATAAATTCCACCTCGTTCATCCGATGTAAAATCATAGTCGGTGTGCAGGGCGGCGCATACGAAATGCTTTCAAAAGGCGAAAACGTAAGCGTTTCCGTGCGATTCTGCTTCATAAACACGGACCGCCAGCCCGTGCCGTTTTTCGTGAACGGGCGTGTGCAGGAAATCAAGTCCTATATGGACTCGCAGGAACTCGCAATCATTACAATCGAATTCACGCAGCGGCCCGCCGACGACCTCATCGAAAAACTTGGCGCGATTTTCGACGCTAGCCTGAACGCCGAACGCCGCAAAGAAGAGCGCATCGTGCTGAATCCCGGAGTCAAACGAAAATTGGGACTCGAAAAAAAGGAAATGGTAATACTCGTGCAAGGCGTTCCGCGCCACTGCATCCTGCGCGATCTTTCTTTTTCTGGCACGAAAGTCATAATGATGGGAATCCAAAAATTCATTTTGAACCAGACCGCGACCTTGCAAATGCGCTTCGAAGATCCATACGAAAACATCACGCTTGAAGGAACGATAGTGGACGCTTCCCCGCTCCCGGACAGAAAGGACCTCTGCACAGTTGCCATAAGATTTACCGAAGAGAAAATTCCAATCCGATACAAAATCCGAATCAACAATTTCCTCACTTCGGTGAAGAAATCCATGCTCACGCCAGCGGGAAACGAAAGTGCGCAGCCCGCCGTATCGGAAACCTCGTTGCCAGAAATCTAGGCAAAGTCAAAGCACCGCGAGTTTTCTGCTTCGCGAAAAACTCGCTTATTTACGGCTCGCGTCGCAATAGTTTGCTTAACGCGAGCGAACTCGTCGTCTTCGAAATCTGAAGATTTCTGCGATGCCGAGTTTTTAGGAAGAAAAAGATGAACCCCGCAAGCGCATTGGACTCAATCTATTTTATCACGCCCGGTGAGGATTTCTCGCTTTCAAAGGACGCGATGCCAATCGACAAGACAATTCCGCTTCCAATACAAAAAAAGCAATCGGACTCGCCCGGGAATTTCAAGATGAGCGAACTGACGGCAGAGCAAGTGCTTTCAGGAATTCTTACGGTGCTCGCATACGACAGGCACAACGAGCACTTGGACTACTACCGCAGCATTTTGAAGAAGGCGCGTCCGGACATAAAGCGCGAACTTTCCGAAGCCGCAATCCTAAAGACAAAAAACGAAGACTTCGAACTTGCAGAAGAAATTTTCCTCGCGCTCAAAGGATTCGATCCAGAGGATGTGGCAATCACGCTCAACACCGCGCTTTTCTTTGACCAACGCGCGGACAGTTACCGCAGAGCAGGCCTCAACGATGACGCTGACGCATACGACGCACTCGCATTGGAAAACTACAAGGCCGCGACGGAAGCAGAGCCGCCCGCCCCCGACGCTTTTTTCAACTCGGGCTTTTTCTATCTCAAACAGCGCGACTTTGCAAACGCGCGCGACGCGTTCGAATCATTCCTCGCGCTCACCTGCGATTCAAAAGACGAAAGCGAAAACGCCGCCTACAAAAAGGAACGCGCCCAAGAAATTCTGGACGGAATAAAAAATCAGAACATGGACGACGAGCGTTTCAAAAACGCATACGCGCTCATCTCCTCCGACCAAGAAGAAAAAGGACTGGAGGAAATCCGCGAATTCCTGCTTCACAATCCCAACGTGTGGAACGCATGGTTTTTGCTGGGATGGGGGCTTCGCAAATTGGAACGCTATGCCGATGCGGAAGGTGCTTTCCAAAAGGCGCTGGAACTTGGCGGAAAAGAAAACGCGGAAACCTACAATGAACTTTCGCTGTGCCTGATGGCAAAGAATGATTTTTATGGCGCGAAAGAAAACCTTTTGAAGGCGCTTTCGCTCGCTCCCGAGAACACAAAAATAATCTCAAACCTTGGATTCGTCGCGCTCAAAGAAGGGGAAATTGATCTGGCGCGGAAATATTTTTCGAGCGTGCTTGAATTCGAGCCGAACGACGCAATCGCCGCCGCGGAACTTGCAAAACTGGAATCGGGCTGCTAAAAAAAGTCCAATTCAAGAAAATCGCCGCAAGAAACCCCCGCCCGAGAAAACCACCCTTGCGGAACTTCAAGCGCGTACCGCACGAAGCCGCTGCTCGAAACGCTGTTCAGATTGTACGGCTTCATATCGAAGATGTCCTTTATCTGTCCATTTCGGTCGATGAACGCTATCGAAAGCGGCGTGGGCGTATTCTTCATCCAAAAACTCAAAGCCTGGTCATTCTCATACACAAAAAGCATTCCGGTTCCTTCGGGAATGTTCTTGCGGAACATATAGCCTTGCGCGCGAGTCTTTTCGGTGAAAGCGATTTCCGCGCGGAGAGAAAGTTGCGCACCGGACCGGGTGCTTATAGTGAGGTCTTTTTTGGGAAGATTTTTGTTTTCTTTGAATTCGGAATTTCTTGCGCACGAAAAACTTTGCAGGCAAAAAAACGCGGCGGCGAAAAAAAATATTTTCTGAAAAGAATTCATACCAAAACTTTCCCAATTAAATTAACGCGAGCGAGCACATCACCACTCACTTTCGCAGAAATTACAAATCAAATTTGCGCGCCCGATTCGGCGAAAACGCATTCTAAAATCACAGGCTGTCCAAGAAATTTTCGCGCGTAATCTCGTAGCCGTTTTTCTGTACGAGAGACTGCTGCGAAATTTTTTCTGAAATCTTGTTGTCAATATACTTTATCGAAAGCGGCCGTTCAAGGCTCATCGTAACATCGTCATTTTTCCAGACGCTCCGCTCAGGCGAAAATTCTTCCGGCTCGCCGTATTTTTTCACAAGCGTCGTGTAGATGCTGTAATGGTCGAGCCTTTCAGGGTTGAAATTGATTATAATCGAATAAAGGCTCTCTTCGTAAAACTGAAACCAGCACCTGGTCAAAAAGCCGTGGTGCTGCATATTGTACGAATCGGTTTCGATGAGAACGCGGTTGTCACCGGGCAAAAGCGAAACATCGCGGTCGCCCGCATAGCCGAAGTCGCTGTTCGATTTGAGGGCAGCCTTCGCATCGTCCAATCCCATTCCAAGTTCCACCCCGCCAAATCCGGAAGGAAGTGTTTCGCCGAAAAGAAGAAAATTCGCCGCACAAAAGGCAAGGAAAAAAAATGCAAGCAAGTGTTTTTTCATAAAAGACCCCTTTCCTTTATCGGCAAAAAAGAGGAATTTTATGAGTTTTGTGCGGCTTTTGAACGATAGAACGCCGCGCTTTTTATGATGTCCACGGGACGGTAGACGACAATCTTAGAATTGACGAGTTTGGGGCGAATCAGGTTCGTGAAATCCGTGATTGCACGCGCTTGCTGCTGGCTCGGTATTCCGCACATTGTCACGAGTTCTTGAAGCGATATGTTTGTCTGATAGTTCAATGCGGTGTCCAAAGGAATTTTCAGTTTTTCCAGTTGGAGCGCGAGCGTATCCACCATTCTGTGGGACAAATCCACAATCTGGGAATTCGTGAGTTGCCTGTGCTGCGCCCAAAGCCTTTCCGCGAGCATAGTTGTAAGCCGCGCAATCATCTGAGGCTGGGTTGTAACCATCTGGTCAAAGTTCTTCCGGTTCACCACCATCAAAACGCATTCTTCGTGCGCAATCGCGCTGGCCGTGCGCGGCTTGTTTTCGATGAGGGCAAGCTCACCGAACATATCGCCCTTTTTGAGAATCGCGAGAATCACTTCGTTGCCTTCCACGACCTTGCTTATCGCGACTTCGCCCGACTGGATGATGAACATATCCGAGCCTGGCTGATTTTCAGAAAAAATCATCGTGCCTTTTGGATAACGCCGCGTAGTTTCATTAGTCGGCTCAAAGTACACGGCATGGGATTTGGGCTTGAGTTCGATGAAGCGGCTTTTCGCGGATTCCACGTTCGCGCCATTCGGACACGATTTGAGATACTGATAGTACGCATACATCGCGATGTCGTATTTGGCTTCACGATAATAGTAAGTGGCCACATTGAAAAGTTCTTCCAGCGATTCCGAAGCCACTTGGTGCAATGTGAGGTTCGTAAGAACGCTGTTCATCGTGCGCATTCGATTGGCGAAGGTGCGGATTATCTTCATTGCGACCGGGGTATTGTTAGCTATCAAATCAGGATATTGATCGCGCTTCACGGCAATCGCCGTAACGTCCGTAACCGCAACGCAACTTTCAACTTGAAGGTGGCTCGACATACACGGAATGACCCCGATGAAGTCGCCAGGACCGAAAGTCTGCGCCGTGTAGCCAGGAATCGGGATGTCGTTGCTGCACTGAACCTGCCCATTTTGAATTATGTAAAAACGATCGTTATTGCCCCTGCCTTCCACAAAGAGATAAGCGCCTTTTTTAAAATTTACGAACGAAAGTTGAAGCACAATCTTCTCCAAAACACGCGGGTCTTTACTCGCTTATTGACTGCGATTTTTCGCACCGCCAAAAACCGCATTTTACAGAATGTTTCGATTATACAACAAATCGCAAATTTAATCAAGTGCCACAAGTCGAGTTTGCATTGCGGAAAACGGCTCATAGCAAAACTTCGCTCCGCGGCAGGAAGCCTTGTCCATTAAAAAAAAATCTGCTATAATGTCAAAATGAATAAATTCAAAAAAATGATTTTCGCGTGTGCCGCAGTTTTCGCGCTTTCGCAGGCGGCGTTCGCAAAAAGTTCCGGCGAAACTGCATCGAAAATCACTCCTGTCACGATAAAAATTTGGAATGGCGTTCCTTCGATGAAGGGACAATCAACAAAAATGGACTACTACGCGCCCCAAGGCAAAAACACGGGAGCCGCCCTTTTGATATGCCCGGGCGGAAGTTACCATCACCTCGGCGTTTTTCATGAAGGAAAGGATGTCGCGCTTTGGGCGGCGCAAAAAGGAATGAGCGGCTTCGTGCTGAAATATCGCGTGAGCGGACACGGACACCACCACCCCGCCATGCTGGAGGATGTTCAGCGCGCAATCCAAATCATACGCGAGAACGCCGCAGAATACGGAATCGACACGAACAAAATCGGCGCAATCGGCTTTTCTGCGGGCGGGCATTTGGTGCTGATGGCAGAAGTTTTCGGGCGCGAATCGGAATTGGAAAAACTCGGAATCAAAACGAATGTCTCGCTTGCGCCGAATTTCATAATGCCGATTTATCCTGTGGTTTCGATGCAGGACGACATCGCGCACAAGCGTTCGCGCAACAGCCTTTTGCACAAAGACCAAAGCGATGAGCGCAAAACGCTTTTTTCGATGGAGATGCAAGCGCACAAAATAAAATGCCCTGTCTTTCTGCTTGCGGCAAAGGACGACGCCACAGTGAACTACATCAACTCCGAGCGGCTTTCGGCTGCCATGGCGCGAGAAGGAGTGAAAAGCAAATTCATCCTGCGCGAAAGTGGCGGGCACGGATTCGGCATGGGAAACAACGACTTCGTGCATTCCACAAAATGGAATGACGAATGGCTTTGGCCGTGGCTTGAAGAGACAGTTTTAGGCAGATAAAATTGCGCAATTCCGTTTCCGTGAATTCCTATTGAAGCAAAGAGGCGATTTTGGAAAATGAAGGCGCGTCGTGCGAACGGTTTGCGCGGCGCACCTTGCGATTCCTAAAAAACGCTTTCGATTACCTGCGAGACTTCCGTAACAGGAATGAATTTTATTCCTGCCTTTACGCGCTCTGGGGTTTCTTCCAAGTCGCGCTCGTTCGGCTTTGGAATCAAAATCGTTTTGATGCCGTTCCGCTTTGCCGCGACAGTCTTTTCGCGAAGCCCGCCAATCGGAAGGACTTGGCCTGTAAGGGAAAGTTCTCCAGTCATCGCAAGATTCGGCTTTATGGTCTTGCCTGAAAAAAGCGAAACGAAAGTCGTCGCCATCGTGATTCCTGCGGAAGGACCGTCTTTGGGAGTTGCGCCTTCGGGAATATGCAGGTGAACCGTGTTCTCATCGAACCAAGACGCGTCCTTCATTCCGTTCGACACGACATAACGCCTTGCCCAATTGAACGCAATCCGCGCGCTTTCCTGCATCACATCTCCCATCTGTCCTGTAAGTTCCAAGCCGCCGCTTTTTGAAGGGAACGAAACCGCCTCAAGCAAAAGCGTGTCCCCTCCCATGCTTGTCCAAGCAAGCCCGATTGCAGTGCCAGGCTTTTTCGCGCGCTTTATCGTGCTTTCGTCAAAAACAGGCTTTCCCAAATATTCGTGCAAGTCGGGCGAATCAACGGTATAAGTTTTTTCAGTCTCGCCCTCGTTCAGCATCTTCGTCACAATCTTGCGGTTTATCTTGTCCAACGCCTTTTCAAAACTTCGTACCCCCGCCTCGCGCGCGTATTCTTCCGCGATGGAAACCAAAACGGATTTTGTGTACTTGACTTGATTTTTTTTGAGTCCGTTCTTGGCGAGATTTTTCGGAATGAGGTAGTGCCGCGCAATCTCGATTTTTTCCTGATCGATGTAGCCAGGAATTTGTATGATTTCCGCGCGATCCATCAGAGGAGACGGAATGGAATCGAGCGTGTTGGCAGTGAGAATGAAGAAAACGTCGCTCACATCGAACGGCAAGTCCAAATAGTTGTCGCGGAAAGAAACGTTCTGTTCAGGGTCTAGCACTTCGAGAAGCGCGCTTGCAGGATCGCCCTGATAGCTCTGTCCCATCTTGTCCACTTCGTCAATGAGGAAGACGGGCGAACGTGTCTTCGCAATTTTGAGGCCTTGAATTATCTTGCCGGGCATCGCGCCGATATAGGTGCGGCGGTGTCCTTTTATTTCCGCCTCGTCGCGCATTCCGCCCACGGAAAACCTGAAAAACGGCTTTCCCATCGCGTTCGCAATCGAATGGCCGACGCTGGTTTTTCCTACGCCCGGAGGTCCAACCAAAAGCAGAATCGAGCCTTTGTTGTCCTTTTTGAGTTTCCGCACGGCAAGGAATTCGATTATGCGCTTTTTCACGTCGTCAAGCCCGTAATGCTCGCGGTCGAGAATTTTTTTCGCGTCATGCAAATCGTAGTCTTTCTGCGCCTCTTCGTGCCAAGGAAGAAGCGTGACAAGTTCAAGGTAGTTGCGCGTGCCGATGTATTCGGGAGAATTCGGATCCATCATCTGGAATTTGGAAAGTTCGCTTTCCACGGTTTCCTTTATCTCGCCTTCGAAATTCAACGCCTCGATTTTTTCTTTGAATTTCTTGTAATCGTTGACATTGCCTTCCGCATCCGTGCCGAGTTCTTCCTGAATGAATTTCATCTCTTCGCGCAGGAAATAGTTGCGCTGATTTTTTTCCACGCGCTCGTTTATTTCGTGCTGGATTTTCTTTTGGATGCGCAGGAGTTCCTGTTCTTTTTTGATATGGACGAGAACCAGTTCCATGCGCTGGCGCACGTTCGCGGTTTCAAGGATTTTTTGCTGGTCGGCTTTTTCGATGTTCAAAATTGAAGCGATGAAATCCGCGATTTTTCCGGGATGGTCGATGTTCACCATGTTGACGCGCATTTCTTCGCTGAACATCGGGTTGTTTTCGCTGATTTCCTTCATCTCGCTGATGAGCGCGCGGGTGAGCGCCTTCACTTGGAAAGTGTCGTCCTCCTCGTCCTCAAGATAAGTTACCGTGGCGACGATAGGGCTTCCTTCGTGAAGCACAGAGCGGATTTTGAAACGTTTGACGGTGGAAATGAAAATGTTGATTCCGCCGTCCGGCAAATTTATTTTTCGGATTATGCGCGCGGCGCATCCCACGGCGAAAATGTTTTTCGCGCTGCTTTTTTCATCGTCATTTTTTACGAGCGAGATTCCCAAAAACCCGCCGTCCTTCGCGGCCTGTTCCACAGTCTTTTGGTCGGCGTCGTTCGTAATTTGAAGCGGCGTAAAGATGCCCGGAAAAATCGGCCGTCCTTGGATGGGAAGGATGTTGAGCGTAGGAGGAAGCGCGTGTTCCACAGGCAGCACCGCGCTGAATGGATTTTCGTTCGCGATATTATTTTCGTTCTTTTTCTTTTTAGCCATATATTTTTAATATACAAAAAAAAGCGGGAATAGTCAAATATTAAAAATTGTCGCCGAAATAGGGCGACAATTTTTAATGTCGAGTTTTGCAAGGCAAAACTTGCTTATTGCAATGCCCGCTCGCGCAGACGAATTTGAACGCCGCAAAATCTTGCGACGAGGAACTAAAATTTTCACTTCCGCTGGGGCTAGCCTCTGGTCGCAAGGAAATCCTTGCTATCGAGTTTCGCTTTGCGAAACTCGCGGAGGCAGGCTCGCAATAGGCTTCAAAAAAAATCGATAATTCATTGGCTTTTTTTGAAATTTTGGTATAATGAAAATATGAGTTTTCAAAAATCGCTTTCGCGCGCAAAGATGTGGTGCTACGCAATGGGGCAACTCGGTTGGGCGGCGCTTTCGGGAATCGTAGGCTCGTGGCTCGTGTATTTTTATCAGCCGGATGACGCGGCTTTAAAAGAAGGAATGAAAATCTTCGTTCCGCAGGGGCGCATTTTTTTCGGCGCGCTAACAATCATCGGGATGATAACCGCAGCGGGGAGAATCTTCGATGCCGTGACGGACCCGCTCGTAGGAAACTGGTCGGACAACTGCCACTCTCGGCTGGGAAGGCGCATTCCGTTTTTGCGGGCGGCGGCAGTTCCTCTTGGACTTGCGACGCTTTTGATTTTTTTTCCGCCAGTTCAGCGTTTGAGCGGAATGAATTCGGCATGGCTTTTTGTATTCGTCATTTTGTATTACTTCCTCATCACTTGCTACAGCACGCCGTACACTTCGCTTTTGGCTGAACTCGCGCACACTCAAGAAGAAAAGTTGAAAATCTCCACGTGCATTTCGCTTACATATATTGTTGGAATTGCATTGGGCTACACTGCCCCGATAATTTGGGGAGGGTTCGCATCGCAAGGAATGGAGCGGACTTCCGCGATAAAGGCGGCGTTCGCAATTCTCTGCGCGGTGGCGACGGTGTGTATGCTGATTCCCGCGTTCACGATAAACGAAAGGGAATACAGCCAAATCGAAAGTTCGGAAAACACGATGCTTGCATCTCTTTTGAAGACGTTCGCGAACAAGGACTTCCGCATTTTTGTAATGCAAGACGCAATTTATTTTCTCGCACTCACGATGTTCCAGACCGGGCTTCCGTTTTTCGTGACTTCGCTTTTGCAACTCCCCGAACAATACGCCTCACAGATATTCATCGCGCTCACTGCCACATCGCTATTGTTCTATCCGCTGATAAATTTTCTCGCGCGCAAATTCGGAAAAAAGAAAGTTGTGTTGGCGGCGTTCGCATTCTTTTTTGTGGATTTTCTTTTCACCGGATTTTGCGGGAAAAACATCCCGATTCCGAACGGAGCGCAGGCGGCACTCATCGTGGCATTGGGCGCGTTTCCGATTGCGGCGTTCGGGATTCTGCCGCAGGCGATGGTAGCCGACATCGCGCAACACGAAAACGCTTCCACCGGAGAAAACCGCACGGGAATGTTTTTCGCGGCGAGAACATTCGCGTTCAAACTTGGACAAAGCGCGGCGATGATTGTCTTCACGAGCCTTGCCACCATTTCTTCGGCGAACGCGCTTGGCTACAGAATCGTTGCGGCGGCGGCTTCGGCGTGTTGTGCGCTGGGAGCACTGATACTTTCATTTTTCAATGAAAGAAAAATTCTCGGCAAGTGAAAATCGCCCACCGTATCAATCGCTGTCGCTTCCGTTCAAAACAAATTCGCCGTATTTGTCTTCAATCTTCGTCTTGAAACTGTCCATCGGCCGCCACACCACCGAAAGCGAAAAGTACGGCGAAAAGTCATAGCGGCGTTTGTTGCCGCTTTCGGTTACAAGGCGGGGTTCTATTTTGAAACGGCACTTGAAATCCCAATCGTGCAAATCGTGCATCATTGTAATCTCAAGCGATTTCAACTTGAAGCCACTGGACTTGCGGAGCGCCTCGTCGTCGAAGCGGAATCCGTTTATCAAGTCAACAATCGGGTTTGTTTCGCCCGGGATTCTTCCGGGATGCCCAGCCGCTTTTTGGAAATACCTGTACACCACATCGTTGCGGCTGGTCGCAGAAAATTTCAAATAGAACGCCCTGTTCAGCCTGAAAGTGAGTGACGGCGAAAATATGAAATAGGAGTTAGTCGGACGAACGAAATCATACACGAAACTCGTGTCAAGTCCTGGAGCCACTTCAACGCGATTCTTCCACGCCTTGAATTTTTGGGAAGTGGAAGTGTATGCGATGCTCGCCGAGTACGGAACGAATTCCTTTTCGGTTTTTTCCACCCATCCATTTTCTTCGTCAAAGTCATACAGGTTGGTGTAACGCATCGTGTACGCCGCTTGAAGTCCCTTGTATGAAAGGGCCGCCTTGAAAGAGTCCGCATAGCGTTCTTCGATTTCGTAATTGAAGGACTGAGTGATTTTTAATTTTGAATCTAGGAGATCCACGGCGAGCGCTTGACGGAACGGCTCTTTTCTCCAAGTGTCGTCAGTGAGGCTCACTTGCGAAACTCCAGTTTCCGCGCTAAAGGAAACGTATGGAAACTTCAAATTGAGCATGGCGTAATATTTGTTCACTTGGGGAGGAAGAGTCGCAGTGAGCACGAGCGACTGCGAAAATTTTTCGCCAAGTTCGTTCGTGGCAAGAGTAGCGTTCAACGTGTGGGAAGTGAGCGAATCCGCGTCGCTCCAATCCACCGTAAGAAAATCCCATTCAGGATTCTCCGCGTCGCCGATGAATTCAGTGCGCAACCATTTTATGCTCGTGTTCCACGAAATGCCCGTGTCCTTGAAATTCGGATAATAGATGAACGGCTTGAATGAAAAAGTGTTCGTGTTCACGATGTCGAAGTACGAAGCCCTGTAGTCCGTTTCCTGCAAACTTTTTTTTGACGAATCCGAATAGCCGCCGGCCTCCGTGTCGTCAGAAATGTACGGATGCCGCTGATAAAGCGAATCCATTCTGAGCGAATTGGTCATTCCCAAAAAATTGTTTTTTAGCGAAAGCGACTGGTCGAACGAAAGCGGCGCTTTGAACTGAACGTATGTTGATTTCGACTTGTTCCAATCAAAGTCGTCGGCGGTCTTAAAAGGCTCGGAAGCATAAGAAACTTGCGAAGTAAAATCGGGATTGAACGAATATTTCAAGTCATAGGCAAATTGAGTAACGGAAGCAATGAACGAGTTCGAAAAGGCAAGTTCGGGAAGGAGTTCCTCGCCGGAAAAAAGTTCCTCGGAATCCTCCGCGTCATCCTCCTCGCCTTCCGAATCCTCGGAAAAAAAATCTGGTGCGTCCAATTCCAGCGCGAGAGCCTTTTCGGATTTTTTTGCGGAATTCCTTTTTACCGAAGTGGAATAGATTGTGCCCCCTGCCCTCACAGCGAATTTCAAAGGCGTTATTGTGGACGGATAGAAGAATTTTCGCGTGGGAGTCACCGCGCTCCATTTTTCGTCATAATCATCGCCAAAGTCCGCATCCTTTTCCGCAAAAAGAACTGTCGTGCTGAACGAACTGAGCGAAAGCGTTTCCAAATATGGCTTTACGGCATCGGGAAGTTTTACGTTGTATGAAATGTTGCTGTTCCAACTGAACGAAGTGATTTCCGCCGCCTCGAATTTTTCAAGTTCCGTGCGAGTGCTGTTATCTATTGTCGGGCCGTCAAGCAGGTATGAAAACCAGTCCATGGTCTCGCCCCTGTCAGCAAAATCATAGTTGAAGAACGGATCGGAATAAATCGGAACGTCGAGCGAATAGGAAAAGGGCTTCGAGCCAGAAATTTTTACCCCTCCTTTGTAACGGAACGGCAGTTTGAATCCCATGAAATTAGACTTGTCCTTGTAGCGCGTGCCGTCTGGGGCATAAGGCAGATAAATCGAAGTCGAATCGTCTTGAAAGACGCTGTTGGAAAATCCGAAGACGAGGCTTGCCTCCACGGTGGGCGCGGCGTTTTTCGGATGGAACACTCCGTCAATTCCAGTGGAAAAGCCGAGGTTGGAATACCAGTCAATCATAAATTTCAGATGGTCGGTCGTGTCGCCTTTGTATTCAGTGTCGAGATTGTGCAGAATCAAGCCTTCGCGCACTTGATCCATGAGCTTAGTCGGTTTTATCAAACTGAAATAATCCGCAAGCACATTGTCTTCGCCTCCCTCCGAATCAGAGTCGCTTGAATTTTCCAGCGGCTTTCTTCCGTACAAATATGTCGTGGTCTGAAAATAAAATCCCGAGCGGTTCCTGTAGCCAAAGACCGGATTGAAAATCAGTTCGTCCTTGGGATAATAAAACGCGGGCAAATAGAACACGGGAAGCGCGCCAACATATACAAGTCCGTTCAAAAAGGCGAATTCGTTGCCAGGCAAAAGCCAGATGCGAGAAGCCCTGATTGTCCAATGCGGATTATCGTCCTCGTCGCAAAAAGTGAGCCTGCCGTTCTTGAATGCGACAGTGCCCGAATCGTCGCGCGCAAAGAGGTCGGAAAAAACGCTGATTTTAGAGCCGGACGGCAAGTTGATTGCGTTGCTTTCCGCGCGGACCACGCGCGAATTGTCGAACACGCCCTCAAGCGTCGCCGTGTTGAACAAAAGCGTATCGCTCGTGACGGTCTGTGTCGAGCCGTTCTTTTCCGTCTGTTCGAGCCGCACCGCGCCTTCGGCGAAAAGCATTTCGCGTGCCCGATTGAAAGAAACCCTGTCGGCGGAAATTATGGTTTTCACCGCGCCTTTTTCCACGGAAATTTTCACGTTGCCTTCGAAAGTCAAAAGGTCGTCGCCATTCGCCTCGTCCTTTTTGTTGCCCGAAGTAAGCGCGTTCATTATCGTAATCAGAGTCTTTTCGCTTTTTTCTTCGGGGGATTCTTCTGAATTTTCTTCGGCGGCCTCAGCCTTTCTTTCCGCGCGAGTTTTTCGGCGAGCGGGCTTGGCTTCGCTTTCCGAATTTTCGGAAGCACTCTCGTCCGCAGAATCTGCATTTGAATTTTCAGCCGAAATCGCATCCGTGGGATTCAATTCGGATTCCAAACCTTGGGGCGAATCCTGCGCATGAACCATCGCCGCCAAACACAACTGCGCGAAAAAAGCGAGAAGAAAAAATTTTTGAAAACGTTTCAGTCTTTTTCCAGCCACTCTTTTACAAACACGCCCGTGTGGGATTTTTCGTTTTTCGCCAATTCTTCCGGAGTGCCGCAGCCGACAATCGTTCCGCCTCCGCCCCCTCCTTCAGGTCCCAAATCGATTATGTAGTCCGCCTGGCAAATCACGTCGAGATTGTGCTCAATCATCACGACGGAATTTCCCTGATCCACCAGACGCTGAATCACCTGCATCAACTGCTTCACGTCAAAGAAGTGCAGCCCCGTAGTAGGCTCGTCCAAAATGTAAAGCGTCCTTCCAGTGGAAACCTTCGAAAGCTCGTTGGCAAGCTTCACGCGCTGTGCTTCGCCTCCGCTCAAAGTGAGCGCGGATTGCCCAAGTTCGATGTAGCCAAGCCCCACGGATTTGAGCGTCTCCAATTTGCGCGCGATGTGCGGAATCGAAGCGAAAAAGTCGCAGGCTTCCTCAACGGTCATTTTCAAAACATCGCTTATGCTTTTCCCCTTGTACAGCACGTCCAGCGTCTCGCGGTTGAACCTCCTTCCGCGGCACACGTCGCATTGGATGTAAACGTTCGGAAGGAAATTCATCTCAATCGTGATTGTGCCCGCGCCCTCGCAGTTTTCGCAGCGTCCGCCCTTTACGTTGAAGCTGAATCGCCCCGGCAAATATCCGCGCGCCTTCGATTCAGGAAGCGAAGCGAACAGGTCGCGGATTGAATTGAACACGCCGATGTAAGTCACTGGGTTCGAGCGCGGCGTTCGCCCGATGGGGCTTTGGTCGATGTTGATTACCTTGTCAATCGCGGAAAGCCCTTCAACTTTGTCGCATACCCCCATGGGGTATCTCGTGCGCATCGTCTTGTTGCTCGCGGCGGGGTACAGTATTTCTCCGAGCAGCGTGGACTTTCCGCTGCCCGAAACTCCGGTGATGCAAGTGAAAACTCCGAGCGGAATATCAACGTCAACATTTTTCAGATTGTGCTCGCGCGCGCCGCGGATTCTGATTGAATTCCCGTTGCCGCTCCTGCGGGCTTTTGGGATTTCCATTTTTATCGCGCCGGAAAGATACTGCCCGGTAACGCTCTGCTTCACGGTCATCACCTGCTTCGGAGTGCCCGCCGCGACTACGCTTCCTCCGTGAACGCCCGCCCCAGGCCCTATGTCCACAAGGTAGTCCGCCGTGCGGAGCGTCTGCTCGTCATGCTCCACCACGACAACGGTGTTGCCCAAATCCCGGAGGCGCGTTAGAGTTTCGATGAGGCGCTCATTGTCGCGCTGGTGCAATCCAATCGAAGGCTCGTCCAAAATGTACATTATTCCGGTGAGCGCGGAGCCGATTTGCGTCGCAAGCCTGATTCTCTGCGCCTCGCCTCCGCTCAAAGTGCCCGCGCTCCTGTCCAGCGTGAGGTATTCAAGCCCCACGTTCTTCAAAAAACTCAGGCGTGACTTTATCTCCTTCATCACCTGCGAAGCGATTTGAAGTTGTGTCTGCGTGAATTTTATCCTTTCAAAAAAATCGATTGACTCCGAAACCGAAAGCGCGGAAAGTTCGATGATGTTCTTGTTCCAAACGGTCACGCCCAAAGCCTCGGGCCTTAGGCGTTTTCCGCCGCACGCCGAGCAAACTTTGTGCACCATGAATTTTTCAAGCGAAGTGCGCTGCGCGTCTCCCCAAGCCTCGATGTACTTGCGGCGCATTTCGGCAAAGAGTCCGCGCCAAGGCTCGTTGTATTCCGAAAAGCCGCTTCCGCTCTGCTTTTTGTAAATCCAGTGAATCGGCTTGTCCGAGCCGTTTGCCAAAACATCGAACTGCTTTTGAGTCAAATCCTGAATCGGAGTGTCGAGCGAAAATCCGTATGCGTCCGCCAAAGCCTGGAAACGGCAGGCGTTCCACTGCGACGTCGGGTTGAAAGGCGCGATTCCGTGCTCGTTGAAACTTTTCGATTTGTCGGGAATCATCAAGTCCAAATCGAATTCCATTTTTTCGCCGAGACCGGTGCATTCGGGGCACGCGCCGAACGGATTGTTAAAAGAAAAAAGGCGCGGCTGCAAATCGGGAATAGAAATTCCGCAGTCGGGGCAGGCGTTCTTTTGGCTGAAAAAAACTTCGTCCTCGATGTAGTCCTTGGAAGTGTCCACATTCGCGCCGCTCGCAGCCAAATCCGAAATTATCTTTTCGTAGCCCTCTTGCGACTTTTCGATTCGGCGCAGGACGATGATGATTCCGTTCGCGGCGTTCAGCGCGGTTTCGATTGATTCGGCGACGCGTTTCTGCGCGCCATCCTTCAAGACCACCCTGTCCACCACAAGTTCAATCGTATGTTTTTTCTGCTTGTCGAGTTTCGGAACGTCATCCAAGTCCGCCATGATTCCGTCCACTCTCGCGCGCGCGAACCCCGCCTTTTTCGCGTCCTCAAAAATTTTCTGGTGCTCGCCTTTCTTCCCTCGGACGGACGGCGCGAGTATCGTAAGCTTCGTTCCTTTTTGCCATGAAAAAATCGTGTCGATGATTTGGTCAACGCTCTGCTCGTTGATTTCGCGTCCGCAATTCGGGCAGTGCGCCTTTCCCACGCGGGCGAAAAGCAGGCGATAATAATCGTAGATTTCAGTCACAGTGCCCACGGTGGAACGCGGATTGTTGTGTGTGGTCTTCTGTTCGATTGAAATCGCGGGAGAAAGCCCTTCAATCAAATCCACGTCGGGCTTGTCCATTGTCCCCAAAAACTGCCTCGCATAACTCGAAAGGCTTTCCATGTAGCGGCGCTGCCCTTCCGCAAAAAGCGTGTCGAACGCGAGCGAACTTTTTCCGCTGCCGGAAAGCCCCGAAATGACGACAAGCCGATTCCGCGGCAAATCGATGCTGATGTTCTTCAGATTGTGCTCGCGCGCGCCGCGGATTTTGATGACCTGACCTTCAGGCGGGAAAATGTTTTTGTTTGAAGACATGCGCCTATTCTAGCAAAAAAAGTGGAAAAAATCAAGTAAGGTCTTTTTTTTGAAGCCCCTTGCGGAGGCGAAAATTTGTGTTCCTCTATGAAACACACCCCGCGCTTATTGCGCACTTCCGTTCACCCCCAGTCGCCCATTACGATTTCTTCCACGGATTTTTGAATCTTTTCCACGAGCGCGCGCCTTTTTCTGAAATCCTCGTCAGAAAAAAGCGTCGCATCCTGCGCGTCCAAAAACAGCAGGAATGGGCGCACTTCAAGCGCGCGGGCAATCTTTTCAATCATCTCTATCGAAGGAAATTTCTGCCCGATTTCGATTTGCCCGATGTAGTTTGTCGAAGTCTCGCAGAGTTCGGCGAGACGCATTTGTGAGACTTTCCGCTCTTTGCGCAGACGCTTTAAGTTAGTAATGAAAATATGCCGTAAGTCCATAAAAAAATATGCTATTAGCACATAAAATCTATTGACAATGCACTAAAAGTATATTAAAATCATCTACAATATCAATATTTTATTCACTTCTGGTAAATAAAATATTGATATTCTCGTGGGAATCGCAAAAGATTCTTTACACCACAAGGAGGAGTTTTATGAAAAAGGCCTTGGTTTTAGTAGCGGCGGTTGCGCTTTGCGGACAAATCGCATTCGCGGAAAAGGTCGCAGAATTGGGCGTAAAAGGCGGATTGCTTTTGAACGCGGGAACGAAATTCATTAATGAACCTGATGAGGAATATAGCGATTATAAAAAAATGGCGCTTGGCGGCGACATCGGAATCTTCGGACACTTCGGAATCGCAGAAATCGGAAGCGGTACAATTTCACTTCAGCCGGAACTGTTCTTTTCTTTTGGAAACGGCGTAAAATACGAAGAGAAGGTTGAGGTCTTTGACGACACCGTCACTTTTACTCAAAAATTTAAATATACCAGCCTCGACCTCGCGCTCCTTGTTGGCTATGACATCCCCGTGGGAAAGGCAAGAATCACTCCGTTTGTAGGACCAAAACTTGGAATCCCTATTGGCAAGATGAAAAGCACTTTTGAGGTTGACATTGACGGAACAAAGGAAACGGAGAAAACTGAAATGGCTACTATGTCTACTCTCGGCGTGGATTTCGGCGTAGGCTTTGCCATTCCGCTCGGAAGCTTCGTGCTTGGTGGCGACATCCGCTACGGAATAGACTACAAACTGAAACCAAGCAATGCGATTGACGAAGGTATCCGCCGCGGCGCGTTGGGCATCAACGTCACGGCAGGATACCGCTTCTAGGCATTCAGCGGGAAAACGGCAAAACCTCCTTTAATTTTAAGCAGTGAAGAAAGTTCGCTGGAAACTTCGCCTTACGGCTTGTTGCGAGAACAACTTTCGAACTGCTTAAAACGCCGTTTTGCAACGAAGTGAAAAACGGCAATAAATAAGCGAGTTTCTGCAAGAAACTCGGATTAAAATCAGCCACACTATTTTTGTGGCTGATTTTAAATGTCCTGCCGTTTTCCTCGCTTCATTTAAAAAGAAAGGCGGCGCAATCTGCGCCGCCTTTCTTTTTAAATATACGCGCTTTAGTTTCGTATATTCTCTCGCAGTGAAACACTTTGTTCCACGGTGAGAAATTCTTTGTTTCTCGGCGCGAAACATTTTGTTTCTTAACGTGAAATTCTTTGTTTCACGCCGAGAAATAAAATGTTTCCTGTTGTGAAACCATTTGTTTCGTTCAATGGAACTCGCTGTTTCCCGAAATTGAAATTGACGCACTATTTATGCGCAAAACCCGCTTGTGCATCGTCGTTTTCTCACTTCGTTTTTTGACAGTGAAGAAAGTTTCAACTTTCGAACTGTCAAAAATGCCGTTTCGCAGTGAAACGAGAAACGGCAGTCGATGAACGAGAATTTCCTTTCATGGAAATTCTCGAAATTAAAATTGACGCATTATTTATGCGTCAATTTTAAACACACTTCCATTTTTCGCGAAAATCTGTTATAATGGAAAAATGACAGAACCACAAAAATCCGCGCTCCTTTCAAAGGCGCACGAAATGCTGAACTTTTCCTACACGCCCTATTCCGGCTTCAAAGTGGGGGCTGCGCTGCTCTGCAAAAGCGGAAAGATTTTCGGCGGCTGCAACATCGAAAACGCGGCGTATTCCCCCTCGAACTGCGCGGAGCGCACGGCGTTTTTCAGCGCGGTCTCTTCGGGCGAGCGCGAATTCGAGGCGATTGCGGTCGTGGGCGGCGAGAACGGAATCGTAAAGGACTTCTGCCCGCCGTGCGGAGTGTGCAGGCAAGTGATGATGGAATTCTGCGACGCGAAATCATTCAAGATAATTCTACAAGACGGAAGCGGACACACAAAAGAGTTTTCGCTTGAAGAGATTCTTCCCGAAGGTTTCGGCGCGAAAAATTTACAAGGTGGAAAATAAGGATGGACGACTACAAAATCAAAATAACCTTTCCTTCGGGAAAGACAATTCAGGCAAACCAAACAGTTTGCGCCGCCGACTTTTTGGAAGAACTCGGCGCGCCGCGCTCCGACATTTTCGCGGTGCGCGTGAACAACGAAATCTGTTCCCTGCGCCGCTCGCTCATAGTGGATTCCGTGCTGGAGCCGGTGCTCAAAACCGACAAGGACGGAAGCGAAGTCTACAGGCGGACGCTCTGCTTCGTGCTCGCTGCCGCGCTCCACAACATCGCAAGCGACAAGCATTTGGTCATCGGGCACAGTTTGGGCTACGGCTACTACTACACCCTCCAGAACGGCGAGGAGATTTCCGACGAACTGATTTCCGCGCTCAAAGAGGAAATCGCATCGCTCGTAAAAAAGGACCTCCCGATTGAAACGCATTTCATCTCATACGACAGCGCGGTCAGGACTTTCGAATCGCTCGGGCTTACGGAAACCCGAAAAGGGATGAAATACAAGTGCCCCACGCGCGTCCAGATGAACGCGATTGTCGTGGACGAGAACGCCGAGGGCGAGCGGAGCATTTTCACGGACTTGTATTACGGCCCGCTTTTGGTTTCCACTGGTATGCTCAAAGTGTTCGACCTGGTGAAGTACCGGAAAGGTTTTTTGCTGCGCTTTCCCACCAGCGCGAAGCCCGACGAGATTTCCGAATTCCACGATGTCCCGGTCCTTTCCGAAACCTACGAGCGTTACAAGAACTGGGGAAAGCAAGTGGGCATTGTCACGGTGGCTTCGCTTTCGGAACTTGTGAGCAAGCGCAGGGCGAACGACTTCATCAACATAACGGAGGTCTTCCAACAACGCTGCATCAGCGAAATCGCGACGCAAATCCAAAGCCGCGGAAAGGTGCGCCTTGTTCTCATCGCAGGCCCTTCAAGTTCGGGGAAGACCACTTCCGCAAAAAAACTCGCCTTGGAACTTGAGGCAATCGGCTACAGGCCGAAAGTCATAAGTTTGGACAATTACTACGTGGGGCGAGAAAGCAATCCGAAGGACGAAAACGGAAACTACGACTATGAGTGCCTTGAGGCTTTGGACATCGAACTGATAAACCAAAACCTTGTCGAACTCTTGGACGGAAAACTGGTGCAAATCCCAAGCTACAATTTCACTTCGGGCACGCGCGAATACAAGGGTACGACGATGCAACTCGGCGAAAACGACATCCTGATTATGGAAGGAATCCACGGACTGAACGACCGCCTCACCCCGCTCGTCAAAAGCGAATACAAATTCAAGCTTTACCTTTCCGCGCTGACGCAACTGAACATGAACGAGCACAACCGCATTTCCACGAGCGACAACCGCCTGATTCGCCGAATCGTGCGCGACAACAATTTCCGCGGAAAGAGCGCGGCAGAAACGATTTCAATGTGGGATTCGGTGCGGCGCGGAGAGAGGCTGCACATTTTTCCGTTTCAAAACAACGCGGACGCGATTTTGAACACCGCGCTCGACTACGAGCTTTCTGTGCTGAAAATATACGCCGAGCCTCTTTTGCGATGCATCACCCCCTCACAGCGCGAGTATTCCGAAGCGTGCCGCCTTTTGCGCTTTTTGGACACGTTCCCGCTGATTCCGGCGGAGGCAGTTCCCACCCGCTCGATTATCCGCGAGTTCATCGGAGGAAGCGCGTTCAAATACTGAAAGTTGAACTCCGCCGCATGAATTGCGCGGCAGATTTCAACGCCAGTTTTTGTCCTGTTGCAAAACTGCGATTCCGACGGATTGCAGGAAATTATCATCGGCGGATGTAAAACGTGTACTTTTAGGAGGTGCTTTATGAAAAAAGCAAAAGTGGCCGCGCTGTTTGCGGCAATGGCATTGGTTTTGGCTACTGGGGGGGGGTACGCCGCTCCGAAATCTGACAACTCGGAAGTAGTCACTGTTTTTGACCCAGCAACCTACAAAAGCGGCGAGGTTGTGGAAATCAACGGCGAAAAGTACTTGAAAATCGTTTCAAAAGAAGGCGGGGTAAGGGTCATGGTTGACCCAGTAAGTCTGAAAGGCAAAAAGACATTCAGCGTGACAATCTTTGGCGCGAAGGCAGATTCTGGGCATCAAATCTCGGTTCAACTTTTGGATCTCTCTGATGGCGACAATTGGGGAAATTGGAGATGGATTTCTTTAATCAGTTCACAGGATATTCCAGCCACGCCTACCATAAAAAGAGGAAGTGTCGCCACCGCCAAAGACAACACTTGGGATGGATTTCAGCCAAGCAAGAAAATGCTGTGCACTGATTTCATCGTGCACGCGGAAACCTTAGGCGACTGGAAATCCCAAAGCGGCTTCACATTGTACATCGGAAAGATAACCGCCTTCT
This sequence comes from Treponema sp., assembly GCA_022510845.1. GTDB lineage: Bacteria > Spirochaetota > Spirochaetia > Treponematales > Treponemataceae > Treponema_D. The sequence continues at coordinate 25,288 of JAFLSR010000007.1, forward strand.
AAACCAACAAACGCCGGCGCAGTGCGTCGGCGTTTGAAATTCTCCGCACGATTGATTTTCAGTTGTATTTGTAAGTGGAGATGTCGTCCAAGAATTTCGCCTCTTCTTTTTTTTGCGCGGCGTTGTGCTCTTCAAGTTTTAGTTCGCGAAGTTTTTTGAGGCGTTCTGTCTTTTGCATGGCGGCGTTGAACGCCGCGCGCTTTTCTTCGGTAACGAGTTTCGCCTGCGCCATCTGCTCGAAAAGTTTTTCCTGCTGATATTTCACGAACGAAAAGAATTGCTGCGCTTCGGCAATCTTCGCAAAATCGCGCTCGCCCTCGCCCATCTTCTTTACGGCGGCGTATTGCTGCGCGAGCGTGTCCAAGTCGGCTTGGATTTTCGTCTCAACGCTCACGGCTTTTCCAAGTTCGATTTGAGCCTGCTCCTGCTCGTACTCTCTGAGATTCAGAAGTTGCTCAAGTTCGAATTTAAACTTCTTCATCTGAATCGCTTTCTTCGATGCCCGCACTTTGCGGAGAAGACGGGATTTCTTCCGCGATATAATCGGCGAACTCTTCTTCTGGGATTTCGATTTCGGAAAGCGCGGAAAGTTTTTCGAGCGTGTCGCGCATGGTGCACACATCGCGCTCTTCCTGCTTTAGGAATTCCTCAATCGCCTCGTGCTTTTCAATCGCCTCGTCAATGGCGGCGGACGCGCCCTGCGCATAAGCCCCGGTCGTAATCATCAGTTCGTTCTGCTGATAAGTAGCCATGAGCCGCCTGATTTTTCCGCAGGCTTCGCGCGTCGCGTTTCCAGTGACGCGGCGGGCAAGGCGGCTTATGCTTGCAAGCACATCCACGGCAGGATAATGGTACGCCTGCGCCAAGGTGCGGCTGAGGACAATGTGCCCGTCCACCACGCCTCGCACCGTATCCGCAATCGGGCCGTTCATGTCGTCGCCCTCAACGAGAACCGTGTAAAAGGCAGTAATCGAGCCTTTTTGATTCGTGCCCGTCCGTTCGAGCAACTTTGGAATCATATCGAAAACGCTCGGAGGAAAGCCTTCGCGCGCGGGAGGCTCGCCATTCGAAAGCGCGATTTCCCTCTGCGCCATCGCAAAGCGTGTCACGCTGTCGAACATCAGCATGACATCCTTTCCTTGGTCGCGGAAATATTCGGCGACTGCGGTGGCAACGAATGCCGCGCGCAAACGGCAAATGCTCGGCGTGTCGCTCGTGGCAACAACCACAACGGAACGCTTCAAGCCTTCCTCGCCCAAATCGCGATTTATAAAATCGAGCACTTCGCGCCCACGCTCTCCCACCAACGCAATCACGTTGACATCGGCATTCGTGTTGCGCGCCATCATGCTAATCAAAGTGGATTTCCCGACGCCGGAGCCTGCAAAGATTCCAAGCCGCTGCCCCGCCCCCACGGTGAGCATCGAGTCAATCGAACGCACGCCCGTAGTTATGCGGCGAGTTATCGGCTTTCGTTTCATCGGATCGGGCGCGTTCGCCAAGGCAGGATAATAAATTTCGCAGGCAGGCTCGCCCTTTCCATCGGCAGCCTTTCCGGTCGCGTCGATTACGCGCCCCAAAAGATTTTCGCCCACGCCCACTTGCAATGTCTGCCCGGAAGCCACCACCTCCGTTCCGACTTCGATTCCGCGCGTGTCGCCGAACGCCGTAAGGCGAACCGTGTTTCCTTCAAGTCCCACGACTTCCGCGAGCATTTCTTTTTTGAGGCTTTCAATTCGAATCGTGCAAATTTCTCCGATGACGGAATGCGGTCCTTCGCTTAAGATTTCAAGACCGTTCACGCTCTTCACTTTTCCGACATAGAGAATCGTTTCGGCGGACTCAACTTTTTTGAGATATTTTTCAAGACTGAATTTCTTGTCGTAGGAATTCATCGTTCATTTGAATCGGACTTTGCCACGGTTTTTATCGGAGAAATCTCCAGAATTTTTTCTTCCAATTCCGCAAGTTGCGAAGAAATGCGCGCGTCGATTGCGCCGAAGTCGGTTTCCACGATGCAGCCTCCGCGTTCCACGGAGGAATCTTCCACCACAGTGATTCCCTTCACGCCTTCCACGTGCTGCAAAAAATCCTTCGTGTGTTCGGTGGTGAGTTTCACGTCTTCCAAATTCACGCGAATCGTGATGTCGCCGCGTTCCTTGACTTTTTTGAGCGCAGAAAGGACATTGCTCAAAATCACGTTCTTCTGATTTTCCGAAATTGTCTTTACGATTTTGCGGACGCTCAAAATCACGAGTTCCACAATCTGATGTTCGGTTTCGTCCAAGATTTCCTGACGGCGCTGCATCACCGCATCGAGCATCTTGTGGATGCGCTCGACAAGGCGGGCGGCTTCGGCAGAACCTTCGGCGTAGCCTGTTTCCCGTCCCTCGGACTGTCCCTGCTTTGAAGCGTCGGCGCGGATTTTTTCCACTTCCGCCTGCGCTTCCGCAATCATTTGCTGCGCCTTTTCCTGCGCGTCTTTTTGGATTTGCTTCGCACTGTTTTCGGCATCGACTTTCAGAACCTGCGCCTGGTCGGTCTGCCGCTTGACTTCCGCGAAAGCCGCCGACTCCGCCTTTTTGACGATTTCATCGGCCTGTGCCTGCGCCTCGGCAAACATCTGCTCTTTTTCGGCTTCCCAATTCTTCTTGAATTCCTCCGCCTCACGACGCAAATCATCGGCGGTAGGTCCTGTATATTCGGGTGCCTCCTCTTCTTCCACGACCTCCTCCGGCGGAGAATAATCATGGAAGAGTTTCAGCGTAACCACATCTTCTTTGTCGTCCTTCAACTCAAAGGACCTGAAAACACTCTTCGCCATCTTTCTTCCTTGCTTTTTGCACGAATCAACTTACAAGTTCGTCCTCGCCAGAACGCGCGATAACGATGTCGCCCTTTTCTTCCAAACGGCGGATTGTGGAAACAACCTTTTGCTGCGCTTCTTCCACGTCCTTCAAGCGAACCGGTCCCATGAACTCCATATCTTCTTTGAGCATACTCGCGGCGCGCTTTGACATATTGTGGAAAATCTTGTCCTGGACTTCCGCGTCCACGCTTTTGAGCGCCTTCGCCAATTCCTGCGTGTCCACTTCGCGAAGCACGCGCTGAATGGAGCGGTCGTCGAGCATAACGATGTCTTCGAAAACGAACATTCTCTTTTTGATTTCTTCCGCCAAATCCGGGTCTTCTTCTTCCAACGCCTCGATGATGGCCTTTTCGGAAGAACGGTCTACGAGGTTCAAGATTTCTACGATTGATTCTACGCCGCCCGCAGCCGTGTAGTCTTCGGAAGAAAGCGTGGAAAGTTTCTTTTCCAAAACGCGCTCCACTTCGCGCAAAACATCGGGCGAAGTGCGGTCCATCGTAGCCAAACGCTTCGAAACCTCAGGCTGCATTTCTTCGGGAAGATTCTGCAAAATGATTGCCGCCTTCGCCGGTTCCAAATACGCCAAGATAAGCGCGATTGTCTGCGGATATTCCTGCTGAATGAAGTTGAGCAAGTGCGCGGGGTCTGTTCGCCGAATGAAATCGAACGGACGCACTTGAAGGCTCGAAGTGAGGCGGTTTATGATGTCGATGGCCTTTTGGCTTCCCAAAGACTTTTCGAGTAATTCGCGCGCGTAGTCGATACCGCCGGTGGTGATGAAGTTCTGCGCGTTCATCAAGTCCTGGAATTCTTCCAAAACCTGATCTTTTATTTCAGCGTCAATCGTCTCAAGCCGCGCGATTTCGAAAGTCAAAGTTTCCACTTCGTCTTCACGCAAATGTTTCATCACTTCGGAAGAAACATCGCTTCCAACTGAAACAAGAAAAATGGCGGCCTTTTGCCTGCCGGTGAGACTTTTAAAATCTTTGGAACCCTTTTTGCCGCCGCCCGCGTTGGCCGGCTTGAGCTGAGGCTTTGCCGCGGATTTTGCCGCAGCCGCTTCTTCTGCCATTCGAATTTCCCCTCTAAACTATTCTTCTTTTTTGAGCCACGCGCTTAAAACGGAAGCGACCCTGTCCGGATAGTCGTCGAGCGCGCGCCTCACTTTTGCGGCGGGCGTTGCCGAAACCTTTTCAAAAGCCTTTCTTTCTGAAGCGACGTCCTTATATATGTTTCGGACTTTTCCGAATCTTTCTAAAGTCTCAAGTACAAAAATTTCGTCTTGAACTTCGGCGGGGTTGTTTGGATTGTATTTTGTGCCGAGTTTTCTCATGGCTTTCAAAAGTTTTTTCTTTTCGTCCGCGTTGAGATAATCCATCACGGCTTCGGCGGCAGAAGGGTCAAGCTCGCCAAAAAGAATCGCCGCCTTTTTCTTTCCTGGAATATTTCTCTGCGAAGTTTTCTGAAAATCAAAATTACCCATAAAAATTTCCTCGGACGGGCGTTTGACAAACCCGTCTCAAACAATATTTCTTTTCGATTCGACAAAAACGCGCGGGCGCATTCTCATCATTCTTCCATGAGCCAAGTGCGAATCAGCATCGCGACATCTTCCGGGTGTTCCTTTGCCATCGCGATGGCGTTCTCTTGAAGTTCCGCCCTGCGCCGCTCTTCCACGGACATCGTAACTTCCACGCCGTCTTCCTTTGCCTCCCAAAGGGCTTGGTCGCGAGCGGCCTGCTGTTTTCTGAGCAGTTCTTCTTCGCGCAAACGGCGGCGGCGTTCCATTTCGCGGCTGATTACGCGATACATTATGAAAACCGTGAGGATTATCGCAAGTCCAGCCAACACCAAGATTATGGTCAGACGGGTTTGGCGTGCCTTGAGAATCGCGCTGTCTTCGCTTTCAAAATCCGCGATGCGGTCAAAGGCGATGTTTCGGACGACAACCATATAGCCTTTCGCACGATCGTAGCCAATCGCGCCTTGAATGAGGGCAGCGATGTCTTCAAGCGTGCTGTGCGGAACAGGCTGGTAAATTCGCAGAACGCTTCCCATTCTCAGGCGCACGTTCGAGCGAGTGATTTCGTTCGTGTCCCAATCGGAAAAACGCTGTCGCATTCGCTCGATTATTTCATCATAATTCTTTTCGTTTACAAAAATCGGATTTCCGTCGCCGTCCCGCTCGGTTTCCCAGCGTCCGTCAACGTTCACTGAAACTGTGACACGCCCGAAGCGCGGGCTTTCCACGCGGTGAATCGTATCTTGATTAAGCTCGTTGTTTTGAGTAACGCCGGTTTCGGTTTGGCGGCCGATTACATTGGACATATCAGAATATACGGGCGGATTCTGTCCTTCAGTTCCGGCGGGTCCCTGCGGATTGAATCCAGTTCCCTGCCATTCGCGCGTTACCGTCTGGCTTGAACGCGGAAGGTAATCGCGGTATTCCGAATCGTCATAGGGCGTGTCCGGGTTGTCGGGGCGGATTTCAATCGGATGGAAGACCACGGAATCGCGCGTTTCTTCGGAAAAGTCCATGTCGATTTTTATGTTCAAATCGCGGACGCGGTCGTCCGTAAAATAACTTTGAAGCGGCTTGATAATCTGAGCGCGGTAGTATGCCTCGCTGTCGCGGATGAGTTTTTCCTGTTTTTTTACCAAATCCAGCCTGTCAAAGTCCGCCTGCCCTTCAAAATCGTTGAGGATGTTTCCCTCGGAATCGGAAATGACACAATTTTCTTCGGTCAGTCCTTCCACGGCAGAAAGGACAAGTTCTTGGATTCCCCGGATTCGCCTGCGATTGGTAAGAAGGTCGCTTCCGCGGCGCGTGGTCAAAATCACGCTCGCCGAAACCGGGTTTTGGTCGGCACGGAAAAGGCGGCTTTCAGGCAGCACGAGCATCACCTGCGCGCTGGCAACGTCTGGAATGGATTCAATGTGCTGCTTGAGTTTCCGTTCCGTTGCCAACTTGATTTTTTCGTTTTGATCCGCATCCGTAGTGGACCAGCCGCGGTCAAAAACGCCCGCGAACGGATCTATGTTGGTGGGAACAAGCCCTTCCTCAAACAAAATGGCGCGCATCCGAATTGCCGTAGCCTCGTCGGGCACGGAAATATAGCCAGCATCGTTCACGTCGGCGCGAACGCCTTCTTGGTCGAGCCGCATAAGAATTTGAGTCTGGGAATCGCCAGTAACAGGCGCATTGAAAAGTCGAACCGTCGAAGGTCTGGAAGAAACGCGGAACATCGCGATTACCGCGACCACCACAATCACCACAAGACCTACAGCTATGGCTTTTTGAATTTTAGACCACTTGGCCCAAGCCGCCTTCGCGGATTCGCCAAGTTTTTTGAGCCATTCGTTCATCATGCCCTCCCGTGAACGAATATATTTTCTGAAAAGATTTAGCGATAATAAATCTTATCTTATCATTATATCACATTATATTAAATATGAAAAGAGTTATTTTTATTTTTTTCGATTTTTTTTCAAGGCAAAATTAAGCCGAATTCTCGGGCATCGTGCGAATTTTTCAAAGCAAAATCCCTCGGCAACTTGTTGCGACGCAAGACAAAGCCGCGAGCTTTGCGAAGCAAAACTCGGAAGCAAGAAAACGCGCAAGCATTTTCTTGCGATGTTGTCGTTTCCCCAGATACGCAAGCACTTGCAAAGACGCTCTCGAAATGCTATACTGAAAGGATATGAGTAAATATGTTCTGGTGACCAGCGGAGTTTGTTCAAGCCTCGGAAAAGGCGTAGCATCATCGGCCATCGCAAGCCTCTTTGAATGCCACGGTCTCAAAATCGCAATCGTAAAATGCGATCCATACATCAATGTTGACGCAGGGAACATAAGCCCATATCAGCACGGCGAGGTCTTCGTCACGGAGGACGGCGCGGAGACGGACTTGGACTTGGGAAATTTTTCGCGCTTTACCAGCGTGAACATCACGAGCCAAAACTGCATCACGATGGGCAAGGTCTACGAACAAGTCATTCGAAACGAACGCGCCGGCCGCTACAACGGGCGCACCGTCCAAGTGATTCCGCACATCACGGACGAAATCAAGCGGCGCATCCTCAACATCGGCACGCAAAGCGGAGCGGACATAATAATTGTAGAAATCGGCGGAACTGTCGGCGACATAGAAACGATTCCGTACCTGGAAATGGCGCGGCAACTCATCCATGAATTGGGAAAAGGAAATTCGGTGAGCGTGCACCTCGTGCTCGTTCCCGTAATCACGGGCGAGGAACTAAAATCAAAGCCCACACAGCATTCGGTAAAGCAGTTGCAGGAAGCGGGAATTCAGCCCGACATCCTTTTGTGCCGCTGCGAGATTCCGCTCGAAAAAAATCTCAAGAAAAAACTCGCGCTTTTCTGCAACGTTTCCGAAGGCGCGGTGTTCACTTCCACCGACGTGGAAAAATCCATATACGAACTTCCTGTAATTTTCCACAAGCAGGGCGTGGATTCAGAAATCCTCCGGAAACTGAAATTCGGCGACGACCTCAAATGCAACATAAAGCCGTGGACGGCATTCCTTGCAAAACTCAATTCGCCGGAAAAGAAAATCAAAATCGGCCTGATTGGAAAGCGCGACTTCCTCGACGACTGCATAAAGAGCGTAAAGGAATCGCTTTTCCACGCGGCGGTTACTGGCTGCAACGCGGAACTCGCCGTAAAAAAAATCGACGCGGAAAATTTGGAACGCATCCAAGACATTTCGGCAGAACTTTCCGACCTTGACGGAATACTGATTCCCGGAAACATGGGAAACCGCGGATTTTTGGGGCTTCTTTCCGCCGTGAAATTCGCGCGAGAAAAAAAGATTCCGTATCTGGGAATCGATTTGGGAATGCACTTGATGGCAATCGAAACCGCGCGGAACCTCGCGAAATGGGAAGACGCGGACAGCACGGAATTCATCCAGAACACGACGCATCCGGTGGTGAGCCTTCCCGAAGAACAGGCGGGGCTTTCCACGGCAAGTTTGATGAAACTCGGCGTGAGCGACGTGAAGCTTGAAAAAGGCTCGAAGATAAATTCCGTCTACAAAAAATCCGTGATTGCAGAAAGGCATCGCAACAAGTACAGTTTCGACCCGCGCTACAAGAACGCGCTCGAAGAATTGGGGCTTGCGGTTTCCGCCACCTGCCCCGCCGACGGGCAAGTGGAAGCGTTGGAATGGAATGAACATCCATGGGGAATCGGCGTGCAGTTCCATCCCGAATTCGTCTCGCGCCCCACAAAGCCCCATCCGCTTTTTACGGCGTTCATTGCCGCTGCCGCCGAAAGAAAAAAATGAATTTTGCAAAACGCGACTGCGCAAAAAAACAACTTCTCGAAAACAAAAAAATCTGCGCGACCTGCGTGCACCAAAAAAAGAATTTCGCAGCAGTATTCCAAAAAGCAAAATTCGCGGCACTTTTCCTTGCAGTATTGCCCGCATTTTTCGGCGGCTGTTCCGTGGATTACGGCACTGTTTATGAAAGCGAATCGTCCGTTCCCGAACTGATGCTTGACAATGCGAATTTTTCGCGAATCGAACAAGGACAGACAACGGCGCAAATTTCGAGCGAGCGTCTTGAAAAATTCAAAAATTCGGGAAAGGTTTTCGCGCAAAACATTCGCTTCGAAACAAGGGACGAGAACGGAGAAACGAACGCGACAGGAAAAGCAGGGCTTATGAGCGCGGACACGGACGAAGAGATTTACGAATTTTTCGGCGGAATCGAAATCCGAAGCGAAACGCACAATGTGAGAATTTCGGGCGAAAGCCTCAAATGGAACGGCAAGACCGAACAACTTGTCGGGGAACGAGGAAAGGAAATCACGATAGAAAAAGATGGAATCACATTGAGCGGGCAAGACTTTTCCGCAAGCGCGGTGAGCGAACGGTTTTCGTTCGGCGCGGAAGTCCGTGGAAGTTATGTTGACGAAGAAAAGGATGAAGGCGCGGAAGCGCAAACCGAAGACGAGTAAAAACCTGCGCGGGACATTCAAGGATTTGAAAATGAAGAAATTCTCAAAAAACACGCATCGCATTTTCGCTTCACTTTTCGCGGCGTTTTTCTTCTGCGCTGGATGCTTTGCAGAACGGATTTCTTTTTCCGCGCGGACAATGAGCGGACGGGCAGGCTCAAAAGAAGACACCACTGAACTTTCGGGCAACGCGAACGTCGTTACCGAATCAATCGAAGTCAAAGCCGACGCAATCCAACTGAGCGGAAAGGAATTCCGCTACGTGAGCGCGAGCGGCAAAATCAGCGGAATCCACAAAGAATCGAATTTGGAATTTTCCGCCGACAATCTGAAATACGACCGGGAGACGAAAATCGTAACGCTTTCCGGCAACGTGAATCTCGTGGACAAGGACAACGATGTCAAAGCCACGGCGCAAATCATCGAATACAATTCCGAAACCGACATCGCGGTTCTGCAAATCGATGTCCGCCTGGAGCAGAAAAAAAATGTCTGCACAAGCGCGTATGCAATTTACAGGAAAAACGAGCAGATGCTCGAACTCAACGGAAGCGCGAAAGTCGTGCAGGATGACGACACGTTCGGCGCGCAGACAATCACATTCAATATGGACACGGAAGAAATTCTGATGGAAGGAAACGTGCGCGGTCTTGTTACGGATGACGGAAAGAAAGATTCGTCCGAAAAAAAATCGCAGCAAAAAAAGGCTTCGGAAAAAGAATACAAGGACGCGGAAACGCAAGGCGAAAATTCCTCGGGAGAAAGCAATGGATGATTTTTTTGAAACGCCGCAAAAAACCGAAAACGCTTCGCACGATTCCGCCCCGATTTTCCTGTCCAAAAAACCTTCGGAAAACAGGGCGCACACCCTTCGCGCGAGCAGCCTTTACAAATCGTTCGGCAAAAAGCACGTCGTAAAGGGCGTGGATTTTATTGTGAATACCGGCGAAGTGCTCGGCTTGCTCGGGCCAAACGGTTCTGGAAAAACCACTTCTTTCTATATGGTCATCGGTTTTCACAAGCCTACGCGTGGCGAAATCTTTTTGGACGAAAAGCGCCTCACCCACCTTCCGATGTACAAGCGCGCGCAGATGGGAATCTCGTATCTGCCGCAAGAGCCTTCGGTTTTCCGGAAACTCACTGTGGAAGAAAACATCTGGGCGATTTTGGAGCGCAGAAAAGATTTGACGAAGGCACAAAAAAAATCGATGCTCGAAGAACTGATTGAAGAATTTTCAATTGTGAAAATCCGAAGGCAATTCGCATACACGCTTTCAGGCGGAGAACGTAGGCGCACGGAAATCGCCCGCTCGCTCGCGATTGACCCGAAATTCCTTTTGCTGGACGAACCTTTTGCAGGAATCGACCCAATCGCCGTGGCAGACTTGAAAAAAATGATTTCGATTTTGAAAAACCGCGGAATCGGAATCCTCATCACCGACCACAATGTCCGCGACACCCTTGAAATCACGGACCGCGCCATCATCATCAATAACGGCGAAATCATCACGCAGGGTTCTCGCGAAGAAATCCTGCGTGACGAAAAGGCGCGCGATTTTTATTTGGGCACGGACTTTTCAATGTGATTCGCGCCGCAAAGGGCTATTTCCTTCGAAGGGCTTCCTCATACACTTCGAGATATTTCTTTGCGGCGTCTTCCCAACTGAACACGCTTTTCATTCCGCGCTCGCGCATCGCCTTGATGTGCTCCTTCTTGTTGTAGTAGGCGTAGACTGCCCAGCCGACTGTGTTGTACACCGCGCTTGGAGTGATGGCGTCGAACATAAAGCCAGTTCCTTCGCCCGTGCTTTCGTTGTAGTTTTGCACGGTGTCCGCAAGTCCGCCGGTCCTGCGCACGATTGGAAGCGTGCCGTATATCATCGAATAGATTTGGTTCAATCCGCACGGCTCGTAATGCGAAGGCATCACGAAGAAGTCGCTGCCCGCTTCGATGAGATGGCTCAGTTCGTCGCTGTAGCCGATGTAGGCGCGGAAATTCGGAAGCTTCGACTGGAGGACATTTATCTCGTTTTCGCACCAGGCTTCGCCCGAACCCAAGACTACAAACTGCAAGTTCATGTTGGCGCACAAACTGTAAAGGCAGCCGTAACTCGGGGCGAAAAGTTCTGCTATGCCCTTTTGGTCGGCGAGTCGCGTCACCACTCCGAACACGGGAATGTCGGGGTTTTGTTCGAGCCCGAATCGCTTTTGAAGTTCCGCCTTGCAAACGGCCTTTCCCTTCATGTTCTTCACGGAATAGGTCGCGGGAATTTTCTTGTCGATTTGGGGATTCCAAGCCGAAGTGTCGCATCCGTTCAAGATGCCCCGAACCGCATCGCCGCGGGCGCGCAAAAGTCCGTCCATTCCGAATCCGCCTTCGGCAGTTTTTATTTCCTCCGCATAGGTTGGCGAAACGGTGGTAACCATCTCCGCGCAAGCGATTCCGCTTTGCAGGAAATTTATGCCGCCGTTGTGTTCGAGGCTCGCGCCGTAGTACAGCCCCCAGTCAATTCCCAAGGCGGGAAACGAATCCTTGGAATACTGGCCTTGGTATCCCAAATTGTGAATCGAGATTACGCCCGCAGTTCCGCCGAAATCCTGCCAGCGGTATACGTGCCTGAGAAGCGAGAGCGCGAGCGAAGCGGACCAGTCGTGGGCGTGAATGATGTCGGGAAACCAGCCCAACTTGCGGCACATCTGGAACGCGCCGTGGCACAGAAGCGCGAACCTGTACGGATTGTCGTGGAAGTCGGTTTCGCCCGGCACGCCGTAAATTCCGTCGCGCCCGAAAGCGCCTTCGTGGTCGATGAAGTAGACTTCGAGTTTGTCGCAGCCAGGCATCGTGGTCTTGTAGAGCGCGGTCCAAGCCTCGGTCTGACCGGCAGGCACTCCCATCGGGCCTGGCAACTGCAAAAGTCGGGCGCGGTCTATTTTGTAATAGCGCGGTATCACGATTTTCACATCGTGTCCCATGTTCGTAAGCGTTATTGCGAGCGCGCTCACCGCGTCCGCCAAACCGCCGGTCTTCGCGTAGGGCACTGCTTCTGAACTTACCATAAGAATTTTCATTTTTTCCTCCAAATCATATCAGTTTGAATTTTCAATTTAGTTTGCGAAAATCCGGCGCGTTGCAAAATGCCGGCGCGGAGTTTTCATTGCCTTGAACGAGCCGCCTTGCAAAAAGCCTCGCGCGAGCCTATGATTGTCTTTTCGGGAACGCAATAGGCTATGCGAAACCAGCCCTTTTTTCCAAATCCCCCGCCGGGAGCGCAAAGTATGTGATGGCGCGCAAGCTCGTCCACAAAGCCCGAATCGTCGCCGTTCCAAGCCTCGGGCACTTTGCAAAACACGTAGAACGCGCCTTGCGGCTTGCAATATTCAAAGCCCGCGCTGTCGAGGATTTCCGTCAAAAGGTCGCGCCGCTTGCGGTAAGACGAAAAATCGACTTGCGCGTCCCAAGACTTTGCGATAACCCTTTGGAAGAAAGCCGGCGCGTTGACGCAGCCTGAAATCCTGAATGCCATCGTTGCTGCCGCAATGAAATCTGATTTTTCAGGGTTGAGCGGATTCACGCAAATGTAGCCAACGCGCTCTCCGGGAACGCTCAGATTTTTCGCGAACGATGTTACGATGACGCTGTACGGATATTCGGGAAAAACAGGCGGCACTTCCACGCCGTCATACACGATGTCGCGGTAAGGCTCGTCGCAGATGAGATAGGGACAGCGGCCGCCGTTCTTTTCTCCGAATTCCCTGAGGGCATTGCAGAGCGAAGCGATTTCCTCTTTTGTGTAGACCCTGCCCGTGGGATTGTTCGGAGAGTTTATTATCACGGCTACGGTTTTTGGCGAAAGGGCGGATTTCACGGCTTCGATGTCTAGCGAAAAATCAGATTTGGTTTCCACTGGCACGAGCGCGCCTCCATGACCGTGGACATAGTGCGTGTATTCCGCAAAGAACGGAGACGGAACTACGACTTCCTCGCCCGGCATTATCAGGGTTTTGACTACCGCGCTTATCGCGCTCGCAGCCCCGACAGTCATCACAACGCACGATGAATCCACGGAAACTTTCTGCTGCGCGCTTTCCTTTTTTGCCATGGCTTCTCGCGCCTCGTCGAAGCCCGCGTTGGACATATAGCCGTGCACGCCCTTGCGCTCGTCGAGCGCGACTTCCTTTATCGCATCAAGGACCTTTTGCGGCGGATTCAAGTCGGGATTGCCCAGACTGAAATCATACACATTGTCTTCGCCGTATTTTTGTTTCAGGATTTTTCCTTCCTCGAACATTTTTCGTATGGCGGAGGCCGCCTTGTCGTTCAGGAGATTCTGAAAGTATCGGGAAATCATAATATGAATTATATCACGGAACGTGTTTTTTTGCAATGTTTAAAATAGTCCGCTAATTTAGCGCGGACCATTTTAACTTCGACTTTTCTTACGAAAACTCGTTTATAGACTGCGGTTTCTCGCTTCGCTACGAAACCGCGTTTCCGGCGATGCAAAAAGCGGAATGCGCGTGCGTCCGTTAACGGCATTAACGGACGCACGGAGAGTGCTTTAAACATTGTACGGACAGGGTATCTAACAGTGCACGGACAGGGGTGCTCTCCGTAGGCGGAACGGTTTGCGGCGTTGCAGACAATGGTTGATTTTACAGAGAGCAAAAAATCATAAAAAAGTAATCCTCCTCATATCTAAAATCTGCATTTACTATAAATTTATCGTTATAGACAAATTCTCCGCTTGAGCGTGGTGCGAAAAATGCGTACAGTTCGTACAATTCCTTGACTGGGGGATTTTGCACGGGAAAATCAGACTTTTCCTTTCATTTTGAAACTTCGTATTATTAAAACTGTATATCCTAAAAGCGTTGAAAATATTGACAGAATAACAATAAGTATATGGAAGGGCGAATGGCAAGAACAATATTTTTTAAATCCTCTCCCCATTTTATACAATGAAAAATCGTGGACAAATAGTAAGCCAAACATACATTTGCAAAGAAAAGAATAATTCCGTATTTCCACCCCATCAAAAAGACTTTTACAATTTCGACAATGCCAAACGCTATGCAATATTCGGCAACGAATACAAAAAATACTTTGCCCAGTCCAAAAAGCAGACTTATAAACAATGTTATGGCACAGCAAATGAAAAAGATTATCGCGTTGCCTGCCTTTTCTTTCCAATTATTTTTCATCATTGACAACCTTGCTGTTTGTCTTGAAATCAAAACATATTACCAAAACCTTATTAGGATGTTTTTTGGGTTTTGTTTTCATTAAAAAAGATTAACTTGTTTTATTGTTTCTGTGCCAGCCGCATCGTCGCGCCTTTCTCAATTTCTGAAAAGATAAACTGGTCTTTCAAGAATTTTCCCATCCGGGTCAACATACCTTACCGGATTATTCCCCGCGTAGTGGTACAAATTGCCATTGATGTGATTGAACACGCGGCGTTTTCTCCCATTATATCACGAAAAAATGAATTGTCCACTTGAATTTTTGAAAAACAAAATCAGACAAAACTTCTTCCACTCCCAAGCCGAAACGCAAACCACTTTCCGCGTTTAACCATGAGTTTTCCCATCTGTTTCGCGGAAAACACGTCCATCGCATTGCCCGCTCGCGCGGAAATATTTATGAAGAAAAGTTTTTTTTTGCCGATAATTTGTAAAATGGCTACAACGAAATATTTGATTTCCCTGCTCGCCGGAACCTGCGTGTACGTTTTGCTTTCGATAACGTGCGGAGAAAACGGCATTTGGGCGCAAAGGCAGATGGAGGAGCAAAAGCGAATCATCAGCGCACACACGCAGGAAATCCAGAAAATAAATGACGACCTGCATCTAGAAAAAGCCGCAATGCGAAGCGACATGGACGTAATCGCCGCATACGCGCGAAAACTGGACTATGTTTTCCCGGGCGAAAAACTCGTAAAGATAAAGGGGCTGGGCGTGTCCGACTCGCTTATGTATGAGATGGGCACCGTACTAAAAAGCCATCCCGTAGCGTATGTGGGCGAATGGTTTTCCAAGGGAGCGGCGGCGGCTGTGGGGCTTCTCGTATTTTTCGTGCTCGCATTGTTCGACGTTTCCTACGGAGTGAAAAAAACTTTCTCCCGCAAGGCTCAGCGCAATTTTGAGACCATCGAGGGCATTCCCGTCTATGATGTTGCGCAAGTCTGAAAAAGATTCCGCAGAGCGAACCTCTTCCATAATCAAAGAAGGCAAAATCGTAATAATTCCGACCGACACCGTATACGGATTCAGCGGAATCGTTTCGCGAGAAGAGAGCGAATTCAGCACGGAAAAAATCATCCGCAAAATAAAGGGCCGCGGCGAAGACAAGCCCTTCATAGAACTCCTATCCGAGCCCGAAAGCATCTACAATTACACCGACCATATCCTGCCACAAGAAATTTTCGGAAGATGGCCCGGTCCTTTGACCGTAATCGTTGAGAACAACGCTCGCTACAAAAAAATCACCGGGCGCGACACCACAGCGTTCCGCTGCCCGAACGACGAATGGCTTCGAAAAGTAATCATGCTGTGCGGCTCTCCAATCTATTCTACAAGCACAAACCGCTCGGGCGAAAGAGCGTTGAATTCCGTGGCGGAAATCCGCGCCGAATTCGAAAGCGAAGTGGAACTGATTGTCTCGGACGGCGACAAGGCGGGGGTAAAGCCCTCCGCAATCGTTTCTTTTTTGGGCGGAAAACTAAAAACAATCCGCGAATAAAATGCGAACCTTAAAAACCGAAAATGCCGCGCAATGCAAATCCCTGCTGACGAGTTCGCCCGCTTGTGCAAATTGCATTTTCGTCCGCCTTGTTCCTTCGCACATGAAAACCGCGAAAACGCGCGTTGCCGATTTTAAGTCCGACTTTCTGCTTCACAAAAACTCGCCTATCTGGGCGCACGCGCTGTCAGATTTCAATCAAAAACCTGTTCAAAAACAAAAGCCCTTCGCGCGTGAGGGAATAAAAAACTTCGCCGTTTTTTTCCGTGACGTGCGCGAGATTTTTTTTCCGCCATCTTTCAAACGCGCCGTTTTCCGCGCCAAGTCGCTCTGCAAAATCTTTCCCGAAACGCGCGCGATATTCATTTTCTCCGACTCCGAGGGAAGTGCGAAATCCCATCATAAGGAATTCCTTCTCTTCCGTCTGCAAGTCAATCGCCTCAAGTTCGCACGGAAGGTGCGGGATTTCTTCACCGCGCCGCCATTCGAATTCTTTCCAAAAATTTACGTACTTCCTTATGTCATGCGTGTTCGCAAAACGCACGCCTTTTTTTTGCGCGGGATTTTCCTTCAAGGCAGGATTTCCGTTTCCCATCCAAATCGTTCCCACAGCCCCCGCGCCCGCTCCAAGATAATCGCGGAGATGCCAATAGCCGCCGTTGTGCCTGCTTTCGTGTCCCGGAATCGCGAAATTCGAAATTTCATAATGCGAAAATCCAAAGCCCTCCAAAATTTCCCGCCCGAAAAGCCAAAGTTCGTCCGCAAAATCCGCGTCATATTCAGCAACGCCCGCCGCAACATTTTTCGCAAGCGGAGTTCCTTCTTCAAGCGAAAGCGCGTAAAGGGAAATGTGCGCCGCGCCGTTTTGAAACGCGAAATCCAAGTCGTCGCGCAGCATCTCCTTTGTCTGAAACGGAAGCCCCGCGATGAAGTCGGCGCACCATTGTCCGCGCCAATTCTTTTTTATGAGACGAACGGCTTCAAGAATTTGAGCGCGGCTCGTCCTGCGCCCCACAGATCCTAGAACGCCATCGTCCGCGCATTGTATGCCCAGCGAAAGGCGATTCGCGCCGCCGGATTGCGCAGCCTCTAAAAATCCTTCCGAAACAGTTTCGGGATTTGCTTCGATGGTGAATTCCACAGTCTCCGAAAAAGCGTCTACGGAAGACTTGATTGAGGCGCAAAGCGCGGACAAATCCTGTTCGCCCAATATGCTCGGCGTTCCCCCTCCTATGTAAACCGAAGAAAATTCTTTCACGCCAAAACGCGCCACAAGGAATTTGATTTGGTTGGAAACGGCATCGATGTAGTCGCGCATGGAAAACGCGCTCCCGCAAAAAACATCCTGCGGCCGCCTGCTGAAAAAATCGCAGTAGCCGCACTTCTGCAAGCAAAAAGGAATGTGAATGTAGAGGAGCATTTATTTTCGCGCCTTTGAACGGAAAAGGCGAAATTTTTTGAACGGAAAGTAGGTCAAGACAACCTTTCCCTTTATGCGACCTTTTTTCACCGCGCCGAACATCCTCGAATCCATCGAAGAAAGGCGGTTGTCGGCAAGCACGAAATATTCGTCCGCGCCAAGCGTCATCTTTTCAAAGTCGCCGTGAACGCCAATCATCGTGTCCCAATTTGGCGGAGGCACGCGGATATCTATGCTGTACGGAATTTGGCTAAGTTCGAATTCCGTGTACGAAAAGCGTTCGTCCCGCGGAGTGACATAGAGCACAAAATTTTTCATGTAAATCGTGTCGCCGGGAAGCGCGACGATTCGGCTCAAAAAAGGATTTTCATTTGATTTTTTTCGGAACGTCACCAAACATAAAAACATATCCGCGGCATTTTGCAGGAGCGTAGCGGATTTTTTTTCGGGACGCGAAATCAGCACGATTTCTCCACGGCGGATTTTGTTCTCGGAAAAAAGCGCGCGCGGCGTTGCAAGCGAAAAAGAATTCCGCACGATGTTCGGCTCCATCGAAAGCGAACTTTGGGCGACAGGCTTTATCAAAAACGCGAGAATCGCATTCAGCAAAAAAATGAACAGGAACAAAAAAAGCAAAATATTCCTGATTTTTCTCGCGCGCTCCCTCCGCATCGAAAACGAAATCTCGTATATGTTCTTATTGACATAGCTTTTTTTTTCCATAGCGAAAAAATTATAGCAGATATGACGACACTTTGCAAGTGCGCGGTGATTATAAAAACTCGAAGTTAAACTTGACACGGTTTAGTCAAGTTTAAAAACACATTTTTAATTCTCCGCATTTCAATCCCCTAGTCTTTCGCGCGTCCTACAAAATATCGGATGTCGCCAGAAAGCCCCAGCATAAAAAGCGCGGCGATTACGACCACCCCTCCAATCTGAATCCCGTATTGGATTTTGGGCGGAATCTGCTTTTTTGTTGCGGCTTGAATCAGAGCGAACAGAATCATCCCTCCGTCAAGCACTGGAATCGGAAGCAGGTTCATAATAAAAAGCGAGACGCATATCAGCGCGACAAACTGGCACAATACAACGACGCCCACCTTGAAATCCTGCAAAAACCCTTCGCGCGCGCTTTCGCCAAGCATACTGCTTATCCGCGCAGGACCTGAAACGGCGTTTGTTATGTCCACTCCCTTGAAAAGCACGCCGATGCTTTTTATCGTAAGCGCAATCATTTTGCCTGTTTCCAAAAAACCTTGGCGCACGGCCTGAAACGGCGGAACGCCGGCGACTTCCTTTGAAAGAATTGCCCCCGAACTCTGAACGCCAATCATTCCGATGCCGCTTTCCTTGTTCAAAATCGTGCGCACGGTGAATGTGAGCCTTTCCCCTCCCCGCAAAACTTCCACCACGACATCCTCGTCCGGCCGCGAAGAAATTTCTGAAAATATGTCCGAAAAATCACCTATCGCAATTCCGTTTATGCTGGTGATGGTGTCGCCCGAAATTATGCCTGCGTCGCGGGCGGGGGAACGAAACGAAGGGTCTTCCGGGATTTCGATTGTCGCGCTTCTCGTGTAGTAACTGTAGCCCAGTATCGCTATCACAGTGTATGCGATTACAGCCATAATCAAATTGAAAAGTGGTCCTGCCAACGCGATTGCCGCACGCTTCATCGGGTGGATTCCGTAGAGCGAATCTTTTTCGCCTGAAACACATGGGAGGTTTTCTTCGATGGCATTCACAAAGTCCTTTTCGCCCTTCATTCCGCAGTAGCCGCCTATCGGAAGAAGCGAAAGCCGGTAGTCCGTGCCGCGGAATGTCTTGTGCAAAAGTATCGGTCCCATTCCTATGGAAAATGATTCCACTTTTACGCCGAAAATCCTTGCTGCCACGAAATGCCCCACTTCGTGAAAGCAGACTATCACGCTCAGGACAAAAAGCCCATATATTATGTTCAAAGCATTTCCTCCGCGGCTGCCCGCGCCATCCTGTCGCATTGGAAAACATCGTCCCAATCCGAAAGGTTTCCGCTCCAATCCATTTCAAGCGTTCTTTGCACAACACGCGCTATCTGCAAGAATTTTATCCTGCCTTCAATGAAAGCGTTCGCAGCCACTTCGTCAGCCGCATTGAATGCGATTGTATAAAGCGGCCCCCTCCTTACGGCAGAATACGCCGCATCCAAAAGCGGAAAGGTTTCGCGGCGCGCCTGCATAAAACTCATATTGTGCCCCGCAAGCGAGAATTTTTCCAAGCCGCTGTCCACATATTCGGGAAAGCAGAGCGCGCCCATTATCGGATGCCGCATATCAGGCTCGGATATCTGCGCATAGAGAATTCCGTCCGTAGTGCGCACAAGCGAATGAACCAAACTTTCAGGATGCACCACCACGTCCACGCGCTCTGGCGGCATCTCAAAAAGCCTGCACGCTTCAATCACTTCAAGCCCCTTGTTGGCGAGCGTCGCGGAATCCACAGTGATTTTTTTTCCCATGTTCCAAGTGGGATGCTTTAGCGCGTCGGCGAGAGTCACATTCTCAAGTTGGGATTCGCTGTAGTTTCTGAACGGGCCTCCGCTCGCGGTAAGAATTATTTCTGCAATCTTGTCGCGTCCGCAAAACGAAGCGAGGTTGAAAATCGCGCTGTGCTCGCTGTCCACCGGCAGAATCTTTGCCCCGCTCTTGCACGCGATTTCATTTATCAGATGCCACGCCATCACCACGCTTTCTTTGTTCGCAAGCGCAAGGTCGATTCCGCGTTCCAAAACCATTTTGCTGGGAACAAGCCCCGCGCTTCCCGCAATGCCGTTCACCACGATTTGCGGTTTCGCGGCATCCAAAAGCCGTGCAATCCCATCCTCGCCTTCCAAAGAAGAAAGCGTCGTTGGGCAATGGAACTCGCTCTCCAAAGAGGCAAGCGTTTTTTTCGAAGAATGCGCGTGAAGACCCACCACGCGAAATTTGTCTTTGTGATGCCGCGCCAAATCGAGAGTGCTTTTTCCTATGAAGCCTGTCGCGCCAAGAACGAGAATGTCTTTCATAATCCGGCAGAAGAAAACAAAAATCGAACCAAGCAGTAATAGAATGGAGCCGCCATGAAAACTGAGTCAACGCTGTCCAAAACGCCGCCGCGTCCCAAAACGATTTTTCCGCTGTCCTTGATGTTCGCGCTGCGCTTAAAGACGCTTTCGGCAAGATCGCCAATGACGCTTGCCGTGCACACGACGATGCCCAAGACGAGCACTCGCAGCAACTTGTTCGGAACATCAAACGCGGAAGCGAACACCAAATACGAAGAAAGGAAAGCCACCAATATGCATCCGAGGTACGCGCCCACAAATCCTGCCACGCTTTTGTTCGGACTTGCCGCCACTACACCGCGATTGCTTTTTCCGAAGAGCATTCCGAAAAGCCATGCCGCGCTGTCGCTTATGAACACCATCACAAGGAATGTCATAAGGTGAGCGGAAGAATTATTCATCAAAGAAAGGCGCGTGATAAAAGAAGGCAAAAATCCTGCGTACAAGAGAGTGCAGGCAGAACGCGAAATGCGGACATTGGACTTTTCGAAAGTCCGCGCGGAAAATATCTCGAAGGCGAACGTTATGAACACGGCTGCCACGAGCGCGACATCGCACAGGTCAATTCGAAGTGAAAAATCCAAGCCGATGTAAGTGCACGCGGGAATCGCCACGCACAAAAAAATCACCAAGGGCTTCGGCAATGTTTCCCCGCCAGAAGCGAAGATGACGCACATTTCATGGGCTGCGATGGCGCACACCGCCAGCAGCAGCACATTGAACGCGATGCTGTTGGAAGGGTCAAAATGCACAATGCCGAGTATAAGAGGGATTCCTACAAAAAAAATCAAAAGCCTTTGTATGAGCTTGCTCATTTTGCGTCTCCCGGAGAATTCACGCCTCCGAACCGCCTGTTACGCGCAGAAAATTCCTTGACACAGTTTTCGAATTCTTCCACACCATAATCCGGCCAAAGCGTGTCCGTAAAAAACAGTTCCGCGTATGCCGCATGCCAAAGCATAAAATTGCTCAAACGCATCTCGCCGCCAGTGCGCACAAGGAGGTCCACTTCGGGCAAGGAAGGCATATCGAATGCCGCGCAGAAATCTTCTTCCGAAAGAATTTTTCCTTGCGAGGCGACAGGGCTTTCAAGCAATTTTCGCGCCGCCCGGACGATTTCATCGCGGCCGCCGTAGTTTATCGCAAGAACCACAGTCGTTCCAGAAAAATCCGCCGTGTCTTTTTTCGCGTTCAGAATCTCTTCCTGCACGTCGCGCGGCAATCCAGAAAGGTTTCCTATGTGCTCGATGCGAATTTTATTTTCCTTGTAAAACTCGAATTCCGCCCGCAGATGCCCTTTGATGAGCCCCATCAAATAGCCCACTTCCTCTTGAGCGCGCTTCCAGTTTTCGGTGGAAAAAGTATAGAGAGTAACGTAACTTATGCCCAAATCGGACGCGGCCCGCACGATGCGCTTCGCAGTTTCCAAGCCTTCTTTGTGGCCGGCGGTGCGCGGAAGCCCTCGCTTTTGCGCCCAGCGTCCGTTTCCGTCCATTATCACAGCCACATGGCGAGGAATAGAATTTTCGCCGCGAAAATCCGAAGGCATCAGTCCATTATTTCCTTTTCTTTCGCATCGTAAATCGAATTTATTTCCGCTATGAATTTGTCGGTGGCTTTTTGAAGCTCGTCGCCCATTTTTTTCAGCTCGTCTTCGGTGATTTCGCCAGCCTTCTGCCTCTTCTTCAAATCCTCGTTTTCATCGCGGCGGATGTTCCGAATCGCGGTGCGGGAATTCTCGGCAGTCGTCTTCGCCTGCTTCGTAAGCTCCTTGCGGCGTTCGGCGGTGAGCGGCGGAATCGTGATGCGGATGACCTTTCCGTCATTCGAAGGGTTCAGTCCCAAATCCGCAGTAAGAATCGCCTTTTCGATTTCGGTTATGAGCGACTTGTCGAACGGATTGATAATGACTGTTCGCGCCTCGGGAATGGAAACCGTTGCCACTTGGTTGAGCGGCGACTTCTGCCCATAGTAATCAACGCGCACCCTGTCAAAAATATTCGCGCTCGCCCGTCCCGTGCGGATTGCGTTGAACGAATCCTTGAGCGAAGCGATTGTCTTTTCCATTCTTTCTTTTGATGATTCGATTGACATAATTTTCCTTGCCGCATTGAAGCGATTTTATGCGAAGCGAACGCAAGGCGCAAGCCGGTGCGGAATTTCGCAAAACCGCGCACGACTTTTCACCGCGTCCGCATCGCGTCTACTTATTCTTTTCCAAGAACGTCGAGAACGATTTCTCCGAATTCCAAATTCGCGCCGACGCTCTTTCCAACTTCCTCGATTTTTTTCGCGACCGTAACCTTGTCGTCCTTTACGAACATCTGGTCCACAAAGCAAATCTCGGAAAGATGCTTTTTCACCTTGCCCTGCAAGATTCCGGCCTTGACATTTTCCGGCTTCGAAGCCATCTTTTCGTCCTGGTCCATCTGCGCTTTGAAAATTTCAGTCTGCTCGTCGATGTAGGACTGAGGAACATCCGAGGCTTTGAGATATGCCGGGGTGAACGCCGCCAAGTGCATACAGCAGTCGTAGGCGAAAGTCTTTACGGCCTCGTCCTGTGAGCCTTTGATGACCACCGCGCTCGCTGTCTTGAAATCCGAGTGCACATAAGAAGCCGCCACCGAACCTTCCGGAATCGCCACCACATTCACTTTGGCAACCGTCATGTTCTCGCGGATTTTCGTCGCGAGTTCCATGAGAATGTCCTTGTGCTCCTGCTCCACTTTGGTGTAGCCCTTTTCGAGCGTAACGTCGAGAAGTTTTTCTCCTGTTGCGATGAAGTCCGAGTTTTTCGCGACAAAGTCCGTCTCGCAGGTAACTTCGATGAGAACGATTTTGTCCTCAAGTTTTCTCACGAAAATTCTGCCTTCGCTCGTGGCGCGCTCGCTGCGCTTCGCCACGGCCGCAAGACCCTTTTCCTTCAATATTTTGGCGGCTTCCTTTACGTCGCCATTGGCTTCGGCAAGCGCGTTTTTGCAGGCCAAAAGTCCCGCGCCCGTGCTTTCGTTCAAAGCCTTGACATCTGCCATTGATATTGCCATTTTTTTCTCCAATAAATTTTATTTATT
The DNA here is from genome assembly GCA_022510845.1 of Treponema sp. Taxonomy (GTDB): domain Bacteria; phylum Spirochaetota; class Spirochaetia; order Treponematales; family Treponemataceae; genus Treponema_D. Next base: position 48,461 of record JAFLSR010000007.1, read on the forward strand.
TGTACATCTCGTCTTCGTCAACGATGGAATCGGAATCGTTCGCCTTGACATCCTCTTCTTTTTGCTCCGTGGGCTGGTAGTTGGCGTAGTCGTCGATTTCAACATCGTCGTGGCGCACGGCGGCATCGGTCTGCACTTCCTCGTCGTCGCCGAGCGTTTCGATAATCTTAAGGCCTTCCTCATTGTTCGCTTCCATCACGGCGTTCGCGATAATCGAAGTGAAAAGGCTAATCGCGCGAATCGCGTCGTCGTTGCCCGGAATCGGATAGTCGATGCCTTCAGGATTGGAATTCGTATCCACAACAGCCACCACGGGGATTCCCATGCGCTTTGCTTCCGCAACGGCAATCTGCTCCTTGTGCGTGTCGATTACGAAAATCGCACCAGGAAGTTCCTTCATTTCCTTTATTCCGCCGAGGTTCTTTTCGAGTTTCGCTTTCTCTTTCAAGAGCGAGGCAACTTCCTTTTTCGTCAGATTTTGGAAGGTGCCGTCCACTTCCATCTTTTCGATTTTCTTGAGACGCTGAAGAGATTTTTTAATCGTAGAAAAGTTCGTGAGCATTCCGCCAAGCCAGCGATTGTTCACGTAGAACTGTCCGCAACGTTCCGCCTCTTTTTGGACGGCCTGCTGCGCCTGCTTTTTCGTGCCCACAAAAAGCACCGATTTTCCCGAAGCCGCAGTCTTGCGAATGACTTCGTAGCTTTCTTTGATTGCAGTGATTGTTTTCTGCAAGTCGATGATGTGGATTCCGTTGCGCGCGCCGAAAATGTACTTGGACATGCGCGGATCCCAGCGTTTTACCTGATGTCCGAAATGAACTCCGGATTCAAGCAGGTTTTTCATGGTAACAACAGCCATGTTTTTCTCCTTCCCGTCGGAATTGTCCGACTCCAAACTCTGTTACTCAAAAGCCTTCGGCCTTTGGAAATTTTAGGAACAACGTTCCTTTAATTTTTGACAGTGAAAAAGGTCATTTCGCAACGAAGTGAGAAATGACAGTAAATAAATACGCAATTCAGTATGAATTGCTACCGAGTTTCGTAAAACGAAACTCGCAGAGAATTTCTACGAAGCGAACTTCTCGAAGTTAAAATTGACGGCGGCAAACCGAAGTCAGCCGACTAAAGGATAGCCCTCTTTCTTAAGCATATCATAAAGCGTAAAAATAGGCAAGCCCACCACGCACGAAGGAGCACCTTCAATTTTCGTGACAAAGCACGCCGCCAAGCCCTGTATCTTGTAGCCGCCGGCAGCATCCTTCCATTCGTCCGTGGAAAGATACCATTCGATTTCATCGCCGCTCATCGGAGCAAAAGTCACTTTCGCGATGGCAGAACGCACGGAAAGCGCGCGCTTACGGACATTGTAAAGAGCAAGTCCTGTCACCACATCATGCGTGCGCCCTTGAAACGCGGAAAGAAAGCCGAAAGCCTCGTCGCGAGACTTTGGCTTTCCATAGATTTTTCCGTCCATCATAACAAGGGTGTCCGCGCCCAAAATCCACAGAAAGCCATGTCCTTCGGGAAGCGAGCGCGAAACCGAATTCACCTTCTCCGCAGCGAGAATTTCAGGAAGCATATCCAAAGATTCTGCGGCGAGCGAAGATTCGTCCACATTCGGTTCCACCACTTGAAACGGAATGCGCATCATTTTAAGGATTTCCTTGCGGCGCGGAGATGACGAAGCCAAAACTATGTTTTCCATGCCATCGCCTTTCAAAACAGAGCTTTCCGGAAACAAGCGGAAAGTCCGTGCGTTTTCCAATAATCCTATTGACCAAATCTCCCGAGCCATGTAGAATGAAAACGCCCGAGAGATTAGTTCAACTGGATAGAGCGTCGGCCTCCGGAGCCGAAGGTTGCGGGTTCAAATCCCGCATCTCTCATTATTTCTTCTTTTTGTCGCCGCTAGAACTTGAAGAGCGCATCTTGTTCAAAACTTCTTGCGCGCGATCTCTAACGGGCTTCACAAAATGATAGTCAGTCGCTATTCTTTGCAGAGAGTTGATTACGGGCTTTGTGTCCTTGATGTTCCCTGAAAGTTTTTCATAGGCATTCACCACTTCAAGCGCGAGGCTGCTCGAAGGATTCATCGATTCGAATTTGTTCGAATAGAATGCTATGGCATTGCTCACTTCGTCATTGTCATTGTAGCCGATTTCTCCAAGAGAATGGATGGCGGCAGAAAGCACCATCGGCTCGTTGTCCGTCTTGACGATTTTGTTGAGCGTGACAGCAGCCTCGTCAGTGCCCACCTGTCCAAGAATGATGCAAGCCTCGCGGCGGATGTCGGGGAAATTGTTCATCACGCGACCTTTTGTCCTGCTCTGCGTGTTGATTCCTTCGCCGGCAAGATGCTCCAAAGCCACCATCATATCGGGTGAAACGCTTCCATTTTCGGCGGCATCGCGGAGATATTGAAGAGCCACTTCCTTGTTCTCGCGCTCGTCGGCATTGGCAAGTTCCGTGATGATGAGATCGTCCATAGAACTCATGTATTCGCTTTCTACGGATGTCTCTGTCTCCTGCGCGAAAGCGACCGTTCCAAAAACGAGTCCAATCGCGATGCAAAGTGAAATCACATTGGTTTTCATAAAAATCTCCTTGTCTAAAGTAACGATTTTATTCGATGAAGTTACGAAATTATATCACACACCACTTGAAAAATCAAGAAAAAAAATTAAAGTTACAGCCTTGGCAGATATACTTTCCAATCGCCGTCCTGCTTGACAAAATTATAGTAGACGACTACCTTGTTCGTGCCGTCTTCGTTTTTGGAAATTTGAATCGCCCTTATAGAATCCGCGGAATTGTAGCGAATCTCGTCAATCGTGCGGCCGTTGCGCGAAGGGATGAACACATAGATGAAATAGTCCTGCAATGTGCGGAGTTTAAGCCCTTTGAGATTTTTCGGGAGCTTTTCCGAAGCCTTCGCCAAATTTGCGGTATTGGACCAATATTTCTGGGACTCAGAATCTATATACTTGAGCCAAGAATTGTAGTTCTTTTTCGCCATGACAACATTGAGCTCTGAAATCTTTTGGATTATCGCGGCCTTGTCCGCATTGAACGTGTCGAGAGAAATGTTTTTTTCGGTTCCAACCGAGCGCCGATATTCCGAATCATCTTCGGCGGCCCGCTTTTCGACCTTTGCAGGGCTTTCAACTTTTTCGACCGGCTCTTTTTCCTGTTCGGTTGACTTGCAGGAAACGAAAGCCAACGCGAAAACGAACGCGGACAACAATACAAAGAATTTTATTTTCATAAAATATAGTATATCACTATTGTTTGATTTAGTCAAATAGATTATAATCGCTTTTATGAAAATCGCAGTTTTTCCTGGAAGTTTCGACCCGCCGACTTATGGCCATCTTAACGTGATTGAACGCGCGCGAAACCTGTTCGATTCGATTGACGTGCTGGTTTCGGTGAACCCTGACAAGTCTTCTCTTTTTTCCGCCGAAGAGCGAGTTGAGATGCTCCAAAACATGACGAAGGATTTCAAAAATGTCTCCGTCCATGCGGCGAACACGCTCGTCGTGGAATACGCGCGAAAAGTTGGCGCGAAAGTGCTGCTGCGCGGAATCAGGAACGCGAACGATTTTTCCTACGAGTTCGACCTTGCGCTGGTGAACCGTTCGCTCGCGAAAGAAGTGGAAACCCTCTTTGTTCCCACCGAGCAGGAATTCTTTACAATCCGCTCAAGCGCGATAAAGGAATTGGCGCGTTACGGCGGCGACGTTGGAAAGATGGTTCCGCCAGTAGTGGAAGAAGCGTTGAAGAAGAAATTCAAAACAGGCCGATAAAGCGGCTGATTTCAAGTTCGCGCGACCGCATTCTTACTGAACGCACAAAGCGGCGGACGCGCCATTATTATGTGGCAAGGTTTTCAAAATAAAAGCATACCCCATACCGGTATGGGGTATGCTCAAATCATTTTATGCGATAATTTCACAAAAGCAAAAGCGTCCGCCAATTTTCGAAAAAAAAATCATTCAGACGGCGAAACGAACAGTTGCCTGCGATTTATTCCACAACTACGGCAATTATGGCAACACGATTTTCGCCCGCTCCGACAAATTCCAACAGTCCTATTGAAACTTCCTTTTGTTTTCGTTATACTGTCGTGAATATGATAGTTGACAAAATTTTGACCGCAATATTCGGTTCTCAAAACGAACGCGAGGTAAAAAAACTGCGTCCTATCGTAGCGCAAATAAACGCGCGCGAAGAATGGGCGAGTTCATTGAAAAACGAAGAATTCCCTGAGCAGACGAAAAAATTCAAGGAGCGGCTTGCGAACGGCGAGACTCTCGACGATATTTTGGTTGATGCTTTCGCTTTGGCGCGCGAGGCTTCGAAAAGGATTTTGGGCGAGCGTCCTTATGACGTTCAGTTGATGGGCTCGCTCGTGCTGCATTCGGGCCGCATTACTGAAATGAAGACCGGCGAAGGAAAGACCTTGATGTGCGTGGCCGCCGCCTACCTCAACTCGCTTTCTGGAAAAGGCGTACACATCGTGACGGTGAACGACTACCTCGCCGAGCGCGACTCCAACTGGATGCGTCCTGTCTACACGCTTTTGGGCCAGACGGTAGGGGCGATTCTTTCGAATATGGACGGCGAGGCGCGCCGCGCGGCATACAATTGCGACATCACTTATGGAACGAACAACGAATTGGGTTTCGACTATCTTCGTGACAATATGTGCATCGACTTGGAAAGGAAGGTTCAGCGCGGATTTTCGTTCTGCATTGTTGACGAAATCGACTCGATTTTGATTGACGAGGCGCGAACCCCCCTCATCATCAGCGGACAGGGCGAGGACGACACATACAAGTATCACGAGGTGGACAAATACGTAGGGCTTCTCACCGAAGTGGAAAAGGACCCTGCCACTGGCGACTATCCCGACGAAGTGCAGATGACTCCCGAAGAACGCGCCGCAATGCAGGGCGACTACACGCTCGACGAAAAATCCAAGCGGGTTTCTTTCACCGACAAAGGAATGAATAAAATCGATTCGATTCTGCACCAGCACAATTTGATTGCGGCGGGAACGACGGTTTTCGACGAAGAGAATTTCGAATTCGTTCATTATTTCACGCAGGCGGTTCGCGCACACAGACTCTACAAGGCAGAAGTTGACTACCTTGTAAAGGACGGGCAGGTTCAGATTGTCGATGAATTTACGGGGCGCATTCTCGAAGGCCGCCGCTACGGAGACGGACTTCACCAGGCGATTGAAGCGAAAGAGCATTTGCGCATCGCCCAACGAAATCGAACGATGGCGACAATCACCTTCCAGAATTTTTTCCGAATGTACGAAAAACTTTCCGGAATGACGGGAACTGCCGCCACCGAAGCAATCGAATTCAATAAAATTTACAAACTCGATGTAGTCGCGATTCCGACGAACAAGAAGGTCGCGCGCAAAGACGAAAACGACGAAGTTTACTTGAACGAAAGCGACAAGTGGGAAGCGATTTGCGCGGAAATCAAGGAGGCGCACGCAAAAGGCCAGCCGGTTTTGGTGGGCACAATTTCCGTTGAAAAATCCGAGCATCTTTCCGCCCTGCTCACGAGAAAAGGCGTTCGCCACGAAGTCCTCAACGCGAAGAACCACGCCCGCGAAGCCCTTATAATCGCTGAGGCGGGAGCGAAGGGCGCGGTTACGATTGCCACAAACATGGCAGGCCGCGGAACTGACATCAAACTCGGCGGCAATCCAGAAATGCGCGCAAGAAAACGCGCGGGCGCACAAGCCACGCCGGAACAATATGATGCCGCGCTCAAAATCGAAAAGGAAAAATGGCTTTCCGACTACGAGGAAGTAAAATCGCTCGGCGGGCTTTACGTAATTGGTTCGGAACGCCACGAAAGCCGCCGCATCGACAATCAGCTTCGCGGACGCTCTGGCCGACAAGGAGACCCGGGACGTTCGAAATTCTTCATTTCGATGGATGACGACCTCATGCGACTTTTTGGCGGCGAGCGCATGAAGAACATAATGACAAGGATTGGAATGGAGCCGGGCGAGCCTATCGACCATCCGATGCTCAACCGCGGAATCGAACGCGCCCAGCACAAAGTGGAAGAGCGCAACTTTGAAATCCGAAAGCACCTTTTGGATTACGACGACGTTCTCAACGAGCAGCGTTCCACGATTTACATACAGCGCGACGCGATTCTTGCGGACAAAAATCTTTCGGGGCGCGTCCTGCAAAACGCCAGCGATTTTGTTGACGACATTTTCGAACAGTACGGAAAAAAGCGCGCCGACACAAAGGCCATTTCCGAAGAAGTGAAATCCACGTTCGGATTCGCGCTTCCTCCAGAACGCCTCTCGCTTGAAGGTATAAAGGCGGAACTTCAGAACGATATCACTCAAAAGGAAACTTTGGTCGGAAAAGAAAATTTCAATATGTTCATCCGCTACCAATACATCCAACTCATCGACAAAAAATGGCTCGACCAACTGGAAGCGTTGGAAGCGTTGCGCGAGGCGGTTTCACTGCGCACATACGGTTCAAAAAATCCGCTCACCGAATACAAGATTGACGGCTTCAACATTTTCTACGATATGATGGATTCGATTCGTAACACAATCGTTTCCCGCGTGTTCAAAGTGAAAATCCAACTTTCGCCCGAGGCTATTGAAGCAAGGCAGCGCGCCGCAGAAAACGCGAGGCAAAACCAGATGAACGCGCGCCATGATGAAACAGGACAGAATTTCGGGGCGCGAGGAGCGCAAAGCATGATTGCTGACACTGCAAGAAGACAGGCAGGACAAAGCGCGATGCAGAACGCGGCGCAAAGGCAAAATGTCACTGTACGCCGCACGATGCCGAAAGTCGGGCGCAACGATCCGTGCCCATGCGGTTCCGGAAAAAAATATAAAAATTGCCACGGAAAAATATGAAAAAATTTGACAGGACTTTTTTTCTTTTTGCGACATCTTCAATTTTTTCTCTTTTGATTTTTTCGTGCGAAAAAAATTCGGGGCTTTCAAACGTCCGGCGCGAAGAAAAATTCACATTGGAGTACGGCAACTTTGAAAATCAAATCAGACTGTTCAATTTGAATTCCACGGACGAAATCAACACGGACATCGCGATGCGCGACGGATTTTTCTTCATCTCGAACGGAGAGTCGCAAAAAATTTTGCAGATGAATTCTTTCGGCGAACTTCTCACACTTTACCACAATCCCGAAACCAGCCCCGCCCCGCTTTTTGACGGTGCGGGAGCCGATTCGAATTCTGCGTACAGCACGAAGAAAACTGTGGACTATCCTTTCAATTCGCCTTCGCTTTTGGCGGCAGATTCGCGGCAATATTTTTACGCGGTGGAAACCCTGCCCAAAGAGCGGCATGAATTTTCCGATGGGAAAATTCTGCGTCAAATCGTGCTGTGCTTCAATTCCGATTCGTTTGTGAACTACATCGGCCAGCAAGGAATCGGCGGAACGCCCTTCCCTTTTGTGCGCAAAATCTACACCACCCAGTCAAACAATCTCGTTGTAGTTTGCGTAACAATCGAAGGATTCCTTGTTTTTTGCTATGACGGCGCAGGAACGCTTTTATATGAAAGACTGATAAAATATTCCGACGCGCCCGAATACGGCGGCGAAAAATCCCAGGGCGAGCGTTTTTCGGAAATCGAAAACATCGTGCCAGACCCCTCCTCGCGCAGGCTATTTATCAAAGCCGATTACTACGAAAATTCCGCTTCCGAACCGCTTACGGTAATTTTTCCGTTCGATCCTTACAGCGGCGAATTCAAAGACGGAATTGAAATTCCGCCGTATGAAGAATCGGTCACGCAGGGGCTTGCAAAACAAAGTTTCAAACTTCCATACAACTTCATCGGCGCGGCATCGGACTGGCTTTTCTTTATGATTTCGGTGGATTCCGGCTGCGTCGTCCAAATGGTCAATTTTCAGAACGGCCGCATTCTGCGGCGGCATTTGGGTTACGACACCGCGGGCACGGTGTACAGCGCGTTCTCGCTCAGCGAAACGGGAATCATAAGCGCGATTCTTGCAGGACGAGAAAACGCGAAGGTTGTGTGGTGGCGCACCGACAACCTCGCCCGTTCGATTGCGGAAGACGCGCAGTAAAATGACGGAAGGATTTTCTATGGTCGAAGGATATTCTGAAGAAGAAAAGGAAAGCGCGTTTCAATTTCACTACGACCGCAACGAGCGAATCAGCAACGCGCCGAAAATAGTCCAAGACTATTATGCGGGAAAAATGCAAATGCAGCGCGGGCTTTTCAGAATTCTTGTCGCCACAAAATTCAACCGCATCATGCTTTTTACTGTCGCGCTTTTTTCGGTGGTGGTGCTCGGACTGAATTTTTTGCGGAATCCTGCCCTTGGAGTCTGCGCTGGATTTGAATGCGAACTGAGCGCGTTTGCCTACGGAGACGACATTCTTGCGCAGATAAAAATCCATCCTCTGCAAAAGAGCCTTCGCGACAAAAATTTCCGCATCGAAGAATACATCGAAAAAAATCTTGAGGCGGCTGCCATCTTCGAATTTTTGGATGCGGACGGCGAAGTCGAACTCCGCTCGCAAAAAAGCGCCTCGATAAAGAAAAATGAATTTTTTTTGCGGACAAGCGTCCCAAATTATGATATAATCGAAGTGAACACCCTTGTAGAAATTCTTGGAGAAAGGCTTGAATTAAAAACGAACATAAGGCGATGAAATTGCCGCTGGAAAAACGCGCGGCTTCAAATTCGAATTTTGCTTCGCAGGCTAAATCGCGTTTTGATATTTTCGGAACTTGAAATTTCTGAAAATATTGAAAAAGCGGTTTTGCAAAGAAGTAAAAAATCGCAGTGAACAAGCGAGTTTCAAATGCGAACTTTTTGCAGTTTTCGGTAGCAAGCGAAAAGTCGATAGCAACTTGTTGCGTTCTAATTTTGGCGGCAATTTTAGATATTGATTTTTTTACAAACGGAGGAAATATGGCGCAGTTTTATTTTTTGTCGGTGTTGCTGAACATCATCTGTGGACTGATTTGCGTCTACGCGCAGGGAGAATCTGATGAATATCTCGGAGAGGAATTTGGCGAAAAGCCCGAGTCGAAAATTCCAGGCGTGGACAAAATCCACGAAGGGTTATCCAAAGAATCGCTTTTCACAAGCCCGATGTTCACCCTCGTTTCCGGCGCGTTGTGCTTTATAACAGGAATTGTCATCCTTTTCTCTCCATACAAAGGCCCTTCGGTAATTGGCGACCTTTTCCCGGCGCTTTCTGCAATATTCGGCGGAGCGGCAACACTCCTTTCATACCTCGAAGACCAGAGCGAAGAATTTGTCGCGCCTGAAATTTTGGACACAATTCTGAACGCAAACAAACTTTACATAGGAATAGCGTGTCTTCTTTTTGCAATCCTTCACTTTGTCGCGCCAGGAGCGCCGCTTCTGTAATGGCAGATTCAGTTGCATGCATCGCAATCAAAGATGGAAAGATTCTCATAGCGCACAGAAATCCCACTGGGCAGATGGGCGGACGATGGGAATTTCCTGGCGGAAAAGTCGATGAAGGTGAAAATTGCGAGCAGGCAATCGCGCGTGAAATGCGAGAAGAATTCGGAGTGAAAGCCGAAGCCTGCGAAAAAATCTGCGAAGGCGAATTCTTCCACAACGGAAAAAAAAACACGCTCCACGCCTACGAGATTTCTTTGGAACACGATGGCATCACGCGGCCGTTCGCGCTCACCGAACACACGGAATACAAATGGGTGACAATCGACGAAATCCCTACCGACAACTTTGTCGATTCGGATTTAGGCATTTATGAAAAGGTGAAAAATTTTGTCGAAAAAAAAATCTCATCTTAAGACAGCGTACATCGGACTCATCGCCATAATTCTTTCTTCACTTTTATCGTGCTCAAAGAAATTCGGCAACGAAATAGAACTGGACGCATCCGATCCGCTCGCCACCGCTCCAGACGTGCAGTGGGCGTTGGTCGTAGTTCCATACGCATCTTTCAAAAAAGACACTTCATGGAACTCGCAGACAGCAGGCTATTGCAAGCAAGGCGAATGCTTTCCAATTTTGGCGCGTTCAGTTTTTACTGTCGAAGGCAAGACAGAAAATTGGTATCGCTTTGAGGAAGGCTGGCTTCCTGAAAACATGATAAAAATTTATGCAAACAAATTGCGAGCAGAGAAAGCCGCACAAAACCTAAAATGATTTTTCAAAAAATTTGAACTCATACCCCATACCCGTATGGGGTATAAATCTATCCGCACGAATCAATTTTTACGCGCATCCTTGATTATTTTTGCCGCTTCCTCCGCGTCAAGGTTTTCGGTCTGATCGCGAGTCGCCAAATTTTTGAGTGAAATCGAGCCATCTTCCGAAATGAAAATTCCCCAGGGAATTTTTTTCGCCTCGCAAAGAGCGTACTGTTGCGCCATTTTTTTTGGCTCTGGAAAGACTTCCACATTCACCCCGAGCGCGCGCAGTGCATTCGCGGCTCTTTGCATTGAAGGAAGACGTTCCGAAGAAGCGCAGAAAATTTCCGCGTCCAAATACGAGCCTTTTTTCTGCGCAATGCCGAGTTGTGTAAGCGCGGTAATAAGGCGGTCAAGTCCAATCGAGCCACCAACGCCGGAAATTTTTTCTTTTGTGTAAAGCCCGGCAAGGTTGTCGTAGCGGCCGCCTGAGCAAACCGAGCCTATCGAAGGAAGTTCGTCCAAAAAAGTTTCGAACACAATTCCAGTGTAGTAGTCGAGGCCGCGCGTGATGCTTGGATTCAGCACAAACGCGCTTGCGATTCCAGCCTCGTCGAACATCGCGTGGACTTCCCGAAGCCGCTTCGTGTCCTCTGCCTCGCCGCCTGCCATTTTTTCAATGAGCGAAAGCGTTTCAAAAAAGTTCGCGCCGCCTGCGATGTATTCCAAAACCGAATCGGCTGCCTTTTCGCCCGCAAGGGCAAGCAGTTCCGAGCGCACTTCGTCTTTTCCGACTTTCGCAATCTTGTCAACGCAACGCAAGATGTCCTCGCTTTTTTCCGAAATGCCGAGCGTGCGCAAAAACCTGTTGAAAACGCCGCGATGATTTATGTGAATTTTGAATTTTTGAATTCCAATCGCATTCAAAGCCGCTTTGATTGCGTTCAAAATTTCAAAGTCGCTCGCCGCGCAGTCGCTTCCCACCGTGTCGATGTCGCATTGATAGAATTCGCGGTAGCGTCCTGCCTGCGGTTTTTCGCCGCGCCAAACTTTCGCGATGTGATAGCGTTTGAAAGGAAAATAAATTTCGCCTTTGTGCTCGGCAGTAAAACGCGCGAACGGAACGGTCAAATCAAAGCGCAACGCCACATCGCGCCCACCATTGTCCGTAAAGCGAAAAACCTGCTTTTCAGTTTCGCCGTCGCTTTTACGCAAAAGGATTTCCGAATATTCCAAGGCGGGGGTATCAATCGGCACAAATCCGAACGAACGATAAGTATTCGTAATCGTCGCAATCAAATCCGCACGAAGAATTTCCGCCTCGGGCAGAGAATCCCGAAAGCCTTTGAGAACGCGCGGCTGAATAATTTCGTTTGACATAGTGAAATTATCCTAATGAAAAATACGAAAAAAATCAAGAGAGATTGAGCGCGCAAAGAAAAACCGTGCTATCAAAGCCCTCTCCCCTGCTCTGACACGCGCTTTTCAAGCGGCTTTTTTCAATTCATAAAATCTTCAAAAAGAAGCGCGTCGCCCGATTCCACTTGGCGCGAAAGTCTCTTTCCGATTACGCGCTCCAAAAATTCCGGCGGCATTCCCGGAGCAAGATTTTTTTCCGTGCGAAGAACGCCCACATCGCTTTCTTGCAGCGCGTGTCCGCACGGGCAATCTTTCACATAGCGCAAAGAGCGGTTCGTGCGCCCATAATTTTTTTCTTCGCTTTCGGCAAGTTTTTTCACACCGCTTCCCAAAACTTTTTCCACACGCTCGCTTCCATACTGCATTGAAATCTGCCTGATGATTTCCTGCTTACCGCGCTCTTTTCCGTAGCGATTCAGCGCAGCCTCACATTGGCGCACCGCCTGAGTCATCTGCGAAAAAAGTTCCGGCTCAAGTGCGACAGGATCATCAAGCCCCGAAGTCTTTCTGCTCAAAGTGATGTGCTTTTCAATGCAGGCGGCTCCTTCTGCCACGGCGAGGCACGGCACCAAAACCGCGTCCATCGAATGGTCGCTGATTCCAGTTTCCAATCCAAAAATCTCGCGCAATCTTGAAACAAGGCGCACATTGTAATCGTCCTCCGGGGCGGGGTACGAAGTGACACAATGCAAAAGCGCGACGCCATCCTTTCCGAGAATTTCGAGCGCCGCCTCGATGTCCTTCAATTTGGAAACGCCGCTCGAAACAATCACGCTCACAGGTTCTTCGCCGCGCTCAATTTGGCGCGCGCGGAATTGAGCGAGCAGGCGCAACATCGGAAAATGATTCAATTCAGGCGAAGCGATTTTTACGGCATCGGGATTCAATTCCAAAAGCCGCTCAAGACTTTTTGTGCCAAAGGGCGAGCAAATGAATTTCAAATTTTTCGAATGGGCGTAGTCGCGCGCCGCCGCATAAAATTCATCGGGGCATTCCAATTGCTTGAAACGCTCATAAAGCGGAATGCGACCAGTAGGCAAATCCACAAAGCCAGTTTTCGGGTGCAGAATCTCATCGGCATAGACCCACTGGAATTTCGCGGCATCCGCGCCGCAATCCGCCGCAGCGTCTATGAGAAGCCGTGCCTTTTCAAAAGAGCCTTCGTGCGAAGTTCCGATTTCTGCGACAATCATAATTCCATTTTAGCGCATCGCAAATAAATTGTAAATAATCGCAAGTCCAACAACTTGCTTGCGATTTTTTTTGCAGCCCCTTGTGAATGTTTGTCTGTGCGAGTTTTGCAAAGCAAAACTCGGTAAGCAAGGCTCTGCCTTGCGACCTATCCCCAGCGGAAGCGGAACGCGGGAGCGCAGCGAACGAAAACCAACAAGCCCCGACGCAGAGTATCGGCGTATGCCCCCACCAAGAATCAAATCGCGAATTTCATCAAATGAAAATTCCTCGGAAAAAGTCGCCAAAATCCGCGTCTAGTCAAGCCGATTCTCGGACAAATTTCCTTGCACACACATTGAAATACTTGACCAAAATGCGAAATTTTTGCTAGAATGTATTATTAGTTTATAAAGGAGTAAATATGTCTGGACACAGCAAATGGGCAACCATAAAACATGCCAAGGGCATCGCCGACGCAAAGCGCGGTCAGCTCTTTACGAAATTCATCAAGGAAATTTCAATCGCGGCACGAATGGGCGGCGGCGACCCCAATTCCAATCCGCGTCTTCGCACTGCCATCCTCAAAGCGCGCGCATCGAATATGCCTAAAGACAACATCGAACGCGCCATCAAAAAAGGAACGGGCGAACTTGGCGGAAAGACTTTCGAAGAACTCACTTATGAAGGATACGCGCCGGGCGGAGTTGCGGTATTGGTGGAAGTCCTCACCGACAACAAAAACCGCGCCGCAGCCGATGTCCGCAACATCTTCAACAAAAACGGCGGAAACTTGGGCACAACAGGCTCTGTGAGCAGAATGTTTTCTCGCAAAGGCACAATCACTTACGACGCGGAAAAAGTCAACGAAGACGAACTCATGGAAGCGGGACTTGAAGCGGGCGCGGACGACATCGTAAACGAAGACGGAATCATCACTGTCACGACATCGCAGGAAAATTTCGCCGCCGTCATGGAAACGCTGCAAGAAAAGGGCTTCGAATCGCTTTCGGGAGAAGTCGGAATGGTTCCCGAAGCCTATCAGCCTGTGGACAAGGAGACCGCCGCGAAAATCCAAAAGATGGTGGATCGCCTTGAAGAAAACGACGATGTTCAGAACGTCTATACGACGGTGGAATATCCAGACGACTTCGATCCCAGCGCAGAATAACTAGAGATGATTTCAAAGCGTGGCGGAGAAACCTCGGGAGCGCCGCGACGCAATTCGCTGCGCGTAATCGGAATCGACCCTGGACTTGCCTCAACGGGCTGGGGGGTGATTGATTACGCGCAGAACCGTTTTTCGCTTGTCGGATACGGCGTAATCGAAACCCCTTCAAGCGAAATTCATGGTGTTCGCCTCCTCAAAATTTTCAACAGCCTTAATTCAATTATAGATGAATTTTCTCCGAACGAATCCGCGATGGAAACCCTTTATTTTGCAAAAAACGTCACTAGCGCGATGGGGGTTTCCGAAGCAAGGGGGGTGGCGACGCTTTGCCTTGCAATCCGCGGACTTCCGCTGGGCGAATACAAGCCGAATCAAATCAAACAGGCTGTCACGGGAACTGCCACCGCCGACAAAGCCTTGGTGGAACGATGCGTGAAAATGCTTTTGGGGCTTGAAACAGAGCCAAAGCCCGACCATGCCGCCGACGCGCTCGCTGGCGCGATAACGCACGTGAACTTCAACGCGCTTTCGGTACGACTAAAATAAAATTCAGCTTTCACAAAAGAGGAAATGTTCCGCGCATCGCCCCGACTTACGCGATTTTTAATTGCGAAGCGTGCCGCCTGTTCGTGCCCGCGATATTCCGCACAAGTTCTTCCAACGCGGCTTGAATTCCCTGATTGTATGTCGAAACATTGTTGTAGCAATTCTGCACGTGCTCTTTGCATTCGAGCGCGGCCTGCGTTCCTCCCGCGCTTTGAAAAGAAGGGCGAAGAGAATCCAAAATCGAATCCAAAAAAATCTTGAATAGAATTCGCACTTCGAATTTGCCGCATTTTTTTATCGTGTCGGAAACATCGGGAATTGCGCCTGAAAGAATTTCTTCAAGGAATTTTTTTGCGTTTTGCGAAATCGCGTCCGGAGTCACCGGCAAAAAAGATTCAAGATAATTTTTGATTTCACATTCCGCGCCGTCATGGAAAATGCGATTTATGATTTCTGCCGACTGCGTCAAATTCCGCGAAGAAAAATTATATGTGCGCACGCGAGAAAGAATCGTGGGCATGACAGCATTCCGCGCGCAAGTGGTCAAAATGAAAAGCACTTCATCAGGAGGCTCTTCCAAAATTTTCAAAAGGGCGTTTCGCGTTCCTTCGGGCATCCGTTCGGCGCGTTCAATAACCACGACTTTTTTTCCTTCCGCCGCGGCGATGTGCGCCCATTCGGAAAGATTTCTAATTTGCAGAATCGGAATCGAATCATACAAAAACTCGCCTTCAAGTTTTTGGCAAACGCCTGAGATTTTCAAGGCGAGTTCTTCCAACTTTTTCGCTTCGGGAAGTTCGTGGGCAACGTCGAGTTCTTCCATCAATTCATCGAGTTCGCTAGTTAGCGCGGCGATTTTTGAAATCTTGTCGCTTCCCGCAAAAAGGATTGGGCTGAACCTTGCTTGGAGTTTTCGAACCGCGCGCAAAAAAAGATAGCGCGTCGCATTCACATGGCTGTCGCCCAAAGCGCACGAAGAAACGAATGCTTTTTTCGCCGCCTGAATTTCAAGCGTACAGTCGCGAGGTCCAAGCAGCATGAGATTTTGGCTCACGAGCGCGCGGTGCTTTTGACATGAAGGGCACGAGCAGTTCCATTGACCGAAAGGCTTTCCTTGCGAACGCGCCAAGCACGAAATCACTCGCGCGGTTTCGAGCGCGGTCGTGAGTTTTCCGCTGCATTCTTCGCCCGAAAACAAAATCGCGCGCGGAAGCCTTCCCGACTTTATGTCCGCTTCCAAAAGAGGAACTGCATTTTGAAACAAAACGTTTTCGTACATTTCAACAAATCCGAAACAGTCCAGAAAATCAAACCGGTATTCCGTTTATGAAATTCGAAATCGCGCTGCCATCTCGGAGCGTTCCTGAATCGATTGTGCCGTTCAGTTCCGACATAACGAAAAGAACAAGCACCACCAACGCCGCGCCCTCCAAAAATCCCAAAATCAGACCAAGCGTCTTGTCGAGGCTTTTTAAAATCGGTCCTGAAAAAATAAGTTTCACGAGCATCTGAATCAACTTAATCAGTATGAACGCCGCCACGAAAATCGCGAAAAAAGCCACGACTTTGGCGAGCACGGCATTCATCGAAAGCGCGAAAATTCCGCTAAGCGCGTCGCAAAAACAGAACGCGAAAAAAAGCGAAAAAATCAGAGTGCCGATTCCGAACACTTCGTTGATGAATCCGCGCGCAAATCCGCGCACCGCAAAAATCAAAAGCACAGCAAAAAAAATGCAGTCCAAAATGTTCATTGCGTTCCTCCACCGAAATTTTCCGCGAACAAAATCCCAGCGATTTTTTCTGCGGGCTTTTCGTTTCCGACGATTTTTTTGCAGGCGGAAGAAAATTCTTCGCGGACATTTTTTTTCAAAACAAGCGAAAGCGCGTCACGAAATTTCTGCGAAGAAGCCTCCGCCTTCCTGATTACGATTGCCGCCCCCCGCTTCGAAAAAAACTCGGCATTGTCCACCTGGTCGCCGCGTGTCCCCTCCCCTTCAAGCGGAAGCAGCACCATCGGCTTTGCCAAGACCGCGGCTTCCCAAATCGAATTCGCGCCCGAGCGGGAAAGAACCACATCCGCCATCGCAAACACATGCGGCATCTCTTCATATATAAAAGCAAACGGAAAGTAGCCATTTTTTTCAGACGCGCCTTCTTCGGACGAGGCGTTCTTTTTTCCAGTCTGGTGCACCACGATGAAATTCTCACAAAGCCAGTCAAGGTTTTCAAGCACGAGGCTGTTTATCTGCGCCGCGCCGAGCGAACCGCCAGTCACAAGCAGAACAGGTTTTTCCACGCCACGGTCTTCCGAAAAATTTTCATTTCCCGAATTCACATTCCCAAAAACGAATTTTCTTCCAATATCGGGATTCGCGTTGTAAAAAACTTCGCGCACAGGATTTCCTGTAACGACAAGTTTTTTTTGCGCCGCGCTCGAAAAATATTTTTTTGTTTCATCGTAAGAAAGAAAAATTTCGTGCGCGAAGCGCGAGTTGATTCTTGTCGCCAAACCCGGAGTGAAATCGCATTCGTGCGTGTAGACCTTTATTCTCAAAATCCGCGCGGCAAGACAAGGAGGCACGCTCACAAATCCGCCCTTCGAAAAAAGGAACGCAGGACGCTCTTTGAGCAAGATGAAAAACGCGGCAAAAAAACCAAATCCGATTTTGAAAATGTCGAAGAAATTTTTTATGGAAAAATACCGCCGCAGTTTTCCGCTGGGGATTCCATAAAAAGCGTCGATTAAGCCGATTGAATTTTCCGGATTTTTTTCGTTGCGGGCCGCGTCCTTTGCAGGTGAATTGCTTCGTGCGCTTTGCACGATTTCCCTGTCCATCTTTCCGCGCGAGCCGAGCCAAACAATCCGAAGCGGCTCTTCTCGTCCAGCGAATTTCTTGCGCAGCAAATCCGCCACGGCAAGCCCTGGATAGATGTGCCCGCCAGTGCCGCCGCCCGTAAAAGCCGCAACGCATTTATTTTTCATGGTGATGCTTTTCCAAAATCTTAACGAGATCGTCGCGCTTGAAAAGTTTTGCGTAGCCGTACGCGCTCATTCCCAAAGCGTCAGCCTTGTCGGGGTCTGCGCCCGCCTCCGCCAAAAGTTCCACCATTTTCACATTGCCTTCGCCCACCGCGAGCATGAGCGCGCTCTGCCCATCCGTGGAAGTGAAGTTCAAATTCACGCCCTTTTTCACGAGGATTTCGGCAAGTTCCAAATTCTTTTTCCAAACGCAATCCATCAGTGCGGAATAGCCACGGTCCTTTGAAACCGCGTCCAAATCGATATCGTGCTGCAAAATCCATTTCACTTCGTCCACTTGCTCGGCGCGAATCGCCACATTGAGCATCGGCGTTCCAAGCGAAGTGCGCTCGTTCAGCGACATTCCAGCATCGAGATAAGTCTGCACGATTTCGCGGTTGTCCTTTTCGATATGGATTGCAAACGAATCCGGCATAAAAGGATTTCCCGTTTCGAAAAGTTTTTTCCAAGCGCGATTTTTCAAATCGTCCGCCACGATTTTTTCGATATTTTTTTTGATGAAAGAATCAAACTCCGCGAACGTTCCAAAAATGCGTAAATTCTTGAACTTTTTGGCGTTCTTTATCACTCCTGCCTTCAAAGCATAAACGCATATTTCTTTTCCCAACGCAAATCCAAGCGCGAACAAAAAATCCTTTTCAGGAAGCTTTTCGTCCAAAATCGCGCAATGCGTAACACCTTCAAATTTTGAAGGAACAGAATCAGGCAGCAAAGTCGAATTCGCCGAGAGCAAAAACTCGCTCGCTTCTATCTTATTTTCCGCAAGAAAATCGGCAAGGGCGTCCTTTTTCGAGAGATTTTCAGCCCCGTAAATTATCAGAAAATTCATTCTTCTATTTTAATGAAAACGCGAATTCCTTGCAAGTGTTTTTCGGAAATTTGCCGAAAGCCTTTCACAGGCTAATTTTCGATTTCGCAAACCGGCGAATCATTTCCTAATTCCAAAAAGCACGCAAAATAAAAACAGAAAAAGTCTTTACACAAAAAAAAAACTGTGATACAATTACAAAAATACTGCCTTACTGAATGTGCCGCGAACGGCTTTTCAGACAGTAAAAAAAAATCGAAGCTTTTTTCATCGTTGAAAATATTAGGAGGTTTAAAATGAACTTTAGGAAAGCGACATTCATCTTCGCCCTCGCCGCCGCGCTCGCAATGCCGATTGCCGCGCAGGAAAAGAAAGGCGGACATAGACAATCCGAAATTTCCTATTACAGCACGCCAATTTACAAGATTCTGGATTCGCACAACGCATACGTTGTAATCTACGGAAAGCCGCACAACAAGATGGGCACTGTCACCATTCCCAAAGAATGGGCGCGCAATCGTCCCGGCGAAGTAAAAAAACTCGTCGTGCGAAAACTTCCGCCGAACACGACACCATACATTACGATAGTCAAAAAAAGCGGCGACTTTCTCAAAGTGCTTCTTACAGTTCCGACAAACCATTCCGATCCGCTTTGGGGAATTGCCAATGAAAACAAGGTCGATGACGTGAGCGGCGCGGAATCAATCGAACTGGAAATATAATTTAAGGTCGAATTTCGTCCTCGAATGAAAATTCTTGCTCCAGAGCAGATTTCCGAGTATGAAGAATTTTTGCGCTCGCACGAAAATTTCATCGTCACCGGGCACAAAGATCCCGATGGCGACTGCGTTTCAAGTATGCTGGTCGCCTCGGAAATCCTCAAATTCCTAAAAAAAGATTTCATCCTCGTAAACCAAGGTCCGTTCAAACGCGCCGAAATCCGCCAATACGAAGAACTTTTTTCAAATTCGCTTCCGTTCATCAGCAAGGAAGACAAGGCGAGCACTGCCCTCATAATCGTGGACTGCTCGGAACTTTCGCGCCTCGGTGACATAGGAGAGGAACTGAAAGGATTCGACACTTTCATTGTAGACCACCACAAGACAAGCGAAGGATGCGAACTTGAAAACGGCGCGCAAAGCATAATCGACTCTTCAAGTCCCGCCGCCGTTTGCCTGATGCAGATGCTTTACGAAGGAATCGTCGGTGCGCCGGACGAGCGCGTGGCAAAAATAATGTTTTTCGGGCTTTCCACGGACACGGGCTATTTCAGGTTTCTACACCAAAACAGCGCGGAGGTCTTCGAACTTGCCGCTCGGCTTGTTCGCGCGGGCGCAGACCCCGGAAAAACATACGAAGACATCTCAGGCGGAAAGCCGTGGGCCACGCGCAAACTTCTCGGAACGCTTTTAAGCCATGCCGAACTGTATTGCGGCGGAAAACTCGCCCTCACCTACGAAACGATGGAAGACACGAAACTCTACGGACAGGAAGGCCGCGACAGCGATATGCTCTACTCTGCCCTTTTGGGAGCGGACGGCGTGGAAGCCGCGGTTTTTCTTCGGCAGGAAACTAGCGCGTCCTGCACTGGAGGTTTCCGTAGCCGAGGCGAAATCGATGTGAGCGCGGTTGCCGCAAAATTCGGAGGCGGCGGCCACAAAAACGCAAGCGGAATGAACGTTGACGGAAAACTCGACACGCTAATCCCGCAAATCGTAAAGGAATTCTCAAAAATTTTCAGTTCCTAAAAAATCCCCGAATTCTTGCAAGCATAAACTCGCCGCAAAAGCGCGTTCAATAATCCAGCCTAATTCCCAAACGATATTTCATAATTTTTGGATTTTTTTCACAAACCGCATTCACTTGGCACGATTTTTGCACACCCAATTCCATCAAACTAAAAGGAGTTGCGTATGCAAAAGAACGAACTGGATTCCCTGCCGGAGCAGGTCGCGTTGGGCAAAACCAGCAAAAACGAAGCGGCGATGAAAGTGTTGGAAATTCTCTACACAAATCCCGCAAGATTCGGATTGCACACGATGGACGAAGACGAAAGGAGCGAATTCCTTCTGGAAATGCTTCCGAAATTCGAAACTATGCTCGAACGGCACAACGAGCGGATAAGTCCGTTCGGCGCGTATCTATTCCATTCAATTCCCGGAATGAAAATCACATGGGCAAAAAAGCGAATCGAAGATGTCCGTGGCGAAAATGCGATGAAAAAGTCTATCAGGGCACAATTTGCGAACATCGAAGAACGCTCTTTGCTCGAAGTGGCAATTCCATCCAGGCGCGCAACGCAACGCCGCAGAATCAGGGCGGAGATTTTTCCAAGCACACGGACGCTCGCCACGCGCAAAAAATGCGAAATCCATGACATCGGAAAAATTTTTGAAAAGCATGGACGCGCCACAATCGCGCAAAACCACCTCCACGAAAAACGCTCCGCGCTTGTGCTCGCGCTCAAATCCGCATGGTACATGGACGACAATCAAATCGAAAAAATCTGCGAGTTTTGCGGATGTCCGAAAGACATTTTTATGAAAAAAGTCCACGATGTGCGAGAAAAACTCGTCGAAAAAAGCGAGCGTCACAAAACACTAGTCGAAAAACGCGACAAGGCGTGGTTTTTCATCTGCAAATACAGGGAAGAGATTTCACAAATGGGAACAAGCGACGCAAAATACGAAAAATGGAAACGCAAGTTGAACTACCAGTTGAACACATGGAAACGGAAAAACAGGCTCTTGCAAGAATGCAACTACAGGATTTCCGCAGACAACGAAACCGTCGCAAAAGCCCTAAATGTCAGCGCGCAAAAAGTTTCCACTTACTTGAACTACGCAAAAAGGCTTGCTCAAGAAAAAGAAGCCGCAAGTTGAGAGGCTATGGCGCGCGCCGCCTTTCCCCGGTGCGAGATAGAATTCTTTTCCTCGGGCGAAAGTTGCGCGACAGTCCTTCCGCCCATATACGGAAGTTCAAAAATCGGATCGTAGCCAAAGCCGCCCTCCCCGCGTGCGAGCGCGAGGCTTTCAACGAGCGCACCTTCCATCGTCTCCTGCGCGATGAAAAAGCGTTCCGGGTCGAACAAAAGCACCATCGAACAGACATAGCGGCACGAGCGCGGTCCGTTCGGAAAGTCCGAGGAATCGATTCCGCGCGAAATTTTCGCAGAAACTTGCTCAAGCAAAAGCCGGTTCTGTTCTTCCTGCGGAATTTTTTTCCCATCCGGAAGTCCGCGCATATAATCCGGGCCTGCATAGCGCGAGGAAAAAATCCCCGGCGCGCCGCCCAAAGCATCCACGCAAAGTCCCGAATCATCGGCGATTATCGGCGCGCGCACAATTTTCCATAATTCACGCGCCTTTATCATTGAATTCTCGTAGAATGTCTCGCCTGTTTCATCAGGGTCGAATTCGATTTTTTCGTCGGAAGGAATCACCACCTCAAAGTCGCGCAGGATTTCCTGAAACTCGCGTTTTTTTCCGAGATTGCCCGTAGCCAAATAAATTTTCATTGCACAATGATAGCATTTTTCAAAGTGAATTTCAAGTTCGCCGCGGGTTTTGCGCGCACATTCCGACAATTTTCACAAAATCGCGCCGCATTTTTTGATTTTTTGGCGATTTTCGCTGAATTTTTTGAAAAAAATCCAAAATTCCACGAATTTTTTCAAAAAATTCAAAAAAATTTGAAAAAAATGCTAAAGTTTTTTTGCCGCCCTGCCGAAAATAAAAAACGAAGAGTTATGGAGACAAAAGCCTCGTATGAGGCCGACTTCAGGCTGTTCAGTATAAAAATGCGTGGATGTAGCCTTGTTATGCGGAAACGCATTTTTATATTTTGGGCAAAAAGGATTTTGCCTTATGTCGGCGCGAAGCCCTTCGCGAAGACGCTACATATTTCCAAGGAGGAAATACCATGGTTATCAACCACAACATGTCGGCAATGTTTGCCAATCGTCAGCTCGGAGTCACGGGCTTGAGCCTTTCAAAGGACATGGAAAAACTCTCATCGGGCGAAAGAATCAATCGCGCCGGAGATGACGCTTCTGGACTTGCAGTTTCTGAAAAAATGCGCGCGCAAATCCGCGGATTGAATCAGGCGAGCGAGAACGCGCAGAACGGAATCAGCTTCATCCAGACCACCGAAGGCTACCTGCAAGAAACCACTGACATCATGCAGCGCATCAGGCAGCTCGCGATTCAGTCTTCAAACGGAATCTATTCTGACGAAGACCGAATGCAGATTCAAGTGGAAGTGAGCGCGCTCGTTTCCGAAGTTGACCGCATCGCAAGCGCGGCTCAGTTCAACGGCATGAATATGCTCACAGGCCGATTCGCTCAGTCTACTGGCGAAAATGTTGTTACAGGCTCAATGTGGTTCCACATCGGCGCCAACATGGACCAGAGGATGCAGGTGTTCATCGGAACGATGACAGCCGAAGCACTCGGAGTCCGCGAACTTGGAACAGGCACGAAAATTTCTTTGGCCGCTCCCGATGACGCGAACCGCGCTATCGGAACAATCGACGAGGCTTTGAAGAAAATCAACAAGCAGCGCGCAGACCTTGGTGCATACCAAAACCGCATGGAGCACGCCGTCCGTGGCTTGGATATCGGAGCGGAGAACTTGCAGGCTTCTGAAAGCCGCATCCGCGACACGAACATGGCAAGCCAGATGGTTGAGTTCACCAAGAACTCCGTCCTCCAGCAGGCCGGCACTGCGATGCTCGCGCAGGCGAACTCTCAAAGCCAGAACGTACTCTCGCTTTTGAGATAGTCGATTCCTGGACAGGATTGGGGGCGAAGAATGATTAAACGGTCATTCTTCGCCGCAAATGCGCAGAAGGCTTTTTCAATTTGCGCACCGACGTTTTTCTTGAGAAAAAGCCTAAAACCCGCAAAAATTCACGAGCCGAATCCGCGCATAAATCCAATTCTCTTCCAAGAAACACGATGCCGCTTGAAAAAGCGGCTGTTTTTGCAAAAAAAAGCGGAAATTTTGCCCTGCCCTACTTTACAAATCATCAAAACCCGCTTAAAATAGTAGTAGGAAGCGTGTTTTCAGCACGACTTGATCTTTGACACAAAGCCAAATCCATGGCCGAAAGGCGGCAGGAAAAAACATTTCAGGCGCAGAACTTGGAATGCTTTTTCCTGCCGAAAGGGACTGAAACCTGTGCCGGGGGCGCAAAAACCGGCCTCGCCCGCTTAAGGCAGAACACATCGCACGAAGCGATGGCGTACAAAATCATGGAGGGCTTAAAATGATTATCAATCACAACATGAGTGCAATGTTTGCCAACCGCACGTTGGGAATTTCCAACGACGCGATTATGGGCAACATCGAAAAACTTAGTTCCGGCGAGCAAATCAACCGCGCGGGCGACGACGCTTCTGGACTTGCAGTTTCAGAAAAAATGCGCGCTCAAATCCGCGGATTGAACCAGGCGAACAGGAATATGCAGAACGGTGTTTCATTCATTCAGACAACAGAAGGATATTTGCAGGAAACTACTGATATTCTTCAGCGCGTGCGCGAACTTGCAGTGCAGTCAGCCAACGGAATTTATTCTGAGGAAGACCGCATGCAGATTCAGGTGGAAGTTTCTCAGCTTGTAGCCGAAGTCGATCGCGTAGCGAGCCATGCACAGTTCAACGGAATGAATATGCTTACAGGCAGATTTGCCGAAGGCGGAGAGCTTGACGGAATCACTTTCCACATCGGAGCGAATATGGACCAAAATGTTCGCGCCTATGTCGGTGACATGTCGGCCACCGCTCTTGGCCTTAAGGGCACTCAAGGCAATGAGGAACAAATCAACATTGCCAGCAGCGACAGCGCCAATTCAGCCATCGGCTCAATTGACCAAGCTTTGAAGCTTATCAACAAGCAGCGCGCAGACCTTGGCGCATACCAGAACCGCTTTGAGATGGCTTCAAAAGGAATCGCCGTTGCCGCGGAAAACCTTCAGGCGTCTGAAAGCCGCATTCGCGACACTGACATGGCTTCTGAAGTGGTCGAGTACACAAGGAACCAGATTCTCACACAGTCTGGCACCGCGATGCTCGCGCAGGCAAACTCACAGTCTCAGAACGTGCTCGCACTTTTGAGATAGCATCTGTCCGAAGAGATCACCGGATGTCGTCTTTTCGGAAATGAAAAACGGAGGAAAGGATGGTGCGCCCCTTTCTTTCCTCCAACTTTGGCAATTACGAATTTTTCGAACAAGGCGGAAAATTCGCTAAATATGCTTTTCGGAACAAGGGCGGAAAGCAAATCGCGGCTTCGCAAATAAGGAGGAACGCCTATGAACATCAGCGGCATAGGTCAGTCTTTGGCAATGGATGGCCAGAAGTACTACAGTTCCGTCCCGCTAAAAACGGCTGGTACAGGAAGTGTAGAACAGCAGCTCAACATCGCAAACGGCTCAAAAGTCGTGCAAAACATTGAGCAGAATATGGCACAAGCCCAAGCCAATGCCCAACAGCTCCAGCGGCTGTCGGATCAGGTGATGGGATGCAAGCTTCAGTTTTCTGTAAACAAGGAACTGGGCAGCGTTATCGTAAGAGTGGTAGAGAATGGCACCAACAAGGTGATCAAAGAAATACCATCGGAAGATATGCAGAGGATAAAAATCAACATGCGGAAGGCCATGGGTCTTTTGTTTGACAAAATGGTTTGAAATTGGGTGGGAGGCATATCGGTTTTTAGACCACCGAGGTTGTATGGCAGGTATAAATATACCGGGAGTCAGCGACAAGTACAAGACAAATGATCTTGTGGAAGGTCTGATGAAAGTAGAGCGCATCCCGCTTACAAGGGAGCAGGATACGCTTGAATCTTACAAAACGCAACAAAATGCGTGGCGTGACATAAATCAGAAAATGTCGTCTCTGCGAGACAGCGTAAAGGCACTTTATTCGTATGACAACCCTTTCAACAACAAACTAGCCTCATCAAGCGATGAATTCGCAATAACGGCGGACGCGACCCGCGACGCTTCATATTCTTCTTTTAAAATTGACGTAATCACTCCTGCCACGGCGGATAGAATTCTTTCCAAGGAAATCGAAAAAAATTCGACCGTAGCGGAAGGCACATACACATTCAAAGTCGGCGAAAAGAACATTTCGTTCAAATGGCGCGGCGGCAAAATCGAAGAATTTATCAGTTCGCTCAACAAGCGCGGCGCGGATGTCATAAAGGCTTCGCTCATCGGCGTGAACAAGGGCAAGAACGCGCTCCTCATTGAATCGCTGAAAACCGGAGCCGAAAACCGCCTTATTTTTGAAGACGACGCGCTTAAATTCGCGCTGGAAAATGAAATGGTGCGAAAAGTCGCATCCAAGTCGAGCACATTCGGCACGCGCAATTCGGAATTTTCTTCCCTCGCCGCTTCGAACGAAGATTCGCAGGACGGAATGCCCGAACTTAGCACGGACGGCGTTCGCGCTTCGGGAAACAAAGTCGTGGTGAGTCCACGGGGCGGAGCGCAAATCGAACTTCCGTCCGACATAAAGGGCAATCAGAATTCGCGCATCGAATTCACTTTGAGCGCGCGGCAAGTGGAAGACGTCACCAAGGCAATCAACGAAAAGATTTCGGCAGGACCTGACATTCCAGACGCGGGCGGAATCACATTCGGCGGAATCAACGTAAAAAACGAAAAGTCCCAGACCGGAACAAACATCGCTTCCGCTCCGCAAACTCCGAGCGAGCCGCTGGAGGCGATTCGCAACGATTCCGTGCTGTATGCGATTTTGGATGACGGAACTGAAAAAGAAATTCCGCTTGATTCTTCGATTTGGAAATTCGACGGCGAAGAAAAAAAAGTTTCGATTGACGTGAAGGACTTTTTGGGAATTTCCGCAATCGCGATAAAGAACCGGAACACCGGCGTAGAACTTTCGTTCGGCGAGATGACGGCGTTCGACACGAAAAAAGATTTGGGCTTTGAGCCGATTCACGCGGTGAGCGAGGCAGGCGACGCGGTGCTGAAATATGAAGGAATCACGATAACACGGCCGGAAAACAAAATCGACGACATCGTTCCGGGCATCACGCTCCATGTGAACCAGAAGACCGAACGCCCCGCCACGATTACGGTTGAGCCTGACACCGAAAGCGCGAAAAACGCGCTGATAAATTTCGTGGGCAAATACAACCAAATCATCGCGGAAATGAACGTGCTTTCGCAGAACAAGCCGGAAATCATAAACGAATTAGACTATCTGAGCGCGGACGAACGCGCCGCCTACGAAAAAAAGCTTGGACTTTTTTTCAACGATTTCACAATTTCCAGCGCGAAAGGTTCGATGCAGCAAATAATTTCCTCGCAATACAAATTTTCTGACAACGCCGCAATAACGATGCTTTCGCAAATCGGAATCAGCACGAACGCGACGAATTTTTCGGGCTACAACCCGGGCAAAATGCGCGGCTACCTTGAAATCGACGAAAAAAAACTCGACGAAAACCTGCGCGACAATCTCGAAGACATAAGGCGCATTTTCGGCTACGATACTGACGGCGACCTGATAATTGACGACGGAATCGGTTTTCTGATTGACAAGCAACTCACAGGCTATGTTCAGACGGGCGGAATTCTTGCCAACAAGACGAGCGTGCTAGACAGGCAAATCGACGCTTCCCAAAAGAAAATCACGCGGCTTGAAACCCAACTCGACAGAAAAGAAGCCGATTTGCGCAACAAGTACGGTCAAATGGAAGGTACGCTGAACAGCCTTGAAAGCCAGCAGGATTCAATTACGAATTTTACGCGGCAGCAACAAAACAACAAGAATTAGCCGTGGCTGTCTGAAGGCGAAAAGCCGAAACGCACGGATACGCGCCGCTTTAATCTTGGCAAGTTGCGCAAAAGCAATCGCGATTTTTATGTGGAGGGAAGATGGAATTCTATCTAAACGGCGAAGTGCTCGACATAACGCTTGAAGGCGAAAAGACTGTGGGCGAAGTTTTGCGCTCATTCGAAAAGACGGCGCAGGAAAACAATTGTGCCACAATCGCAATCAATGTTGACGGAAAAAAAATCGAGGCGGAAGAATTCGACAAGGTGGCGACGCAGGAATTGCGCGATGACACGCGAATCGAACTTACGGCGGTATCGCAGGATTCCGTGGCGCAGGCGTTCAAAGAGTCATCGGAGGAAATCAGCAAGACCGTCGATTTGCTTTTGGAACTGCCCGTGCTGCTGCAAAGCGGAAGCAATTCGAAGGTAAAAGATTCCATAACTCGTCTTGCGGACGCGGTTGACAATTTCTGCCACATCACGGCGCTTTCATCGCTCTTTCCCGAAAAATTCGGAAAAATCAGCGTGGACGGAAAAAACCTTTCGGAATTCTTTGCGGACTTCACGCCTGTATTCAACGATTTGAATGGCGCGATGGAAAGCGGCGACACGGTGCTTTTGGGCGACCTTGCCGAATACGAAATCAGCCCAAGGCTCAAAGCGTTGGCGGCCGCCGTCAAGGACTTGTAATATGAATGGACTTACCGGAACAGGCTCTCCAATTGAAGCGCGTCAATCTCCCCTCCCCTACACGGTGATGTTTTTGGCATTCGTCGTGATAGGAATTTTCTTCATAGTTTGGATTATTTTCAAACTGATCGGTAAGTATAAAAAATCCCCCTCCTACATTGCAAAGCAAAAGCAGCGTGCCACCGCGTTCAGGGACGTTCAGGCGCTTGCGAAAAAAATCAACCTGTCGCATGGAGAAAGCATCCTGCTTTTCAACATTTGCCGACGCGGAAAAACCAAAAACATTTTTTACAATTGGACCGACACAGAAACGCTTGACGCGACGTTCAAGGCTGAATTCATGCGGCTTCAAAAAAAAGGTGTTTCCGGCGAAGAGATTGAAGAATTTTTCAAACTGCGAAATCATTTGGATCGAATCATCGCTTTGAAAAAGGCGATTTCGTCATCGCACCATATTCAGCCTGGCGAGTTTTTGGAATTTTCCACTGGCTCAAAAAAACTCGAACTGAAAATCGTAAAAAATGAAAAGGCAAACCTGATTCTCGAAATTCCGGAAGATTTTGAAAAAGCGCCATACTGTCCGAAGCCGCTCACAAAAATCATGTTCACATACCATTCGCCGAAAAAATTGAAATACGCCCTTTCAACGCGCGTCGTGCGCTACCAAGAAGATTTCGAGGGCAAACGGCAGATGGTTATCCAGCATTCGAACACGATTTCGATGCAAGGAAGGCGGCATTACAAACGCGCCCCACTCGACGTGGTGTGCTCTTTTAGCGCGGTGAACGAAACCCAAGGAAAAAAAGGTTCGATTTCGTATTCGCCAAAAGAAAACAAATACAGAGGGAAAATTCTGGACATTTCGCCGGGCGGATGCAAACTGATTACGAAACTGCCAATCAAGCGCAACCAAAAAGTTTGGATTGACGTGACAATTCCGGGATTAGAACGGTTGCAATGCTGCGGGCTGATTGTCGGAATGCGACAAAAAAATGATATGTTCGAACTGAACGTCGCCTTCCTTGATGTTTCGACAAAACAGCGCAACGATATTTTTTCCTATGTTTACAATTATGCGCAAAACACTTGATTTTTTTTGAAAAAAATATTACAATGTACAACACTTTGCAGGTGATGACCAATGGAAGTACTGGAACTAAAAAATGTTGAACGCGCGCCGGGCGCGATTTATTACATAAGACGTTACAAAGCAATCGCCTCGATTAAACTGCCCACTGAAATCGTTGATTCTCCGATTGAATTCAATATCGAAATGGATCCGTTCGGAGTAAAAAAAATCGACCTCGACATTTTGGGGCAGGTGAACTATCCCGCGCTTCCCCTCACAAAGGCTTTAAAAGAATCAATTCTAAAACTTGACGACAACGGAACTCTGCCGATATGATTTTTCGCGCCGCTTCGGCGGAAGAAACCGCAGCCCTTGGGGAACGGCTGGGCGTGTTTTTGCAACCGGGCGACATCATCGCGCTTGAGGGAAATCTCGCCGCAGGAAAAACGACGCTCACCAAAGGAATCGCGCGCGCGCTCGGCGTGGACGAAAACATCACAAGCCCTACTTTCTGCCTCGTTTCGGAATACGCCGGAAAAATGCCTCTCTATCATTTTGACGTATATCGCTTGCAAGGCGCGGACGACTTCTTTGACTTGGGCGCGGAAGAGATGCTTTACGGAAACGGAGTTTGTGTTATCGAATGGAGCGAAAAAATCATGGAAGCGTTGCCAAATCGGACGATCCGAATAAAAATCGAAAACGAAGCAAATCCTGAAAACGGAGCGCATTCGCAGCGGAAAATCAGCGTGGAAAACTGGCCTTACGAAAATTTCGGAGACGGAAAATGAACGCGCTTGCTTTGGACACTTCAATTTCAAAAATCACGGTGGCTGCAAAAAAAGGCGAAAACTTGGTTTCGCTCACGCTCAATCTTGGAATGCGGCAAAGCGAAAAACTTCTTCCCGCGATGGACTATGTTTTGTCGCAGGCGGAACTCGCACCAAACGAATTGGACTACACAGCATTGTGCGCGGGGCCCGGCTCGTTTACGGGACTGCGGCTCGGCTTTTCCGCGCTCAAGGCGATTGAAGGCGCGCACGGAATTCCGATTTACGCCGTGAACTCGCTGGACTATTACGCCGCACCCTTCAAAGATTTCGGCGGCGTTCTTGTTTCCGCAATCGACGCGCGAAAAGACAAATTTTTTGCAAAGGCGTTTTTCGGCGGAGAGGAAATAATTCCGTGCGACGATTTTGAACTTGACGATTTGGCGCAAAAAATTGAGGCGTTCTTTCAGGAAAAAAAATCGTGCGGGGAAAAAGCCACAGAGGAAATTTTTGTCGCTGGGGAAGCCGAGATTTTTTTGGAAGCCTGCGCGCGCAGAAATTTTCTGCAAGGAAAAAAATTGCTTTGCGCAAAGGGCGGCGTTGCGAATTTGAAAAGCCTTTTTGATTTGGCAGAAGAAAAAATCGCGCGGAACGAACCTAGGATTTTGGAATACGATGGACCGCAATATTTCCGCGCAAGCGAAGCCGAGCGTTTAAAATGACGCTCGGTAGTAGGATTTCGCATAAAAAAGGCGCGGACAAAATTTTCCGCACCTTTTTTCGAATTAAATTTGCAAGACTTTACGCCTTCAAAAGTTTTTTCAGGCGGTCGATGTTTTCCGCGCTCGGGATTTCCGCGGCCGACTTGTTTTCGTTTTTTATCGCGTTGAAAACTTCCTGGCGGAACACTTTCACATCCTTGGGCGCTTCCACGCCGATTTTCACTTGGTCGCCGCGCACTTCGATTATCGTGATCGTGATTTCTTCGCCAATCTTTATTTTTTCGTCAGTTTTTCTTGAAAGAATGAGCATCAGTTTCCTCCGTTTTTTACGGAGGCGGATTTTTCTTCGTTCGCCTTCAACGATTTTACGACATCGACCTTTGTGCTCCACTTGTTGTTGTTCAGCACGACTTGCAGGCTTTTTTTGTTTGTATGGTTTATGACGAGCGGACCTTGCAGGTTCACGGTGATGGGCGAGCCGTCGGATGGAATCGTTACGATTGCCATTACATGAACTTGAGCCGGCGAAGTGACAGAAATTTTTGAAAGAGCCTTGTCATCGACATCAAGTTCGTATTCCGGCGCGACAAGAAACGGATCGACTATGAGAAAGGAGAGGCGTTCTTCTTCAAGCGACTGCATCCACATGAAGGGCGAGTACTCGCTTTCGAAAATCGCGTATCGCTTGTATTCTTCGAATCCGAAAAGTCCTTCCGGAAATTCCAAAAGGTTTTCGTCATCCACTTGAACTGTCGTTCCCAATTTAGTCTTGACATCCATTTTCACAACGCTCCTAAATTTCCAATACTTTCAAAAATGTGAATTTTTGAAAATATTGAAAACGCCGTTTCGCAATGAAATGAGAAACGGCAATTCGATAAGCGAGTTTTTGCGAAGCAAAAACTTGAAGTTAAAGTTGCCGCCACATTTAGGCGGCAACTTTAACCATTTTTTTTATCGCATATAGTTCAAAAGCGTGCTCGAATACATTTTGCCCGCGACGGAAAGAGAAGCCTGGTGCACATAGTCGAGCATTTTCATGTCCGTCACCGCTTTGGTGAAGTCCAAATCGCCTTCGGTTGAAATCATCTTTGCCACATTGAGCGCGGTTTGTGAATTGCGTGTGACATTGAGCATGGCGCGTTCGTAGTTTGAGCCGTTTTCGGAAAGGCGCGTAACCAAATTGGACATTCCCGCATCGAGAGAGCCGAGCACACGTCCGCCTATCGCCTCGTGGTCGCCTCGAAGCATCGCGTCACGCAATGCAATCACGCTGTCAAAAAGTGAGCCACCCGAAACCCGCGCGCTGTTTGCCGCATTGTACGGAGGTCGCTGTTCCGCGCCGCTTATCACTCCCAAATCCGTAAGAACCGTTCCGCTAATGTCCGAAAGCCAAAGCTGCCTTGCGTCGGTGGTTTGCAAATTGATTCCGCGCGTAAGCGGATCGAGGCTCGCCTTTACCGCCGCATCGGAATTGTTGATTTTTGAAATGAGAGCGTAAACGTTGTCGCCGCGAGAAACTGATATTTCTTTTCCGTCAACGGAGATGACGCTGTCTTCCTGCGCCTGCCATTGCGTGGTGTCGCGGCCGCTGGTGAGTTTTTGCGCCTCCGCCCAGAACGTGCGGTTTCCTGAATTGTCCACTTCAAGGTATTGGCCTTCGTCAACTTCGACATTGTTCGTGGCGACATTTCCATTGTAAATCACCTGCGCAATCATCGGAACGCCCGAGCCTTCCACGTTGCCCATTTCCACTTCGAATGCGGTGCTCTTTGTGTTGGTGCCCGCGAAGAGGGCGTTTCCGTCCTGGTCAACCGCGTTGGCATTTTGGATTATTTGGCGCAAAAGCTGATCCACTTCGCCAGCCATGTTGTGCAAGTCTTCGGCGGTGTAAGTTCCGTGCGCACCTTGAACGGCGAGTTCGCGGATTCGGTGCATGATTTGGAGAGAATCATTGATGTAGCCTTCGCGAACGGTGAAGCGTTCGGTCAAAGTCTGCGCATTCGCCTCGAACTGCTTTATGCGTCCTTCGAACGACTGGTAGCGCACCAAATGTCCTGCGGCAATCGGGTCGTCGCGCAATTCTTGGATGCGGCGTTGGCTTCCGAGTTGGTTGTTCGCCTTGTTCAGTTTGAATTCCTGAATGCGAAGCCGCGACTGAACATCAGTATCATTCATTCCAGAACTTATCCTTCTCATATTCTCACTCCTAAAAAATCTCAAGCGCGAAAGATTTTTTCACGCTTGCTTTTATTTGCAAATCCGCGCGATGAAAACTCATCACACGCCGAGCCGATTTATTACCGTGTCAATCAGCGAATCAAACACGCTGATGAATTTCGCGGCGGCGTTGTAGCCGTGCTGAAATTTCATAATGTCCGCGAGTTCTTCGTCGATGTTCACTCCGCTGATGGAATCCCGCAATCCGCGCAAATCGTCCATCACGGCGTTTTGGCTGAGCATATTCGTTTCCGCCTGCTCGCCCATAAGACCTACATTCGTAACGGTGTCGGCAAAATAATCGTCGAGAGTGCGTGCCCGCCCAATCATCACTTTCGTGTTGCGAATCGAAGCGATTTCAGTGGCGGCGCGTCCGTCTCCATTTGCCGCGCGTCCAGTGTGGTCGGCATAGGCGGAAGCCACGCTCATCACGTCGTTCCGAATCGCCGCGTTGATATCGACATAAGTCGAAGGATTCGTGTATGGAGCAACGGCGAATTGAGCGCGCGCCCCCTCCCCGTCCATTCCTCGAAGCACGTTCACCGCGTCCGCAGTTCCGAAATCGTAGGCGTTTTCCGCGCCAGTTCCCCTCAAGATTCCCGAATAGCCCGCAAGGAAGTATCCCGAATCTTCGACATGGCGAATCACGAAATCGGGATTTCCGATTTCCTGCGCGGCAGTGGCTTTGAGCACAAGATTGTTGTTGCGGTCAAGATACGCCTTCACTTCGCCGTTCGAATCGTTTATCCTGTTTATGACATCTTCCACGCGGTCGGTGGGATAATACGGAACTTGGATGTTGCCAGTATGGCCTGAAAGCGTCATCACGCCGGCAATTCCAATCTGCTCCTGCGCGTCGAGCGCATTCGTTCCAGTGAAGCGGAATGCGTAAGTCCTGTCCTCCACGCCGTCTCCGTTCGAATCGTAGTTGCCGTTCGTGTTTTCCACAAAAGGACGCTGCACGAAAAAATCAAGCCCTGTGGTATTGTTCGCGCCCACAGAATTGCGGTGCACGTCATTCACCAAGTCAGCGAAATTCATCGTCATCGTGTTGAGCGACTGGATTTCATTTCGGACATCGACATCGCGAAGTTCGATCAACGCGCCGAGAGAACCGCCTTTTACACTCACCTCGTTTCTGGTGTCCGCCCAAACCACGCGGCTGTAGCCGTAGTTGTCCACAACGCTTTCCACGTCGAACTGGCGTGCGATGCCGCCTTGCACCAAAATGTGTCCTTCAAGGTGAACCATAAATTCGTCGCTGTCGCGCTGGTCGCTCGTTATGTTCGCAATCTTCGAAAGTTTTTCCACGAGCAAGTCGCGCCTGTCCATCAAGTCGTTCGGATTGTCGCCCATCGCCTTGGAACGGACGATTTCCTTTGAAAGGGCCGCAATTTGATTCGCGTAGTCGTTGAGTTGCGCCACGTTCGATTCGATGTCGCTGTTCAAAAGATTTCCGATTCCGGTCAAAGCTTTGTCGCGATTTTGAATCGAATTGACGAGAGACTGACCTCGGGAAACCACTGCCTCGCGATGCGCCTGACTTTCTGGGTAAAGCGAAAGTTCCTGCCACGATTCCCAGAACTTGTCCATGGTCGTGCGGATTGAAACGTCATCAGGCTCGTTGTAAATCTGTTCGAGCATCATATAATATTTGCTGCGCGTCTCCCAATATGTTTCCTGATTGCTCTGCTCCACGATTCTCTGGTCGAGCATTTCGTCACGCACGCGGTTGATGCTCTGCGCTTCCATTCCCTGCCCGATTTGTCCGGGAACTTCCGCGCGGGAAAGGTCGGGACGATAGATTGGGTCAAAGGCGCGAAGTTGGACGCGCTGTCGCGAATAGCCTTCTGTATTTGCATTTGTGATGTTGTGACCAGCAGTGGTAATCGAAGTTTGGTGCGCGTTCAGACTGCGCTTTCCGATTTCTATTCCTGAAAAAGTTGACATAGTTTCCTCCTACTTCAAAAAAACGCGGACGAATTTTTCATCCGATATTATGAATTCAAATCAATACGCCAAAGCATAAAAAAATTACAAGACTTTGTTCAGCACGACGCTCTGCGGCTCGGGCTTTAGGATTTTCCCATCGCGCGAATACAAGACGTTCCGTCTCTGCGGCACCGCGTTTTCCAAAACTCCCTGAACAAAATTCTGCATTGTTTCGATGTACGTGTTCAGCGCGAAATTCTGCACCTTCGATTTTAAAAGGCGTGAGCGAAGAGCCATAACAAGCGGACGAGAATTTTCGTCAAGGCCGCCTGCTTGCGCAACCAAAGATTCGCGCCGTGTTTCCATATCGGAAAATTGCGATGAAAGGTCGTTCAGGCAACCGATGTCGCGTTCGAGGTTGACCCAATTTTTTTCCTTCACCGTGGAATACACGCTCGCCTGGCATTCGAGAATTTTTTCCACAAGCGCAATTTCTTGTTCCAAAAGCAAGGTGAGTTCATCACTCGCCATAGAAGACCTCCATAACGTCCTTTCAATTTTTGCAGTCTATAATTATTCATTTTGATTATCGGAATTTGAAAACATTTGTTTAGGAAAAAAATTTAAAATTTTGCGATAAAATCGGGCAACCGTTGAGTTACAAAAGAGCAATCTGCGAATGATTTTCTTTTGAAACAAAAAATGCTAGAATTGCTAACGCGGACGAAATTGAGTTCCATGAAAATCTGCGGACTTGATTTTTGGAGGAAAAATGAATTTTAACGAAAAACTAAAGGCGTTGAGGGCACGGCAAAGAATCACGCAGGAAGAACTTTCGGAAAGGCTCGGAATCTCGCGGCAGGCGGTGGCAAGATGGGAAAGCGCGCAGGCGTTTCCCGACATTCAAAATCTCTGCGAATTGAGCAGCATTTTTTGCGTTTCGCTGGACTATCTCGTAAAAAACAGCGAATGCGAAAAAGCCCCTGCCTGCGGAAAAATCAGCGCAATGCACGAACTTGCGCTTTTTCGCACAAAGGCAGCCAAAAACACCTATGCGGCAGGATTGTGCCAAGTCGAATCGTGCCGCCCCGAATCGCATGATTTCCGCTTCGAAGAAGACGGCTGGCTCTACATCGATACCTATCTCGGCGGCGAAAAATTTTCAGGCGAAGAGGCCGTTTGGAAAGGCGGCACTCCTCTTTGGGCGATGAATTATTCCGGGCGGGTTTTGAACGAAAATTTTTCGGGAGATTTTTTGAAACTCGCATTGCGAAATTGCACGGAAGAATTCCCGCGTGGTCCGCGCAATTTTTCCGCCGAAGAATTTTTTTATAAGACGGAACTTCAAGGCGACATGGAATGGTTTTGGGGCTTTGAGGAAATTTTCTTTCGTGACGAAAAATGCTACGAATGCCATTATCACGGAGGCGCAGTGAAATGACGGGCAAGCCACAAAATTCCTGCGCAATTTCAAATTCGTGCAAAACGCAGGCGAGATTTTCGCGCGGTTTTTTCAAAAAATTTCACGCTCTGCTATTGACAAAAACGCGCATTTTCTGATAAACTAAATCTCATCGATAACTTGGTGCCTGTAGTTCAGCGGTAGAGCGCCAGATTGTGGATCTGGTTGTCGTGGGT
>JAFLSR010000070.1 GCA_022510845.1 Treponema sp.
AGTTTTCTTCGAAAACTCGCGTATTTACTTGCCTGCTCACGCAGGCGAATTAAGCGCCCTCGAAAATCGAGATTTTCTGCGGTGCTTAATTTTAAGGAAGGTTTGTTATGGAAGAAATATCGGTATTAGTTTGTGATGATTCAGCTTTGATGCGCAACTTGATTTCGCACATAATCGACGGGAACGAAGGAATGAAAGTCATCGCCAAGGCGCAAAACGGCCAAATCGCGCTCGATCGCCTTGCAGACCCGGAAATAAAGCCCGATGTGATGGTGCTCGACATCGAGATGCCAGTTATGAACGGCATCGAATTCCTTAAAGAACGCAAAGCGCGAAAAATCAATGTGCCTGTTATCATACTTTCGAGCATTGCCATAAAAGGCGCGGCGGTTACGATGCAGGCGTTGGAACTCGGCGCGGTGGATTTTATCACAAAGCCGAACGGTTCGGTTTCCGCCGACATTTCCGAAATTGCCGATCGCTTGATTGACATGGTTGCATCGTATGGCTACACTTACGCGCGGCGGCAAGGCAAGCAAACTTACATCCCAGAATTTTTCCAACGCCAGCGCAAGCTTCTTCAGGCTGAAAGGTCAGTGGCAAAAATCAAGGCGGCAAATCTTGACGAGCCGCCGCAGAAGCCCAAACTTGATTTGGCTCAACTTCGAAGTTTCAATTCAATCGAAAAAAAAGAGCCTGCCGTAATTACGCCGCTGCGTGAAGGCGGCAAAATCGAATTGATTGGACTTGGAATTTCCACTGGCGGTCCGAACGCTTTGCGCGATGTTTTTAAAATGATTGACCCGCATCTCCAACAGCCGATTTTGGTCGTACAGCACATGCCCAAAGGCTTCACCAAGGCCTTCGCCGAAAGTTTGAACAAAATTTGTCCGCTCAGCGTAAAAGAAGCCGAAGACGGAGACAAAATTGAAAACGGCCACATTTACATCGCGCCGGGCGACTACCACATTGTTGTGGAACAAAGATTTGGTGGAAATGTGATTCGGCTTTCGCAAGAGGCTCCGCGCAACGGACACCGCCCAAGTGCCGATGTCATGTTCGAATCAATGGCAAAGGTGTACAAAAACCACGCGCTCGGCGTGATTATGACCGGAATGGGGCGCGATGGCGCGGTGCAACTTGCCGAAATGAGAAAACAAGGTGCTTGGACGATTGGGCAAGACGAAGAGTCAAGCATCGTTTATGGAATGCCCCGCGCAGCCTGGGAAATGGGCGCAGTCCAAAAACAAGTTCCACTTACAAAAATGGCGGACGCAATCAGCAGCATTGCCCGCGAACATTTGACGAGTTAGGCATTCGGAAAATTTAATTTTCTCTTGCCTTTTGTATTTAGGAAAAGTCAAAGTCCGTACCGGATTTGTGCGCGGATTTTGACTTTGAGTTTTTTCGCGTCGTATAAATCTCGGCGCATTAGAATGAAGCGTACTCGAAAATCGCGATTTCCTGCACGATTCATTTTGGAGGAACTATGATACAACGAAATCCCGGATTTGCCAATTTGACGGCAAGTTACCTTTTTCCAGAAGTCGCTCGGCGCAAAAATGAATATTCAAAGGCCCATCCTGACGCAAAAGTAATCAGTCTCGGCGTGGGCAACACCACAGAGCCTCTCACTCCGCATATTGCCAAAGCGATGAGCGACTACGCGCTCGCGCTTGGAACGGCGCAGGGCTATTCGGGCTACGGCGACGACTTCGGTTCTGCCGATTTACGGGAAAAAATCGCCAAGGAATTCTATCCCAACGAAAACATCACGGCGGACGAGGTTTTCATTTCTGATGGCGCAAAGTGCGACATCGCGCGAGTTCAAACCCTTTTTGGGCACGAAGTGAATCTCGCCGTGCAAGATCCAAGTTATCCAGTTTATGTGGACGGCTCGGTAATTACAGGCGCGGCTGGCACAAACGACGGTTCGGGCTACAAGGGAATCGTCTACATGCCTTGCACCGCCGAAAACAATTTTTTCCCGGATTTGTCGCAAGTAAAAAAGAATTCGCTCATTTACTTTTGCTCGCCGAACAATCCCACAGGAAAAGTCAGCACAAAAGAGGAATTGAGCCGCCTTGTGGAATTCGCGCTCAAAAACGAATGCATCATCATCTTTGACGCGGCTTACAGCGAATTCATCACAGACCCGAATTTGCCCAAAAGCATTTTCCAAATTGAAGGCGCGAAGCGTTGCGCGATTGAAGTGCAGTCGCTTTCAAAGCCCGCGGGATTTACCGGCGTGCGTTTAGGATGGAGCGTCGTTCCGAACGATTTGAAATTCGCGGACGGCACTTCAATCAACAAGGACTGGCAGCGTTTGATGACGACTCTTTTCAATGGAGCGAGCAACATTGCCCAGCAAGGCGCGTTGGCAGCCCTTGACGAAACTGGTCGCAAAGAAATGCGAAGCGTCATCGAATATTATTTGGAAAACGCGCGCATAATCGAAAAGACTGTCCGCAAATGGGAAAATGCCGAAGTTTTCTTTACAGGAAATTCGCCGTATTTGTGGGTTCGATTCACTGGACAAAAAAGTTGGGACATCTTCGATAAGATTCTCGACAAATGCCGCGTGGTCACAACTCCAGGTTCGGGCTTCGGGCCTGCGGGCGAAAGTTTCATCAGAATCAGCGCGTTCGGACATCGAGCGGACGTTGAAGAAGCGTGCCGCCGCCTGGAAAATTTTTCGCTTTAGTTTGATTTGTTTCAAAAAAAACGCCGCGAAAATGAAATAACATTTTCGCGGCGTTTAAAGTTTTCTGCAAACACTTCCGCAGTCAACGGCATTTTAAAATTGCTTTTTAAATCCGACCATCGCCTTTATTTTCAAATCAAACCCGTCTCCTCCAAGCAAGTTCTGAAGCCCTATCTGCCCCATAACGTTGATGCTCATCGAAGAACTGAGCGGAATATCCACAAAAGGCGAAACATAAAAATTCAAATCGCTAATGTCGAAATCGAAACTAAAATCATCCCTTATTTCTTTGTCAACCGACGCCACAAGATGGAAGCCTGCCGAAATATGCGCGATTTTCGCAGGGATGGAATCGAATTCCACAGTTAATCCCATGCCCAACGGATCAACCAAATACAGCGTCTTCTTCACATTTTTTTCTTCGAACGAATATACTGCAAAATTCAATTTGAAAGTTCTGAATCGAAGGCGCGGTTCAAGCATAAATGTAACTCTGGAATTCGGCGAAGTTGACTTTTTTCCCAAACTAAAATTCTTCATTCCAAATTGCAAAAGCAGTCCATGCCCATATTTGTTGCCCAAAAGCATATTGATTCCGAAGTTGTAAAACACATCTTTTACACGAATCGAAATCGAATACTCCTCCTCTTTGTCTATAAAATCAAAATCATTTTCCAATGGAAATCCGAATCCAAACGCGAGGTCCGCCGTAATCACAGG
Organism: Treponema sp.; assembly: GCA_022510845.1. Lineage (GTDB taxonomy): Bacteria > Spirochaetota > Spirochaetia > Treponematales > Treponemataceae > Treponema_D. Next base: position 3,425 of record JAFLSR010000070.1, read on the forward strand.
AAAAGATGTCGCCAATCGAAAATCAATGTTGAGAGTGCGCGCGCCAGAAGCATCGAAACCCTCAATATCGTTTTTGAAAAAGCATAGACTTCCACCCAACGAAAGTGGCGCTTTTTCCAAACGTGAAAAATACGAGATGCCCAAGCCGGAATTATAATACAGCGGAATGCCTGAAATGTTTGAAAAACTTTTTGTCAGAGCCGAACTTATGGGATCACATCCGAATTGGCGCATCAAAAAAGTGTCCGTTCCAATCGGTTCATGGTAGCCCAAAAACACCGAGAAAAAATGAGTGGATTTTATGGCACGTTTAGTGTAAATGAATGAAAGTTCATGGAGACTGAGCGAGGTGTTGCCGCCTTCGGCTTTCAAAAACTCATTTCCGTCAAAGGCCGAAATTGAATTGCCGTCCGAAAAGAAATCCATTTCGCCACGCAAAGTGAATTTTTCAGCAAAGTCAAACTGAACTGCGGCAAAAGCCGAAATCGGGATTTTAAAATCTTTTTCTGCGTTATCAAAGTTGTCAAATTCTATGCCAGTATTGCCAGCCACCACCGCACTGAACGAAGATGTCGCGCTCAAAAAATGCCCGCCCAAAACCAACACAGTCAAAATCGACAAAAAAAATTTCTTCATAATTTCGTCCTAAACAAAAGAGAATTCACCTTTAGATTATCGGCAAAATTCAAAGAAATTTTAACGGATTTTGATGATTGCTAGCGCAGACAAAGGCAAAACTGTTTAATGAATTCGCATCAAACAAAAAAAGCCCGGCGGCCACCTGCTTTCCCGCGCGCTGGGCGCAGTATCATCGGCG
>JAFLSR010000071.1 GCA_022510845.1 Treponema sp.
TGAAAAAGTTGACGCAGCGGAAAGGTCATATAAAAGAACGCTTGCGCAGTACAACGAATACAAGAACTTGGGGCAGGACATAGAGAAATAAAACAACTATAAAAAGAGTTGAACAAGAAAAAAGCAAGATGGGCAATTCCGATAGGAAAATCATTATCTGCGTGAAAGTGCTCGGATAAGGAGGTATGCTATGGATTTTTTGGACTCTGTAAAAGAATTGTATGACTCAATGGGGCAGAACACAGCGCCATGCCTTGAATACTGCAAGTTTGCCCCAAATATTGATGATACGGCATTAGAGCATGATTTGAATGATTTTGCTGAAAAAGAAGAACCGGCAGAAGTCATTTGCATCGCAAAGGCAAAATCGACAGCAGGACTTATAGCATCATTATTTGGGAACACTGCCAACAACTTTCTTCTTACAGAGCAGACATTGTACATCGGGCGGCACGGATTTAAATTTGATGAGATTAGTTCGATAACGTATCAAGAAGAAACAACGAGCAGTCTGTTTGGGAAGCAAAAACAGAAGAATTATCTTGTAGTGGATAAAAAATCAGGGGAAAGCGAAAACTTCGGCGGCGGCATAGCGGCGGAATCGCTTGCGCGTCTCCTTGACGGCATTGTAAAAAAACACAATGAAAATCCTCCCGCGGAAAAACCTCAAAAAGAATTTCCGCGCTCAAAGATGATTGCAGATACATTACGGGGCTCTGATTTCCCTGGATTTAAGATAACTCCGAAACTCGATGAAAGAAGAATAAATTCACTCATCATTCATTGTGGAATGTCAGAACTAAAATCTTCTTTTGCCGCGAGTTACGAAAAGAAATTGTATTTTACAAACGATAATTTGTATGTATTAAATAACGGTTTCTTCTCTGCTGGCGAAGTTAAACAGATTCCATATTGCCAACTAAAAAGGGCTGCCTATGCAGAGGATAAAAAATGGGATAATGCGGAGGAACGGTTTATCACGGAGAAGAAAATTTCTCTTTTGGATAAAAGCGAGGCAGTTATTTTTGAAAATGCAGATGAAATTGCCCAAAAAGAAGTCGCGGATTTTTTCAATACAATTATTTCGGACGCAACGGGAGTAGAGATAAAGACAGAGGTAGAGGGTGCGGAAAAAAAATATCCAAATGATGTGTCTGAGTTATTTGGCGGAAACGGAACGGGGAAAAAGAAAGAACTTTTTGATAAACTGCTGGAAACATGGAACGATGTGTTCAAAATGGATGATTTTTTCGTTAATCCTGTATATGAAGAAATACAAGAAACGATAAAACTTCCCGTTGACGAACAGCTTCATTTTATGAACAAGAATTGGGATTATCTCCATCCTAACATGGCATGGAATGATGTTCATAAAGCGGAAGAAAATGCAGAGAGGAGGATTGCCCGTGTTCAAAGCGCAAAAGATAAAATTGATTTCGTTTGTTTGAATCGTCTTTGGCATATGTTTTTTTTCCCTGGGGTGTATAAAGATGGCTCTCCTTATATTAGCGTAAGCGCAACAGAAAGTAACCGTAGTTTTTATTATTTTAGGTACAAAAAACAGGATAACACGCTTGAATTCAAGTACCAGCCATACATAAGAAACAACAGCAAATCTGTTCCGCAGGAATGTGCCGCGGACATATTGGAATTAAGTTTTCTGTCTGGAAGTCAGTCTTTGCGCGCTTCCGTTTACTGGCAGCCAGAAGTAACTTTTGAGCAAACCGAAAGCGACCCGCAATCGTTTTTCAATAAGATAGGAAGAAGCGATGTCTATGAAAACCTGAAAACGTTTGTGGAAAAGTTGAATGCTCCGATAGAAGAAAAGAAAAAGGCAGAAGAAGAAGAGAAAAAAGCAGAACAGAAGCGACAACAAGAAGCAAAAGAAGCGCAAGTTCGGGGTGAAATAGAGAAAAAAAGACAAAAGCGTCGTCTTGGAGAAAAGAAAGACTGGAAGGAAAGAACGGATGTCCTTATTGCGAAGCGTGAGGCAGAATCCGCCTTGGACACGTTCCTTGATTCAGGTGCTGGCTCTAAGACTAACAAAGACAGACGCAAAGAATTGGCGGCAGAATATCTGCAAAAAGGCAGAACTTCAAAGGAAGAAGGAAATGAAAAAATGGCATTTACCGCGTTCGGCATGGCAAGCGTACTCGGAAACGTCGATGCGAAGTGTGAGCTAGGAATTTGTTATCTTGATGGTCTTGGAACAGAAAAAGACGAGATAGAGGCATTTGAGTTGTTCAATGATGCGGCAAGCTTTGAACATGCTGTCGCACAGTTTATGCTTGGCAGCTGTTATGAAAATGGGCGTGGTACTGAAAAAAACGAAGAAAAAGCAATCAGTTGGTACGAGAAATCTGCTAGACAAGGGAATGAACAGGCTATCGTTTGGTTGCGAGAGCATGGTCGTTCATAAATATTCATAAGTAATGAGGAGACAAACAAATGACAGAAGAAGAGTTCAACAAGAAATTCGCACGGCTTGAAAAAGCCTACGAAAAAATCATGGCAAAGATGGATGCCATTGATTTTAATGGCTCAGACGACATTGACGATGATGCAGAAATGGACGAGCTGACGAGACTTATGGATGAAGGCTCGAACACTTTAGACAAAATGTGTGTTTTGCTTGATGCCTATGTGGACAGCAGCGATACGGAGGTATAAAGGATGTCGGACGAATTAAAAAAAGTGAGCGACGAGGAGCTTGTAGAAAAATACCAGAAGCACTTTGACAAGAACATGGCGATGAAACTTCTGGTAAAACTCCGCAAGGAAACCCGCGACAAGTCCAAGGTCATAGCGGGCACCACGGGGGCAATCGTCTCTACGCTCGGAAAGCTCCTGTCCGCATTGGAAAATCCCGAAACGCCCATGCACATGAAGGCGCTCATCGTCGGGGCAGTAGGTTACATTCTTCTTCCGTTTGACCTTATCCCTGACTTTACGCCTGTAATCGGCTATGGGGATGACCTTGCAAGTGCGACAGGCGTGGTTGCGGCAGTGGCAATGTACAGCGACTTTTCGATTGAAAAACTGGACGCATACATAGACCAAATGGAAGGCAAAAAATGAGATGCCGCTACTGCGCCGACAAGCAGATGATTGTGTTGCGGTGAACGCCAAGACAGACGGCATTTAACAAAACGAACGAAACAAGAAGGAGAAAACAAATGACAAAAGAAGAGTTCAACAAGAAATTCGCGCGTCTTGAAAAAGCCCACGAAAAAATCATGGCAAAGATGAATGCCATTGATTTTAATCACTCAGACGACATTGACGATGAATTCATGGACTTAATGGACGACGCATCGGACTCAATAGATAAGATGTGCGCTTTGGTAGACAGAGCTTTCGATGAAGTAAACAATGAGGATTCTAGCGACACGGAAGAAAACAAATGAGATGCCGCTACTGCGCGGACACCCTGCGCGTCGTAAATGAAAAACTCTTCTCCACAATCGGCGAGAAATGCGGCGGCAATCCCAAAGGATTCCATGCCGCCGTGTCTGACGGTCTTGTCTGCGTGTACTGCGGAAATCCCGTGACGTGCAAGAACGGCAAGCCCTACACAAAATACGGCATCGCTTGCAAAAACTCGCCCACCGCCATGCACTGCTTGCAGTAAGCCCATATATAAGGATGATTAACTATTAGTCGCCAAAACGACACTAATAGTCACAGAAACATAGCATAATGACAAGGAGATAACGCATGAAAACAGTTGAAGTAAGCACAAAAGCAGATTTTGAAAAAGCAGTGAAAAACAATGTGGAACGGATTATCGTTACCGGCGATTTGGCAAGGGAAATAATTTCGGCGCAAAAAAAGAAATCCGTGGGAAAGAAAATCGGCATTGCGGGAGGAATTGGCATTGCGGTGAGTGCTATCGCAGGAATCGCGCTTGCGCCCTTTACGGCTGGCGCTTCGGTTGCCGCCGCAATCCCTGCCGTGAGTCATGCTGTGGTTACAACCACCGGAGGAGCTGTGGTGGCAATGACAACAGCCGAGGTTGCAATCGCGGCATCGACAATCCTAGGAGTTGCAGGCATTGCTGCCGCAACAATAAATACTGTGGCAAAGAACTACAATGTGAAAGTCAACACGAAAGACACCACCGTTGAATGCACGAGGAAACAGTAGGGTATCAAAATGGGAGTGTCCAGAACTTTTGCAAATATAGTTACTTTAGGCGCGGTTGAAAAAGTTGACGCAGCGGAAAGGTCAT
>JAFLSR010000072.1 GCA_022510845.1 Treponema sp.
AGCATGACTATCTTTTGAAATACGGTCTGCTTTTTTGTCAAGTAATTCGGATTCAAAGGGCTCATCTTTGGCAGAATCGCGTTCAATTCTGTTCCGTTTTCGTTGGCGTATTCCTTTTTCAGCGAAATTGCGATGTAGCGTTTTGCGGCGGCCTCGTTCAGGTTTTCCTCCGCTATCAGACTGCTCACTTCCTGCCGCTGTTCTTCCTGCGCGAATTTGAAGAAGTCGTCGATAAGGCTGGCGTTGTCGGTAATCTCGTCCAGATTCGTCTTGTTGATGAAATCTATGATGAGGGACTCTTTCGCCCTGTTGTCAATGCTAGAACGGATAAAGCGGCGGATGTCTTCCACCAGTGCTTTTTTGTCCCGCTTTTTCTTGTTGTTTTCAAAAATCAGCGAGAGGATGTAGTCGAGGTTTATCTCCTGCGATTTGAGGAGGTCAACCTCAAAAACGATGTCGTCCCAATTAAGTGTCAGGGCATTTTTCTTGTCCGCGCCATTCTGCTTGCGAAGCCATTCGCGTATGTCGTTGTATGTCGAACGGTAGTCCTGAATCTCGCGGGCTGTCGGAATCGTGATGCCTCGCATTGAGGCTATGTCCTCGTCGTCAAGATAATATTTCGCCTTGAATTCTTCCACGGCCTGCGGGTCTGAAACATCGATATGCTGCAATGCCTTAAGCCCGGCAAATTCATCATAGTTTTGAAGGATGTTTTCCATGCGCAGGTATTCGCCGAAAAGTCCTACAAAATCGCGCTTGTCGCTTTCCTTTGTGATTTCGGCGGGGTCTGGGAATTTTTCCTTCAGTTCCTTGATGATTTCCAGATAACCGCGGCAAGACGCTCCGCTCGCATTGTCGGTGAAGCCGTTCATATATTCATCGTAGCTTTTTTCAAGAATCACGTTGGCTTTGTTCTTGTCTCCGAACAATGTGATGGCGTCAACTGTGGCTTGCTCCAAATCCCTGAACGTGACGATGTTGCCGAATGTTTTCGTCGCGTCGTGAATGCGGTTCGTCCTCGAATATGCCTGAATCAATCCGTGGTAGCGCAAGTTCTTGTCAACAAACAGCGTGTTCAGCATTGGAGCGTCAAAGCCCGTGAGGAACATTCCCACTACAATCAGAAGGTCTATCTCCTGTTTTTTGACACGCTCGGACAAGTCTTTGTAATAGTTCTGGAATTCCTTTGAGTCCGTGCTGTAGTTCGTCCTGAACATATTGTTGTAGTCATCAATGGCGGCATTCAAGAATTCTTTCGCGCTGCTTTCCATCGCATCGGTCTCAAAACTTTCATCCTGAATTTCGCCCGCCGCGCTCTGCTCTTCGTTCGCGACAAACGAAAATATCGTTGCGACTTTAAGCGGCTTTTCGGAATCTTTTTGCAGCATCCTGAACGCCTCATAGTACAGTTTTGCGGCATCGACGCTGCTCACGGCAAACATGGCATTGAAGCCGCGGTTGCCCGGCGAAAGGCGATGCGTTTTTTGGTCGAATTTGTCCAGTATGTACTGCGTTATTTCCTTTATGCGCTCCGGATGAAGCAAAGCCTCCTTGTTTTCTGCGGCGGAAAGCTTTTTCTCGTCTTGCTCCGATTCTATCTTTTTGAAGCTCGGGCGGACATCATTGTAATCAACTTTGAATTTCAGGACTTTCTCATCTCGGATGGCGTCGGTAATCACGTAGGAATGCAACTCCCTGCCGAAGACGGATGCCGTCGTTTCCGAGCCGAGCGCATTGTCCGTGAAGATGGGCGTTCCGGTAAACCCGAACTGATAGTAAAACTTGAATTTCTTTTTTATGTTTTTCTGTGCCTCTCCGAACTGGGAGCGGTGGCATTCGTCAAAAATAAAGACAACCTGTTTTTGATAAATCGGCATATCGCTTTCTGATTTGATAAGGTTGTTGAGCTTTTGAATGGTGGTGACGATAATCCTGTTGTCGTCTTTTTCGATGTTGCGTTTAAGTCCTGCGGTGCTTTCCGAGCCGTTCACGCTGTCAGGTGAAAAACGCTTGTATTCCCTCATAGTCTGGACATCAAGGTCTTTTCTGTCAACTACAAAGAACACTTTGTCTATGAAATCGAGTTGCGTCGCAAGCTGCGCCGCCTTGAAGCTGGTGAGGGTTTTGCCGCTTCCTGTGGTGTGCCACACATAGCCGCCGCTTTCGCTTTTGCTCCAGTTTTTCGCAAGATAGGAACTTCTTACTTTCCACAGCAGGCGCTCCGTCGCCGCAATCTGGTACGGACGCATTACAAGCAGGGTGTCGGTCGTGTCGAACACCGAGTAGTTAAAAAGCACGTTGAGGAGCGTGTTTTTCTGGAAGAACGTCGCCGTAAAATCCTTCAAGTCTTTCAAAAGCGTGTTGTCCGATTTTGCCCAGTTCATCGTAAATTCGAAACTGTTTTTGTCGCGCTTTGTCGTGTTGGCAAAATATCGGCTGTCCGTGCCGTTCGAGATGACGAAAATCTGAAGATACTTGTACAGCGAATGTTCGGAATTGAAGCTTTCCTTGCTGTAGCGATGTATCTGATTGAATGCCTCTTTTATCGCGATGCCGCGCTTTTTCAGTTCGACATGGACGAGCGGCAGGCCGTTCACCAATATGGTAACGTCGTATCGGTTTGCATGAAGCCCAGTCTGCTCGAACTGCCTGATTACCTGCACTTTGTTCCGCAAAAGGTGCTTTTTGTCCACAAGGTAAATGTTCTGAATGTGGCCGTCGTCAAACACAAAGTCGCAAATATAGTCGTTGTGAATCTTCCTTGTTTTGTCGGTGATTGTGTCGCCCGCCTTGTCAAGATATGTTTCCACATACCGTTCCCACTCGCTGTCAAGGAAACGCATATTGTTGAGTTCTTCCAGCTGGGCGCGTACATTGGCAAGCATAGCGGCGGAAGTTTTTATCTCCGGAAGATATTCGTACCCCTGGCTTCGCAGGTCCGCGATGAATTCCCTTTCCAAGTCCGCCTCGGACTGATAGCAGTCAGAAACCGCAAGGTTCTTTATGTATTTGTCCAGCACAATGAAATTCTTGGATTCGGCGACGGTGGTGTAGTCAGTCATGTAAAGTTCCTTGTTTTGTTTTATTCGTTCGTAGATATATTATACCACATTTTTGCTATTTACGCAGGGGATTTTTTTCTCTGAATGCAGGCGGTCATTTCGACAGGCTCAATGACCTCATTTCAGACAGCCTATACGGTGGTTGGGCCTGTCGAAACCACCGAGAATGTAAGCAGCTTATCCCGATAATGCTCGTACTGCTTGCGCCGGGCCTCAATCTCCGCGGGAATGCCTTGCGAGATGTCATTGCACAGGGCGTCGAAGCGGTCGAGGATTTCGGCGATGCGCT
>JAFLSR010000073.1 GCA_022510845.1 Treponema sp.
CTTGTGTAGCTCACATCAGACAGCTCTTTTTTAAGCTCGACACTCGGAGTGAAAAGCACTCGCAGGCACTTAATATCAGAAGCGCTCACGTCGTCCGCACTCTCGTGTCCTACAGAACTGAATGAAAGCTTAAAGATTCCAAACTTGTTCAGCCTGATGCGGTTTGAGTTTTTAAGATACTGGGGCATCTTATCCAAGAAACTCTCGATAACCGCCACAATATCAACCGGCGTCAGCGTGCAGGACTTGGAGATTTCCTTTGCCAAATAGTTGACATCGATTTCCTCACCATACACGGCAGTCGCATAATACTTGGAATCGTCCTCTTCCTTGTCACGGGTAAGAGGATTATCCCGCTTCGTAACAGAATACATCATATCGTATTCCTCCTGTGATAACTTTGAAGTACCTTATAAGCACCTCCCGCTAGCGTTTTTTTGTTGAGACTCCTACGGAATCCCGTATCCCTGGCCTTGAGATACATTTTAAAATATAGTAATTTTCGCCTGCAATCGTCAAATTTTTTTTTTAGAATTTTCCGGAAAAAACTTGGTAAATATTTCAAAAAATTTACCAAGTTTTTTAAAATATTTACTAAATTTTTTAAAATATTTACTGAATTTTTTGGCAAATTCAGTGAGAATTTTGAGGACGAGATTGCAAAGTTATACGAAAAAGCGCGATTGGCGGCGAATTGAGCCTGCGGAAGCCTAGTTGCAATCATTGCTGGAAAAAAACTTTTTCCATTTTTCGCACGGTCGGCACGATTCGCTCTTTTTTCAGCCCTGAATAATTGACCACGAATTTTTTTTGCGCCGCGGAATCTTCGCAGGGCGCGTCATAATAAAAATCGCTCAAAAGCGCGATGTCGATTCCGTTCTCGTTGAGCCGCCTGCGCAATTCGCTTCCCGACAATTTCGATTCGATTTGCAAAAGGAAATGCAGGCCGGAATTTTCTTCCTTGATTTTCGCAATCGATTGAATCTTGCTTTTTTGGAGCGCGGCGATAAAATCGTTGCGCAGGCTTCGATAATAATTTTTCATCGTGTTCAAATGCTTTTCGTAGTGACCGTCCTCGATGAATCTGCCGAGCGCGAATTGTTCGAACGAAGGCACGGGGCAGGAAAAAAATCCCATCCGCGAAAAAAAATCTTCCAGCATTTTTTTCGGCAGCACCATGTAGCTTATCCTAAAGGAGGGGGAAAGCGTCTTTGAAAAAGTGTTGATGTAGATGACGCGCGAATTTCTGTCTGACGAAAACATCGGCTCGATGGGCATTCCGTCAAATCGGAACTCGCTGTCGTAGTCGTCTTCGATGATGAACCTTCCTTCCCGCTCCGCCGCCCAGTCCAAAAGTTGGGCGCGCCGTTTGTACGGCATTACGATTCCAGTGGGAAAATGATGCTGCGGAGAGACATGGACGATTTGTGCGCGGGACTTTCGCAAAGCCTCCACGCTGATTCCGTTTTCGTCCAGATTCACGGGAACGCATTTCGCGCCGAAAAGTTTCGCGATGGAATCCAGTTGTTTGTAGCCGGGATTCTCCACGGCATACTTTTTCCCCGCTCCGAAAAATTGAAGCAACATTGAATAGATGAAATCCGTTCCCGCGCCTACAAATATTTGCCGCGCTTCCACGTCAATCATTCGGAATTGCCGCAAGTGCGAACAAATCGCTTTTCGCAATTCAAGCGCGCCGCCCAAAGGAACGCGCGACAAAAGCCGCTCGTCGCCGGAATTCAAAACCTGCCGCATTATTTTTGCCCAAAGCGCGAACGGAAATTTTTCAAAACTCGTTGAATTGCTTTTCAAGTCGGCAAAATATTTCCGCTCCTTTTTTTCTTTCGGCTCTTTTTTGGGAGGAAGAAATTCCGTCCGCCTTTCTTTGATGGCGAAATCCTGCGATGGAATTTCTTCCACAAAGAAGCCTTTTTTTTCGATGGAATAAATATACCCTTCGCTGATTAGCCTTGCATATACGTTTTGCACGGTAATCACGCTCACTCGCAAATGTTGGGAAAGCGCGCGGCGCGAAGGAAGGCGTTCGCGTGCGGAAAGTTTTCCGTTGAGGATTTGCGTTTTTATCGAACGGTAAAGGTATTCGCACAATGTGAGGTCTTTGCGTTTTCTGAAATCAACCGTAATCATATTGCGCCCTGTGTTCCGAAGAATTTTTTATTGCGGAAATGCGATTTTTTCGCGCTCAAACTGGCATTATGAATTTAATGAAAAATTGGATATATCAATAATACCAGAAATCTTGTATCGTTTCAACATAGTTTTATTTCAAAGCGAGGAAAATTATGGATCAACGTTTGCTTACGATTCAAGACATTTCATGTGTGGGGCAATGCTCACTCACGGTGGCACTGCCAATCATCAGCGCGTGCGGAATCGAAACCGCAATCCTTCCAAGTTCCGTGCTTTCGAATCACACGGGCAAGGGATTCAGCGCGTGGACGTTCCGCGACCTCACGGACGAGATGCCAAAGATTTTGGAACAGTGGCTCAAGGAAAAAATCGATTTCAGCGCGTTCTATACTGGCTATGTTTCAAAATCGCAGATTCCGCACATTCTGGAAATCTTCAAAAAGTCCGCGCGGCAGGGCGCGTTGAAAATCGTCGATCCCGCGATGGCGGACAACGGCAAACTTTACGCCGGCTTTGACTCGGACTTTCCCAAGGAGATGGCGCGGCTTGTAAAGGAAGCCGACTACGTTTTGCCGAACCTCACCGAGGCCACTCTGCTTTTGGGCGAGGAATTTGTGGAAAGCGGCTACGATAAAAATTACATCGAACGGATTGCGCGCGCCTTGCATGGACTCGGCGCGAAGAACGTCGTGCTCACTGGCGTGAGTTTTGAAGCGGACAAACTTGGCGTTGCGGTCTTTGACGGAAACAAGACCGAATATTATTTTACCGAGCGGCTCGAAACTTCGATGCACGGAACGGGCGATGTCTACGCGGCGGCGTTCACAGGCTCGCTTCTTCGCGAAAAGGCGGCTTTGGAAGCGGCGGCAATCGCGGCGGATTTTGTCGTGGAGTCAATGCGGAAGACGCTTCCCGATGCCGAACATTTTTACGGCGTGAAATTCGAAAAGGCGATTCCGCTTTTGGTTGAACGCTTGGGATGATTTTTCCGCAGGCTCAATTCGCCGCCAATCGCGCTTTCTCGTAAAGTTTTGCAATCTCGTCCTTCCAGCGTTTCACGAAGCGTTTGGGGGCGAGCGGCTCTGCCATTGCTCCCCAGCCCAGGGTCATCTCGAAAATCCTGTCGAACTGGTTGGAGG
>JAFLSR010000074.1 GCA_022510845.1 Treponema sp.
TGCGACAGAGGGGGTAGACCGCAACGAAGTGCGGACGCAGGGGGAGGCTTCCCCCTGCGCAGGGTTTCTCCGCAAAACGCGCGGCTTTCGTGTAGGATTTTATTTTTCCGAGCGTTCTACGGTTGCGCGGACGAATTCTCTGAAAAGCGGGCCGGCTTTGTTCGGGCGGCTTTTGAATTCGGGATGGAACTGCACGCCGAGCATCCATGGGTGTTCGGGCACTTCGCAGATTTCCACGAGGTCGCGCTCGGGATTCACGCCCGCAATGACAAGCCCCGCCTTCGCGAAGTCTTCGCGGTATTTGTTGTTGAACTCGTAGCGGTGGCGGTGGCGTTCCCAAACTGTTTTCGCGCCGTATGCCTTTTCCGTGAGCGTACCGGGTTTCACCGCGCATTCGAATTTTCCGAGCCGCAACGTTCCGCCAAGGATTTTTCCGTTTTGGTCCGGCATCAAATCGATTACGGGATGCGGCGTGGCTTTTTCGATTTCCGTGGAATTCGCGCCCGCAAGTCCCATGACGTTGCGCGCGTATTCGATTACGAGAATCTGCATTCCAAGGCAAATCCCGAAATACGGGATTCCGCTGGTGCGCGCAAAACGCGCCGCGCAAATCATTCCTTCGATTCCACGGTCGCCAAATCCGCCGGGCACTATTATTCCGTCGGCGGCGGAAAGCCGCGCGGCGCAAGTCGCTTCGTCGGTTAGTTCCTCCGCCTTCACCCAATCGATTTCAACTTCCGCCTCGTTGTGGATGCCGCCGTGCACGAGCGATTCCACCACGGAAAGATAGGCATCGTGAAGTTCGACATATTTTCCTACGAGCGCGATTTTCACCTTGTGCTTGGGATTGTTGAAGCGGGCAACCATCTTCTTCCATTCATCGAGTTGGGAGGGGGTGTTCTTCAAGCCGAGCACCTTGCACACCGCGCTTCCCAAGCCTTCGTCTTCCAATTGCAGTGGCACTTCGTAAATCGAACGCGCGTTGAGATTCTGAATGATGCAGGAAGAATCCACGTTGCAGAAAGCCGCGAGGCGTTTCCGAGTGTTCGCGTCGATGGCGTGCTCCGTGCGCAGCATAATCACGTCGGGCTTGATTCCAAGTTCGCGCAATTCCTTCACGCTGTGCTGAGTGGGCTTTGTCTTAAGCTCGTCCGACTTCTTCATAAAAGGAACGAGCGTGAGGTGGATGTAGCAACTGTTTTCTTCCCCCACCTTGTATTTCATCTGGCGAATGGCTTCCATGAAGGGAAGCGATTCGATGTCGCCCACAGTGCCGCCGATTTCCGTGATGATGATGTCCGCGCCGGTCTCCTCGGTGGAAAGCAGCATCCGCCGCAAAATTTCTTCCGTGATGTTCGGAATCACCTGCACCGTGCCGCCGTGGAAGCCGCCCTCGCGCTCCTTGTTGAGCACGCTCAAATAGACGCGCCCCGCCGTGGTATTGCTGCTCTGGCTCAAAGTTGCGTCGGTGAAACGCTCGTAATGCCCCAAGTCCAGGTCGGTCTCCGCGCCGTCGTCCGTGACGAACACCTCGCCATGCTGATAGGGGTTCATCGTGCCCGGGTCGATGTTGAGGTACGGATCGAATTTTTGGTTGATGACCTTGTAGCCGCGCCCTTCGAGAATCAGCCCGAGCGATGCCGCCGCGATTCCCTTGCCCAAGCCGGAAACGACTCCGCCAGTTATAAAGATGTATTTCGTCATGATTGCTCCCGAACTTCCGTTTGTGATTTTTGCAACTTCGTCAAAGTATTATATCATATTTTCCAAAAGCGTGGAAGAGGGGAAAAGCCTTTCCCCTCGCTCGCACTGCGTTGCTCGCTCCCCATTCTCCTAGGGGGCTGCGCATCCCTAATACCCCCCCCCAGTAGCAAGCCTGTAGGCTTGCTTCCGAGTTTTGCTTTGCGAAACTCGCAGGTGGCTTACCCCTAAAACCCTGCGTTCGCTACGCCTACTACCGACTTTTTGTTTGCTCGCGCCAGCCATCACCCCGCATAAAAAAAGCGCGGCTTTCGCCGCGCCTTTTTAGCCTAACAATTCTTTGGCTTAGAAACTAACTTGCATTTTGATTGGAATCATCCAGCCAAAGCCTGTGCTGTTGTCATCGCGGGTATTGTCGAGAACAGTGTGGTAATTTGTTGCGCCCACAAACTCAATTCCAAGCGTTCCGTTAGACCAAGCCTTCTGGATGCCTACTCCGAAAGAAAGACAGTCTTTATAATTATTTTCTGACTGCATGTAGACATTGTTCGCATATCCAACCGCGCCGAACACCGTCCAGTTTTCGCCGAATGTGTAATCCACGCCCAAATCTGTGGCAAATCCGAAGTTTCCGTCAACCTTAGCATCGTCATAATTTGGTGCATTCAGTTTTGAAGCGAAGTTCAATTTGATGCTCAAGTTTTCGATGAAACTCAAACCGATTCCAGCATTCACTTGCACAGGGTTTCTGTTAAGATCCGAAGTGTAAGCGGCGCCGCCGAGAGGAATCTTCGCTCCAACAGTAACAAAGAGTCCATCCACTGCGGTGAGGTCGAACGCGGCTTCAACATTAACTCCGTCCTTCTCTTCGCCGTCCTTGTTGTAGCCTTTGCCTTTCGCCCAAACTCCGGCTTTAACCGTTCCGATGTCGCCGATGGTGTATCCCACGCCCAACTTTCCGGTGCGTCCAATCTGCTCGTTGAGTTTTCCGAGTGAGCCGTTGAAAGGAACATCAAAAGCCGCGAATACCATGAGCGACTCGATGGGCTTTATTACAAGTCCAACACCGCTTACTTCGAACTCATCGAAGGTGATGCCTTCGTCTATGCCGAACGCGCCCGGGCGAGTGTAGTCAAACTGCATGAGGTTGTTGTCACTGCGCAGGTAGTTTTGGTCGGTAAATCCGAAGATGAGCTGAATCTGCTCAATCGGCTTGATGTAGGTGAAAGACTGACCAATCGCCCAATCATATCCGTTGTGCTGAATCTCACCCATGAATCCCGCGTGCTCGCTGTCTCCGCTGATATTGAAAGCAGAAAAGCGAGGTCCGCCCAATCCCCACTGTTGTCCGAATGTGCTTACCACATTTCCGCTTTCGTCGCTACCGATAAAGTACCTTGAGTTAAGATACCCCGCGCCGAAGCTGATTTCCGCGAAAGCAGCAGAAGCAAGCAGAGCCGCCGCCGCCACTGTTCCGATCAATTTTTTCATAAGAAAAACCTCCTTATTTTTTGCGGC
>JAFLSR010000075.1 GCA_022510845.1 Treponema sp.
TTTGTTTGCATCCAAACCATAATGACAATTCCAACTAACAATTTTCATCTCCGAAACCTCCTATATGTTTCTATATATTTACATTTTATAATAACACCACAAAATTGTAAATCTGAACATAAGAAATCCGCGCTTGGGTGCGTCAGGCTTTCTCCATGTTCTTCACCATCGCCCTTACATTTTCTTTCCACTCCTCCACAAGCGTTTTCGGTTCAAGCGGCGTTGCATTCCTGCCGTGGCTCAGAAGCCAGTTCAACACGAGATAATACTGGTTGCTCGTGAATGTCATCACCACGCTGCCATCGCGCTGCGTCTTGAACCGCTGGTCGTCCGCCCATTTGTATGTCTTGATGTAATTCGCTGTAATTTTGCTTGTGATTTTAATTTTGAACCTGTGCATCTCGTTTCCGATGTATCGTCCGAAATTGCCTTTTGCCCGCTTCGTGTACTCAAAATCCTTCGGCAGTTCGAATGCCGCATCGCGCACCGTAACATTGCTTATGAGCGGCAGATTGAAGAACTTCGTTTTCTTTTCCCGCAGGTCCTTTCCGTAAAGCGTCCACATTCCTTGCGAGTACAAAAGTTGCCACGGCTCAAGCAAGTAATTTTTCGTGCTGCCGCTGCCGTCATAAAATGAATAGTCAAAAGTGATGAGGCGGCTCTGCGCGAGAGCCTTTTCCAACGCATTCCAAACCCCGTCGGAAACTGGAACTGGATTCATTCCGAGAAAAACGATTCTGTTGGAAAGCCGTTTGGCAAAGCCCGCGCCGTCATCGTCAAGGCTGATTGCAAGCGTAGCGAAAACTTCCACCGCCTGATTGTAGAGCGGAGTTCCATGCACCGATTCAAGGAGGTTCACCATAAGGCTGGCGGCGGCAATCTGTTTTTCGGTCGAAAGCAGCGCGGGAATCCTGAATGTTGGACGATTGTAGAAATATCCTTTTTTGCATCTGTCGTATTCAAGAATGTTACCCGCGCCAAAATCATCGCGGAGCGCGTCCAAGTCCCGATGAACCGTCGCCTCGGAAATCTCAAATTCATCACGGAAATCCTGCACGGAAGGATAACTGCCGCTCGCAATCATTTGGTCGTATCTCGTAATTCGCCTGAAAGTGGCAAGGCTTTCCCTTTCCTCTTTTTTTCCTGCCATTTCACACCTCCTTACTTGTATTATAACACATTACACTGTCATAGAATGAGAGTGTAATTTTTTTTTGATAAAATCAGTATTAGAATTGCAATTTGAAAATATCGCGGGAACAGAAAACAATATAGCGAGTGTTTAGCTTCATATAATTTCAGTCAGTGAAAAAAGTTCACCACCTGAAACGCCGTTTCGCAACGAAGTGAGAAACGCCAATAAATAAGCGAGTTTCTGCAAGAAACTCGGTAGCAAGCCTCTGGCTTGCGTTCAATAGCAGGGCGCGTCTACTCCTTCACGAACGAGCCAATCTCCACAAGATTTCCTTCCGGGTCGGCGATGTAGCAGGTGCGCTGACCCCAGGGCATCGTCTCGGGTTGCATGACAGGCACTGCCCCCTGCGACACAACGCGGGCGAACGCTTCGTCAACGGCGGCGAAGTTTTCCACGCCGAGAGCGATTTCAAAATGCCCGCTGATTTTCTCCGCGTAGTTGAAATGGTTTTTCGTCATCTTTTCGATGTCGGCGCGGCCATAGAGCAGAAAGAGCGTGCCATCTTTTTTGAGAAAAACATTGTTCGTGCTTTCGTCCTCGGCAATTTCAAAGCCCAGCACGTCGCGATAAAAGCGAATCATCTTCACCATGTCGTTTACAAAAATACCAAATCCATCGAGTTTCATATTTCCTCCTTTGCGCGTTTTGCGAAAACCGATATTTCCGCTATTCGAGGCGCGTCTTTTTCCGATGCCGGTCTTATCATATAAAAACTCGAACTTTTTTCATTGCGGAAAATAGCAGAACACACTCCATCGACACGCTCGTGTGTACGAGCGCGTCTTGAATGAGAAAAATTTGTCTTTGGAATGTGTCGCTGATTAGCGTTCTGTGAGGTAGATTGCCCAGTAGCCGAGACCGACCAAGAACGAACCACCGATTATGTTGCCCAGCGTTACAGGAAGCAAGTTGTTAAGGGCGAACGAACCCCAATGCAACGGCTCGCTCGGAATGTTGTAAAAGTGCTGTGCGAAAATTCCTGCCGGAACAAAGTACATATTCGCGATTGAGTGTTCGAATCCGCAGAGAACGAAAAGGAAAACCGGAAGGTACAATCCGATAACTTTTCCGATGATGTCATCGGCAGCCATCGAAATCCACACGGCGATACAAACCATGAAGTTACAGAAAGTTCCTTTAATCAGCGCGTCGGTGAACGGAAGGCTCACTTTCATTTCCGCCGTATTCACAGCCACTTGCGCAAGAGCGCCATCAAACAATTTGAAAACGTTACCAACGTTCACGAAAAACGCTACCAAAACCGAGCCAGCGAAGTTCCCCAAAAACACGACAATCAAAGAGCGCAACAGTGACGAAAGATATGTGTTCTTGGAAAGCACCGAAATAATGATAAGACAGTTGCCGGTGAACAACTCGCCACCAGCAATCGTAATCATTACAAGTCCGATTGGGAACACGAGCGCGCTGAGAAGACGTGCCGTGGCAGGCTGGTCTATACCGCAAGACGCAATCTGACTTGCCAACGCGCCCATCGCGATGTACGCGCCCGCAAAAAGTCCAAGCAAGAACAACTTCCAAAGCCTTTGGTTTGTCTTGCCATCGCCGATCACAACGTATATGTCGGCAATCTCTAATGGTGTATTCATGATTCCTCCTTTCTATTTTCAAAGTTTTCAGGAATATCAATTATTGTAATTGATAATTATACCACAAAAAACTCAATATGTCTAGAGAAAATTGATTTTGAGCGTTCGCCATTCAAAACGGCGATTTATTTTGCGAGACCGTCAAGAGGATTTTACTGTTCCAGTCGAGTTTCCGTTCCCTGCGCCTACACCAGTTTGCACACGTCCCTCACCGTCTGCTCAAGCCGGGCAATCAGTTCATCTTCCAGCGTCCTCGCGAACTGGCTTTCAAACCGCGCCTTCATGTTCGCGGGGCTGCCCGCCTCCTCAAAGAGCGCGGA
>JAFLSR010000076.1 GCA_022510845.1 Treponema sp.
AGAAATTCTTCACCTCCCCCGAAACCGAGCGAGCAAGGCAGTTCCTCCACGCATTTGAGTTTGAGCGGCGGAAGTAGGAATGGCAGCCACACGCACATCAAATCCCGTGCACGGATTGTGTAAAGGATGGAGGGGTGAAAATCTCATCTTTAACAAAATAAGATAATTCACTATAATTAAGATGTGAAACCCGCTGAATATGTCTACAATATGAACCATTCTCCGCAGAACTTTAGCAAACAGTCTTCGGAAGATATTTTTTATACCATAACGCTTGAATACCTGAACAGTCGCGCAAAAAAGTCTCCGTCCACCAAGGATTTCTATGCGAGAAAATATGCGGCGCTCAAAAGCAACGAAAAGCCGAACCCTGCCAATGGGCTTGAAGTTCGCGAGGAAAACTGGTCCGAACTGCATACGCTTTTTCCGGAACTGTTCAAAATCCCTTTTCCACAGCCAAAAACGCCCTCCTTCACGTTCATAGACCTGTTTTCGGGAATAGGCGGCTTTCATCAGGCGATGCACCAACTGAACGGAAAATGCCTGCTTTCCTCCGAGATTGACGCTTCTGCCATTGACACCTATCTTGACAATTACGGCATTGACTCGAACAAGGACATCACGAAAATCAAGGACGAGGACTTCCCCAGGCACGATGTGCTCTGCGCGGGCTTTCCCTGCCAGACCTTCTCTAAAGCGGGCAAACAGATGGGATTCGCCGACCAGACGAAGGGCACTCTGTTCTTCCAAATCGTGCGGATTCTGAAAAACGAGAAAATCCGCCCCGATTACATTGTCTTGGAAAATGTGCGGAATCTGCTCTCGCACGACAACAAAAACACGTGGAAAGTAATCAAGGACACGCTTGACGAGGTGGGCTACAACTGCAAGGAGGTGCTGATGAGTCCGCATCAACTTGGAGTGCCGCAACTCCGGGAGCGCGTCTATATCCTTGGCGTGAGAAAAGACCTGTATGACGGCGAACTGGAATTCACCGTTCCGCGCGTAAAGAAAGAGAGCCTCGACATTTACAAGGCGGGAATAATCGACGAGAATCCCGACCCGAAGTACAGAATCAGCGCGCATGAGGAGAAAGTCCTGAACTGCTGGGATGAATTCTACAAGGGAATAAAAGAGACCGTCATCGGCTTTCCCATCTGGTTCTCGGAATTCAGGGCGACCTACGACACTGGCGACCTTCCCGGCTGGAAAGCGGAATTCTGCCACAAGAACCGGCGGCTGTACCAGAACAACAAGGCGTTCATAGACTCCTGGATTGAGAAATGGGACAGCCTGAACGACTTTACCCCGACCGAGCGGAAGTTCGAGTGGCAGGCGGGCGAGAGCATACAATTTGCGGCATAAAAAAATTGAAACAAAAGGAGTGTGAAAATGATAAACTACCAACTTTTTCCCCGTTCGGTTGCAATCACGGAGGAAATCCAGAGAATCATAGATTGCTTCAAATCCATAGCGGATGAGATTGACTCAGAAACTCACGAAAAACTGACTTCAAACACAGTGCTCAAACTCCTTGAACCTCATTTGCATAAGATAGGATTTGACGTTGAGACAGGAAAATCAGCGAGCCAAATGATTCAAGTTCCCGTACTTTTCGGCAAAAACAACAACATCGACAAATACTTCAATGCGGATGCTTTGAGCAAAGACGGCAGGATTGTCGTGGAGATAGAGGCAGGGCGCGCAATCGCAAACAATCAGTTCCTGAAAGACATTTTTGAGGCAAGCTGTATGTTCAATGTCGAATACCTTGTCCTCGCGGTGCGGAACATTTATCAGCCGCTCCATAACAGCAAAGATTTCGAGTTGGTCTACACGTTCTTGGAAACATTGTACATTTCAAACCGCATCAAACTTCCGATGAAAGGAATCCTGCTCGTTGGCTATTGACAAAATCCGCACCGCAGAACAGTAGCTGACAAAAGCAATCAATTCGTATAAACTTACGCCAGCAAGATTTCGGCGGAGAGTATGTTGAAGATAACTGGTACTAAAAAAGAAATCGATGTCATCGGAGAAATTCTGAACAGCGTGCTTGAGATGCTTGGCGGCGACGTTGACAGCGACGGTTTTGGACACGAGCAGCCTACAGGCAGAAGACAGAAAAATATGCTTCTGATGAGCGTGAATGGCGAAAGCATAACAGAAACGCTCGAAATGATTCGGGATGCAATCCGGCTGAGTTATGAAAACTGCGGCGCATTCTCCCAAAAAGAATGCTGGCTGGATACCTGTCGGTCAAGATAATATGTTCGCGGACAATGACCAAAACAGAAAGCAAGGCGCGTGGGAAGGCTGGTACATGGAATACTACGTGAAAAAATACCTGAAAGAGCATCCCTCCGACGCAATCGAATGGTGGTCGAGCAAGAAAAAAGACGAGCTGGATTTCGACTTGAAGTTCCTCACCGAAGAGAACTTCTACGGAGACGTAAAATCCGACAACGCGGCAAAGAGCGTCCAAGGAAACAAGAAAAGCAACATAGACATTCTTGTCAAGGACAAAAAAGGTCGGCTTTGGTATGTCGTGTTCGAATTCCTGCCCGAGAAAGATTCGGAGCACAACAACGAAACGACAATCTGGTGGAACAAAAAACTCGGAAAAGACAAACTGCTTTCCTATGCCAGCAGAATGAAGCATTCCATAACCTTTGAGAACATGAGCGTGTACGAAATCAACCAGTTCGCGTTCAAGTATCTGAAAGAATTTGAGGTAAGCCCCTGTAACGGAAAGCCGCGGGAAAAGAAATACAGAATCCCGAACAACATGAAGGAATATTTGAGGATATATCAGTGCGTGTAGGCACACATTTTTTTACTACAACTCTTTCTTGCGGACATATAACCTCATCCAAACGGATATATCCTAGATTTCTAATGAAAAAAAATGATTTTGTGATATATTTGTGACATCAAAGAGGGAACATGACGCAGGAAGAAAAAGAATACAACGAGTTTATGGCAGATATTTCAAAAAAGGCGAAAGAAATGCATGAAAAATATAACGCGCTCTCTGTCAGTAACAAGAAAAAATTTATGTTATACAT
>JAFLSR010000077.1 GCA_022510845.1 Treponema sp.
TGTTGCCGTGGAGAACATGTTCCTCACCGTTGGCGTGCGCATTCCCGTGAACGAGAAAACAGCGGATGGCGAAAAAGTTGCAGTTCCTTCAGTCGGATTCAGCTACCAGGTTCTTGACAACCTCAAAATCGCGCTCACTGCCGCGGCCGAACTCAGAAAGTCCGCTGATCCGGAAATCAGCGCGGGCGTCGGAATTAACTTTGGCCTTACCGACACGCTTTCTTTGGATGCTGACTTCCGTTATTGTAGCGACCTCGAAGCTGACGCGACAATCATTTCATTCCTCGTAGGAGTTAACTACAACCTTTCGAGCAACGGCTGTATCGGAATCGGCTTCCAAGGCGCGACGAACGGCAACGGACTTGGATTTGATGCAGGAAAGGCTGACGCTTTCTGCTGGGCGGTTCCTGTCAAGTTCCAAATTGCATTCTAATTTGCTTTTCTTAACTTAAGGCTTCCGCTTTGCGGTAGCCGCAAAAAAAAGATGCTCCGCGAAGCGGAGCATCTTTTTTTTATATGGTGGTGGGCGCGAGTTTTTGTACGCAGGACTTCCCCCCTGCTAAAAAATCTTGTCGTTTATTCCCATCCGAATGTCGCGGGCGGCTTGTTCGTGAGGTCAAAGAACACTGCGTCGCAAAAGTCCAGCGCGGCGATTTTTCGCACGATGCTTTTCAGCAGGTCTTGGGGCAGTTCAGCAAATCGCGCTGTCATCACGTCTTCGCTCACCACCGGGCGCAGTACGAATGATGCGCAGCCTTCGCCGCCGGAATACGGAAGCGCGATTGTGAGGTGCTGGAAAATCTTTGCGTATTCGCCGCTTTCGTGGAGCGCGGAAAGCACGATGTCGTCCACTTCGCGAAGCCAGTCAAGTCTTTCCTTTGTGCAAAATCCTCGCCGCAATTCCATTCGCGCCCCCTCCTTTTGGTAGAGGCGGATGACGCAGCGGTTTATGTAGCGAGAACTGTTCGTGATTTGCACCGAAGCCGAATCGAGTTTTTCCCACAGTTTCGGCAGGTGGAAAAATCCCCCTCCTTCATCGCCGAACGAAATCACGGCGGGAAAGCGGTATGTGCGGAAGTCGCCCTGCACGCCCACGGAGCGCACCGGCAGGATGTATTTTTCCATGCGCTGAGTGCAATGCTCGCAAAACTGCGTGAATCGGATTGCAGAGATTTCCTCGCTCGCCTTTTCAAATTCTTCGCGCTCGCTTTCTGAAAGCGCGCCCTGCGAGCACAGGACGTTTATCGAAAGCCCTGGGCCGGGGAAAGGATGGCGCATCACGAGGGAATCGGAAAGACCGAGTTTTTTTCCGATGGCTCGAACTTCGTCCTTGTACAAATCTTTGAGAGGCTCAATCACCATTCCCTTTTCGATGAGGGCTTGGATTCCCTGCACGCGGTTGTGGTGCGTTTTGATTGTGTGAGAATTTTTCGTTCCGCCGGACTCGATGATGTCGGGATAGAGAGTGCCCTGCGCGAGCATCCATTCTTCGGGAGCGAGATTCTGTTCCGCAAAAAAATCGTCGCGCACGCGAATGAAATTTTCGCCCACTGCCACACGCTTTTTCTGCGGATCGGTTATTCCCGAAACCGCGTCCAAAAAACTAAGAGATGCGTCCTTGCAGATGAAATTCTCAAAGCCGAATTCCTTGTAGGCGCGCTCAACTTTCGCGCTTTCGTTTTTGCGCATGAAGCCATTGTCGATGTGCAAACCCAAAACGCGCTTTTGCCCGAGCGCGCGGTTGAGGAGCGCGAACGCCACCGTGGAATCCACGCCGCCGCTCAAAAAAAGGAGCACGTTTTTTTCCGCGCCGTCCTTGCAGGAATCGCGCCTGATGTTCTGCAAAATCGTTTCGAGCACCGCATCTTGATTCCAGTTCTTTTGCATTCCGCAAAGCCGCGCGAAGTTTTCAAGGATTTGGTTTCCGCAAGGAGTGTCCTTCACCTCGCAATGGAATTGCAGTGAAAAGCGCGTTCGCGAAAGATTTTGCGTTGCGGCGAAGCGGCAGTCCTTCGTCGCGCCCACCGCCTCGAAGCCCGCGCCCATTTCCGCCACCTCGTCCTGATGGCTCATCCAAACTTGTTGTTCGCAAGTGGATTCGATTCCTTCGAAGAGCGGGCATTTTTTTTCGGAATCGATTTTCAGCATCGCAAATCCGAATTCGCCCGTGTCAGCCTTTTGGATTTTTCCGCCGTAGCCTTTTTGCAAAACATAGTGTCCGTAGCACAAACCCAAAATCGGGATTTCGAGTTCCAAGATTTCCGCGTTGAACTGCGGCGCACCCTTTTCGTAGATGCTCGCAGGCCCTCCGCTCAAAACAATGCCCTTGGCGTTTTCGAATTCGGAAACGTTTGCGGAAGGCATGGCGATTTCCGAATAGTAGCCGAGAGCGCGGAAACGCTTTGCGATGAGGTGCGCGTATTGGCTTCCAAAATCGAGCACGACAATTTTCTGCCGCGCGTTTTCGTGTGATTGCGTCGCAGAAGCCGCCCCGTTTTTTGCGTCAGCGGCGGCAAATGATTTTCCAGAGTTCATTTTGATATTATACCACATTTTCCAAAAGCGTGGAAGTAGGTGTGAAGCAGGCAAGTCAAAGCCGCGTCAGCGGTGCGAAGCCTTGTGTAGGGGGAAGTCTCCCATCACAAGCCTGGCGGCTTGCTAACGACTTTTTGCTTGCTCGCGAGGCTCGCATTTTTATTCGCTTGCGCGAATAAAAACCATAAAAACTCGCGCCCTCATCACCCCCATCTTGCCACATTTTAACCCCTCATCGCAAGAAAACGTTGCATCTTTTCCTTGCGATGAGTTTCGCTTCGCCAACCTCGCATACCCCTCCCTTCGCCCCAAAAACAGTTAAAAAAATAACGGGCG
>JAFLSR010000078.1 GCA_022510845.1 Treponema sp.
TTTTGCCGCAAAGCGGCAAAAATGCGAGCATTGCGAGCAAACAAAAAGTCGGTAAACAGCGCATCGCGCTGTGACGCAAGGCAGAGCCTTGCGACAGTAGAGGGTTGTCTCCCTCCAGATAAAGTTCCCCTGCTTCCAAGCAGGAAAAAAGCCTGAGGGGGCTTTCCCCCCTCAAAAAACCATGAAAGGCGTAGCCTTTCAAAAAAACATTCGGCGCAAGTAAAGCGCAAGGAGTTTTTTATGAAAAAGACAAAGTGGCTCGCTGCCTGCATTGCGGCGTGCGCGCTCGCGCTCGTGGCGGGGTGCAGCAGCGGGGATGACGACGAGCCGGATTTGCCCGGCATCGTGGAGACGGACGACATCGAGTATGACGCGACGAAGTGGGTCATCGAGGGCACCACGGTCGTCCGCTACACCGGGGCGGAGGCGGACGTGCGGATTCCCGACGGCGTTACGATTATCGGGGAGTCCGCGTTCAAAGGCTGCCAAAGCCTTAAGAGCGTGACGATTCCTGCAAGCGTGAAGAGCATCGGGAACAGCGCGTTCTTCCAGTGCATGAGCCTTGCGAGCGTGGAGATACCCGGCAGCGTGAAGAGCATCGGGGAGTGGGCGTTCTCCCAGTGCACGAGCCTTGCGAGCGTGACGATTCCCGCAAGCGTGACGAGCATCGGGGACTTAGCGTTCTACCAGTGCACGAGCCTTGCGAGCGTGACGATACCCGACAGCGTGAATAGCATCGGGGGCTGCGCGTTCTCCCAGTGCACGAGCCTTGCGAGCGTGGCGATTCCCGGCAGCGTGACGAGCATCGGGAACAGCGCGTTCGAAGAGTGCACGAGCCTCAAAGAGGTGAAATACGACGGCACAAAGGAGCAGTGGGAGAAGATAGACATAGGCTCTGGCGTCTTCCCCTACGGCGTAAAAATATACGACAAGGAGGGCAAAGAGATAAAATAATAGCAAGCAACAACCGGGCATACGCGGGGTTTCGTTGAAAACCCGCGTATCTCCGCGCCCCCGCGAAGGGGGCAATCCTCCCCCGCAAAACCAAAACGCGAGGGAGGCACAGAAAGGTGCGGCGGAGGTTCTCGAAATCACCGTGCGAGCAGAATAAGCGCGAGTTTTCCGCAGGAAAACTCGTTAAACAGCGCATCGCGCTGTGACGTAAGCAGCCCGATAGGGCTGCGACTTGAGCCTGTCGAAATCACCGCACATTTTATTTAGGAGTATGCCAAAAATGCGTCCGTGCATTTTTGGCATTTGCAGATTTGCCGCGTTGCGTCAAATCTGCGATACCGCGCATCCGTGCGCGTCCGCTAACGCGGAGTTTTATTAGGAGGAAAAGAATTATGGCATGGACTGGAAATTTTAAATACGCTGAATATAAAGAGCGTGCGAAGTTTCTGCTTTCTTATTTGAAAATGCGACCGGAGCCGTTCGACAAGAAAAAACCGTTCTCAAAGGGCTACAAGAGTGTCCTTGCCTTCATCGTTGGAAGCCTCTGCGTCTGCAAGGACTACCGCTACGTTTCGGACGGCACGAATAAGGAGCTCAAAGACATCCCCAATCCGAACTACAACTATATTTACAAAAAGAAAGCACACCCAGAATACAAGAACCTGACCAGCGAGCACACCATCCCCGTGTGCGTCATAGTTGACTACCTGCTTGACACGAACAACGACAGCTGGACAGAGAAGAAACTTGAGAAGTTCCTTAAGATAGTCTCAGGCGTCGCTGTTGTCACCAATGACGAGAACAAGCGGTTAAACGATGCGGGACTGCGCAGCAAACTGCCTGACGGCACGACGCTCGCCGACATCCTGAACGACGAAACCAAGCATACCATCCGCTACAAAGTGGCGAAGTTTGACGTTACGGAGACGAATGACGGCGTAAAGGCATGAACGCGGGCTAGGCATTCTGCCTGAGAGCCAGTTCCAATAAAAAAACCGCCCACGCACGGGGCGGCTTTTTTTTATGCGCGTCGCGCAATCACCGTTGCAAAAAGCGTTCGCCGCGCTCATAAAGTTCTTCGCAGGACAAGTCCAATTCGTCATTCCAGCTGATGCCGTAGCCGCCCGCGTCAACTTTCACCTGCTCAAAAAGCCCGCTCACGCTCTCCAAAGCCTTGAACGCATCCCATTTTTCGAGCAGGGGCGCAACGTCATACTGCCGCATCTCCCCGTTCGCAAAGAGGACAGAAAGCCTGTGCTTCGGAAGCGGGCGCACGGACGAAACTTTGTGGAACATCGGCTTCTCCTATACAAGCGGCGGAATGCTCTGGAACTGCTGTGTGTCCCAAATCTTCCGCAATTCGGCTTTGTGCTGCTCCGCCCATTCGCGCACGAGCGACTGCGCTTTCTCCGGCAAGTCGCCCTCCGTCATGTTCAATGAATCAAGGTCGAACACGCCGGAATATTCTCCGTACACGACATGAAAATGAGGCGGATTATGCTCCGCCGCCGCGAAATACATTTTCACGACCATTCCGTAGAATCTCGAAATCACTGGCATCGCATCCTCCTTGCGTCCTTCTTCCACCGCCTTTGCCACCGCGTCCGAATCCTCGCGGCTTAC
>JAFLSR010000079.1 GCA_022510845.1 Treponema sp.
CACATCGTTTTCCGTGCAGTCGCCGAACACCTGCGGAATGCCGCCCGTCCATGCGCGGACGTTCTCTTTGCCGAAGATTGCCCAGGCGTTCTCAATCGCGGGCACTCCGTATGCCTCCGCGTCATTGTCTTTCCTGTGGGCAGAAACATAGCCCTCAAGTTCAGCACCACAAAGCCAGCGGCCCTCGCCCCTGTGACCGACTACGACCGTGCAGTATGCGGCGTTATCAGAGTTCATCCTGCACCGCACGGCCTCCGCGAAAGTCTGCTGCCACGCCACGTCCTCCGAGGGAAGCTGATAGCCAAGCAGGATGATGTGCCGGGCTTTCTCCAGCGCGACTTTCACGTTCCGCTGAATCTCCTCAAGAAAAGAAGTCGGCGTGGATTTGTAGAACGTCTGCATAATCATCGGGGCGGAATATGCGAACGTCTCCGAGCCGCAGTGCATACACTGCATTGAGTCATAGTGGAGCAAATCCTCCCGCCAGTGCCATTCTTTTTTTGTGAGGTGCTCATAATTCTCGTCCTCAAAGAAAGAAATCGGGAACGGCGGGATAAGTTTCTGCGACTTGTAATCCCACTTGTTTCCGCCGTTGAAAAATGTCATCCGGCCGCAGACAGGGCACTCGCGCCAGTATGACGAGCCGTGCGCGAAATAGAATTTCCCCGCGCGGTTCAGCGGCGTTCCGACGTGCTCCTCCTCGTTCTCCCTGCTCGCCACGCTCTCGGTGAATTCAAGCGTGGGCACGGCGACTCCTTTGTCATCGTCAGGTTTTCTTCCGCGGTGCTCCACGCCGTAATCAAGCCACAGTTTCATCGGATGGTCTTTGATGTAGGTTCTCCGCGATGTGTTCAGCTCGCGGTGGGAGTTCATCAGAATCCACGGGAAGACCATCTCAAAGTTGAGCGATACGAACGAGCACGTGAAAAGATAGAAGTCGCGGTCCTTTGGATTATAGCCCCGGGCGTAAAATTCATGCCCCTCGTCCTGCATCATCTTTCCGAACGTGTTGAGAAACGCCTTGTACTTTTCGAAGTCATCGGATTTCTCGCCCAGCGTGATTTTGTACCATGCCGCCGCGAACAGCATGTTTATCATCAGCGTCAAAAAATTGCGCGCGCCCTGCACCCGGCTCACAGAAAGGCTCTCCTCCCCGCTGTCATCCGCAAGGACTTTTACCGACTGATTGTTCAGCAGTTTCTTGTCTATGAGTGAGTATGCGTCGCGGATAAGGTTGTCCTCTGTCTTGATTTCGTTGTGCGGGCAGACGTTCAGAATCTTTTTGAGCGCGTTCCAGTCATAGTCCCGGCGCAGCTCAAGAATCCGGTTCCGCAGAGCGTTCTCATCTCCGTAATGGCGGAAGATGTTCCGCATCTCGCGCAAATCTTCATCAGAGACCCTAAGGTTGCCCGGGTCGTCCCTGCTTCCCTCAAGAACCTTGAAAAAACTGACCAGTTTGGAGAGATTCTTGCCGTCAAAAAACTCTTTCAGAATGCCCTCAAAATCCGAGCCGTCCTCTGACAGTTTGCGGAACAGGTCTGTCTGCGCGGATGTCTGGGGCATCCCAAGCGTCGCGGTCGCCCCCGCCCCGATGACCACGAGAACCTCGGAATGACAGGAAGACAGGGTGAGTTCCATAGAAATCACTCCGACAAAACGGTGACAGAAGTGGCTTCATCTTGCTGAGGTTTATTAGCATTCGGCTGAGTTTCTGATTCTTCATGCGATTCTTTTGGCGATGAAGTAGAATCTGATGCATTTTGCTCTACATGATTTTCTTCAAGTGGAACAGAAGGATTTGTACCTTGGTCTTGGGGGGTCCCATCGCCTTTCGACTTAGTCCCTGATGATGCGCTTTGGTTTTGTGAAGTCTTACCAGCATTAGATTGAACAGCGGATTTTAGTATACTCTCTAGAATTGTTAATCGAACCCGTTTTCCAGATACAAGTGCCTGTACTAAAATATTTTCGTATCCCACGCCAATAGGCAATTCAAATTGAGAATCTGCTATGTAACATGGAGCAACTTTACCTGTCGTTGGCAAATTGTTATTTTGCAAGTCTTGATAACGAAAAACATTGTATTTCTTTTTATCCTGTTTTACAGAATATCCTTCTGAACCTGCAATTTTCATCCTAATGCAAGATTGTCCTTCCTTTCTCAATTCAGAGATTGTACCTTCAATAACATAAGTTGCCATAATTTCCTCCTTAATATTTCTACATTATATCACAAAATTGGAATTTTTTAAAGTAAAATATCGTTTTTTCGTAAGTTTTTTTGCGCCACATCTCTGCCTTTTTCATGCCTTGTTCCAGACAAAACGTGCACGGTGAAAGTCCTGTAAACGGCTAGGAAAAGGCGGACAATCATCGGGGATGCGGATTTTAATCCCGGGTCGGGGAAATCACCACTTTCTGTTGGCGAC
>JAFLSR010000008.1 GCA_022510845.1 Treponema sp.
GTGAAAACAGTGGAAATCGCGTACAACACATTCCGCGGAAGCCGCAATCTGCGGAACAGGAACATTCATGTCCGTGAGTATTTGTTTGTCTTGGAAAAATAGGAGGATGTCGGTTAAAGCAAGAGACTCGCGGCGGGCAGACCGCGCATACCAATAAAATAACATCGTTATTTTATTGCGCCAAAACTCGTCGATATATTAAATCTTTATTTAAAATATTTCATTTGCATTTTTACTGGATAACTGCGCCCACTCTTGAAACACTTTTCGTTTTCCGCTAGAATATTTTTTATGGCAAAGACAGTTGACGAAAAAAAAATCATCTACACGATGAACGACGTGAGCCGCTCTTATGGTACCAAAACGGTTTTGAAAAACATCAGCATTTCATATTATTACGGGGCAAAAATCGGCGTAATCGGCGCGAATGGTTCTGGCAAATCTAGCCTCTTCAAAATTCTTGCAGGCGTGGACAAGGACTTTACAGGCGAGACAACCCTTTCTCCCGGATATTCAATCGGCTATCTTGAACAAGAGCCAGAACTCGAAGCGGGAAAAACTGTCAAAGAAATTGTGATGGAGGGGGTAAAGCCGATTACTGATTTGCTTGCGGAATTCGACAAAGTGAACGAAGCCTTTGGCGATCCCGATGCGGACTTCGACAAACTTGCCGTTCGTCAGGCGGAAATCCAAGAAAAACTCGATGCTTGCGATGCGTGGAATTTGGATGCCAATTTGGAACTCGCGATGGAAGCCTTGCGATGCCCGCCGGCCGAACAAGTGGTTGACGTGCTTTCGGGTGGAGAACGCCGCCGAGTCGCGCTCTGCCGCCTGCTTTTGCAAAAGCCCGACATCCTTTTGTTGGACGAGCCTACTAACCACCTCGACGCGGAAACTGTCGCATGGCTTGAAAATCATCTTCACACTTATCCCGGAACTGTCATTGCGATTACGCACGACAGATATTTTTTGGATGACGTTGCGGGCTGGATTTTGGAACTCGACCGCGGCGAAGGCTATCCTTTCAAAGGAAATTATTCTTCTTGGCTTGAACAAAAAGAGGCGCGGCTCGCACTCGAAGAAAAAGGCGAAAGCCAACGCCGCAAAGAAATGCAGCGCGAATTGGAATGGATTCACATGGGCGCGAAAGGTCGTCAGGCAAAACACAAAGAACACATCACGCGCTACGAACAGCTTCTTTCCCAAGGCGGAAAAACAAAATTGAAGGACACGCAGATTTCCATTCCGGCAGGCCCGCGTTTGGGCGGCCAAGTAATCGACGCGGAAAACTTAACGAAGTCCTTCGGAGAAAAACTGCTTTTTGAAAATCTGAACTTTCACATTCCTGCGGGCGCGGTTGTGGGAATCGTCGGTCCGAACGGCGCGGGAAAGACCACGCTTTTCAAATTGATTGCGGGCGTGGAAAAACCCGATTCAGGTTCGATAAATGTCGGAGAAACTGTTAAACTCGTTTACGTTGACCAGTTGCGCTCGAAACTCGACGAAAACAAAACCGTCTACGAAACTTTGACTGACGGCTTGGATTTGGTAAAATTGGGCGCGACTGACGAAAAAGGCCGCGCGCTGGAAGGCGGAGTCCGCGAAGTTAATGGGCACGCATATTGCGCCTGGTTCAACTTTAACGGCGCGGAGCAAAACAAAAAAGTTTCGGTGCTTTCAGGCGGCGAAAAAAATCGTCTGAATTTGGGAATGATGCTCAAAGAAAGCGGGAACGTTTTGCTGCTTGACGAACCCACAAACGATTTGGATGTTCAGACAGTCCGCGCCTTGGAAGAGGCTTTGGAAGACTTTGCAGGCTGCGCGCTCGTTGTGAGCCACGACCGCTGGTTCTTGGACAGAATCTGCACGCATATCCTTGCGTTCGAAAACAACAGCACAGTGCGATATTTTGAAGGCAACTGGAGCGAATACGCCGAATGGAAGAAAAAAGAATTCGGCGAAGATGCTGGCGTTCCCAAACGCACAGTGTACAGAAAAATCACCCGCTGATTTTTTTTCGGGCGCATTTTTGTATGCAAGCCTTGTGTCTTGCTACAAAAAACCGTGCTTTCTACGCAACAAGTTGCTATCGAGTTTTGCTTTGCAAAACTCGCAGGGCTTCGCCCTGCGGCGGCTCTCCAATCACTTGCGCAAAGATTTACTTTATGCGGAATTTTCCCAATTGGATTTCCATTACCTGCAAATCGTCGTGTGTTTTCATCGCAAGGTCTTGAACATGCTGCGCGGATTCGCTGATTTGCCGTGCGCCTGCTTGCATTTCGTCCATGCTGTTGGAAATCGTGTCGGAGATTTCTTGGACGATGTTCATTTCTTTGCTGACATTCGTAATCGCGTTGGACATATACTGAGATTTTTCCGTCACATCTGTGGCCATGTTTTTTGTTTCTGTCAACGCTTCAAAAACTTGACGGGAAGCCGTTTCCTGCTCGCTCATCGCGCCGTCAATTTCTTTGAGGATGTTGTCGGTAACTTCAAGATGAGATACGATGTTCGAGAATGCGCCTTGTGCGTCGTCCGAAAGGTTCACGACTTCAGAAATGGAGGTTGTGATTGTTTTCAACTGTGTGCTGATTGTGCTTGATTGCCTGGAAGAATTTTCCGCCAGTTTTCGGATTTCGTCCGCTACTACGGCAAAGCCTTTTCCTGCTTCTCCTGCATGTGCCGCTTCGATTGCGGCATTCATGGCGAGCAAATTCGTCTGCTCGGCGATTTGAGAAATCATTTCGTTCGCATACATAAGCGCCGAAGATTCTTCGGAAATCTGCTGAATCTTTCCGCTGACGTTGGAAATCTTTTCGCGTCCGCTTTTCACGACTTGTTCGAGGTCGGTGAAGTGGCTCAACATTTTGTGCACGGAATTCGAAACAGAAGTGATGTTGCCCAGCATTTCTTCGATGGCGGCGGAAGATTCGGTTGTGGCCGACGACTGGTTTTCGATGAGATGGTTGAGCGTGTCCGTGCTTTGTTGCGCCGTATTCAAAATTCCGCCCGTGCGCGTAACGGCTTCCGTCTGAGTTTTGGACTGATGCTGAATGCTTTCCACATTCGCTAAAATCTCGGCAGTGGCGGAAGCGGATTGCTGCGAGCTTGAACCTAGTTCGCCTGCAAGTTTTACGATGGAATCTTCGACTTCGGTAAGTTCCATGATGATTGTGCGGAGCATCGAAATGAACGAATTGACATTGCTGCAAATCGCCGCGAATTCGTCATGCCCATAAACCGGAAGGCTCATCGTCAAATCCGCATCTCCGGAACCCAATTGCATGATTGCGTCGTCAACAACTTTGAGAGGTTTTGCCACTCGCTTCAAGAATATGAACAAATTTGAAGCCAGCAAAATTATGCTCATTATAATTGCGACTGCCAAAACTAAAAAGAAGATTTGGTTGGAAATCTTTTTCACGCCGGAATATGGAGTTCCGATGAAAAGCATCGTAATGACCTTGCCTCTTTTGTTCTTGAGAGGGTAGTAGTAGGCAATCCATTCTTTGTTGTCAATGGAAACAGTCGTTGTTGTTTCGCCCCCTCCCATAACCAAGTCCACGATTTTCTGATTGTCAAAATAGCTGCCTTCTTGCCCTTGGAGGGTGGTGTGCGCTCGCAACGAGCCGCGCGAGAAAATCGTTATGTCGAATCCAGTGTTGCTTTTGATTTCGTTCAAAAGCTCGGTGGTGGAAGCAATTTTGGTCACGATTATCGCGCCTTGCACGCGCCAGTTAATCAAAATGGGCGCGGCGCAAATCCAATGAATGTCGTCATCGAGTAGGACAAGTTCATTGGTGGATTTGCCGGACAAAGCGGCTTCTACGATTTCCTGTTGAAAAATTTTGCCATTGCGTTCTGGTGAAATCTGCGCGCCTCTTTTATTGACTATGACCGCTGTATCCGCGCCGAAATATTCTATGGCGTGCTGGGTCAAATCCTCAGCCCAAGTTTCGGGGCGGCTGTCCATATATGTCTGAATGTTGCCCACAAGAAAATTGTTGCACAACTTAAGGCTGCTGTTTACATTTTCTATTTCCCTGATTGTAACTTCGCCGGATTTTTTCACATTGTCGCGCGACATCGCAAATAAACCTTGGTTCACGGTAATTCTGAGTCCGATAAGCAGCATAACAGAAAAAGCCATCATCGCAATTGCCATTCCTGTTATAAAAAAGCGCACCACGGAACTGCGCTTTTCGTTTCCCTGTTTCTTCATAAAATAAAACCTCTTTTTAATGATTATGATTTTTAGATGCAGCTATATGATGTGATTTTAAATATCATACAATGAAATGATTATGTGTTCAAGTGTTTCCATGTGAATCCTGAAAATCCCAATTTGAATTGCGCTCGCAAAAAATTTGTGCTATACTGAAAAAATGCGCATGGTTTTCTTCAACACAAACTCAAATTACTTCGACCCGAAAATCGTGCACATAAAAACGATGCCGTCCTGGAAAGAAGAATGGAGTCGCATCGCAAATGATTTTTCGCAGCACGAATTTTTTTTGGCGGCGATGCTTCCCGCGATGTTCTTGCTTGATTACGAAAACGAATCAATTCAAAAAGCGGCGAACATAAATTATGTCGAATTGCACGGAAATGGCGCGGCGCAAATCGCGCAAGAAATTCTCGCGCTCAATCCGGATGTCGCAGTCGCCGTGAGTTTTTGGATTACGCCTTACGATTGGCTTGGTTTGCAAGACGCGATGGTCGCAGAAATTTTGCGCGAGCGCGGAGTGCGCACGGTGTCGCATTCGGTTCAGACGCAGGCGATTTGCTTTGACAAATTCAAGACGCATATTTTTTTGCGCGAGAACAATTTTCGCTGTGCGCCCGCAGTTCATGTGAGTTACGATTTGTTTTGGGCGGAGCGGAAAAAGGCTGAGGTGCGCGACAATGTTTACCGCGAATTCATTTTGCGCGAAATTTCAAAATTAAATTTTCCCGTAATCATCAAAGACACCACAGGCGTGAGTTCTTATGGAATGGAAGTCGTGCGCACATTGCCCGCCGTTCGCGCCTACCTTGAATCCAAGAAATTCAATTCCGATAGGTTGGTCGAAGAGTTTTTGGAAGGAATCCAATTCGGCACGGAAATCCACACCGTGCTAAATTCCGATGGCACTGTTTCGCCAAAAGTTTTTCCGCCGCTGATGTATTCGGTAAATCAATACGGAATCACTAGTCCAAAGCAGTCTGTAAAACTCGGCCCGCTTTGTTTGGAAAAATTCAAAACGCAGGAATTGTCGCGCGAACTTGAACGGCTTGCGCGTCTTTTGCAGTTCGAAGGAATCGCGCAAATCGATTTGGTTTTTCACAAAGGCGAATGGCACATCATCGAAATAAATCCCAGGATGAGCGGCTCAAGCGCGGCGATTGCGCTCATAAAGCAAAAATCACTTCCGCAAATTTTGACTGAGTTCGCGCTCGGAATCTACGATGCGCGTGCCACGGACGAAGCGATGAAAATCGCAGAAAATCCTTGCGGCACGAATTCGCAAAATTTTTGCGATAATGATTGTTGCGAAAAAAAATCCGAAGCCGATTCTGGCACAAAAGAATTGCGCATGGAATTTCCGCTTTATCTGAACATAAAATTCCCCCACCTTTCCGAAGAACAAATGCGCGCGCTTTTTTCGCTTCCATTTGTAAAATATTTGTGCCAGACAAAAAACGATGCGGCGCGTCAGTTCCGCGAAATGGGATTTTGCGAAATTCTTTTTGGCGGCGTTTTTTCTCCGCAGGAACTTTTGGAGCAACTCGAAGAAATAAAAACGCGCTTTCCGGAAGTAATCGAAATTTCTTTTTATGAAACCGCAAAAAAAATGATTCGCTCGGAGATTTTAATACAATGACGCTCTGCGTCGAACTTTGTTGATTGTAAGCCTTGCGTAAAAATTGATGCGAATCAATTTGCCTCAAAGTTTCGTCTGCTCAATACGATTTTTGCAATAAAAACAACATACCCTATACCGGTATGGGGTATAAAAATCCTGTGAAAATTGGACAAAAAATTCGCGCCGCAGAATCTCCGTTTTTTCGAGAATGTGGCATTTTTGCTTGCGTAAAAAACAAAGTCTTCGCCGCTCGCTCTTGATATTTTTATGAATTTTCTAATTGACAATAACTTGTTTTGAATGTAGAATTATTACTATAAATTCATTTCACTTTTATGGAGTTATCCACAATGGCAAAAATCAAGTATGTCTACTTTTTTGGCAACGGCGATGCAGACGGCGATGAGTCGATGCGCGCCGAACTCGGTGGAAAAGGCGCCAACCTTGCGCAGATGGCAAAAGCGCCTTTGAGCCTTCCCGTTCCTGCTGGATTCACAATTTCCACGGACGTGTGTCAGGCGTTCTACAAATTGGGACGCAAGTATCCTGCCGGTCTTGAAGATGAGGTTGCAAAATATCTCGCAAAGTTGGAAAAGACCATGGGCAAAAAGCTTGGCGATGAAAAAGACCCGCTTTTGGTTTCTGTTCGCTCAGGCGCGGCGATTTCAATGCCAGGCATGATGGACACGATTCTGAACCTCGGCCTCAACGACAAATCTGTTTTGGGTCTTGCCGAAAAAACGAACAACCCGCGCTTTGCATGGGATGCGTACCGCCGCTTTATCCAAATGTTTGGCGACGTTGCGATGGGCGTGGAGCACGCGAAATTCGAAAAAATCATCGATGAAGTAAAATCACATCGCGGCATCAAAGAAGACACGGAACTCACCACGGACGAACTCAAAGAAATCGTTACAAAATACAAGGCTCTTTACAAAAAAGAAAAGGGCGAAGACTTCCCGCAGAATCCGCAAAAGCAGATGTGGGGAGCGATTGGCGCGGTTTTCGGTTCTTGGATGAATCCTCGCGCAATCAAGTACCGCGAATTGAACAACATCAAAGAAGGCGCGCTCAAAGGAACTGCCGTTACGGTAATGGCGATGGTTTTCGGAAACAAGGGCGACACTTCTGGAACTGGCGTTGCGTTCAGCCGCGACCCTTCTACGGGAAAGAACGAATTCATGGGCGAATATTTGATGAATGCCCAGGGCGAAGATGTTGTTGCTGGAATCCGCACTCCGCAGAAAATCGCGCAGCTTGAAAAAGCCAATCCGAAAATTTACAAAGAATTGGTTACAATCCGCAATCGTTTGGAAAAGCATTATCACGATATGCAGGACATGGAATTCACAGTCGAAGAAGGCAAACTTTATATGCTCCAGTGCCGCAACGGAAAACGCACTGGTGCTGCCGCCGTCAAGATGGCTGTGGACATGGTTGCCGAAAAACTCATCACAAAAGAGCAGGCGTTGCTCCGTGTTGAGCCGACACAGTTGAATCAACTTCTTCTTCCTCAGCTTGATCCTGCCGCCGTCAAAAAGGCTACGGAACTTGCCACTGGCTTGAACGCTTCTCCGGGCGCGGGCTGCGGACAAATCGTGTTTACTGCCGAAGAAGCCGTAAAATGGCATGAAGCGGGCAAAAAAGTTCTTTTGGTTCGCAAAGAAACTTCTCCGGACGACATCGCCGGAATGCACGTTGCCCAGGGAATCCTTACTTCTACTGGCGGACGCACCAGCCACGCGGCGGTCGTTGCTCGCGGAATGGGAACTCCTTGCGTTTGCGGATGCGAAGCGGTCAAATTCAGCGGCGGAAAAGTCGAAATCGGCGGACGCTCTTACAAAGAAGGCGATTTCATCACAATCGATGGTGGAACTGGAAAAGTCTACGATGGACAAGTTGCGGTAACTCCGGCAACCCTTTCTAAAGATTTGGAAACATTCTTGGGCTGGGCGGACGAAGTTCGCAAGACTTCTGCTCGCACGACGGCTTCCGGCAAAAAAGTTGCGGGCTTCGAAGTTCGCGCGAATGGCGATACTCCGCAGAATGCCAAAGACGCATTCAAATTTGGCGCGGCTGGAATCGGACTTTGCCGAACTGAGCACATGTTCTTTGACGAGCCGAAACTCACTTCGTTCCAGAAAATGATTGTTTCTGAAACCGAAGAAGACCGCAAGAAAAATCTCAAGGCGATTCTTCCGCTTCAGGAAAAGGATTTCTACGAAATCATCAAGACGATGAACGGCCGCCCTGTTACGATTCGCTTGCTTGACCCGCCGCTCAATGAATTCATTCAGGCGCACGATGACGGCGAACTCAAGGCTTTGGCAAAGAAACTCGGCGTTGACCGCGACAAGTTGGCGATAAAGGTTGCCGCCCTCGATGAGCACAACCCGATGCTCGGACACCGCGGATGCCGCCTTGCCATCACCTATCCGGAAATCTACGAGATGCAGGTGGAAGCCATCGCGCTTGCTACTGCCCGCCTCGACCGCGAAGGAATTAAGCACAAGGTTCAGATTATGATTCCGAACGTTGTTTCTTGCAACGAAGTCAAGCAGATTCGCGAACAGGCTTTGGCAGTCATCGACAAAGTGAACGCCAACAAGGGAACAAAACTCAAGTTCGAAATCGGAACGATGGTGGAATTCCCGCGCGCGGCTCTCACTGCCGACAAATTGGCAAACTACGCGGACTTCTTCTCGTTCGGAACGAACGACCTTTCGCAGACTACATTCGGTTTCAGCCGCGACGACTACGGCAAGTTCATCGATGCGTATCTCAAGCAGAACATTCTCGCCGAAGATCCGTTCGCAGTTCTTGACGAAGAAGGTCCTGGCGCGTTGATTGGAATCGCGGAAGAAAAAGGCCGCTCGGTCAAACCCGATTTGCACCTTGGAATTTGCGGCGAGCACGGTGGAGATCCTGCTTCAATCGCGCTCTGCTACAAACTCGGTCTCAACTATGTTTCTTGCTCTCCGTTCCGAGTTCCTTTGGCTCGTCTTGCAGGAGCGCAGGCTGTTATCAATGCGAAAGCGGAGAAAAAGCCCGCCGCCAAAAAAGCTCCCGCTAAAAAGGCGAGCACGGCAAAGAAGCCTGCCGCAAAGAAACCTGCTGCGAAAAAGCCAGCCGCAAAAAAATAATTTTTGCTAGAAATTAAAAAAGGCCGCGCGAAAGCGCGGCTTTTTTTCTTGACTTTCACTTTGTTTTAAAAGATAATTCTTCAAATGGATTTTTTGTTTTTTTTGAATTCATTTCTTTTGGGAATCGCGCTCGCTGTCGATGCATTCAGCGTTTCAATCGTGAATGGTCTTGGCGAACCCAAAATGAGCCTTGCCCGAACCAGTGCGATTGCGGGTGTTTACGCCGCGTTCCAGTTTGCGATGCCGCTTGTTGGCTGGATTTGCGTCCATACGATTTTGATGATTTTTTCATCGTTCCAAAAATTCATTCCGGGCATCGCGCTTGTGTTGTTGGCATATCTTGGCGTGAAAATGATTTGGGATGCCGCAAAAAATGAGCACGATGAAAAAGATTCCGAAGGTCACGTTTTGTCGGTGGGCACGCTTTTGTTGCAGGGCGTTGCCACTTCGATTGACGCGCTTAGCGTGGGATTCGCCATCGCGGAATATGATTTTTTTGTCGCGCTCGTTTCAGTGCTGATTATCGCCATCGTTACGTTCGCGCTTTGCTTTTGCGGATTGAAAATCGGAAAAAAAATCGGAGAACGCTTTTCCGCGCGGGCGCAGATTTTCGGCGGTGTTATCTTGATTTTAATCGGAATTGAAATTTTCATTCGCGGGATTTTATCGATTTAGAGTCGAAGCGAAAATCGGCAGCAAGCCCAAGGGTTTGCGTTTGGGCGAAAATTGTTTCAGTGAGATTTTTTTTGGCGGAAAATTTCGTAGAGTAAAATGCCGGTCGCTACGGAAACGTTTAGGCTGTCAATGCGGCCGCAAGTGGGAATGGAAACAATCGAATCGCATTCTTCGCGCAAAAGCCTTGAAATGCCCGCGCCTTCGCTTCCCATTATCAAGACGCAATTTTCTGCGAAGATGCCGTCTTGAATTTGCGTTCCGCCCGCGTCCGCGCCGTAAACCCAAAATCCTGCTTGCTTTAATTTTTGCACCGCGCGCACAAGATTCGGCACGATTGAGATTTTCACCCAGTTTGACGCGCCCGCACTTGTCCGTGCCACAATTTCGTTTTGTGAAAAGTCGGACGCTCCGCGATGCGATGGAACGAGCACAAGCGACACTCCGAATTGGTCCGCGCTGCGCAAAATCGCTCCGACATTGTGAACGTCTGTAATCGAATCCAAGACTAAAACGGTGGCACGCTTTTTTGAATTGATTTCTGTTTCTGCATTTGATTCGGATTGCGCAAGAAATTCTTCAAGCCACAAATCGAATTCGACAATGTTTTGTGCGCGGGAACTTTCGCCAGAAATTTGCAGGACGATTCCGCGGTGGTCGCGCGCGCCTTGCAGCAAATTTTTTACAAGCGCGTCCAAATTTTTTTTGTCAGAGGAATTGCATTTTACGCCGAACGCTGCGGCTTGCTCCAAAATTTTTTTTATGCGCGGTCCCGGGTTGCAATAAAAAATTTGCATTTGTTCTGCAAGATTTTTTTTGCCCGAGACAGATTTCAGATTTTCTTCGACTGCGTGAAATCCCGTGAAAATTTGCATTTAGTTTTTGCCGCAGCAGTTCTTGTATTTTTTTCCGCTTCCGCACGGGCATGGTTCGTTGCGCCCGATTTTTCTGCCTTCGCGCACAATGGTTTCAACTTTGAGTTCTCCGGTTGAGTATGCCCATTCGCCATCGATTTTTTTGAAGTACGCCATTTCGTGGTGAGTTTCGCGGATATGCTTTTGCGTGTAGACTGCTTCAAATTCCACGATGCCTTCGTTGTCGGAAGCAGTGCCTTTTTCCGTGCGCAGAATTCGCAATCCGTGCCATGTGGAATTGCGACTCCAATCTTCCGTGGCTTTGCGGTCGATTTGCGCGATTTGCTCCGAAGATTCGCAAGTGTTGATGATGAAATCGATTTCTTGCTTGACGTAAGATGAATAGCGCGCGCGCATCAAGTCTTCCGCCGTAGCCGCCTTTTTTGTTCCTTTGATGATTGGCTCGCAGCATTCGCCGTAATTTTTTCCCGAGCCGCACGGACATAAATTTTCGTTTTGTTCCATGCGGAAATTGTAGCAGAAAAATGCGGAAAGGACAAGTGTGTTTGATTGACCTGAAAATCGCGCCGCGAGTTTTCAAAGAAACTCGGTAGTAACTTGTTGCGTTCCGAATTGAGCGGCAACGTCAAACATTCCTTGATTCAAAATGCAAATTTCATTATAATTTTTCGCTATGTTCAATATGAAAAAAAATCAGACGAGTGCTGAAACCATCGTAAAAAATGTCCTCAAAATAAAAAAAGGCGAGCGCGTTTTGATAATTGCAAATCCCGCTATGTCGAACATCGCGCAGGATTTGTACACCACTTGCGACAAAGCCGAATCTTTTCCTGTCCTGATTTATCAGAACGAAAAGACTTCTTTTGACAATGCC
Source organism: Treponema sp. (assembly GCA_022510845.1). Taxonomy (GTDB): domain Bacteria; phylum Spirochaetota; class Spirochaetia; order Treponematales; family Treponemataceae; genus Treponema_D. Next base: position 11,411 of record JAFLSR010000008.1, read on the forward strand.
GAGCCTGCCGTCATCGCCGCGATAAAGTCCGCGCCCGATGTGATTATTTCGATTTCGAGTTTGAAGCTTGGAAAGGATGCCGAAGCGACGACCACTCCGTATACCGACGATTCGGGGAAAAAATACGATCACATTTTTGACTATCTTTTGGACGGAAAAAAATCTGTTCGCGCGGTGTGGGCGCCCGGTCTTACCGATGATATGTTCGAGCGCACAGTGAACATCGATTATGCCGCGCTTTCCGAGAATTGCAAGAAATTGAGCGAGCGGCTTTCCAACGCCGTGAGCATTCATGTTACGAGCGCGGGCGGAACGGACATACTTGTTCCTGTGGAAGGACGCGAGCCTTTGGACGACAACGGCGATTTTTCCAAAGCGGGAAGCGGCGGCAATATTCCTGCCGGCGAAGTTTTCATAAGCCCGATTGTTGGAGACGGAGCGGAAAAAGGCTGCAACGGAACGATAGTGTTTGACGGTTCGATGACTTTTGCGGATGGAGATTCGATTTTGCAAACTCCGATTACGGTAAAAGTCCAAGGCGGATTTGCCACAGAAATTTCCGGCGGCGCAGAAGCCAAGCGGCTTTTGAAAACGATTTCCGATGCCGAATCGCGTTCGCTTCAAATGGAAAAGAAAGGCGAACTTCCGCAAGGGCAGGGCGCGATTTACAAAAGGAACGCGCGCAATATCGGAGAACTTGGAATCGGCTTGAACCCCGCCGCCAAGATTACGGGAAATATGTTGGAGGATGAGAAGGCGTTCAAAACCTGCCATTTTGCAATCGGCGAAAATTATGACAATGACGCGCCCTCTCTTATTCACCTTGATGGCGTTGTGCGCCTTCCCACGATTGTGATAAATTATAAAGACGGCACGACTTTTACCGCGCTCGAAAACGGCGTGCTTAAAATATAGTTTTTAAGATTGTGTTGAATTGGCGGTACTCGCAAAAGAGTGGAGAAGTAAAAGATGTCATTCGGTAGCAAATAAAAATTCGCGATTGCAAATATACGTAATTAGAAGCCTCTTGTGTTCCGCCGTCGTCCATGTCGCCTTCCTTTTTTTTTAAAAACGCCGCAAAAAAATCGTGGCAAGTCATCGATTGCGCAGTTTTTTTTGCCGGGATTTCTAGATTTTTCCGCCAATCATTTCGCGAGTGAGTGATTCGCTGTGCTTCAACATTGCCACCGGAACGCCGTAGGCTTTTTCCAAATCCGCATCGGTGAGAACTTCTTCCACAGTGCCTAGGGAGATGTCGTGATTTCGATAGAATAGCATCACGGTTTCGGCGTATTTTCGCGTGAGGTCGAGTTCGTGCATCGAAATATAAATCGAAACACAGGTGGCGGCAGAATATTCTTTTAGATATTGCAACGCCGCGTGCTTGTGCTTGTCTTCCATTGCAAAAAAAGGTTCGTCCATGAAAATCGAGCGCGACCCGTATAAAATCGAAAACGCAACCAACGTCCGCTGAAGTTCGCCTTTGGAAAGCGTATTGAATTTTTTCTTTGCGAGCGATTCCACTTCAAAGACTTCTTCTACTTCTTCCAAAAAATCTCGCTTGGAGTTCCTGATGCCGCGTCCTTCGCCGCCCAAAAGTCCATTTTTGTAAACGAATCTCAGAAGTGCGCCGCATTCGTCTTCTGTTTCAAGTTCCATATTTTGGTAGATGTATGAAGCCTTTTCGTCGCGTTCTTCTTGAGAAAGAGTTCGTGTGTCCTTGCCAAAAAGTTCAACCGAGCCTTGGACTGGAAGAATCCTTCCTGCCGCCAAAAGCATAAAAGTGGATTTGCCCGAACCATTCGGACCAACAAGGCTCACAAAGCCAGGAGGCAGTTGCGCAGAAAAATGATCGAAAATCACAGGCGGCATAATTTGTTCGCCGTTTTCGTCAACATCGCCTTCAAGCGGGGGGTAGGAGAAATTCACATCTTGAAATTTCAGAAAACTCATATTCGATATTTTAGCAAAAAATTTGAATTTTTGCAATTACAAAAAAACGCGCCAACAGATTGCATAAACAAAACGAAGTGAATTCTGCTTGAAACTTTTTGTGCCGCGTGATATAATTCCAAAAAAATTGAGATTTTTGAAAACTTCGAAAATTTAATGGGAGTTTGATTTAATGCTAAAAGATCGTCACGTCATTCAAATATCTGACCTGTCCGTTCCGGAAATCGATGAAATCTGCGAACTGGCAGAACAAATTATTGTTGATCCGAATTCATTTAAAGAAGTGTGCCGCGGGAAAATTCTTGCGGCACTTTTTTTTGAGCCGAGCACAAGGACGCGGCTTTCGTTCGAGGCGGCTATGTTGCGGCTTGGGGGGAGCGTGGAAGGCTTTGCGGATGCTTCTTACACTTCCACGACAAAGGGCGAAATCCTTGCTGACACCATTCGCGTGGTTTCGAGTTATGCCGATGTGATTGCGATTCGAAGTCCCAAGGAGGGGGCCGCGCTTTTGGCGAGCGAATATTCATCGTGTCCCATAATCAACGCGGGCGATGGCGGGCATTTTCACCCCACGCAGACTCTCACCGACTTGCTCACGATTCGCCAGCTCAAAGGCAGCTTGGAAGGAATGACGATTTGTTGCGTCGGCGATTTGCGTTTTGGAAGGACGGTTCATTCGCTCACGCAGGCGATGTGCCGCTATCCAAAAAATCGCTTCGTCTTTGTAAGTCCAAAAGAACTCACAATTCCAGAATATATGGTTGAGGACATCATTAAGCCTGCTGGAATCGAATACGAATGCGCCGAGCGAATGGAAGATGTAATTGATAGTGCCGACATCCTTTATATGACGCGCGTCCAGAAAGAGCGGTTTTTCAACGAGCAGGATTACATTCGCTTGAAGGACAGTTACATTTTGGACAAAGAAAAAATGCGCCTTGCCAAAAAAGATATGATTGTTTTGCACCCGCTTCCTCGCGTGAATGAGATTTCCTACGAAGTGGATTCCGATCCGCGCGCGGCATATTTCAAGCAGGTGAAATTCGGAATGTACGCGCGAATGAGTTTGATGGCAAAACTCACCGGCGCGCTTTGAAATGCATTTGTGAACAAGGAGGAAGTAGAACTATGTTGAATGTTGATACCATAAAAAATGGTTTGGTGATTGACCACATTCATTCTGGCGATGGTCCGAAGATTTTCCGCTGGCTTGGTTTGGAAAAGGCGCGTTTTACTGCCGCGCTTGTGATGAACGTGCAGTCGAAAAATTTGAACAAGAAGGACATAATCAAAGTTGACAACATCATCAACATCGACTATTCGGTGCTTGGCTTCATCGATCCGAACATCACTGTGAACATCGTCAAAGACGAAAAAATCGTTGAAAAAATAAAAATGGAATTGCCGCAAAAAGTTACTGGCGTTGTCTGTTGCAAAAATCCGCGATGCATTACCGCAAGCGAAAAATATGTCGTGCAAACTTTTGACCTCGTGGACAGAACGCGCGCTCTTTATCGCTGCAAATATTGCGATACCCTTTATAAGGCAGGGCTTCAAGGCGAGACGGTGGAAATCAATTAGAATCTGTAAAATTGATTTTGGCAGTGAGTTTTGACGAGTTTGAAATAATTTGGTTAAAAAATGAAAATCATTTACAATGCGATTTTGCTTGATGAATCGATGCGAACGCGCGGCGCACTTGTCTTGGACAAGAAAAAAATTGTGCGCGTCCTAAAAGGCAATTTTAAAACCGAGCGTGCGGTTCTTGCTGCCGCCGAATTCGCTTGCGATAAAAAAAATGTAAATAAAATTGAATTCGTGAATGCGGAGGGCTTGACGCTCGCGCCGGCATTTATCGATATGCATTCGCATTTTCGCTATCCTGGACAAACCGAAAAAGAGGATTTGCAGAGCGCGCTCAACGCGGCGGCGGCTGGCGGCTTTGGAACTCTCGTTCTGATGCCGAACACGAATCCCGTGGTTTCTTCAAATGAACTTGCGATAAAAATCGAAAATGAAGCCGCCTCGCAAAAAAAATCGCAAGTCTTTCAAACCGTAAGCATCACGAAAGATTTTGACGGCGCGACAACTTCGCATATCGATTATCTTGAAAAAAAATATGTGCCTGTAATTTCGGAAGACGGCCGCGATGTGGAAAATGCCGCCGTCATGCTTGAGGCGATGCGCCTTGCCGCGAAGAAAGGAATCATCGTCGCTTGCCACAGCGAAGATTGCGCGCTTGCGGCGCAGGCGAAATCTTATCGCAAAAACGCTTTGGAAATTATCGCGCGTTATAATATGAGCATTCAGGATTTATCGCAAACGCTCGGCAAAAAAAATCCGAAAAAAATCCCGCCGCTTGCGATAAACGAAGCGAAAAATAATATTTCAATCGCAAATTCGATATTGGAATTGGCGGAGGACATCGCAACCGAACGAAATATCGCAATCGCAAAAAAGGCGAATTGCAGAATCCACATTTGCCATGTTTCAACAAAAAACAGCATTGATGCGATTCGTCGCGCGAAAAAAAATATTGCGGGCGAAAAATCGCGCTTTCAAATTACTTGCGAAATCACGCCGCACCATTTGGGATTGGTTGGTACGCACGGAAAAGAAATTTTCGAATTCGTAAATCCGCCTTTGCGGAGCGAAGAAGACCGCGCGGCTTTGATTCGAGCGTTGCGTGATGGAACTGCCGATGTTATCGCAACCGACCATGCGCCGCACACTGCTTGCGATAAGGCTGCGGGCGCGCCCGGATTTTCTGGATTGGAAACCGCATACGCTTTTTGCCACACGGTTTTGGTAGGACAGGAAAAATTCAGCGAACAGAAATTATCGCAATTGATGTCGGCAAATCCCGCGAGAATTTTAGGCTTGAAAAAAGGTCTTCTGAAAGAAGGCTACGACGCGGATTTGGTTTTGCTCGACCCGCAGGAAAAATGGCAAGTGCGCTCGGCGGAATTTTTCAGCAAGGGAAAATCCACGCCGCTCGAAGGAAAAATTCTTACTGGGCGCGTGAAGAAAATTTTTTTGTAAAATACGTTTCCTCACACAAAATTGAATAAATTTTGTGTGAGGAAAAGACATCCAAATAAATCAATTTTCGCGCGATTTGCCCGAACAGGCAAAAACTCGTCCGCAACTTGTTGCGTTTCACTTTCCTGAATTTCGTTCCCAAAAAACTCCGTCTTCGTAGCCCTGGATTTTTTTTTCGTGTTCCGCAAGTTCGAGGCGTTTCTGTGCCCAAAGGCAATATTCCAAATTTTTTTCGATTCCGCAAAAATGGCGGCCGAGTTTTTTTGCTGCCACCGCGCTTGTTCCAGAACCCAAAAAAGGATCGAATACAACCGCGTCCAAAGGTGAACTTGCCAAAATCAATTTCGCAAAAAGTTTTTCGCTTTTTTGGGTGGGGTGATCCGTGTTTTCCGGCATCGACCAAAAGGGAATCGAAATGTCGTCCCAAAAATTTCCGGGATGTGTCAGACGGAATTTTTTTCCGTCGCTTTCGCTCCAATCTTTTGGTATTCCGTCCTGTCTGTACGGTGCGAGAACGGCGCGTTTCAATTTCACTGCATCCACATCAAAAAAATATTCGTCGCCTGCTGTCGCAAAAAAAATGTCTTCGCAGGAATTTTTCCAATTGGTTTTTGCGCCCCTCCCTTTTTCGCGTTGCCAAGTGATTCGATTCCGCACGCGCAAATATTTTTTGAGGACAAAATACAAATCCGCGCTGCTTTGCCAGTCGCAGCAAACATAGACGCTTGCATTGGGTTTGAGCACGCGCAAAATTTTAGGAAGCCACGATTCCAAATATTCGCAGTATGATGAGTCGCTTGTTTTGGAGAATTTCACTCCGCCAAAATTTTTCGTAAGATTGTAAGGCGGATCGACAATCAAAAGGTCTACGAATTTTTCGGGCAGAAATTCCATTGCGGAAAACAAATCGGCGCAAATTACTTTGTCTAGAATTTCTTTCACGGAAAATTGGCGCAATTCTTGGATTACTTTTTCGGCATAGATTTTTTTTTCGTTTTCGGAAAGTGTGAGGGTACGATTGTTTTTGGCGCGACTTTTTTCTTGCGGCATTTTCATTTCCTGTCCAAAGCCGATATTGCCGCATGAATGTCGTCAAGAGAAAATTGTTCGCGGGAATCTTGCGCCGCAAGCAAAGCCGCCTTGTTCAAAACGCTTTCGATTTTTGCGCACGAAAATCCATCGAACATCGCAGCCAACTTTTGCGGCGTGCATTCGGCGGATGGATTTTTTTTGGCGGAATATTTTTCCACCAAAGCGATGCGGGATGCTTCGTCTGGAAAAGGCACGGAAAATATCGCATCGAATCTTCCGGGGCGAATCAGAGCCTCATCGAGCGCGCGGACGCTGTTCGTGGCTGCAATCACAAGCACGCCCGAGTTCGTTTGAAATCCGTCAAGTTCGTTCAAAAGCGCGGTGACAATCCGCGTGTTCTCGGTTTCAATCGCGCTTCCAGAATAATTTCTGCGCGTTCCAATTCCATCAAACTCATCGATGAAGACGATGCATGGAGCGCGCCGCCGCGCCTTTGCAAAAAGCAACTTCACTTTCATCGGACCAATCGCCATGAACATACTTTCAAAATCCGTGGCTTTGGCAGGAATGAAATTCACGCTTGCTTCGCCAGCCAAAGCGCGCGCAAAAAGCGTCTTGCCATTTCCGGGCGCGCCTTCGAGCAAGATTCCTTTTGGCATTCGGATTCCGCGCTTCGCGAATTTTTCGGGCGACTTCATAATCTGCATGATTTGAACCGTGTCGCGTTTGAGGGAATCCATTCCGATTATGTCGCTGAACTTTACGCCAGTGTGACGAACCACTTTGAATGAATTTGGCGAAATGAATTTTCTAAATGCAAAAATCGCCACGCCGAAAAAGAATGCGTAAAAAATTATGTCGAACACGAGCGAGATTGTTTGCGAAATTCCTTTTTGCGTTTTCACCTCGACATCGTTCTTTAAAAGAAATTCATTCAAAAAGGGCGAGTGCGGATTTTGCGTTTTGAATTTTTCGCCGAGAGAATCGGTAAAAAGAATTTCGCCTTCGGAAATTTCTGCCGAGGAAATTTTCTTTTCTTCGACATTTCTGAAAAATTCCGAATACGGGATTTCCTGAATTTTCGCAGATTCGAATTCAGAGTAGAAAAAATATCCGCCCGCCGCCACGACAAGAACGACAAGCGCAAAAATTTTCGGTTTGAATTTCATTTTGAAAATATAGCACAAAACGGGAAAAAAAGAAAGTCATTTACATTCAAGTGCAGATGGCTTATAATTTAATTTTGGAGGATACATGAAAAAACTAATTATTTTATTTTTCTCGATAATGTTTTGTGCAAATATTTTTGCGCAAAATGAAAGCCTGTCCGTTTGGTCTTTTACAGATGAGTTAAAGACAATTATAAATAACTATTATAAACCGAGCCATCCCAATGTTAGAATCGACTATTCTCTTACTCCTACTGATAAATTTCCAGACAAATTAGATGACGCATTGCTTTTTTCTCCAAACGATCCTGAAATATTTGCATTAGAGAATGCCTTTGTTACAAAATATGTGGAACATGGCGAAGATTTTCTCCTTGATTTGACTGATATTTACAATGAAAATAAAGATAAGATAGTTCCATACATTGCGGAGATTGGTTCTCATAATGGCAAGGTTTATGCACTTTCGTGGCAGACAACCCCTGGTGCGATGTTCTACCGACGTTCACTTGCAAAAAAATTTTTAGGAACTGATGATCCTGTGGAAGTGCAAAAATATTTTAATAATTGGGAAAGTTTTTTAAAGACCGCAAGGGAAATAAAAAACAAATCTTTTGGAAGATGTAAAATAGTTTCATCAGGTGTAGATTTATACAATCCTTTACTTTGTTCGCGGACACAACCATGGATAGTTAACGGAAAAATCACTATTGATCCAGCAATGGAAAAGTATATGGATTTGTGCAAAATTTTGAATGACGAAGATTTGGATGCAAAATATACACAATGGACTGAAGGTTGGTTTGCAGGCATGAAAGACGAACTGAAAAATGAAGACGGAAAATCAATAAGGGTCTTTTGCTATTTCATGCCTACATGGGGCTTGTACTACACCATTAAGCCAAATGCTGGAGATACAGATGGGGACTGGGCTATGATTCAAGGACCTGCTCCGTATTATTGGGGTGGAACTTGGATTGCCGCAAATAAAAATGCAAGAAATCCTGCACTCGCAAAGGACTTTATAAAATATGTTTGCATAAATGCCGATTTCCAAAAAAAATGGGCAAAGGATACACGTGACATGGTTTCAAATCTTGACGCTATCAATAAAATCAAAGATACATATTCCGATTCTTTCCTTGGAGGTCAAAATTACTATGCTGAATTTGCAAAATCATTGCGAAACATACATGATAAAAACAGGCAAAGCACAGACCAAATGATAGAGGGGGATTTTGGCGAAGCGGTATGGTCGTATGTCAATGGCAGGCTAACCAAAGGACAAGCACTTATGGAGTTCAAGAAGTTCGTGGCGAAAAAACTAAATGTTTCTTATTAGTTTAAATTTAGTTTAAATGTTCCGCACAACATTTCTTCCCCACAAAAAAAACGCGCCAAAAGGCGCGTTTTCCAAAACACTATTGCGTGTGTTTTTATTCGCTAAAATTAGAACGCCGCAACAACTTCGCCATTCGGGTAAGTTTCTGCAATCCAGTCACGAACTTTCTGGCTCTGCAAGACTTTCACCAACGCCACGATGCGTGCGTCTTTTTCATTTCCTTGTTTTACGGCGATGACGTTCACATAAGGTGAATCCGCGCCTTCAACAAAAAGTCCGTCTTGCTTCGCGCTCAAGCCTGCGGGCAAAGCGTAGTTTCCGTTGATTGCCGCTGCGTCAACATCGTTGAGTGTGCGCGGAAGGGATGCGGCATCGGCTTCCACGAACTGGAAATTCTTCGGATTCTCCTGAACATCGAGCGGAGTAGCAGTGATGCCAGCGGCAGGATCAAGTTTAATCAAGCCAGCCGACTGCAAAAGCAAAAGTGCGCGTCCGCCGTTTGTCGGGTCGTTCGGAATCGCGATTTTCGCGTTCGCAGGAATCGCATCAAGCGAAGCGTGCTTGTTTGAATAAAGCGCGAACGGTTCGATGTGGATTCCACCCGCATTTGCCAAATGATAACCTTTTTCCAAATTTGTGGATTCAAGGTAGGGGATGTGCTGGTCAAAGTTGGCAAAAAGTTCGCCTTGTTCCAAAGCGTCATTCAAAATTACGTAATCGGTCATTTCGCGAATTTCGATTTGTACGCCTTGTGCTGCCAAGTCGTCTTTGACAAGTTCAAGCAATTGGACGTGCGGAACAGGTGTCGCTCCAATCACAATCGCATCGCCGGCTTTTTTGTTTTTGCAACTCGTACCGAAAATAGCAGAGGCAACGAGAAGCGCTACAAAAATCTTCTTTGCAATTTTCATATCAAACTCCTTTAAAAACACCGCATTAGCGGACATTCTTTTGTGAAATAATTCCTATATTCCCTACTGGGAATATGTGTAATATTATTAGCAGAAAATCAAAATTTTGTCAAGCACTTGTCGCGTTTTTTTTTATGATTTTTTTTTCAAAATGTGTGTCTGAAAATGCTTTTTGGCTAGCGATTTTTCAGCATTCCGTTTACGATTCGCGTTCCGATGAACTGAATCAGTTCCACCAAAACCAAAATCACGATTACTGACCAAAACATCACGTCGGTGCGAAATCGTTGGTAGCCGTAGCGAATCGCCAAATCGCCCAAGCCGCCTCCGCCTATCGCGCCAGCCATCGCAGAATAGCCAATCAGATTTATTATCGTGAGCGTGATGCCGGAAACGATTGAAGGCATTGCTTCGGGCACGAGGACTTTCAAAATAATCTGCGCGTTCGTGCTTCCCATCGCTCGTGCGGCTTGCACCACTTCGGGATTCACTTCGTTGAGGGCGGTTTCTATTATTCGCGCTACGAATGGCGCGGCCGCGATTGAAAGCGGAACGATTGTCGCTGTCGTGCCGATACTCGTTCCCAAAATCAAGCGCGAAAGAGGAAAGAGCAAAATCATCAAAATGATGAATGGAAACGAGCGCAGCACATTTACAATTCGGCTCACAACTTGATTGAGCATTGGACGCGCCGCAATGCCTGTGGGATTCGTGATGTGCAAAAGTACGCCGAGCGGAAATCCCAAAATCGTTGAGAAAATCGTGGAAAGAAAAACCATCTCCAAAGTTTGAATTGTTGCCTTTCCGACAAGTAAAAATATCTGCATAATTTTCTCCATTGCGTTTTTCATCGCTGAAAAAAGTTTCGAAGTTTTGCTTCACAAAAACTCACGGCGCATTTCAAACGCCGCTCTTTTCAACGACAACGCCGTTGTCTTTTAAAAATGAAATTGCATTTTCCAAATCGCTGCCGCTTATGTCCGCATTCATAATTCCAACTTTCGCATTTTGAATCTTTTGAATGCCGCCGCCGAAAATATTTACTTCGACATCGAATTTTTTTATCAGCGAATTTATCAAAGGCTCGTCGGGCGCGTTTCCAGAAAATCGCAAAATGTATCCGCCGTCTTTTTGCGACCAGCGCACAAAATTTTCGGCGCGGATGTTCGACATAAATTCTTTTGTGATGGCGGCTTTGGGGCGAGTGAAAATTTCTTCCACGCTTCCTTCTTCGACAACGCGGCCTTCATCAAGCACGCTCACCAGCGAGCACACATCGCGCACCACTTCCATTTGATGGGTTATCATCACCACGGTCAAATTCATTTTTTTCTGGATGTCGCAAATCAAATCCAAAATCGAGCGAGTTGTCTGCGGGTCAAGCGCGCTTGTGGCTTCATCGCAAAAAAGGATGTCCGGATAATTCGCGAGCGCGCGCGCGATTGCCACGCGCTGCTTTTGTCCGCCGCTCAATGTGCTGATTCTCGCCGAGCCGCGTCCGGCAAGCCCCACAAGTTCGAGAAGCTCTTCGACGCGCGATTTGATTTTTGTTTTCTCCATCTTGCAAATTTCAAGAGGGTAGGCTATGTTTTGCGCGGCGGTTCTCGAACTGAACAAATTGAAATTTTGGAAAATCATTCCAGTGCGGCGATGCTGTTCAATCAAATCCTGCTTGGAAAGATTGTCAACGCGGCGGTCGTCATAAAAAATGCTTCCCTCGTCGGGGCGTTCGAGCAGGCTTATCAGGCGGACTAGCGTGGATTTTCCCGCGCCGCTTTTTCCGATTATTCCGTAAATCGTGTTCGAAGGAATTTCCATACTGATTTCCTGCACGGCGCAAACTTTTTGCCCAAGAGGAGTTTCATAAGATTTTTTCAACGAATTGAGTTTTATTTGCATTTGTCCTCGTCCGAAACACTTGAAAAAAAATTGGATTTGCTATATATTAGTCAAAAATTTTGAAAGCGTCAAACAGTTTTTTGACAAGGTGTTGTATGACAAGTGTTATTTTTCGAAGGCGATTTTTTTTGGTAATTTCGATTTTGTTTTTTGCGGCGAATGTTTTTTCGGAAAGTGAAGACGAGCTGAAAAAACGAATCCTTTCCGGCGCGGATTTGGCTGGGCAATCAATGGACGAATTGCTTGCCGCCGATGATGAAGCCGACGAAAAAAAATCGGACAAAGTTGAAAGACGGCTTCCTTCAACTTTCGAGCGCGATGTTCCTTACACTGCGGACGAAATAACTTTTATGGATTTGTATTATAATCACGGAATTTCTTCTGTGGCGCAGCGTCGAAAACTTCACGAAAGTGCGATTGAGTCTTCCCAAAAATTTCAGGATGAATATGCGCGTTTGGTTCATCTTGCGCGGGCAGAATATTACTATGGCATTGCTTGCATCGAAACCTTTGATTTGGCTTCATTTGAAAATCTCAAAGATGTTGAAAACAAATCCGATGTTTCTGAAAACGTAAATGCGGGCGCGGCTTTTGACAAGGCAATCGAATACGCGAAGGCTGCTTTGAAAATCAGGGAAGGCAGCGACGCATACGCGATTTATTCACACGCGATTTCTGCGAACTGCACGGCAAAAAGTTGGTCGTACATTTTGGGGAACGCGCTCAAAGTGCGCTCCTATGGAAGAAAGGCCGTGAACCTTGACTACTCGAACGGTCTCGCGCATTTTTTGGCTGTGGCGCAAGATATTTACGCGCCTTGGCCGATTGGAAAAATCCGCGCGGGCAGAAAAAAAATGATTGATATTTTGAATGACAAATACATTCGCGTGGAAAAACAGGAAAGGCTTTTGATAAGCGCGGCAATCGGCTACAGTTACTTCAAACAGAAAAAATGGAGCAACGCGATTGAATGGTACAACAAGGCCCTCGAAGTTTATCCATATAATTTTTCCGCGCACCAAATGCTTGGCACAATCAATCGTCGCAAAGATGGCGGTAAATAAAATTGAGGTTTGCGGACATACCCCATACCTGTATGGGGTATGCTGATTCGTTCACTTGATTGGATTTTATATAGCGAAAATGATATATACCTTTAAGGTATATTTATTCTGCGCTATATTTTGGTCTCAACAAGAACTTCTTCAAACCCAATCGGCAAAAGCAGTTGCCGTATGACCAATGCGGCGCGGGCGTTCGCGTCTGAAAGAAGCCCGTCTGCAAGGATTTCCTGCACAGCGAGTTCCTTTGCATCGTCAATTTCATTGAAAATTTCCTGTGTGGTGATTTTTGTGAAAAAGCCTTGGCGTTCTTCAAAAATTTCCTGTGAATAGATTTCATTTCCGAGCAAAACGCATGGAGGAATTTTCACGAAAAGTTTTTTTCCGTCAGGCGAAATCAAAATTTCGCTTTGGGAAATGTCTTCGATTCCTGCACGCAAAATTCCCGAATATCGCACAAAACTTAGCGCGCTCGAAAAACCTTGTCGCTTTTTTACTGCGAGCATATCGGAATAGCGCATTTTGTACAAAACCAATTCCGCGCTTTCCGTGAGATTGCGTTCGATTGCCACTCGCTTTTTTTCGATTTGAATTTGAGTGAATTTCGAAAACGAAAATTTCGCCGCGAAAAATATCGCGAATGCCGCGCAAAAAAATATCGCTACTTTCAAAATCAATTTTGCAATTTTTTTCATTTTTCCTCCGATTCGCATAAGAAAGTTTGTTCGTCGCATCGCTGTTTGCACTTGTTCATTTTTCCATTATACACTATTTTAAATAATTATGAACATAGTCGCGGGCAATGAAAAACAGACGGTTTTAAATTCATTTTTGAGCGAATTCAATTTTGGGAAAATTCAGTACACGCTCAATTTGAACGATGCGGGAATTTTGGCAGAGAGCGAAAAAAAAGAATTTTCGCAGGAACTCAATTTTAAATTTTCTGAATGGCGATTTTCAGGAACTGAAGTCGAACCAAAAAGCGGCAATGTTCTTTTTACTGGAGGGGGATTCAATGGACGGACTTTTTTGGCGATACTCCGCTCGAATTCAAAAAGCGAAAAGGCGCGCGCTGTTTTTTCCTACAGCGTCTGTGTGGCTCAAGCAGTAAAACAAGGCGCGGAACTTCCTGCAAACGGCGCGGGCGGCATTCTCTACGAAGAGACAAAAAATAAAATTCGTATGCTTTTTTTGCCGCCGAATATTTTTGAATTTTCCGCGCGCAATGTAGGAGATTCCGAATATCAAAAATTGCAAGGAGTTTGGCAAGATCAAAATTTTTTGAGCAAAAATAAAAATGACGCAAACAACGCGCGCGCGCTTTTTTTTACTCGGGCAGTTTTCATTTACGATGCGCTTTCGGGCGAACTTCCGTTTCCAAAAGAAAATCTGGAAGAACGGCAGGCGGACATTTTGGACGCGAATTATTTGCCTTTGGAAAACAAAATCAACGGCATTTCCGAAATTCTTTCCAACGCGCTTTCGTTCGATTTGGAACGCGCAAGCGCAAAGGCGGATTCTCTTCAAATAAAAAATCAGGTTTCCGATGACGAGCGAAATTTTTGCTTTGAGGAACTCAGGCGCGAACTTGCTCTCGAAAAAAACGGCGAGGTGACGGACGCTCAGAGAAAACCAAAATTGAGTGACGATGAATTCAAGGCGCAGGCAAAAAAGATTTTGAGCATGAAGAAAAACCGCGCCGATGCAAGCCGCGCCTTCCGAAGAAACGCCACTCAATTCACTGTGGGCGTTGTTTTGCTGATTGCGCTTCTCATCACCGGCCACTATATCCGCAAAGACAATCTCACCAAGCCCACGACCGTTTCACTTTCCGCGCGTGAGACTGTCGAAGTTTTTTTTATGGGAATGCACACCATTGATACGAATTTTATGCAATATTCAAGCAGGGGGAAAAGCACGCAACGTCTCATTGACTCAGTTGGCAACATCCATGTCGCTGGAAAAATGCGCTCTGCCTATTCGCAGGAAAGCGAAATCCTTTCGCCGGAAATGTGGCTTTACAAGCCCGAATTTCAAGATTCGTGGCAATTCGGGCTTACGAATTTTTTGATTGGCGAGGACGAAGATTCTCTTGAAGCGGCCGACAACAGAAAAATTGCGCCGCGCAGAATTGAAAAGCCACGTCCGCTTGCCGAAAAAAATGGTTCGAAAAAAACTTTCGCCGTTTCGTTTTTTCGAGTCCATTCCGAAGGACCTACAAGCGATATTTCCGTAGAAAAATTTTGGGGCACGGCGGAAACTACTTTCGTAAAAGACCGTTGGCTTTTGAGCGATGTGAATTTGAAAATGAACGAAGATAAAATTCCGATTCAAGAATTCGAGGCGGCACAAAACCAAGCATTTGAAATTGGCGGTAATCCGATAGCGGCTGCTGAAATCATGCGAAAAAAATATGAATGGATTCCAACGCAAAGCGCAATGCACAACGCCCAAATCGAATATGAAACGCAATCAGCAAAACGCGCCCGCGGCGAATTGTATTGAAGCCCCCCCCCTCATCACACACACGCGCGCGCAAATCAAGCGTAAAAGCAGTTTGTCGCCTTTTCGTTTGATGGTATGGGCATTGACATTTTGCAATTTATGTTAAATAATTATGATGGTTTTTAATACAATGAGGAGACTTTCAAATTATGGAATACAATCTTCAAAAGCAGCATGAAAAAGGCAAACTTCACGCCATCGAACGAATCAACGCTCTTTGCGACAAGGATTCGTTCTGCGAAATCTATTCTGGAGTGCGCCACAATTGCACGAGTTTCGGAATGGAAAAAAAAGACATTCCCTATGATGGCGTAATCACAGGCTTTGGAAAAATCAACGGGCGCAAGGTAGCAGTTTACGCGCAGGATTTCACTGTTCAAGGCGGCTCGCTCGGCTTGATGCACGGAGAAAAAATCGCCGAAATCATCGACCTTGCAATCAAAGCGCGATGCCCTGTCATCGGCATCAATGATTCGGGCGGCGCGCGCATTCAGGAAGGCGTTGACGCGCTTTGCGGCTATGGCGACTTGTTCTATCAAAATGTGCGCGCTTCCGGAGCAGTTCCGCAGATTTCGATTGTGGCAGGTCCTTGCGCGGGCGGCGCGGTCTATTCACCCGGACTCACCGACTTCATTTTTGCCGTGGACAAAATCAGCCAGCTTTTTATCACAGGACCTAAAGTCGTAAAGAGCGTGATGTTCATGGACATTTCGGCAGAGGATTTGGGCGGCGCTGCAATCCATTCGCAAAAATCCGGTGTGGCTCATTTCCGCGCTCAAAGCGAAAACGAATGCTATGAGCAAGTGCGCAAACTTTTGGACTACATCCCGCATTATTATGGCGATGAAATTGTAAAAGCCGCAAAATTCAAATTCGACGAGCATAAAAAGGCAAAAGACATTTTGAGCGTGATTCCGGATAATCCGCGCGGCGGATACGACATCCGCAGAATCATCGAAGACGTTACGGACGACGAAACATTCTTCGAAGTTTCCAAGGAATTCGCCATAAACTGCGTTACGGGCTTTGCGAAAATCGAAGGCAAAACCGTAGGAATCATCGCGAACAATCCCGGCGGAATCGGCGGCGTACTTGATTGCGACGCGTCCGACAAAATCGCGCGGCACGTCCGCTACTGCAATTCGTTCGAAATTCCGCTTTTGACATTTGTCGATGTGCCGGGCTTCATTCCGGGACCGCAGGAAGAACAAAAAGGAATCATCAGGCACGGTGCCAAAGTGATTTATGCGTATTCCGAAGCCACCGTTCCAAAAGTTACGGTCATCGTGCGCAAAGCCTACGGCGGCGCGTACATCGCGATGTGCTCAAAGCATTTGGGCGCGGATTTCGTTTTCGCGTGGCCCAAGGCTGAAATCGCCGTAATGGGCGCGGAAGGCGCAATCGGCATCTTGTACGCCAAAGAATTGTCCGATCCGAACAAGGCTGCGGAAGTGGCTCAAAAAAGCGAAGAATACAAGTCCGAAATTATGACTCCGAAAATCGCCGCGCGCCGTGGCTACATCAGCGAAGTGATTTCGCCCGATCAGACCCGCGCGAGCATTGTCCGAAGCCTTGAATTTTTGGAAAACAAAACTTCGGCAGACCGCGTCTGCAAAAAGCACGGAAATTTGCCGATGTAATCAAAAAGGCGTCTTGCAAGTTTGTTGCAAGATGCCTTTCGCGGCAAGTTTCGGGCTTTTTTCAATGGAATTTTTCGATTTTGCGCCCAAATTTTGCAAAAATAAAAATCGAAAAAAAATGCGAAAAATTGCGAATTTTAACTTGACTTATATAAAAGAAAGTATAAAATAATAAGATATGAGTGATTATCTTGATATAAATAACGAAGAATTGCTGAAAGACTTCTTTACCGAAGCTGGACAACAAGTTGAGACTCTTGAAAGCAATGTGCTTGTAATAGAAAACGACCCCACGAATCACGAGGCAATCGACGAAATATTCCGCGCGGCGCACACTTTGAAAGGTGGTTCTGCCACAGTGGAAATGACGGAAATCACGACTTTTACGCACGCCGTTGAGGACGTTCTTGACGAAGTTCGCTCAGACAGAATTTCCGTAAACGAAGACATCGTTGACATTCTTTTAAAATCAATAGACGTAATCTCTGCGATGTTGGAGCAACGCGCGAATGGTTCGGTTTATCAAGAAGACGTTACGCCTATTACCGACCGATTGCACGCTCTTATTCCCGAAGGCGGCGAAAAGAAAAAGAAGGGTTCTGCGCCTGCACAGGCCGCGCCCAAACCCGCCGCTCCTGAGCCACAGCCAGTTGCAGCCCCCGCGGCTTCTTCAAGTTCTTCGTCTTCGCTTTCTGCCGATGAATATCGCGAACTAAAAGAAAGCCTGCAAGGTTCTCAAAAACTTTACTGTGTTGATGTTCGGTTCGATGAAAGCAATCCGATGAATTCTGTTGGCGGAATTCAGGTCTTTGCGGCGTTGAAGGCTTGCGGAACGGTTTTGAAAACCACTCCCGATTTTGACGCGCTTTATGAAGATGAATTCTATCCACAGGTTTTGTATTATTTGGCAAGTTCACAAGAGCCTTCCGCCATCGAAGACGTGGCATTTTTGAGTGATGTCACGTTGAGCACGGATTGTCAGGTGGTGACTGCTCCGAGCGAGGAAGGCGCAAGTGCTCCAAAGCCAGCCGCCGCTCCACAGTCGGCTCCTGCCGCCGCGCAGCCTGCGCCTCAAAGTGCCGCTCCTCAAGAAGCGAGTGCGCCTGCTCAGGCTCCCGCTCCTGCCGCAAAAGCCGAAAAGCCTGCCGGGGCAAAAGAAGGCGCGCCTGCAAAAGCCGCTTCTGGAACTCATGTTCAGCAGGGCACGGTTTTGCGCGTGGATTCAAAGCGCATCGACTATCTTTTGAATTTGGTTTCGGAAACAGTTATCACCAAAGCCACATTCAGCCAGTACGCGCTTCAACTTAATGATATTCAACTGCGTTTGCAGACAATTTACAGTGCTTCCAGAGAAAAATTCCGCAAACTTTTCGATGACATTTCGACAGGTTTGGAACAGGTCAAAAACGGAGTTGATCCGAAAGATGTTTCCGAAAGGATGCGTCAAGATTATTCCGATATGATTACGATGTTCGATCCGTTCGGACAGGAAATAAAGGATTTGAACTTGAAATTCCGTTCTTCCACGCAGGGGCTTGCACAGGTTGTCGGCGATATGCAGGAAGGCGTAATGAAAATCCGAATGGTTCCGATTGGACAGATTTTCAATCGTTTCCCGCGAGTTGTTCGCGATTTGCAGCGTGACCTCAAGAAAAAAGTTAATTTGGTCATTGAAGGTGAAGACACGGAATTGGACAAAACCGTCGTTGATGATTTGCTCGACCCCGTTATGCACTGCGTTCGAAATTCCGTTGACCATGGAATTGAAGCGCCGGATGTTCGCGCCGCCGCTGGCAAGGACGAAACGGGTACGCTCCTTTTGAAGGCTTCCAACGAAGGCAACCAAATCGTTATTCAGATTGTTGACGATGGTGCTGGAATCAATGTTGACAAAGTTCGCAACAAGGCGATTTCGCGCGGCATCCTTCATCCGGATAAAATTCTTGCCGACCAAGAAGCGTATAATTTGATATTTATGCCGGGATTTTCTACGGCGGATAAAATTTCGAATGTTTCGGGGCGCGGTGTCGGCTTGGATGTAGTAAAAACGATGATTGAAAAACTCAAAGGAACTGTTTCGGTTTCTTCGGGATTGGGCAAGGGAACGACATTTACTATCAAATTGCCGCTCACGCTCGCCATCATTCAGGGACTTTTGGTGCGCGTCGGCCGTCAGATTTACTCAATTCCGATTACTTCCGTCATCGAAAGTCAGCGCGTTTTGCAGGAAGAAATCAAGACTATCGACAACTACGAAGTTATGAATGTGCGCAACGAAGTCATAAGCGTTTTGCGCCTTAGTCGGCTTTTCCACATAAAAAGCACGAACAAAGACAAATTCTGCTTTGTCGTCATTGTTGGAACGCAGGAAAAGAAAATCGGCGTGATGGTGGATTCGCTTATCGGCGAAGAAGATGTCGTAATCAAACCGTTGAACGATCAGTTTACGAATTCTCCGGGAATTGCCGGCGCGTCTATTTTGGGCGATGGTTCTGTTTCTTTGATTATTGACGTGAGCCAGCTTTTGGAATTGGGTGTTCAGCAGGAACTCAGCGCACAGCAGATTAACACGAAGAGGGCATAAAAATGGAAGATGTGGCAGTAAAAGAGCAAGAAACCGATGTCCAAGAACAAATGCTGGACGAAGAAAACGAAAATGTGGTTGTTGCCGATTTTCGCATGGTAACTTTTTCGCTGGCGGACAAAGATTATGCTATTGACATAATGCATGTAAAGGAAATCGCCAAGGCAAGCCGCTTTACTTATGTTCCCAATACTATGCCTTTTGTCATCGGCGTGTACAATCTTCGTGGCGATATCATTCCGATTATCGATTTGCGGAAATTTTTCGGAATTGAAGTTCCGCCCCGCACGGAAGACCAAGTTGAAAATATGCTGATTATCACGGCAGAAGAGCACGTTTTTGGTTTTGTAGTTGACAAAATCGATCGTGTGGTTGGCATCCAAAAAAGTGCCATTCAGCCGCCGCATCCGATTTTCGGCGACATCAACATAAAATTCATTTATGGAATTGTTGAATACGAAAAGCATCTTTTCGTTTTGCTCGACATCGCGCGCATTTTCAATCAAAAGATTTCGGAAGATGAGCGTGCCGAAGCCGATCGCGCCGCAGTTGAGCGTGAGTACGGTGTTACTTCTACGGAAAGCAACGAACCTGCGCAACAATATTCGCAAGAGCCGATTTACAAAGAAGATGTCGAAGCCAAGGCTTCCGCGCCTGCTGCCGAAGCGAGTGCCGCAAAGCCGGCCGCTCCTGCAAAAGACAATGCTTCTGCCACAGATAAAAAATTCATCTGCGATGGTCTTGTGCAGTTCAAGAAATTCTATATTTCCGATGTGAACCGCACTTGGTTTGATGGACGTTTCAATGATTGGGTTGCATCGAAAAACGGCGCGTCCGTGCAGTTGCAAAGCGAAGCCGAAGCCGAACAATTTCTTTCTACATTTTGGTCCAGCAATTCTGGAGCATTTTGGAGCAAAGAATACGCCGACGCGCTTTTCAATATTTTGCCGGAAAACAATGCCAAACAGATTCTCGTGTGGAATCCTGGCTGCGGAAAAGGCTACGAATCTTTCTCTTTGGCGTGCGTTCTCAAAAAGCGTTATCCTTCTTCTAGAATTAGGATTTATGCGCACGAAACGGATTTGCTCAATATTTCAAATGCACCGCTTCTTACCGTTTCGGCTGCGGACGCGCAAGGATGGCTTTCGCCGTATGTACAAAAGAGCGTTACTGGCGAATTTACCTTTACACAAGAGATAAAAGATGCTATAATGTTTGAGTATCACGACATTGCCAATTCGAATGCATTGCCAATGGCGGATATAATTTTCGCTCGCGATGTGCTTTCGTTGCTTACCCCGGAGGTGCAAAAAAATGTCCTTGCGGATTTTGAAGAAAAACTCAAGGGCAACGGAGTTTTGTTCCTCGGTGAAAACGAAAGTGTTGGAGCGGGAAAAAGTTGGGGTGAAAGAACAGAAGGGTCTTTGACGTATTTCAATAAAGAATAAAAACATAAGGAGAAATTTATGAGAGTTGAGTATATCAACCCATTCGTTGAGACTTCCTACAGAGTTCTAAAGGAAGTGCTTGGTGGAATCGATGTGAAACGCGGCGAGCTTTCATTGAAATCGGTTGCGATGCCTGTGAAGGGCGTTGCGGCCTTGGTGGGACTTGCTGGCGATGTCGAAGGACGTGTTCTTTTTGATATGTCTTTCCAGACTGCGCTCAATGTGGCTTCGAAAATGAACGGCGAAACGCTCACGCAGTTTGACGATTTGACAAAGGCCACAATCAGCGAACTTGCCAATTTGATTACGGCGCAGGCTGTCACGAAGCTCCATGATTTGGGCTTCAAATTCGACCTCACTCCGCCGACATTGTTTGCTGGTGAGAAAATGGAAATTGCGGCATTGCCAGGTTCTTCGCAGAATGTGGAGGCACTTATTGTTCCTCTTATTTCTGAGTGCGGAGAAATTGAATTGAATGTTGCTATTCGCGAACGTTCTGAATAAGTAAAAGGAGGCAAAGATGAAAACAAAAGGAGACTTTCCTACGATTAACGAGCGTCCGCCAGAGGGACTTAAAGACGACGGCACGAAATTCCGTGTTCTTGTAGTCGATGATTCTATGTTCGTTGCAAAGCAAATCGGACAGATTCTGACCAGTGAAGGCTATGAAGTTGTAGCCACTGCCGCCGACGGAAAAGAAGGTGTTGACAAGTACAAGGAATTGTGTCCAAACGTTGACCTTGTTACGATGGACATCACTATGCCGCGCATGGACGGAATCACCGCCCTTGAGCAGATTATGGCTTTTGATAAGAATGCACGAGTGGTAATGGTTAGTGCTTTGGGAAAAGAGGAATTGGTAAAGAAATCTCTTCTCTTGGGCGCGAAAAACTATATCATAAAGCCGCTTGATCGCAAGAAGGTTTTGGAAAGAATCGGCGCTTCATTGAAATAGTTTTTCAATGCTACGCTTTTTTTCAAAAAAACTCCAAAGCAGGGGAATTGCTTTTGCAACGCCTCTGTTTTTGTATTTTAAAATGGGAAAGTGAAAAGTCCGACTGATTTTTCACTTACGAGTTTTTGTTTGTGCGCGCGGCTTTCCGAGCAGCTGGCTAATGTCTTTTGCGGAGTACGGGCTTTTGTAGTTTGGCGCGCACAAATGTTTTTGGCTCCACAGCATCATCTGCGTGAGGATTGGAACAAAACTTTTCCCCGTGGCTGTGAGCGAATATTCGACTTTCGGCGGCACTTCTGGGTATACCTTGCGAATAATGAATCCGTCATCTTCAAGTTCGCGCAATTGCTTTGTGAGCGTTGACTGAGTGATGCCGTCGATTCTGCGCAAAATTTCGTTGAAACGCAGCGTTCCGTCAAGCGCGATGTACCATAAAATCAGAAATTTCCATTTTCCTCCGAGCACCGATTGCAAGATGCTCATCGGCACACAATGCGCCATCACTTCTCGTTTTAAGAATTTTTTTCCTGCCACATTGACCTCCTTTGTGTTACAGTATCTTTTTAGTACTAACACTAAATAATTACAGTTCTTGATTTTTAATACTATGCATAATTATTTTATAAGAAAACGCAAAAAAATGCAATTCATCTAAATAAGGAGGTTTTTATGCATTTTACAGGAACGATTTGGCGGCCGCCCTATGAGGCTTGGTCGGCTTTGTTGCAAGTGACGGCGGGCTGCACGCATCATCAATGTAAATTCTGCACGCTTTATGATGATGTGCCGTTTAAATTTAGGATGTCGCAGGAATCGGAAATTGTAGAGGATATGCTGGAATTGAGTCAGCTTATACCTGGCGCGACACGGCTTTTTCTTACAGGCGCAAATCCTTTCGTGCTGTCATCAAAAAAACTCAGGCGAATTGCGTTTCTTGCAAAGCAACATCTTCCAAGATTGAAAACGCTCGGCTGTTTTGCGCGGATTACTGACATTGCTCCAAAAGGCATAGAAGAACTGAAACAATTGCGCAGCGCGGGTTACAATGGAATCACAATTGGCGTGGAAACTGGCGACGATGATGCCCTCGCGTTCATGCGAAAGGGGTACGCGTCTGCGGATATTTTGGAACAATGCCGCAAACTTGACGAGGCTGCGATTGACTACAACTTTTTTTATTTGACAGGCATCAGCGGAAAAGGAAATGGCGTGCGTGGAGCAGAACGGACGCTTGCGATTTTCAATCAGCTTCAGCCGAAAATCGTTGGCGCGTCTATGCTCACAGTTTGCGCAAAATCGGAATTGTATGCTGAAATCCAAAACGGAAATTGGGCGGAGGAAAGTGAAACTGAAAAATACCGTGAATTGCGGACGCTTGTGGAAGGGTTTGCAATTCCGACGCATTTTGCCGCGTTGGGCGCATCGAACGCCGTTCAACTGCACGGCAATCTTCCGCATGATCGTGCTGAACTGATTTCAGAAATCGATGGCATATTGCGAAAATTCAGCGAAGAGGAACTTTCGCAATATCGAAAAAATTTGAGGCATTTATAGGAAACGAAAATTGACTTACGGTAAATTATCGCAAGTCATGTCGCCAAAATTTTGATTCGCGCTGGAAGAGGACATACCCCGACACTTGCGTCGAGGTATGTTGATTTATCGCAATTTCTTGAAACTTTTTTAGAATTCCTGCTTGACGTTTTCCACGTCCATGCCTTTGTCTTTTTCGCGGATTTCCACACGGCGGATTTTTCCGCTGATTGTCTTGGGCAGTTCTTCGACGAATTCGATTATGCGCGGACATTTGTACAAGGCTGTTTCGTGCTTCACAAAGTCGAACAATTCCACTTCCAGTTCGTGGCTGGCGGAGTAGCCCGGCGAAAGCACGATTGTCGCTTTGACCGCCTGGCCGCGTTTTTCGTCCGGGATTCCTGTGACGGCGCATTCCATGACGGCGGGATGCTGTTGCAAAACCGATTCCACTTCGAACGGACTGATTCTGTAGCCGGAAGATTTTATGATGTCGTCCTTGCGTCCCACGAACCAAACATAGCCGTCTTTGTCCATGTAAACTGTGTCGCCGGTGTGGTACACGCCCATGTCGAAGGCGTTTGCGGTGAGAACGACATCGTGGTAATAGCCTGAAAGCAATCCGAATGGATGGCCGTCCTTCAAGTGAATGACGAGTTCGCCGACTTCGCCTGCCTGCACCGGTTTTCCGCTTGCGTTCACGACTTCCACATCATAGGCGGGGGATGGGCGGCCCATCGAGCCTGGGCGCACAACTGCGTCCATGAAATTTCCGCAGATGATTGTCGATTCTGTTTGGCCGTAGCCTTCGTAGATTTTTTTTCCGGTCTGTTCGATGAATTTGTTGTAGACTTCGCCGTTCAACGCTTCGCCAGCCGTGGAAAATCTTACCACACTTGCGATGTCGTATTTGGACAAGTCTTGCCGAATCAAATATCGGTAGACGGTGGGAGGCGCACAGAATGTGGTGATTCCGTATTGCGAAATTTTTTGAAGCATTTTGTCCGGCTTGAAACTGTTCATGTCATAGACGAAAAGCGCGGTGCCGCAAATCCATTGGCCGTAGAGTTTGCCCCATGTGGATTTTGCCCAGCCTGTTTCCGCCACCGTGAGATGCAAGCCGTTGTCAACAACGCAATGCCAGTATTTTGCAGTGATGATGTGCCCGATGGGATAGAGGAAATTGTGCAAAACCATTTTCGGATAGCCGGAAGTGCCCGAAGTAAAATAGAGCAACATTGGGTCTTCGTTTTTTGTGGCAGCTTCTCCGACTGGGCGGGGGAATTCGGGCGCGCATTTTTTTACTTCGGAATGGAAGTCGAGCCAGCCTTCGCGCGGCGCACCAACGGTTACAAGTTTTTTCACTGTCGGCGAATTTGGAATGGCCTTTTCGATTTCGCCTTGAACCGCAGGGTTGTCATAGGAAATTATCATTTTGATTTGCGCGGCGTTCGTGCGGTATTCGATGTCTTTTTGCAAAAGCTGATCGGTGGCAGGAACGGCAATCGCGCCGATTCTGCACAATGCGACCATCGCCCACCACCATTCGTAGCGACGACGCAAAATCAGCATAACCGCGTCTCCTTTTTTGATTCCTTGCGAAGCCAAAAAATACGCGGTGCGTTTTGATTCTGACGAAATGTCTTCAAAAGTCCAGGAATGTTCTTCGCCATTGTCGTCGCACCAAACAAGTGCGCGTTTGCCAGGCTCGGTGATTGTGTAGCGGTCAACAATGTCGTAGGCGAAATTGAAATTGTCCGGTGCCTTTAGGCGGCAATGCGCCTTTAAATCTTCGTAAGAAGTGAATTCTCGGTTTTCTACTAAAAAATCTTGATAGAGTGCCATTTGTCCTCTCTTGTCCTTTTTTTGGTATGATATAAATTAGACGATAAAAAATCAAGTTTGTTGCAACATTTTTGGAAAATCATAGGTGCTTTATTGCCGCTGCAAGATGCTTTTTGCAAATCCGCATTGTTCCAGATTCGCTTCGCAGTTTGCATCTTGCTTGGGGATTGCGATTTCCTAGCGGCTCAATTCGTATAAAATGATGCTCGCGCTTTGTGCGACATTCAGGCTTTCGATTGGCGCGAGATTTCCGCTTTGTGCGCCGCAATGCGGAATCGCGATAATTTCATCGCACATCGAACGCACTTCTTGACTGATTCCGTTTTCTTCGTTTCCCAAAATTATCAGTGCGCCCCTTCCTCGGCAGATTTCCTGCAATTTGCTCGCGGGAGTTTTTGCTTCGGCGGCAGTTCCAATGCGAATTATTTTTCCCTGAATCGCCTGTAACAAAGCCGGAATCGATTTGATGGAAAAAATATCGACGAATTCCATTCCGCCTTGCGCCACGCGGTAGGAACTCGTAGTGATTGAACTTTGCGATTCGTCTTCGGGAATGACGATGTTCTTCATTCCGAAAAAAGCCGCGCTGCGGACAATCGCGCCCAAGTTGTTTGCGTTGCCCACTCTGTCCAACAAAAGCGCGCTTTCTTTTTTTGCAATCCATTCGTCAACGATGTCCGTGTTGAGCCGCTGGATTTCCGGCGCTTCAATCATCGCCACCACGCCTTGATGATGCACGGTTCCGGAAAGCCGTTCAAGTTCGATTGGGTCGCGCACTTGATTGTAAGGCGCTTTTCGCTGGGCGAGTTTTTTGCACAAGCCGCCAAAAAGCGGAGCGCGTTCCGCCGTAAAATAAAGGCGTGTTATTCGCTCGGAATTTTTTTTCTCAAGCGATTTTACCGCCGCGAATCCACAGACGGCAAGTTCATTGTTCAATTTGTTTTTCATCTGATTTTCTCCGAGTTATTTCAATTGACTGTGTTCGTCGGATTTCCGTCCAAAAAATTTCTTGCGTTTTCGACTGCGATTTGCAAAAGGCGCGAGCGAGTTTCTTTTGCAGCCCAAGCAACGTGCGGAGTGATGACGCAATTCGGTGCGCCAAGAAGCGGGCATTCTCGTGACATTGGCTCTTCGCACAAAACGTCCGCCGCAAAGCCTGCAAGTTTTTTTGAATCGAGCGCACTTCTCACGGCTGCCTCGTCAACGAGCGCACCTCGCGCAGTGTTTATCAAAATCGCGCCGTCCTTCATTTTTGCGAGCGCGGCGGAATTTATTATTCCGCGCGTTTCTTCGGTGAGAGGACAGTGCAAAGAAACGATGTCGCTTTGTGCGAAAAGTTCTTCTTTTGAAACGGCTCGAACTTTTTCGCTTTCGTTTGTGCAATTGGAATTGAACGAAACAATTTTTTGTTGTGAGCGACTTTGCACCAAAACTTCCATTCCGAATGAATTTGCGATTTTCGCCACGCGCTGCCCGATGCTTCCAAAGCCTATGATGCCGAATTTTTTTCCAGCGATTTCTGTGAGCGGATGTGTCCAATAACAAAAATTCTTGCTTTCGCACCAGCCGCCGTTTTGCACGGAAAGATTGTGCTCGTGCACTCCGTTCGTCAATTCAAAGAGCAGCGCGAAAGTAGCCTGCGCCACCGCCATCGTGCTGTATGAAGGAATGTTCGTAACCGTGATGCCGAATTCTCGCGCCGCATTTATGTCGATGACATTGTATCCAGTGGCGAACACGCCGATGTATTTTAGGTTTTTGCATTGCGAAAGAATTTCTTTTGAAAGCGCGACCTTGTTCAAAAAAATCATGTCGGCATCTTTGATGCGTTGCAAAACCAGTTCGGGAGGGGTACGGTCAAAAATTTCGAGTGTGCCGAATTGTCGAAAAATATCATAACTCAAATCGCCGGGATTGAGCGCGTGGCCGTCAAGGATAACAAGCTTCATAATGAAATTATAAAAAAATATTTTTTATTTTTCAAGCATATCGATGTTCGATTTTTTAATTGCCGCGGTGGAATCTAACTTTGAGTTTTTTGCAAAGAGAATCGACGCAAACGAATTCTAGCATTCCGCGAATCCCGCGCCGAGCGTGTTCATCACATCATAGAAATTCGGAAATGAAACTGCGGCGCATTCGGCTTCGTTCACGATGATTTTTTCATGCGCAGGCAATGCAAGTCCCATGCAAGCGGCCGACATCGCAACTCTGTGGTCGCCATAACTTTCTATTGTTCCGCCGTGCAAATTGAATTTTTGATTCGCAGAGCCATCGGCATTGAGAGGACTTTTTCCGTGCACTGCCAGAAAATCTCTGCCGCCTTCGTCCACACCGTCTTCCAAATCCGCGCCTAGTTTTTTCAACTCATCTTTCAAGACTTTTATCCTGTCCGTTTCCTTGCGCCTGCAAACCGAAGCGTCTTCGAAAATCACCGTGCCTTCAGTAAAACACGCCGCCACCGCGAGCGCGCAAATTGCGTCGGGGAAATCAGAAATCGGTACGCGCAGAATTTTTTCCGGAAGATTTTCCGTGGAAAGCCTTCCACGATTTTTCAAAGTGGAACGCTTCCCGCCGCGAACAATAAGCGTGCCATGCTCCTTGTCTTCTTCGATGTCTGCGCCGAGCAATTTTAGGATTCCGACAATTTTGTCGTCGCCTTGGCTTCCCGAAAAATCTACGTTTTCGATTTTGATTTCGCTGTCTGTGATAAGAGCGGCGATGAGGGGAAAAGCCACCCCCTCCCAATCGCTTGGGATAACGCAGTCGTGCGCGAGCAAGTCCGAGGGAGGGGTAACTGAAATTTGCTTGAAGTCATTCGATATTTCAACTTTTACGCCGAAGGATTCAAGCCAAATTTTCGTCATCGTCAAATACGGAGTTTCTTTTGGGTCGCTCAGTTCAATATGCAGCGTGTCTTTCATTCTCAATGCCGCGAGCATCATTCCCGTGATGTATTGGCTTGAAATCGAGCCTTCTGTGCGAACAATGTTTTTTCCTTCGGCAGGACCTTTGATAAGGAGGGGGCAACATTTGCTGTTCGGTATCGCGCATTCTGCCATTGCGCCCATTTGTCGAATCGCGTCAACGACATGGAAAACTGGTCTCCGCCGAATGCTTTCATCTCCAGTGAAAATGCTCCAGCCTTCGAACGTTGCGCACACAGGCGAAAGAAAATATAAAAGCGAGCCGGAATTCCCGACATTCACGACATCGTTTGGGAGGTGCGCGTTTTTTCCTGCGCCGAAGACAAGCCATTTTTGTGGCGAAGTGAATTCGATTTTTGCTCCGATGAGCGGAACGGCTTCGGCCGCGCTCAGGCAATCCGCGCTGCCAAGTGGATTCAGAATCTGCGAAGTGCCTTCTGCCAAGGCGGACAAAATGAGCGCGCGAATAGTGTGGCTTTTTGAACCCGGGACAGTTATGCTGCCCGAAAGACTGTGCGGAGTAGAAGAAATTCTCATGGCGAGATTATAGCGGATTTTTCAAACAAAGTAAATGCGCATTTTGGAAAATTGCGTCAAAATTGATGTGAGATTTCAACACGATTTTTGCTTTGCGAAACTTGCGAAGACAAACGCTCGCACGAGGCAAAAAAATGCACACATGGGCGAGCAGTGTGATTAAAAAGTTTAAAATTAAATCCAAAATTCAAAAAAAGAATGGCATACCCCATACAGGTATAGGGTATGCCATTTTGCTTGTACAAAAATCCACGTAGCAGTCTTAATCGTCCGACATTTTTTTGTACTCGTCGAATTTTGCCACAATCGCTTCGTCTTTGTTTTTGTCCAAAATGCTCACTACTACTGCGACAACAAGGCAAATGATGAACGCGGGAAGAATTTCATAGAGTCCGAAAATCGGATGCACATCAGCAGAAATATTGTGCCAAGCGACTACGGCAACTCCTCCGCAAACAAGCCCTGCGATTGCGCCTTTTGCGGTCGTGCCCTTCCAATAAAGTGCGAGCAAAATGAGCGGACCGAAAGCGCCGCCGAATCCTGCCCATGCGTAACTCACCAAGCCGAAAATCGAACTGTTTGGATTGAGCGCGAGCAAAGCACCTACAATCGCGATTGCCAAAACCGAAATGCGGCTTATTGTCAGCACGGTTTTTTCGGAAGCGTCTTTTTTTATGATGCCCTTGAAGATGTCCTGTCCAATCGCGCTTGAAGCCGAAAGAAGCTGGCTATCCGCGGTGGACATCGCCGCCGCCAAAATCGCGCACAAAAAAATTCCCGCGATGAACGCCGGATACATTTTGCTTATTGATTCGCTGAAAACTGCTTCCTGCGTTCCAACGCCCAAAACTTTCACGCCTTCCAAAATCGTTTCTTCTGGATTCGCGCCCAAAAGAATTCCGTTTTTCAGCAAGTACGCCGTTCCGAGCGTTCCGATGATGAAAGTTCCGATGTACGAAATTATCATCCATGTGATTCCAATTCTGCGCGCGGTTTTGATTTCCGCGTTTGAACGGATTCCCATAAAGCGCACGATGATGTGCGGCATTCCGAAATATCCCAAACTCCAGGCGAGCGCGGAAATCGCCGACATCGGGCTGAACGATTTGTTAGCCATAAAATTTTCGAGCATCTTGCCGCCAAAGTCGCCGTTGATTGCGCGCGCTGAAAATTGCTGGACTTGCTCAATCGCATTTGAGATTCCGCCCAACGAAAAAATCACTATTACGGACGAGATGACGAACGCGACAAAAATCAGCATTCCTTGAATGAAATCTGTGGTGCAGACTGCGCGATAGCCGCCCATGATTGTGTACGAAAGAATTATCACGAATCCAATCAAAAGTCCCAAATTCCAATTCAAGCCGAAAACCGAGCGGAACAATTTTGCGCACGCCACAAATCCAGACGCAGTGTAAATCGTGAAAAACACGACGATGAAAAAAACCGAAATAATCGAAAGAATGTGGCTCTTGTCGTTGAAGCGGTTCGTCAAAAATTCCGGAATCGTAATTGAGTCGCCGAAAGCAATCGAACATTTTCGCAGAGGCTTTGCGATGATGAGCCATGCCAAATAAGTTCCGACAATCAAACCAATCGCAGTCCAAAATGTTTCTTTGAATCCGCCCAAATAGCAAAGCCCGGGAAGCCCCATCAAAAGCCACGCCGAAGAATCGGAAGCCTCCGCGCTCAATGCCGTAACCCACGGCCCGATTTTGCGTCCGCCCAAAAAGAAGTCGGAAGCGTTGCTGTTTTTGTGCGCCGCGCGCAATCCAATCAAAACCATCATTCCAAGATAAAGAATGAACGCAATGATTTTCGCAAGAACATCCATCGTCATTTTTCAAATCTCTCCTAAATAAAAAAATTAATTCCTAAAACTGTGAATCGGCGCGGGGATTCTTCCGCCACGGTTTATGAAATCCGCACAACTGAACTGATTCACATCGATGACGGGGCAGCCTCCGAGCAGCCCGCCGAATTCCACCCAGTCGCCGGCTTTTTTTCCCGGAGCGGGAATGAGGCGCACTGCGGTCGTTTTGTTGTTCACCATTCCGATTGCCATTTCGTCCGCCATGATTCCGCTGATTGTAGTTGCGGGCGTGTCGCCTGGAATCGCAATCATGTCCAATCCCACCGAACAAACACAAGTCATCGCCTCTAACTTTTCGAGCGAAATCGAACGCTGCTTCACCGCATTTATCATTCCTTCATCTTCCGAAACTGGAATGAACGCGCCGCTCAAACCGCCTACATTTGTGGAAGCCATCACGCCGCCTTTTTTTACCATGTCGGTGAGAAGCGCGAGCGCGGCTGTAGTTCCGGGCGCGCCTGCACTTTCCAAACCGATTTCTTCCAAAATCCGCGCAACGCTGTCGCCCACTTCGGGAGTAGGCGCAAGGCTCAAATCCAAAATGCCGAAATTCACGCCGAGCCTTCGCGCTGCCTCCGTTCCGACGAGTTGACCCATCCGCGTAATTTTAAACGCCATCTTTTTTATTCCGTCAGCAAGTTCATTGATTGGCTTTCCTTTGAACTCGCGCGCGGCAGCCAAAATCACGCCTGGTCCTGAAACGCCAACATTGATTACGCAGTCGCCTTCCCCCGGCCCGTGAAACGCGCCTGCCATAAAAGGATTGTCTTCGGGAGCGTTCGTAAAGACCACAAGTTTTGCGCAACCGTTTACGGGTTTTGTGGAAGAAACCTGTGCCGTGCGCTGAATTATTTCTCCCATCAATTTTACTGCGTCCATATTGATTCCGCTTTTTGTTGAACCAACGTTCACGGAAGCGCAGACCGATTCGGTTTGAGACAATGCGTCAGGAATCGATTCGATTAAAATCCTGTCCGCCGGCGTGATTCCTTTTTGAACAAGCGCAGAAAATCCTCCGATGAAATTCACGCCCAATTCTTTGGCGCACGCATCGAGCGTCTTGCAATATTCAACATAATTTTGTGCGCGGCTCGCTCCTGCCACAAGCGCAATCGGCGTAACAGAAATTCTTTTGTTGATAATCGGCACGCCAAATTCGCGTTCAATGTCTTGGCCAACTTTCACGAGGTCTTTTGCGCGAGACATAATTTTGTCGTATATTTTTCGGCAGGATTTCGCCTCGTCATCGCAAGCGCAATCGAGCAGAGAAATTCCCATCGTGATGCAGCGCACGTCGAGTTTGTGCCGCATAAACATATTTACGGTTTCTTGAATTTCAAGCGGTGTAAAAAGCATTTTTCCCTCTTGATAAAAAAATTGCAAAGCGATTTCGCCAAAAAAATTATATCGAAAAATCGCAAAAAATGCAAGACGCGATTCTTTGAAGATGCGAGTCCGATTTCGAGGCAAAAATTCAAATCGATTACGATTTTTGTCCGATGAATTTTTCTCGCCATTTGGCGGGTGTCATTTTTACTATGTCTTTGAATTGCCGAATGAAGTGCTCGGTGTTTGTGTAGCCGCATCGCTCGGCGACATTTGAAATAGGAATCATTGATGAGGAAAGAATCGATTGCGCTTTGGCAACGCGCGCCGATACGACATCGGCGATGCAACTTGTAGCGAAAAAATTTTTCCATAATGCGTGAAGATAGCCCGCGCTGATGTGTAGACGGCTCGCCATTTCCGGAACGCGCCATTGAATTGAGGGGGAGGCGTAGATTTCGCATCGCAGTTCCACAAGCCGGTTGTAAATTTCTGGCATATTTTTTGCGGAGTCGTTTTCGTCGTTCGCCATAAGCAGAAGCGTTTCCACCAAATGTGCGAGAATGTTTTCTCTGTTCGGCGACATTCCATAAAATTTCAAACAAATAATGTGAAAAAGAGAATTGAATTCGATTGCCTTGCTTTCGCCAAGAGGAATCGGTTCGCCAAACGGAAAACTGTTGTAAAGAATTGGCGTGTCGCTTTCAAAATGCATCCAGCTGTCGCAATAAATTTTTTCACTTTGCGAGGCGTGGTAACGCTGCGCTTGTCCTGGCAAAAAAATCACTACGCATCCTGCCGGAAATTCTTTCCATGCTCCATTCACGAAAAAACGCCCACGCGTCTTTGTGAGCAGAAACAAATATTCCGGAAATCCGTTTGGACGGTTAACATCGAATTCCTTGTCGTGTTCGGAATCTTCTCCCATGCGAAGAATCGAAATCATCGTCTCCTCCAAAAAGTCGAGCGCACAAAAATGCGCGACAAAATTTTAACATGAGTTTTTATTTTTTAGATGCCCTCACGGAAACTTATAGTTATATTCGCGAGTTTCGCTGTGCGAAACTCGTTAGCAACTTGTTGCGTTGCAAAACTGATATTAGAATACATCAATTTAAAAAATATTACAATACATCAATTTTTGATTAGGATAATCCATTGCTATTTTGCCCGTAGCGTTTAAAATGGAAAAGGCGCAGTTGATTTTTATTCGAAAGCGACATTTTAAGAACTGAAATTTTCTGCAAGAAGTTGCTCGCACGGCATTTTCAACTACTTTTTTTCAAGGAGTTTTTATGAAAAACAAATTTGCTTTTTTTCCGCTTTTTTTGGTTACACTTTTTGCGGCGTGTTCTTCAAAAAAATCCGCGAACAAATCTCGCTTTCCTTTGCCAAAGCAGGCAGAAGAATCTTCAATCTACATTGCGCCTTGCCCGCAAATTGCAGACGACTTCATTCGCGGAATGGACGCTTCGGCAGTGCTTTCCGTGGAAAAAAGCGGCGCGAAATTTTACGGATTTGACGGCAAAGAACAGGATGTGTTTTTGACGCTTGCCCAAGGCGGAATCAACTATGTGCGATTTCGCGTGTGGAACGATCCGTTCGATGAAAACGGAAACGGCTACGGCGGCGGCAACAACGATCTTGCCACGGCAATCGAATTGGGAAAACGCGCGACTTCGGCTGGGCTTAAAACTCAGATTGATTTTCACTATTCGGATTTTTGGGCCGACCCAAAGCGGCAACACGCGCCGAAAGCCTGGCAAGATTTGGACATCGAAAAAAAATCCGCCGCATTGTATGAGTTTACAAAATCCAGTCTGAACAAATTGTTGGATGCGGGTGTGGATGTCGCTATGGTTCAAGTGGGAAACGAAATCAACAATGGAATGTCGGGTGAAACAGGCTTCATAAATGTCGCAAAACTTTTGCAAGAAGGAAGCCGCGCTGTGCGAGAAGTCGCAAAATCGCGCAAGAAAGAAATTTCCGTCGCATTGCATTACACGCACATCAACCTTGAAAATTATCCCGATGAAATTTCTCGAATAGCGATGGCATTGAAAAATTTCAAAATCGATTACGACATCATGGGACTTTCGTTCTATCCGTTTTGGGATGGAACAATGGCGAATATGCAGCGCGTCGTAAAAATGTTCCGAGAAGATTATCAAAAAAAAGTTATGATTGCAGAAACTTCATATCCATTCACATCGGAAGATGGCGATGGTTTTGGCAATGCGTTCGCGGGAAAAGAAAAAGATTTGGTTCCCGGCTATCCTGCCACGCCGCAAGGACAAGCCCGCGCCGTTCGCGATGTTTGCGCTTTTTCAAATGAGGCAGGCGCGATGGGAGTTTTCTATTGGGAAGGAACATGGATTCCAGTAGGCAAAGCCACCGAAGACAATTCCGCAAAATGGGAAAAATTCGGAAGCGGCTGGGCTTCGAGTTATTGCGCGAAATACGATCCCGAAGACGGCGCACTTTATTACGGAGGCGGCTCTTGGGACAATCAGGCGATGTTCGATTTTTATGGCCGCCCGCTTGAATCGCTCAAAGTTTGGCGTTACTTGCGCTATGGAACGAAATGCCAACTCAAAATCGACTACATTCCTTCCGTGGAAATTTCTTGCGATGTAGGCGGCACAGTAAATTTGCCGTCCGCCATTCCAGTCATTATGAACGATGGAAAAACCGAGCAAGTCGCCGTGTCTTGGAATCAGGACGATGTGGAAAAAATCTCCACGCAAAAGGCTGCCGTTTTTTCGGTTGCGGGAAAAGTGGAAGACAAAAATATTTCCGCGCGCTTCGAGGTAAAAAACATAAACCATGCGAAAAATCCGAGTTTCGAAGAAGCCGACACTTCAATGTGGAAGATAATTTTCCGCGGCGAAAATCCCACTGATTTTCAGAAAAAAGAAGCGGACGCGCATTCCGGAAAAACGGCATTGCATTTTTATTCGGAACAGGAAATGGATTTTGAAATATCGCAGACTCTGGAAGGCCTTGAAAATGGAATTTATGCCGTATCGCTTTTTGCGCAAGGCGGAGATGTTTCCAAAAATTCGCGGATGGAAATATTCGCCCATTCCGGCGGAAAGGAAATCAGCGAGCCTTTTATGGTCACCACCTGGGTCGATTGGAAAAACCCGAAAATCACAGGCATAAAAGTGGACGACGGCAAACTGACATTCGGCGCGCGAATAAAATGCAACGCGAAAGGCTGGGGCACGCTCGATGATTTTTCAGTATTTAAAATCGATTGATTTTGGAAAATGAAAACCGCGACACAATTTTTGCGTGAGGGATGCGCAGGGCTTGTTCTGGCGCGGTGCGCCAGAATGAAGTGCAAACGGAACCCGGAGCAGCCCGACCGCTATGCGAATCTTCGATTTGCATAGCGGTCACGCCCAGAAAAAATAAAAAAAGGCAGCAAACGCTGCCTTTTTTGCGCTATTCAAGCTTTGTGCTTACGACAGAATTATCGGTGCTCGAATAAGGTGCCGGAACATATTTGTCCGCCTTCCAGTCATTCTCCCATCGCTTTCCGTCAACCAGATAGCGGAACTGATATTCTTTGTCCGCATCCAGTTCGATTTTGATTGAAAATGTTCCGTCCTTGCCTTTTTTAAGCTGATTTTCTTTGCTGCTCCAACTGTTGAAGTCGCCTGCAATGTGAATCGTTTGTGCTCCTTGCGCGGCTTCAGGTGAAACTGTGAAAGTGACTTCGCATTTTGAGTTGTTTTTCAAAAATTTCTTTTTTAGCGGCATTTTTGATTCCCCCAAAAATTGTAGGCAAAATTCAGCGTTTTGTCTATTGTTTTTAAACTTAAAATATTGTATTATATTTTAAAAATTTGTTCAAGTTTTTTTGCAAAAATTTGACGATTTTTTATTGCGGCAAGCCTCGCGCTCGCTACACACTGGTTTGCCGAAAAATCATTTTTAAGGAGTTGCTATGACAAACGAACATTATTTGTTCACCTCGGAATCTGTCAGCGAAGGTCATCCGGACAAAATTTGCGACCAGATTTCCGATGCAGTCTTGGACGCTTGTCTTGCTAAGGATCCTGAAAGTCATGTTGCCTGCGAGTGCTTTACGACGACAGGAATGGTCCTTGTTGGCGGAGAAATTTCCACCAAATTCAAAGAGCTTGACATCCAAAAAATTGCCCGCGATACCGCGCGAAAAATCGGCTACACGGACGCCGACTACGGCTTGGACGCCGATTCAATGTCGGTTGTGAATGTCCTTCACGCGCAGTCGCCCGACATCAATCAGGGCGTTGTGGGAACCGGCTTGAAAGAATTCAAAGGGCAGCAAGGAGCGGGCGATCAGGGAATGATGTTCGGATTCGCGTGCGATGAAACGCCCGAACTGATGCCTGCGCCGGTCATGTTCGCGCACAAAATTTTATTGAACGCCGCGCAGTTGCGCCATTCAAAGAAAATAGAATGGATGCGTCCCGATGCCAAAGCGCAGGTTACGCTTGAATATGAAGGCCACAAGCCAGTTCATATCGATACTGTCGTGCTTTCGCATCAGCACCATCCAAATGTCAAGTATGCGCAAATCAAATCCGATTTGATTGAGCGCGTGATAAAGCCTGTCCTCGAACCTACAGGGCTTTTGGACAAAAAAACGAAATATTTCATAAATCCCACCGGGCAGTTCGTGATTGGTGGCCCGCATGGAGACAGCGGCCTCACCGGTCGAAAAATCATCGTTGACACTTACGGCGGAATGGGGCGGCATGGAGGCGGCGCGTTCAGCGGAAAAGACCCGAGCAAGGTTGACCGCTCTGCGGCTTACATGGCGCGTTATATCGCCAAAAACATCGTAGCCGCAAAATTGGCGACTCGCGCGGAAGTGCAGCTTTCCTATGCGATTGGAGTTCCTTTTCCTGTGTCGATTATGGTCAACACGTTCGGCACAGGAAAACTTCCTGACAGCAAAATCGCCGCCGCGGTAAAAGAGGTTTTCGATTGCACGCCCGCAGGAATTGTCTCCACATTAAAATTGAAGCGTCCGATTTATTCGCCTACGTCCGCCTATGGACATTTCGGAAAAAGCGAATTCAGTTGGGAAAAAACCGACAAAATCGCCGCGCTTAAAAATAAAGTAAAATAGTTAAACTTACCGCTAAAATAGCGCGGCAAGTTTAACTTCGAGAATTTCTGCTTCGCAGAAATTCTCGCTCATTTACATGCCCGATCGCGCGGGCGAATTTTAACTTTTGAAAAACTGAAGTTTTTCAAAAGTTAAAATTCGGCAATGGCGCGTATTCCACAGCGGGGTGTGCGCCTTTGTCTGTGCCGCAATTTTTGCAATTATAATCGAAAAAAAAATGCAGCACAAATGTTAGTTTAAAAAAAACTGTCGCGCCGCGACAGTTTTTTTTGTTTCATCCACTCCGCACAGCACTTCTTAATTATTTTTGCGACACAAATCCGCAATTAAGCATTCGTTGCATTTTGGATTTCGCGCAGTGCAAACGTAGCGTCCGTGCAAAATCAAGTGGTGGTGCGCGTGTTTCATATATTTTTGCGGAATGCGTTCCACAAGGCTTTGTTCCACTTGGAGCGGAGTTTTTCCTTCTGCCAAACCGATTTTCGGGCAAATGCGCAAAAGGTGCGTGTCCACGGGCATAGTCGGTTTTCCAAAAACTACATTTAAAACAACGTTCGCCGTCTTGCGCCCTACGCCCGGAAGCGTTTCCAATTCCTCGCGCGTTTCTGGGACTTTTCCGCCGAAATTTTCAACAAGTATTTTGCTCAAAGCCATCACGTGCGCCGCTTTGTTTCTATATAACCCGATAGATTTTATGTAGCCAATCAATTTTTCTTCGCCGAGCGCGAGCATTTTTTCTGGCGAATCTGCAATTTCGTAGAGCGGCGCGGTCGCCTTGTTCACGCTTTTATCCGTGGCTTGCGCCGAAAGCACGACGCTCACCAAAAGCGTGTACGGATTTTTCCATTTGAGTTCGGATTGCGGATTCGGATTTTGCGCGGAAAATCTTTCGAAAACTTCGCAGATTTGGGATTCAGTCAAAAGCCGCATGAACGAATTATTGCACAAATTGATTTTCGTTGTCAAGTTAAGAATTCGCGGACTTGTGCCCTTATTTTCGCTTTTTTTATCAAAAATTCGCTTGACACTATTGCAGAATTTCTGTAAAATCATAAAACACTAAAAATCGGCGCAGAATCGCGTCGTTTTGTTTTGCGTTTTCGCCCTTGTAGCTCAGCCGGTAGAGCGCAGCCATGGTAAGGCTGAGGTCTGCGGTTCGATCCCGCACGGGGGCTTTGAAAGGCTTGGTTTGAATTTTCGAGGAGTTTTTTATGGCAAGCAAGAAAAAAGGAGCGGTGGAAATCATCGCGTTGCAATGCAGCGAATGCAAGCGCAGAAATTATACTACTTACAAAAACCGCAAGAACATTCAGGGCAAATTGGAGTTGAACAAGTATTGCCCGTTTGACCGCAAGCACACGCTCCACAAAGAAACTAAAGTAAAATAAGTGTTTTTGCGAATTTGTTCGCAAATTTTGCTGGTTTTTCCGTGAAAACGGCGAAAATGCGTGTCTTTTTGAGAAAAATCGGTTTCCAAAAAGACGTGTGGTTTGTGCGTGCGCTTGCATCGTGCAAACTTTTGTCGGATTGTGGATTTTTTTTCGGATTTCGATTCGAATATTTTAGGGCGGTAGTTCAGTTGGTAGAGCACCGGTCTCCAAAACCGGCTGTCGCGGGTTCGAGTCCTGCCCGCCCTGCTTTTTGAGGAAGTTATGGCGAAAATTTTTGGTTTTTTCAATGAATGCGTTCACGAATTGAAGTTAGTGGCGTGGCCTCCGCGCGACCATGTTTTGTCTAGCGTCAAAGTTGTGATAATTTCTACGATTATCATAGCCGTGGTTTTGGGCGCGTTGGATCTTGGTTTTACCGAGCTTTTCCGCCTTTTGATGAAATAGGGAAAAAATATGTCGAGCGCTTGGTACATTCTTCATACTTACGCGGCCTATGAAGCAAAAATCGCGCGTACAGTTCAGCGTATGCTGGAAACTGGCGAACTTGATTCAAATGTCGTAAAAAGCATCAAAGTTCCCGAAGAAGAGATAGTCGAAATCAAAGACGGCAAAAAGAAAACGCGAAAAACAAAAATCCTTCCCAGTTATGTTATGATGGAATTGGATTTGCCGGATTTGGGCTGGAAGGACACTTGCGCGAAAATCCGCCGGATTCAAGGCGTGAACGGATTCGTTGGCACGAAGCCCAACGAGCGTCCGCGCCCGATTCCCGTGGAAGAAGCCAAGCGGATGCTCGCGCGCGCAGGCGAAATCAAAGGCGAAAAAGTCGTCCGCGTCAAGCAGAGTTATGCCGTGGGCGATGTCGTCAAAATCATGGAAGGACCTTTTGCCACGTTTGAAGGAACTGTCGAAAAAATCGAAGACGGCAAGGACAAACTCACCGTCAATGTCCAGATTTTCGGCCGCGCCACTCCGGTAGAAGTGAGCATGACCCAGGTGGAAAAATCTGTAAAATAATTTGACAAAATTCCGCGTATTTTGCCGAATGCGCGGTTTGGGCGACGCAAGCCGCCTATTTTGGGAGGAAAGCAGCCGTCCGTTGGAAGAGGACTTTCCGCTAATACCAAATTTTAGGAGTAAAAAATGGCAAAGAAAGAAGTGACCGCTGTCATCAAACTGCAATGCCCTGCGGGCGCGGCGACACCGGCTCCTCCGATTGGTCCTGCTCTTGGACCGCATGGCGTGAGCGCTCCAAAATTTGTGCAGGAATTCAACGACCGTACAAAAAGTATGGAAAAAGGGCTCATCATCCCTGTCGTGATTACGGTCTACAAAGACAAATCCTACACATTCATCCTCAAAACTCCCCCGGCGGCAGTTTTGATTAAAAAAGCGCTCAAATTGGAAAAAGGTTCTGCGAATCCGCTTCGCGACAAGGTGGGCAAACTCACTGCGGCGCAACTTGAAGAAATCGCAAAAACAAAAATGCCTGACGTTAGCGCGAACGACCTCGAAGCCGCGAAAAGAATCGTGGCTGGAACGGCGCGGAGCATGGGCGTTGAGGTGGAGGCCTAAATGAAACACGGAAAAAAATACCGCGCGTCGGCGGCCAAATATGATTTGACAAAAAAATACGATGTTCCCACGGCCTGCAAGATGGTTCAGGACATGAAGTATACGAATTTTGATGAAACTGTGGAAGCGCACGTTTTGCTCAAATTGCCCAAAAACGCTACGGTCCGCGACACTTTGGTTTTCCCCAATCAGTTCCGCGGCGAAAAGAAGGTTTTGGTTTTTTGCAAAGAAGAGCGCGTTCAGGAAGCGTTGGATGCGGGCGCGGCTTTCGCGGGTGCTGCCGAATACATCGACAAAGTTAAGGGCGGCTGGCTTGATTTCGACATTGCCGTTGCCACTCCTGACATGATGAAAGATGTCGGACGTTTGGGTATGGTTTTGGGACGAAAGGGCTTGATGCCGAACCCGAAAACCGGCACGGTTACGAACGACATCGCGGCGGCAATCGGCGAACTTAAAAAGGGTCGCACGGAATACCGCGCTGACAAGACTGGCATCGTTCACATTGCGGTGGGAAAGGTTTCGATGGATGCCGAAAAATTGACGCAGAACATCGACGCTTTGATTGCCGAAATTGAGCGCAAAAAGCCTTCCGATGCTTCGGCGGACTATATCAAGACAATTTCGGTGAGTTCTTCGATGGGACCTGGAGTTTGGGTCAAATACAAGGACGAGGAGTAGAATATGGCAATGCTTGCAAAAAAAATCCAGCCGGCAAAAACCGCCGCTATTGAGGCCGCCAAAAAAACTCTCGGCGAATACAACGACTTTATCTTTACCGAATATCGCGGCATGACTGTCGAGCAAATCACTAGATTGCGCGACAAACTTCGCGAAAAAGACAGCGCAGTGAAGGTTTTCAAAAACAACTTCGCGCGCATCGCTTTTGAGGGAATGGATGTCACGAATGTGTCCGAATACCTCAAAGGACCTACAGCCATCGCTATGGCAAAGCAGGATTCCAACGAAACGGCAAAGATTTTGTATGATTTTGCTCAGGAAGTGCCCGCGCTCAAAATCAAGGGCGCGTTGGTGAACAAGGAGATTTACGACGCGGCTAAAACCGAAGCGTATTCGAAAGTTCCTGGCAAAAAGCAGCTTATCGCGATGCTTATGTCTGCAATCAATGGACCGGCGCAGAAACTCGCCGCCACGTTGCAGGCCTATGTTGAAAAGCTGGAAAAAGAAGGCGGCGCGCCCGCTCCGAAGCAGGACGCTGCTCCTGCCGCGGCTGAAACTCCAAAAGAAGAAGCCGCTCCTGCCGCTGCAACCGCTCCTGCGGAAGCCCCAAAGGAAGAGGCTGCTCCTGCTGCCGCGGATGCTCCGGCTGCTGAGGCCGCGCCTCAGGCTTGAATCTAAAATTTGAGTTTTGTCCGCGATTTGCGCGGCGAAATTCTGGGGCGGCGAAATTCGTTGCCCCAAACGCGGTCAGGCTTCGTTCGCTGCTGACTGTCCGCGTCAAATATCGGGACTTGTGCCCCGCGTCGCTTGTGCGACATGAAATCAATTTTTATGGAGAAGACAATGGCAGCATTAACAAATGATCAGATTTTGGACGCGATTGCGTCGATG
Organism: Treponema sp.; assembly: GCA_022510845.1. Taxonomy (GTDB): domain Bacteria; phylum Spirochaetota; class Spirochaetia; order Treponematales; family Treponemataceae; genus Treponema_D. The sequence continues at coordinate 52,659 of JAFLSR010000008.1, forward strand.
ACAGTTCTGGAAGCCTCAGAATTGGTAAAGGCGATGGAAGAGAAATTCGGTGTGACAGCCGCAGTCGCTGTCGCCGCCGCTCCTGGAGCCGCTGCTGCTGGTGGAGCCGCCGCAGAAGAGCAGACTGAATTTGCAGTTTCTTTGGACAGTTTTGACGCTGCCAAGAAAATTGGCGTTATCAAAGCGGTCAAGGCACTCACAAACCTCGGTTTGGGCGAAGCGAAGGCTTTGGTGGAAGGCGCGCCGAAAGTCCTCAAAGAGGGCTTGAGCAAGGCCGATGCCGACAAGTGGATTGCCGACATCGAAGCCGCCGGTGGAAAGGCTTCCAAGAAATAATTCGCTTTTACTTTGTTTTAAATCATACCCCAATGCTTGCGTTGGGGTATGTTGCATTGAATTCGCATTTGGTGGCGTGATGTACGCGCCGCTTGCGAATTCCTGCGAAAATCGTATCGAGTTTTTCGATTTGCGAAAACTCACAGTTTTGAATTGAATTTAAATTAAAAATGAAACTGTTCCAAAATTGCGGATAGGAATGCGCAAGCAAATTTGGCTGAAAATCAACTGCAAAAAATGAGCGTATTTGTCCAAAATGGAACAGGACAAGCGGAATCCGCGGCGGAATCTTTCGTGCTGTGAGGAGTTTCCTCATGTAGCGGAGATTTTGATCGCGCCACGCTTTTTCAGGGGAAAAAATGTTCGCGAAAAGCCGGACAATCAACCGTAAATATTACGGCAAGGACATCAAGTCTTCGATGGATGTCCCAAATCTTATAGATATTCAAACTTCATCGTATGAATATTTCCTTCAAAAAGAAAAGTTGGACAAAGGCGAGCCGTTGGAAAATCAGGGCTTGCAGGAAGCGTTTCTTTCTACTTTTCCAATCGAAAGCGCGAACGGCGATATGTCGTTGGAATTTGAATCTTACACTTTGGATGAATCCGAAAGCAAATTCACCGAGTTGGATTGCAAGCAAAAAGGCTTGACCTATTCCGTTCCGCTGAAAGCGCGAATAAATTTGAACTTCAAAGACACGGGCGCGATTTTGCAAAAAGACATTTACATGGGCGACATTCCGCTTATGACGCCGCGTGGAACTTTTATCATAAATGGAGCGGAGCGCGTTGTTGTTTCGCAAATCCATCGTTCGCCTGGCGTAATCTTCAATCACGACAAGGGCGTTTGGGGAAGCCGCATTATTCCGTACCGCGGTTCATGGCTGGAATTTGAAATCGACCAGAAAAAGGAATTGATTTTCGCCAAAATCGACCGAAAGAAAAAAATTCTTGGAACGGTTTTTCTGCGCGCGCTCGGATTTGAAAATCGCGAAGAAATCATCAAGGTTTTTTATGAAACGGAAAAAATTTCGATAAAAGACAACGCCTCTACGCGCGAAAGTTTGGTAAATCGCATTTTGGCAAAAGCGATTTTTATCAAGGACGCGGATTCCGGCGAAGAGAAAAAACTTTTTTCCGCAGGCGCACGACTTCATCAGCATGACATTGATGATTTGATTGCCAATGGAATCAAAGAAATTCAGGCGATTAGATTTGACAGCCGCAAAAATCCTGATAATAAAGACGAAAAAAATCTGTCGCTCAATTCTGAAATCATCATCAACTGCTTTGAGCGCGAGGAAATCAAGTATTCTACGGAAGGTTCGGAAAACGACGAGCTGACCAAAGAAGAAGCATTGAGCGCGGTTTACAGCGTGCTTTTGCCGGGTGAACCGATTACCGTGGAAAACGCGGAAAAAGATTTGAACTCGATGTTCTTCACGCCGCGTCGCTACGATTTGGGGCACGTTGGACGTTACAAACTCAACAAAAGGTTTGATTACGATCCGCCCAAGGACGACACCGTTCTTACAAAAGAAGACATCACGAATACGATGAAATTCCTCATCAAAGTCTACATCGGCGAAGAGGCGCGTGACGACATTGACCATTTGGGCAACCGCCGCATCAGAAGCGTCGGAGAATTGATGACGAATCAAATCAAAACTTCGTTTGCCCGAATGGAACGGATTGCCAAGGAGCGAATGGGCGCGAAGGACAATGAAACTGTAAAGCCACAGGATTTGATTTCTTCCAAGCCGATTATTGCGGCGATAAAAGAATTTTTCGGCTCGTCCCAGCTTTCGCAATTCATGGACCAAATCAATCCGCTTGCGGAACTCACGCACAAACGCCGCTTGAACGCGCTTGGTCCGGGCGGACTTTCTCGCGACCGCGCGGGATTTGAAGTGCGCGACGTTCACTATTCGCATTACGGCCGAATGTGCCCGATTGAAACGCCGGAAGGACCGAACATCGGACTTATCGTTTCGCTTGCGATTTACACGCGCGTGAACGAATACGGATTTTTGGAAGCGCCTTATCGCAAAATCGAAAAGGGCAAGGCAACGAATAAAATCGAATATCTTTCGGCGATGGACGAAGACAAGTATTACATCGGACAGGTGAGCGAAGGAATGAAAAGCGATGGTTCGTTCGCCACGGACATGATTTCGTGCCGAAGACGCGGCGACTATACAACTCGCCTTCCGAAAGATGTTCAATATATGGACGTTTCTCCGCGCCAGGTAATTTCTGTTTCTGCCGCGTTGATTCCGTTCCTTGAGCACGACGACGCGAACCGCGCCCTCATGGGATGCAACATGCAGCGTCAGGCTGTGCCGCTTTTGTTCCCCGAGCCGCCTTATGTGGGCACCGGAATGGAACAAAAATGCGCCTACGATTCCGGCGTTTTGGTGAAAGCCACTCGCGCTGGCGAAGTCGTGAAAGTTACGAGCGAATGCGTTTCAATAAAACCCGAAGGCGCGAAACGCGGCGAAATCGATGAATATCCGCTTCTCAAATATCAGCGCACGAACAACGACACTTGCAACCATCAGCGTCCGACAGTTGAAGTGGGCGAAAAAGTCGAAGCGGGCGCAGTGATTGCCGATGGCCCTGCGACATTCAACGGCGAACTTGCTTTGGGACGCAACATTCTCGTAGGATTCGTTCCGTGGAACGGCTACAACTACGAGGACGCCGTTCTCATCAGCCAACGAATCGTAAAAGAAGATATGTACACTTCGATTCACATCAAAGAATTTTCTACGGAAATTCGTGAAACGAAACTTGGTCCAGAAAAAATCACGCGCGACGTTCCGAACACTGCCGAAAAAAATCTCGACAATTTGGACGCAGAAGGAATCATCCGCATCGGCGCGAAAGTCCGTTCTGGCGATGTTTTGGTGGGAAAAGTTACGCCGAAAAGCGAAGCCGAAACTACGCCGGAATTCAGATTGCTCAATTCAATCTTCGGCGAAAAGGCAAAGGAAGTGCGCGACACATCTTTGCGCGTTCCGCATGGAGTTGAGGGAGTGGTCATCGATATTCAACGTTTGAAGCGTAGCGAAGGCGATGACTTGAATCCGGGCGTTGACCAAGTGGTAAAAGTTATGATTGCGAACAAGCGCAAACTCCGCGAGGGCGACAAGATGGCTGGCCGCCACGGAAACAAGGGCGTTGTTTCGCGTATTCTGCCTGAAGAAGATATGCCGTATTTGGAAGACGGCACTCCGCTTGATGTTTGCTTGAATCCTTTGGGCGTTCCTTCGCGAATGAACATCGGACAGATTATGGAATCGGAATTGGGAATTGCCGGAAAATATTTAGGGCAGTTCTTCGAATCGCCGGTTTTCCAGTCGCCGAGCCAGGAGCAGATTGCCAAAAAACTTGAGGAAGCGGGGCTTTCCAAGGACTGCAAGCAGGTTGTCCGCGATGGACGCACCGGCGAGCCTTTTGTGAATCCGATTTTTGTCGGCGTGATTTACTATATGAAACTGCATCACCTTGTCGATGACAAAATGCACGCGCGTTCGACCGGACCTTATTCTCTGGTCACGCAGCAGCCGCTCGGCGGAAAGGCGCAGTTCGGTGGTCAGCGTTTGGGCGAAATGGAAGTTTGGGCGCTCGAAGCATACGGCGCGGCGAACACTTTGCAGGAAATGATGACAATCAAATCCGACGACATGAACGGCCGCTCGAAGGTTTACGAAGCCATCGTAAAAGGCGAGCCTTCAACTCCGGCGGGCGTTCCCGAATCGTTCAATGTTTTGGTGCAGGAATTGCGCGGCTTGGCTTTGGACTTCACTATCTACGATGCAAAGGGCAAGCAAATCGCGCTTACCGAACGCGACCAAGAATTGATTGACAAGGCGGCTTCCGGATTTGACAAGGAGTCATAATAAAAATACATCCGTGTATTTTTATCATTTGCAGATTTGTCGTGCGCGTTCAAATCTGCGATTTCGGGCATATTTGCTTGAAATCGCAAATTGCTGGATTTTAACTTGCAGTTTCTGCGAAACTGCTTTTTACGTGCCCGCAACGCAACAAGTTGCTGAGGCGGGCAAATTCAATTTTTTTGAAAGTTGAATTGACAAGGAGGAAATATCAATGCGTGATATTCAAGATTTTGACAGCATAAAAATAAAACTCGCGTCGCCCGATGCCGTTCGCGCTTGGTCTTATGGCGAAGTGAAAAAACCGGAAACGATAAATTATCGCACGTTGCGTCCGGAACGCGAAGGACTTTTTTGCGAACGCATTTTCGGAACGACAAAAGAATGGGAATGCTATTGCGGCAAATTCAAATCGATTCGATACAAAGGCATAATCTGCGATCGTTGTGGCGTGGAAGTTACTCATTTCAAAGTGCGCCGCGAACGCACAGGTCACATAGAATTGGCCGCGCCCGTGAGTCACATTTGGTACTATCGAAGCGTTCCCAGCCGAATGGGACTTTTGCTTGATTTGCAAGTGGCCGCATTGCGAAGTGTTTTATATTATGAAAAATACATCGTCATCGATGCGGGCGACACGGATCTTAGAAAAATGCAGCTTCTCGATGAGGACGATTATCGTGAGGCGCAGGAACGATACGGCGGTTCATTTACAGCAGGCATGGGTGCGGAAGCGATAAAAGCGCTTTTGGACGGCTTGGATTTGGATGAGTTGGCTTCGGAACTTCGCGCGAAGATGATTGAAAAAGGTTCAAAAAGCGACAAGCGTCTTTTGAAGCGAATCGAAATCGTGGAAAATTTCCGCTCGTCTGGAAACAAAGCGTCTTGGATGATTTTGGAAGTGATTCCTGTGATGCCGCCGGAATTGCGCCCGATGGTTCAGTTGGACGGAGGTCGCTTTGCAACATCTGATTTGAACGATTTGTATCGCCGTGTCATCAACCGCAACAATCGCCTCAAAAGGCTTTTGCAACTTTCTGCGCCGGACATCATTATTCGCAACGAAAAGCGAATGTTGCAGGAGGCAGTGGATTCTCTGTTCGACAATTCAAAGCGCAAACGAATTGTGAAAGGCGCGTCGAACCGTCCGCTCAAATCCATCAGCGATATGATACGAGGAAAGCAGGGACGTTTCCGCCAAAATCTTCTCGGAAAGCGCGTCGATTATTCTGGACGTTCGGTCATTGTCGTTGGTCCTGAACTCAAACTTTGGCAGTGCGGACTTCCCACAAAAATGGCGCTTGAATTGTTCAAGCCGTTCATTATGAAACGCTTGATGGATAAGGAAGTCGTCTTCAATTTGAAAAAGGCGAAACTTCTTGTGGAACAGGAAGCCCCCGAAGTTTTCAGCGTTTTGGATGAAGTCGTGAGCGAGCATCCTGTAATGCTCAACCGCGCGCCCACTTTGCACCGTTTGGGAATCCAGGCGTTCGAACCGGTTTTGGTTGAAGGAAAGGCAATCAAATTGCATCCGCTCGCTTGCAAGGCGTTCAACGCGGACTTTGACGGCGACCAAATGGCAATTCACGTTCCGCTCACGCAGGCGGCGCAAATGGAATGTTGGACGCTGATGCTGTCTGCGCGAAATTTGCTCGACCCGGCGAACGGAAACACAATCGTCTATCCTTCCCAGGACATGGTTTTGGGAATCTACTATATGACTTCCGTAAAGCCAAACGCGCGCGGAACCGGAAAGCGATTTTCTTCCGCCGATGAAGTTCGAATGGCCGCCGAATGCGGCAACATCGAATGGCAGGCGAGCATCAAAGTTCCCGCACCGAAAGACGCGCTTGTCGTGGATTCTTCGAAAGACCCGGAATTCAAAAAAGGCGATTTGATTGAAACGACTGCGGGAACGCTTGCGTTCAATGATGCGATGCCCGATGGCGTAAACTATGTGAACAGGCAATACGGCGACAAAGAATTGCGCGCGATGATTGAAAAAGTCTATCACGAAAAAGGCCCGTGGCTCACGATAAAAATGCTCGACGCAATCAAAGCTGTTGGCTACCAGAACGCGACGTTCTATGGCGCGACTCTTTCTATGGACGACATTTTGATTCCGCCCGAAAAGAAGGAAATGGTTGAAAATGCCAACAAGCAGGTAGAGGATGTCGTTCGCCAGTATGCGGAGGGTCAGCTTTCGGAAGATGAACGCTATCAGCGCGTTACGGATATTTGGCAGACCACCAACAATGAACTTTCCAAATTGATGATGGAAAATTTGGCAAAAGACAAGGACGGTTTCAACACAATTTACATGATGGCAAAATCCGGCGCGCGCGGTTCTCCGAAGCAGATTTCGCAGTTGGCAGCAATGCGTGGTTTGATGGCAAAGCCGAACGGTGACATCATCGAACTTCCGGTTCGCTCGAATTTCTATGAAGGACTTTCTGTTATCGAATTCTTCATTTCAACGAATGGCGCGCGCAAAGGTCTTTCCGACACCGCGCTAAAAACCGCCGACGCGGGTTACATGACGCGCCGCCTTGTCGATGTCGCGCAAGATGTCGTAATTAACGAAGAAGATTGCGGCACAATCAACGGAATCGATTACACCGCCATCAAAGACGGCGATGAAATCATCGAGCGACTTTCCAATCGAATCGTGGGACACTTTACGATTGAGCGCGTAGTCCATCCGATTACGGGCGAAATTCTCTGCGATGTGAATCAATACATCGATGAAGAACTCGCCAAAAAAATCGAAGAAGCCGGCGTTGAAAAAGTGAAACTTCGAACAGTTCTCACCTGCGAATCCAAACACGGCGTTTGCGTAAAATGCTACGGAAAGAATTTGGCTCGAAACAAAATCGTCGAAATCGGCGAAGCGGTGGGAATTGTCGCCGCGCAGTCAATCGGTCAGCCTGGAACTCAGCTCACGTTGCGTACTTTCCACTCGGGCGGTGCCGCTTCGAAGGTTACTCAGGACAATGCAATCGTTCTCAAATTCCCCGCGATTATCGGCAACATCGAAGGAAATTCAGTCAAAAAAGACGGAAACGAATTGTTCACCCGCAAAGGTAAAATGACTGTTACGCGCATCATCGACCGCGCCGAAATCGAAAAAGGCGGAAAACTTTTGGTCAAAGACGATGCCCGCGTTCTCAAAGGAACTGAATTGATAAGCGGCAAAGATTCCGCCTTCGTCGCAAAAGAAAACGGACGCATTGTCATCAAAGATAAAATGCTTTATCTTTGTGGCGGTGACCAAATCGTTGAAATTGCGAACGGTTCGGCGATGCAAGTTTCTACCGGACAAATCGTTGATGCCAACGCCATAATCGGAACATTGCTCGATCCTTATTCCGAGCCGATTATCGCGGAACAAACCGGTTATGTTCACTTTGAGGACATTCAAATCGGAGTTACGCTGGAAGAAGAAGTTAACCAGCAGACCGGAAACAGGACGCGAAAAATCAGTTCGCTCCATTTGGACACAAAGCAGCCCAGGGTCTACATCACGGATGAAGCCGGAAATGAATTGGGCAGTTACTTTTTGCCTGCTGGCGCGGAACTTCCGCCCGAAATCGAGGACAAGCAGTCCATAGAAGAAGGCGACATCATCGCGAAAATGCCCAAAGAAGCCGCAAAGTCAGACGACATCACGGGAGGTTTGCCGCGCGTTTCTGAATTGTTTGAAGCCCGCAAGCATTCTTCGCCGAGCGTCTTGAGCCAGATTTCTGGCACGGTAAAATTCAAGGACATCAAAAAAGGCAAGCGCGTCATAACTGTGGAAGACAAATACGGCAGAGTTTTTGAACATCTTGTTCCTATGTCCAAGCGAATGCTTGTTCGCGATGGCGACAAAATCGAAGCAGGCGAGCCGCTTTGTGATGGACAGCCAAGTCCCCACGACATCCTCGCAATTTTGGGCGAAAACGCGCTTCAAAATTATCTGATGGACGAAATCCAGCACGTTTATCGTGCGCAGGGCGTAAGCATCAACGACAAGCACATCGGAATCATCGTGCGCCAAATGTTGCGCAAAGTGGAAATTGTTGCCGTCGGCGACACTTCCTTCATCTTTGGTCAGCAGGTGAACAAGTACCGATTCCATGAAGAAAATGCCCGCGTGATTGCGGACGGTGGACAGCCAGCGATTGGCCGCCCGATGTTCCAGGGAATCACCAAGGCTTCGCTCAATGTGGATTCGTTCATTTCGGCGGCTTCGTTCCAGGAAACTACGCGCGTTCTTACAAACGCCGCGATTTCTGGTTCTACGGATTCGCTGCACGGAATAAAAGAAAATGTCGCGATTGGCCACATGATTCCGGCTGGAACAGGCATCAAAAATTATCGCGGCGTAAAAGTTTATGACGACAGCGACATCGATTTGGACGCGCAGATGGAAGAAATCTTGGAGCAGCGTCGCATCGAAAAAGAACTTGAAGCCAAGGAACAGGAAGAGCGCGAGCGAGAAGCCGCGGCCGCAGCCCTTGAAATGGGCGAAGACCAAGACTGATTTTCGCTTTGTAACGCGAGCCAAAGTTATGATAAATTTTTCGCTTTTGCAAGGAATCCCCTTGACTAAAATGCGAAAAATTAGTTAAACTACAATGCGTTTTTTGCAAATGCGAAAAATCGCAGTGCAATAAGCGAGAATTTCTGCAAAGCGGAAATTCTCGAAGTTAAAGTTGACGCACTATTTCTGTGTCAATTTTAACTGTTATTTTGAATTTCGCCGAGGTGCTGCTCGGTAAAAAATAGGAGTTTTGAAGGAATGCCTACAATAAACCAATTGATTAGACAGAGGCGTAAGTCGGCTACAAAAAAGACCAAATCCCCCGCACTTGAGTCTTGCCCGCAAAAGCGTGGCGTTTGTACGCGCGTTATGACTGTTACGCCCAAAAAACCGAACTCGGCGTTGCGTAAAGTTGCCCGTGTTCGCTTGAGCAATGGAATCGAAGTTACCGCATATATTCCGGGAATCGGACATAACTTGCAGGAACACTCGGTTGTTTTGATTCGCGGAGGTCGTGTAAAAGACCTTCCTGGTGTGCGCTATCACATCATCCGCGGAACAAAGGATACTCTCGGCGTGGAAGGCCGCAAGCGCGGTCGTTCAAAATACGGCGCCAAAAAGCCTAAGGCATAATGGAGGAGTAAAATGGGAAGACACAAGAAATCAGTCAACCGCCCGATTGTGCCGGACGCGAAATACAACAGCAAGACGGTTTCAAAATTTGTAACGCGAATGATGCTTGACGGCAAAAAAAGCATTTGCACGACAATCATCTACGACGCGATGGATCGTCTGAAGAAAAAGACGGACAAAGACCCGCTCGAAGTGTTCTTGAAGGCGTTGGACAATGTAAAGCCGCAGGTGGAAGTCAAATCCCGCCGCGTCGGTGGTGCGACATACCAAGTTCCGGTGGAAATCCGCGATTCCCGCAAGGAAGCGTTGGCGATGCGTTGGATTATCGATGCCGCCCGCAAGCGCAATGGTCACGGAATGGCCGACACGCTCAGCGCGGAATTGATGGATGCATACAACAATACCGGCACTGCGTACAAGAAAAAGGAAGACACCCACAAGATGGCGGAGGCGAACAAAGCTTTCGCGCATTATCGCTGGTAGTTTCCAAACAAAAAAGCCGCCGAAAGGCGGTTTTTTTGTGTAAATCGATTCGTGTAAAATTTTTATTTTAAATATTCTAAAAAAAAGTCAAAGAATTTAAAATTTTTTCAAATTTGCTATTGACCCAATTTTCAAATTACGCTATACTTTCCAAACCTATCTTTGCAAGATAGACGGTTCTTTGAGGGTCAGGCTGAATTTTCAGGCGGAATCGTAAAGTCATCAAAAATTGCGGGTGTCCTTCGATTTTTGATTTCAGGTTTCGCGGCTCAAGAATGGAAACGTATCGTTGTCAACGGTGCGACAAAATTGCATCTTGAGTTTCTGTTGTGGCAAATGCCATAGGCTCTTGGTGCCAAACCAGTTGTCAAGCGGTGCTTTGATGGTGATGGTGGTGCAGGCCAAATCGTTCCGAAATGATGGAGCGTTCAAACCTTTTCCATTCTCACACTCATTCATCGCAATAAAAAGATGTGTATGCGAATTCAAGTTTTTTCTTTGAAAAGGCGAGAATTCTGGCTTAAAGTGCAGCACACAAAATATTTTTTAATGTCGGCATTTTGGACGTGTCGGCAAGGAGAAAAACATGGCAAAGGAGAAGTTCGAAAGAACCAAGCCCCACATGAACGTTGGTACTATTGGTCACGTAGACCATGGTAAGACAACTTTGTCAGCGGCTATCACTATGTACTGCGCAAAAAAGTATGGTGATAAAGCTCTCAGGTACGATGAGATTGACAACGCTCCTGAGGAAAAAGAGCGTGGTATTACAATCAATACTCGCCACCTTGAGTATCAGTCTGAAAAGCGCCACTACGCGCACATCGACTGCCCTGGTCACGCCGACTACATCAAGAACATGATTACTGGTGCGGCGCAGATGGACGGCGCAATCCTCGTTATCGCGGCTACAGACGGACCGATGGCTCAGACAAAAGAGCACCTTTTGCTCGCTCGCCAGGTCGGCGTTCCCAAGATTGTCGTTTTCCTCAACAAAGTTGACCAGCTTGACGGCGACACGGAAATGCTTGAACTCGTTGAAAGCGATGTTCAGGACCTTTTGCAGAAGTACGGCTACCAGGCGGAAACCCCGATTATCAAGGGCTCTGCATTCAAAGCTTTGAACGAAGACAGCGATCCTGCGAACACACAGTGCATCGAAGAATTGCTTGTTGCGATGGACAACTGGTTCGAAGATCCGGTTCGCGACGAAGCCAAGCCGTTCTTGATGCCGATTGAAGACATCTTCACGATTTCTGGACGCGGAACGGTCGTTACTGGTCGTATCGAGCGCGGCGTTGTCAACATGAGCGACAACGTTGAAATCGTTGGAATCCGCCCGACAGTTGCCACTGTTGTTACTGGAATCGAAATGTTCCAGAAGACTTTGGATCAGGGAATTCCTGGCGACAACGTTGGTATCCTTCTCCGCGGCGTTGACAAAAAAGACGTTGTTCGTGGACAGGTTTTGGCTGCGCCGAAATCAATCAATCCGCACACAAAATTCGAAGCGCAGATTTACGTTCTTACTGAAGCCGAAGGCGGACGACACAGCCCGTTCTTCACGGGATACCGTCCTCAGTTCTATTTCCGCACAACGGACATCACCGGAACTGTTGAATTGGAAGCGGGCGTTGATATGGTAAAACCCGGCGACAACGTTAAAATTGTCGGCGAGCTTATCCACCCGATTGCTATGGACGAAGGACTTAAACTTGCTATCCGCGAAGGCGGACGCACAATCGCTTCTGGCCAGGTTGTAAAAATTATAGCTTAGAATAATATCCAGGTCGAAGCCATTCGCGGCTTCGGCTTGGATTGTTTTGGAGGAATTCAATGGCCAACGGTAAGATTCGAGTCAAACTTCGCGCATTCGATGTGGAGTTGATCGATCAAAGTGCTAAAGCCATCGTACAGACGGTGCAAAAGGCGGGAGCAAAGGTGGCAGGCCCGATTCCGCTTCCTACAAGAATCAATAAGGTAACGGTGCTTCGTTCGCCACACGTCAACAAAAAGTCGCGCGAGCAATTCGAGATGCGCACCCACAAGCGTCTTATTGACATCTTGGATCCTTCTTCGGATGTAATGGATTCATTGATGAAGCTTGAGCTTCCTGCCGGTGTTGATGTAGAAATTAAGCAATAATCTTCGGATTTTGCAACGGCTTCGGCCACAAATAATCGGGTACGGTCCCTTTGGATCTGGGATGGCGGCCTAGAGGAGTTTTTTCAGATGAAAGGTCTGATTGGAAAAAAGTTGGGAATGACCCAGGTTTTTGACGAAAGCGGCAATCTGACACCAGTTACCGTGATCCACGTCGAGCCTAATACGGTCGTTGCCACAAGAACAAAAGAAAACAATGGTTATGAAGCCGTTGTTTTGGGCGTGGGCGAATTGAAGCCCAACAAAGTAACAAAGCCCTATGCAGGACAGTTTTCCGAAGGCGTTACCCCAAAACGCACTTTGAAAGAATTTCGCGATTTTGACAACGAAGTGAAAATCGGCGACCAGTTCGGCGTGGAACTTTTCGACAAAACACGTTTTTTGGACGTTACCGCCAATTCAAAAGGAAAGGGTTTCCAAGGCGTAATGAAAAGATGGGGTTTCCACGGAGGTCGCAAAACTCACGGTTCTAAATTCCATCGCGAACCCGGTGGCACAGGACAGTGTACCACGCCTGGACACACCTTTAAGAACACAAAGTTGCCTGGACGAATGGGCAATGTTCGTGTTACGGTGCAGAATCTTCGGGTTGTGAAAATCGATCCCGAATTGAAGGTGATTCTTGTTCGCGGGGCAGTTCCCGGTCCTCGCAACAGCACGCTGATCGTCAAGTCCGCGGTGAAGAAATAGCGACAGGAGAAGACAATGGAAAAGAAAGTCTATTCAGTCGATGGAAAAGAGCTGCGTACGATAGATTTGGACGACAACGTATTCGGCCTTCCGTTGAACGAAGATGTCATTTACTATGCCATTACAAACGAATTGGCAAATAAACGTATTGGAACGGCTTGCACGAAAACCCGTGCGGAAGTGCATGGTTCCAACAAAAAGCCTTATAAGCAAAAGGGCACGGGAAACGCTCGCCGTGGTGACAAAAAGTCTCCGATTACGGTTGGTGGCGGTACGATTTTCGGACCGAAGCCCCGCGATTACAGCTACGCGATTCCCAAAAAAGAAAAACGCCTTGCTATGAAAACGATTTTGAGTATGCAGGCGCAGAGCGACAGGCTTGTTGTCATCGAAGATTTTACGGTGCAAAGCGGCAAGACTAAGGATTTGGTGAAAATCCTCAATAATTTTGCCAAAGACACTCGCACCGTGGTCATTTTGAATGACATCGTTGACGAAGAAAATGTCGCCGAAACAGAAAAAGACATTCGCGCCAACAACGCTTTGCTCAGAAGGGCTGGATGCAATATTCCTGCGCTCACGTTCCTTTCGTACAAGTGTCTTCGCGCCCACGACTTGTTCTACGGACGCAAAATCATCTTGTTGGAAGGCGCTGCCAAAAATCTGAGCGGCTTTTACGCGGCGAAAAGGGGGGCTAAATAATGATTGACTACAACGACATCCTTATTAAGCCTGTTGTTTCTGAAAAGGCAACGGAATTGCGCGAGCAGAACAAATATGTTTTTGTCGTGCATCCTGATGCCACGAAAATTCAGATAAAGGAAGCGGTGAGAAGACTTTTCAATGTAAAGGTTTTGAACTGCACGACTATGAATGTGGTCGGAAAAAAAAAGCGAGTGCGTGGCACTACCGGAACTACTTCTAGTTACAAAAAAGCCATTGTGCGTTTGGCACAGGGCGAAACGATAGGCTTGTTCCAATAGGGCAAGTGATTAAGTCGAAACAGGCTTGAGTTTGCTTCGAAAATCGGCGGGCGCGTAATTCAGCGTGTCGCCGAAAATGAAGTCTTATGGGAGAAAAAGATGGCTCTAAAAGTTTTTAAGCCAATTACACCTGGTACACGCGGACGTGTTGACCTGCGCCGGGATGAACTGACATGCGACAAACCCGAAAAAAAATTGGTGTCAGGGAAAAAATCCAACGCAGGACGCGGAGCCGGCGGGCGCATTGCTGTGCGTCACAAGGGCGGCGGTCACAAGCGCAGATACCGTGAAATTGATTTCAAGCGCAACAAGCACGGCATTCCTGGAACTGTTCATTCGATTGAATATGATCCGAATCGCAGTGCGAACATCGCTTTGATTTATTACGCTGATGGCGACAAACGCTACATCATCGCGCCGAAAGGTCTTACCGTTGGAATGAAAATTATGTCAGGCGAAAACGCCGCGCCGACGGTTGGAAACGCATTGCCGCTTTCAGCAATTCCAGTTGGATTTACTGTGCACAACATCGAATTGACGATTGGCCGCGGCGGACAACTTGCCCGCAGTGCTGGTACGAGCGCTCTCATTTCCGCGAAAGAAGGCGATTATGTTACAATCAAACTTCCTTCAAGCGAAATCCGCCGCGTTCATGCGAAATGCTATGCTACAATCGGCGTTGTCGGCAACGAAGACCACATGAATGTCCAGCTTGGAAAAGCCGGCCACAAACGTTGGATGGGCATTCGTCCGACTGTTCGTGGTATGGCTATGAACCCGGTCGATCACCCGCTTGGTGGTGGTGAAGGCGCTGGTAAAGGACGCAATCCGGTTACTCCGTGGGGACAGCCTTGCAAAGGTTACAAAACCCGCAACAAGCGCAAGACATCGAGTAGATTTATTATTTCGCGTCGAAAGAAGTAACGTAGGAGATAATTGTGCCAAGATCTGTTAAAAAAGGGCCTTTCGTCGAAAAGTCGCTCTATAAAAAAGTAATTGAGTTGAATAAATCTGGAACGAACGAGAAAAAACTCATAAAGACTTATTCTCGCTGTTCCACGATTATTCCTGAAATGGTTGGAACGACCATTTCTGTTCACAACGGCAAGTCATGGATTCCAGTTTATGTAACGGAAAACCTTGTTGGACACAAGTTGGGCGAATTTGCTCCCACTCGTGTGTTCCGGGGACATGGCGGCACAGACAAAACTGCTAAAAAATAGGTGGATATTATGGCAGAAACAAAAGGCTATGTAGCCACTTCAAAATTCTTGATTGCGTCTCCCACCAAGGTTCGTCCGGTGGCTCATGTAATCAGCAGAAAAACTTGTTCGCAGGCAATGTCGATTCTTGAAAATATGCCGCATAAAGGCGCGCGTCTCATTCGCAAGACTTTGAAATCTGCGGTGGCGAATGCTTTGTATGCTGACGACAAGTTGGATGAAGATGCGCTTTATGTCAAAGAGATTCGCATTGATGAAGGTCCGAGGCTCAAGCGAGTTTGGTTTCGCGCGCGCGGTCGCGCAGACCAGTTGCTTAAGCGAATGTGTCATATCACCGTTACGGTTGCTGAAAAGGCGGGAGAATAAAAATGGGACAGAAAGTTAATCCGATTGGTTTGCGCCTTGGAATCAACAAAACTTGGCAATCTCGCTGGTATGCCGATCCCCGTGAATATGCGGATTTGGTTTTGGAAGATTTCAAAATCAGAAAGTTGATTTCGGAACTTCCGGAATGCAAGGGCGCGGACATCGCCGAAATCGAAATTGTGCGTCATCCGCAGCGGGTTATGATTGTGATTCACACGGCTCGCCCGGGAGTAATCATCGGCGTGAAGGGCGCGACAATCGAAAAAATCAGCGCCGACATTCAAAAGCAGCTGACAAAAAAAGTTCAGATTAAAATCAAGGAAATCAAACGTGCTGATTTGAACGCTTCCTTGATTGCGCAAAATATCGGCAGACAGCTTATGGGTCGCGGTTCGTTCCGCAAGGCTTTGAAGCAGTCTAGCGCGAACGCCATGCGCGCCGGCGCACAGGGAATCAAAATTCGCCTGGCTGGACGACTTGGCGGCGCGGAAATGAAGAGGACGGAGGAACACAAGGAAGGACGAGTTCCTCTCCATACATTGCGTTCGGACATTGACTATGGCACATACGAAGCGCTCACAACTTATGGCAAAATCGGCATAAAAGTTTGGGTGTTCAATGGAATGAACTATGGTCGTGAACAGAATGAAGATGCGGGTCAGATGGTGAAAAAGCCAAATCGTGACCGTCCGCAGCGTCCTTCTGATAAGTCTGCGTCTGGCGAAGGCCGGGCGAAAGATACTGTCGCAAAGGCAAGGAGTTAGAGATGCCTCTCGCACCAAAAAGAGTAATGCACCGAAAAGTGCAGCGCGGCAGGGCACATGGTTTTGCTACGCGCGATAATCACGTTGACTTTGGCGATATAGCTCTCGTTGCTATGGAATCGACTTGGCTCAACGCCCGCGTAATCGAAGCGTGCCGCGTTGCCATCAACAGAAAGCTTGAACGCAAAGGTAAAGTTTGGATTCGAGTTTTTCCCGACAAGCCGATTTCAAAGAAGCCGGCTGAAGTCCGCATGGGAAAGGGAAAGGGTTCGCCGGAATTTTGGGCGGCCAATCTCAAGCCCGGAATGATTTTGTTTGAAGTTGGCGGAGTTGACATCAAGTTGGCAGAGCAGGCGCTTCATCTTGCTGCCAGCAAGTTGCCGGTGGTGACGAAAATCGCCTACCGCCCGACGCAGGACTAGGAGGAATAAGATGGCAGATAAAAAGAAAAAGACGAATTATCAAGAACTGTCTTATTCCGAATTGGTTTCGCGCCGAGACGAACTCAAGAAAAAGTACATGGAGTTTAGATTCAAAATGGTTCTTTCCCATGTAGACAATCCAATGGAAAAACGTGCAATGCGCAAGGAAATTGCCCGCTTGAACACGTTCATCCATCAGCGCGACCTTGCACAAAAAGCCGAGGCCGCTGCGGGCAGCAAGTAGGAGTTGACACATGGCAGAAACACAGGAAAAGGCTAAAAGTGGCAAGCGTTCTTATGTTGGACTTGTGACGAGCGACAAAATGGACAAGACCATCGTCGTTTCGATTTCAACAAAACGAATGGATCCGCTTTACAAAAAATATGTTTCTCGAACCAAGAAGTGCAAGGCTCACGACGAAAGGAATGAGGCGCACATTGGCGATACGGTAAAAATTGTTGAATGTCGTCCGCTTAGCAAAGACAAGTGTTGGCGTCTGGTTCAAATTGTCGAACGCGCGAAATAAGGAGTTTGGTTTATGATTCAAATGCAAACTTGTATGACAGTGGCCGACAACTCGGGCGCAAAGATTGCACAGTGCATCAAGGTACTTGGTGGCACTCGCCGTCGCTATGCTGGCATTGGAGATATCGTTGTGGTTGCCGTGAAAGACGCGATTCCCACTTCGACAATCAAAAAGGGCGCGATTAAAAAGGCGGTCATCGTTCGGCAGGCCAAAGAATATCGCCGCCCGGATGGAACTTACATCCGATTTGATGACAACGCTTGCGTCATCGTTGACGATTCGAAAAACCCGGTCGGCAAGCGCATTTTCGGACCCGTTGCTCGCGAGCTTCGTGAAAAAGATTTTATGAAAATCATTTCGCTTGCGCCGGAAGTTCTGTAAGGAGCATTGTTATGATTAAAAACGTGAACGTTGGAAAAAAGAAATACAAGATTCACAAGGGCGACACAGTTCAGGTGCTTTCCGGAAAGGACAAGGGCAAGCAGGGCGAAATCGTCCGCATGGTTACCAAAAAAGATTCGGTAATCGTGTCGGGTTTGAATCTTGTGAAAAAAGCCGTGAAGAGGCGCAGTCAGCAGGATCAAGGTGGAATCATCGAAATCGAAGCGCCGCTTCATGTTTCCAAAGTGGGCATCGTCTGCAAAAAATGCAACCGCCCAGTTAGAATCGGTTATAAGTTTGACGGCGACAAGAAAATTCGCGTTTGCCGCAAATGTGGAGAAGCGTTGTAATGGCAAATTATGTACCTCGGCTTAAGAAAGTCTACAAAGAAACTATCGCGCCCGAACTCTTCAAAGAGATGGGCTACAAAACTCCCATGCAGATTCCGCAAGTAAAAAAAATTGTGGTTAGCATGGGTGTGGGCGAAGCTCTCGGAAATAAGAAACTTCTTGATGCCGCAGTTGCTGACCTGACACAAATCACGGGACAGAAGGCGGTCAAGACAAAGGCAAGAAAAAGCATTGCCAATTTCAAACTCCGAGCGGGCGCAGAAATCGGCGCTATGGTAACGCTGCGCGGAACGATTATGTACGAATTTTTGGATCGCCTCATCAATGTTGCGTTGCCGCGTGTCAAGGATTTTCGCGGAATCAAAGCCACGGGCTTTGATGGACACGGAAATTTTTCATTGGGAATTACGGAGCAAATCATTTTCCCGGAAATCGACTTCGACAAGATTACTAAAGTTTCGGGAATGAATGTTACTATCGTAACGAGCGCAAGAACAGACAGCGAGGCTCGCGCTTTGCTCACCAAGTTCAATATGCCGTTCAGAAAGTAAGCGAGGAGTTATGGCTAAGAAATCGATGATAATCAAAGCGCAGCGCACGCCGAAATATCGCACTAGGCAGTACAATCGATGTCAGATTTGCGGTCGTCCGCGAGGCTATCTGCGCAAGTTCAAGATGTGTCGTATTTGCTTCCGCAAGTATGCGAGCGAAGGTTTGTTACCTGGCGTAACAAAGTCAAGTTGGTAGGGTAGGAGAAGAAGAATGAGTGTTTCAGATCCCGTAGCAGATATGCTTACAAAAATCCGCAATGCGACGAGGGCCCGCCACGGAAAAGTGGATATTCCTGCGTCAAAATTGAAATTGGAAATTGTAAAAATCTTGAAAACTGAAGGCTACATCAAAAACTTCAGAAAAGTTCAGGAAGACGGAAGAAATATCATCCGCATTTTCCTCAAATATGATGATATGAATAATCCTGTGATTCATGGCTTGGAAAAGATTTCTACGCCTGGTCGCCGAATTTATTCAGGTTATAAGGATCTGCCCCGCGTCCACAATGGATACGGTTCAGTGATTGTTTCGACGTCTTCCGGAGTGACCACTGGCAAAAAAGCCACGGAAAAAATGGTGGGCGGCGAACTGGTCTGCAAAGTTTGGTAGCGGGAGGTAGAAATGTCTAAAGTTGGAAAACTTCCCGTGGCTGTTCCTGCGGGCGTAAACGTAACAATCAACGGAAATGCGATTAGCGTGAAAGGTCCGAAAGGCGAGTTGAGCCAGACATTCAGTCCGAACGTGGAAGTGTCTTTTGAAAACGGCGAAATCATCGTCAAGACAAAAAACACGAGCCGCCAAGCCAACGCCGATCACGGTTTGTATCGCGCCCTCATCAACAATATGGTGACTGGCGTTTCCGCAGGATTTTCGAAATCGCTCATCATAACGGGCGTTGGTTATCGCGCGGAAGTGAAAGGCGAGGAACTTGTGATGAACCTTGGATATTCCACGGATTTCATCGCCATTATTCCAAAAGGTCTTTCTGTTGCGACAGATCCGAACGGACGTGTTACGGTGAGCGGAATCGACAAGCAAAAAGTCGGCGAATTTTGCGCACAAATTCGGAAGTTGAGAAAGCCCGAGCCTTATAAAGGAAAGGGCATTCGCTATGAAACAGAAATCATCAGACGCAAAGTCGGAAAGACTGGCGTTAAATAAGGCGGTGCGATATGTTTAAGAAACTTAGTGACAAACAAAGAAAACGCCTTCACAGAAAGGTTCACATTCGCAAAACTGTTTATGGCACGGCTGAACGCCCGCGCATGACAGTTTATCGCAGCAACAAGAATCTTTATGTTCAGGTGGTCAATGACGACGAAGGGAAAACACTTGCCGCCATTTCAACTATGGAAAAGGATTTTGCCTCTCTCAAGCCCACGGTGGCTGACGCGGCAAAACTTGGTGAAGCGATGGGCGCGCGCCTTAAAGAAAAGAATATTACTACGATAGTATTCGACCGCAACGGTTATCTTTATCATGGTGTTGTCAAAGCCCTTGCCGATGGCACTCGCAAAGCGGGCATTCAGTTCTAGGAGAAGTTATGGAACGCCAGAAAAATTTTGACAAAGATAAAGAACCAAGAGAAAAAGAGTTTGTCGAAAAACTCGTTACTTTGAACAGGACTTCTAAAACCGTAAAAGGTGGACGCAGAATGTCTTTCGCGGCGCTCAGCGTGGTTGGCGACAGAAAGGGTCGTGTCGGCTATGGTTTTGGCAAGGCGAACGATGTTACGGAAGCCATCAAAAAAAGCATCGACAAGGCAAAGAAGAGCCTCGTAAAAGTGCCGATTAAAAATGGCACGATTCCGCACGACATCATCGGAAAATTCAAAAGTTCCGAAGTTTTGCTCAAGCCGGCTCGTGCTGGTACGGGAATCATCGCGGGTGGACCTGTTCGCGCGATTATGGATGCGGCAGGAACTACCGACATCATTTCAAAGTCGCTCGGTTCCAGCGCATCGGTGAATGTCGTGCGCGCCACGTTCGATGCAATCGAGCATTTGCTTGATGCGAGCGTCGTCGCAAAAAACAGAGGCAAGTCTCTGAACGAGATGTGGGGGTAATCGATGGCAAAACTCAAGATTACACTTGTACGAAGTACAATCGGACAAAAGCCCGCCAAGCGCGCCACTGTGCGCAGTTTGGGTTTGAGGAGAATCAGTTCTTCTGTCGTGCAGGAAGACAATCCTTCTGTTCGCGGAATGATCGCGGCTGTGGCGCATCTTGTAAAAGTTGAGGAGATTCAATAATGGCAGAAGAATATAATCCAGTATTGCACGCGCCTCGCGGAGCAAACAAAAAACGAAAGCGCGTTGGACGCGGTTCGTCTTCCGGATTGGGAACGACTGCCGGACGCGGAAACAAAGGTCAGCAGTCGCGCTCTGGAAAAAAATTGCCGTATGTGGGATTTGAAGGCGGTCAGATGCCGCTTTTCCGCCGCATCGCGCAAAGAGGTTTTTCGAACTATCCGTTCAAAAAAGAATTCGCAATCGTGAATCTTTCGGACATCGAAAATAAATTTGCGGACGGCGAAACCGTTGACAAAACTAGCCTCAAGGCAAAGGGCTTGGCAAAATCGAAGTCGCTTCCTGTCAAAATCCTCGGCAATGGTGAAATCACCAAAAAAGTTACCGTGGTTGCGGACAAGGTTTCCGAATCGGCAAAGGCGAAAATCGAAAAGTCCGGCGGCTCTGTAACTTTGGTCGAAAAAACCAAAAAGGCGCAGAAAAAAGACTAAGGCGGATTAAATGAGTACAATCGGCAACATTTTCAAAGTTGGAGAACTCCGCAGCCGCATTTTGTTCACTCTTGTCGTGTTGGCGGTCTACAGGCTTGGATGCGTTCTTACAATTCCGGGCGTAGATGCCGCCGCGTTGTTTGAATATTTCAACACGCTCGCACAGCAGAACAACAACGCTTTCGCAAGTTACATGGACTTTTTTGTCGGCGGCGCGTTCTCGAATTTTTCCGTGTTCATGCTCGGAGTGATGCCTTACATTTCCACGCAAATCATCATGCAGCTCGTCCTCATCATCTTTCCTTCATTGAAGAGAATCGTGATGGAAGAGGGCGGTCAGCAGAAAATGCAAATGTGGACAAGGGTGGGCACGATTTTCGTGTGCATCATTCAGTCGTTCGCCGTAACTGTCTACGCCAAAAACATCGGCGTGATTTCGCTCAACAATGAAATCGCGTTCAAAGTGCTGGCGATGCTTACAGTTACCACAGGTTCGATGATAACAGTTTGGCTTGGCGATCAGATTACCGCGCGAGGAATCGGAAATGGAATTTCGATTATGATTTTCGCGGGAATTGTGGCGCGAATGCCGAGTGCCGTTATTGATCTTGCCGAAAGCGTTCGCGCGGGCGAATTGAACATCGTGTTCGTCATTGTGGCGCTCTTTATTTTTGTAGGAATCATCGCCGTAGTGGTTTACGAAGAATCCGGCGAACGAAAAATACCTGTCCATTATGCGAAGCGCGTTGTGGGCAGAAAAATGTATGGCGGACAAAACACTTACATTCCCTTTAAAGTGAATCCGTCAAACGTGATTCCTTTGATTTTTGCTTCATCGTTTTTGACTCTTCCCATGCAGCTCATTTCTTCTGTGGCGAGCAACTCCGGAGCCGCGCGATGGGTTCAAAAATTGGCTGTGTTTTTGAATCCGATGGGAATTTGGTACAATATTGTTTTGGTAGTCCTTATAATTTTCTTTGCATACTTCTACACTCAGGTAACACTGAACCCCACGGAAATCGCAAAGCAAATTCGCGAAAACGGCGGCTCCATTCCCGGCGTAAGGACGGACAAGACCGAAGAGTATCTCCAAAAGATATTGAATCGGCTTGTATTGCCAGGCTCGTTGTTCTTGGCGGCAATAGCAGTTTTGCCGACACTCATCCAAAAAATCTTCGGCTTTCCGCAGTCGGTGGCAATGCTGATGGGCGGAACTTCGCTGATAATTATGGTTGGCGTGGATCTTGACACGATGAGCCAAATCGAAGCCCTTTTGAGGATGCATCATCAAGATGGACTTGTAAAAAGAGGGCGCATTCGTTCCAGAAATCTTTAGAAATTTGGGATGAAGGTCTAGACTTAAATTGGACAAATGTGGTATACTTTTGTTTCGATTATTTCAGGCGGTTTGCGTCGGATTGAAAATTCGTTCAAAAGTTAAGTCAAACTTTTTGGCTTTTGATACCACATCACAGGGGGACTTTTATGAAAGTACGAACCAGCGTAAAGCCTATCTGCGACAAGTGCAAGGTCATTAGGCGCAACGGAATTGTCCGCATCATTTGCGTGAACCCAAAGCACAAGCAGAAGCAAGGTTGACAAGGAGTAATAGATGGCTCGAATTGCGGGAGTTGACATCCCTAACAAACACGTTAATATCGCTTTGACGTATATTTTCGGAATAGGACGTTCTTCGGCGATGAAAATTTGCAAAGAAGCGAATGTTAATCCGGACACTCCGATTAACGATTTGCCTCAAGATGAGTTGAATCGCATCCGCGAAATCATCGACAAAGAATACAAGGTGGAAGGCCGTCTCCGCTCGGAAATCGGTTTGAACATCAAACGTCTTATCGACATTGGCAGCTACCGAGGCCTGCGCCATCGCAAAGGACTTCCGGTCCGCGGTCAGCGCACTCGCACGAATTCCAGGACTCGCAAGGGTAAAAAGAAGACTGTTGCGAACAAGAAGAAAGCATAAGGCGGAGGTAATCTAATTGGCTACGGTAAAAAAGACAAAGAAAAAAGAAAAGAAGAGCGTATACGAAGGAAACGTGTACATTCAGGCTTCTTTCAACAATACGATTGTTACTGTTACGGATTTGAACGGCAACGCGCTTTCTTGGGCCTCGAGCGGTGGCTTGGGCTTCAAGGGCGCGAAAAAATCCACGCCTTTTGCGGCACAGACTGTCGCGGAAAGCGCGGTTCAAAAGGCCGTTTCCTATGGTCTGCGCGAAGTTCATGTTTTTGTAAAAGGCCCTGGAATGGGACGCGAAAACGCAGTGCGCGCCATTGGCAATGCAGGACTTAAAGTCAAATCGATTTCCGATGTAACTCCGATTCCGCACAACGGATGTCGCCCGCGCAAAACGCGCCGTATGTAACAAGGAGATATATAGATGGCAAAAACACAAGAGCCTTTGTTAAAAAGATGTCGCGCCTTGGGCATAAACCCGCTTGTAATGGGATATGGCAAGGTGAGCAAGCGAACTCAAAAAGAGACTCGCAGAAAGCGTTCCGAATATGCTTTGCAGTTGACGGAAAAGCAAAAACTCCGCTTCATTTATGGAGTGCTTGAACGCCAATTTAGGCTTTACTACGAAAAGGCGGCGCGAAAATCTGGTGTTACCGGCGAAGTTCTTTTGCAGATGTTGGAATTGAGGTTGGACAATGTTGTTTTCAGACTTGGTTTTGCGAAAACTCGTGACGAAGCCAAGCAGCTTGTCAGCCATGGACACATTACCGTAAACGGCAAAAAAGTTGGCATTTCGTCTTACCAGGTAAAAGTCGGCGACGTAATTTCGTTCAAGGAAAAAAGCAAGACTTCTTCCGCCATAAAAAAATTGGTGGCCAGAATCGAGGAACGCAGAGTTCCTGCTTGGCTTGAATGCGACAAAGAAAATTTGTCGGGCAAGGTTATCACGTTGCCTGCCAGAAGCGACATCGACTTCGATGTTAAAGAGCAGCTCGTGGTTGAATTCTATTCTAAATAATTAAGGAGTTCAAATGGCTCGTAAAAATCTGCTCAAGGGCTTTCAGCGACCTAAAGAGAGGCTGGCAGTTGAGCATCTCGAAACAGAGAGCGGCGAGTATGGAAAATTTTCCGCGGCTCCTTTTGAGACAGGATTCGGCACAACTGTTGGAAATACATTGCGCCGCGTTCTGCTTTCCTCGATACAGGGCTATGCCGTAACTTCTGTGCGTATTACTTCATACGATGCTGACGATGTGCCGCATGTGATTTCCAGCGAATTCGAGGCTATTCCAAACGTTTCCGAAGATACTTTGGAAATTTTGAATACGCTCAAAATGCTCAGGCTCAAGCTCAGCGGTGATGCCGAACAGGATACGCTTTTTTACGAATTCCGCGGGCCGGGAAAAGTTACCAGCAACGACCTTGAAAAAACTGGTCAACTTGAAATTATGTCGCGCGACGTTCTTTTGTTCACAATGATGGAAGAAGCGAAGTTGGACATTGAAATACAGGTTGACTTGGGACGTGGCTATGTTCCTGCGGAAACGAATGACAAATATGTTGAAGTTGTGGGCACGATTCCGATGGATGCGATTTTCAACCCGGTGAAAAAGGTGAAATATTATATCGAGCCTTGCCGTGTTGGTCAGCGGAATGATTACGACAAACTTTTCTTGGAAATTTGGACCGATGGTTCGATTGCTCCTGTTGACGCTTTGGCTGAGGCGGGAAAAATCGCCAAAGAGCATTTTGCTATGTTCATCAATTTTGACGACAACGGCACTTTGGACGATGACGATTTGAACGAGGAAGACGAAAACATTCGCCGTTTCTTGAACAGGTCGGTGGAAGAATTGGATTTGTCGGTACGCTCTTCGAATTGTTTGAAAAACGCGAACATCCGCACAATCGGAGAACTTACGAAAAAGACGGAAGACGACATTGCCAAAACCAGAAATTTCGGCAAAAAGAGTCTCACCGAAATCAAAGAAAAGCTTCTTGAACTGGGGCTTACTTTGGGCATGACGGACTACAGTTATCTCAAAGATACTGTTAATTTAGCAAGCAAAAAGGAAGAATACGATGAATCATAAGTCAGGTTTTAACGCGCTTTCACGCACGCACTCTCACCGTCGCGCAATGTTGCGCAATATGGTAACTTCTCTTTTTAGGTTTGAACGCATCACTACGACCAAGGCAAAGGCCAAGGCCGCGCGAAGCAAGGCAGAAAAGCTCATCACGCGTGCGAAAGTGGACAGCGTTCACAATCGCCGCCAAGTTGCGCGATATATTTACGATGAAAGGGTTTTGAACAAACTTTTTACCGATATTGCTCCTCGCATGAAAGATCGTCCGGGTGGATACACTCGCATTCTCAAATTGGGATTCCGCCAAGGCGATGCTGCCGATGTAGCAATCTTGGAATTGGTTGATTACAAACTCGAAACCGAAGAAGAAAAGGCTGCAAAAAAAGAGAAAACAAAAAAGAACAAAGCCTAAGGATTGCTGGATGTTAAAAATTGCCGCAGGTTTTGCGTCAGTTTTTAACTGTTTGCGTCGTTTTTTGTTTCATTATGAAACGATTTTTTTAATAAATCGAGAGGAATCTATGTCTAAAGCACATCGTGGAGTTGGATTGCGAAAAACGCCCAACCACAGTCGTGGAACTTGCCCAGTTTGCAAAGCCACCGGCATCAAAGTTATATATGAATACGAACTTGACGGCAACAAAGTGAAGATTTGCAAATTTTGCAAGGCAAAATTCAAAAACGAAGCGCGCCGTGCGCCAAAGCCCGCTCCTGCGGAAACACCAGCCGTGGAAACGCCGGCTACTGAAAATGCCGCATCAGAAGAAAGCGCATAGTGTATGAACCGCCTGAATTTTGGGCGGTTTTTTGCTAATATGCTTGTTTTCCTGGCTCTTTTGTGTTATAATTTAAAGTGTCGGTTTTGTATATTGTTGGAACGCCAATCGGGAATTTGGGCGACATAACTTTTCGCGCGCTCGAAACTCTGAAAAATGTGGATGTTGTGGCGGCCGAAGACACGCGCCACACGCTCGAATTGCTGACACATTTTGAAATCAGAAAGCCGATGGTTTCGTGCCGCGCTCAAAACGAGGATTCTGCGGCGGAAAAAATCATCGCGCTTTTGCGGGAAGGAAAGAATGTGGCGTATGCGAGCGATGCCGGAATGCCCGGCATAAGCGATCCCGGCGCGATTTTGGCGAAAAAGGTGCGCGACGCAGGATTCGTCGTGACGCCGATTCCCGGTCCAAGCGCGTTTGCCACTTTGGTGAGCGTGGCAGGTCCTGGCGGAAAGACGCTCATTTTCGAGGGATTTCTTTCGCCCAATCCGGGCAAACGGCGCAAGCGGCTTCGTGAGCTGCTTGAAATGAAAAAAGCGTTTGTTTTGTACGAATCGCCGTTCAGAATTGTAAAGTTGCTTTCGGATATTGCCGATATTGAAGCAGAACGTAGAATTGTTGTTGGGCGTGAATTGACAAAAATTCACGAGGAAATCGTTGACGGCACAGCTGTCAAAGTTCGCGACGAATACGCGCAGAGGCAGTCCGTAAAGGGCGAAATCGCGGTTTTCGTGGCGGGATTTTAGCGGATTTTGCCATGTTTTTTGGCAAAATTTCCGCAAAATCATTAAACTTGTGCGCGGTCTGTGCCGATAATATATGTAAGGCAGGTGTAATATGAGAATAGACCAAATTGGCGGAGTGAACCCGCTTAACAATGTTCAGAATACAAAGCGTGCCCATAACGCTGACAACATAAAAGGCGCGGCGGATTCGATTTCGCTTTCTGCGGAAGCCCGGGAAATGGCGGAGGCTTATTACCTTAAGGGCATCGCCGACGAAACGCCCGACGTGCGGTCTGATTTGGTGGCGCAAATCAAGGAAAAAATCAAGAATCCTGATTACTTGAACGCCCAGACAATCAGCGCGACGGCCGAAAAAATTATGCAGGCTTACGGCATATAATTTTTAACAAAATATCGGTAGGCAAAGGGCGGAATGTTTTTTCCGCCTTTTTTATTTTTCGAGATTGAGATTGAGGAAATATGGCGGATTTCTTTTTCAGGGTTTCTCCGAATATCGTTTTGGGCTCGTACACCGTAAGTCGTTTGGGATATTATGCGAGTGAAATGGGCACGAAATTCATGCTTGTGCTCGATCCGATTTTGCGCGACGTCGGTTTGGCGGAAAAAGTCACCAAGTCGCTTGAGGATCACAAAATAGATTTTTTTACGTTCGACGCGGTGAAGGGTTCGGCTACTACAGAATTGCTGGAGCAGGCTTTGACGCTTGCCCGCGATGCGCATGTGCAAGGCGTGATTGGAGTTGGCGGAACTCAGGTTTTGAATCTTGCCAAAATTGTGTGCGAACTTTTTCACGAAAAGCGATATGTTTATGATTTTGTGGAAGGCGAGGTGCCTTCTACGGAGCCGCTTCCGCTGATTTGCGTTCCTACCACGATTCGAAATCCATACATTTTTTCTAATTTTACTTCGATTGTGGATTCGCGCTCGAATTCTACGAAAATCATCAAAAACAAGAACGCGATTTGCAAGTTGGCTCTGTTTGACCCGAACCTGACGGTTTCTTTGAGCGAAAATCAGATTTGTTCGATGAGCCTCGAAGTTTTGTGTTTGGCGACGGAGGCGTACCTTTCGCCGAAGGCTTCGTTCTTTTCCGATATGGTTGCGGAAAAGGCGATTGAACTTACAGGATATTCGCTTGACGGCGCACCATCGCTTATGGTGACGACTCCGAGCGAAGTGCTGCTTTCGCAGGGCGGATGCATGGCGGGCTTGGCTTCTGCCACAAGTTCGCAGGGCGCGGCGACGCTTTTGGCTTTGAGCACATATACGAAATATGGGATTTCCCAGTCGCTTGTGACATCGATTTTGTTTCCGTACATCATCGAAGACCATGCGAAATTCAAGGGCGAACGGATTGCGCGTCTGGCGAAAATTCTCCGCGTGGCAAAAGAAGAGATGAGCGTGGATGAAGCGTGCGCCGCCTATGCCGACAACATCAGGCAGAGAATTGCCAAGGCGAATCTGCCTGCGCGATTGAAGGATTTGCAGGTTTCTATCGAACAGCTTTCGCTTGCCACCGAAGATGCGGGGCAACTTGAGATGGTCAATTTCTTGCCGCGAAGTATGACGAGCGATGATTTGTTCAATCTGGTAAAACTGGCGTATTAAAAACATAAGATAAGCCTCTGATTTGGCGCGGCTTATTTACTGCCGTTTCCGCTTGAAACTTCGCGCTACGCGCTTGTTGCGAAACTAAGAATGATTGACCCGAACAAACTTTTTCAAATTTCGCCTGGACAACAAAGGCGGAAACTTGCCTTGACTTTTGGCGCGCTCGAACGCGACATCGCGGGAATTGCGGAAGCGGGCAAGGAATACAATTTTTCTTCGATGAGCCGCGCCGAATACGAAAAGGCTCTTTGCGAAATCCTTCTGAAAGATTCCAAACTGAACCCCGCCGCGGCGCAAAGAATCCGTGAATTGATTTCGCAAAATCCTTTGGACGAACGCCGCCTTTGCAATGTCGCGCGGAATGCGCTTTTGGAAATCCTTGGAACTTTTCCTGCCGAATGGGATTTGGTGATTGCGCCGCATAACGCGAAAATTCCGGGCGAAGGGAAAGCGGGCGAAAACGCGCCCTTTGTGCAAAAGCGGAATTTTTTTCCGGGCGTTTGCGTCTATGCCGAAGACATCCGCTCGCCGTTCAATTTGGGTTCGATTTTCCGCACGGCAGAAGGAATGGGCGCGGAAAAAATTTTTCTTTCGCCTTTGTGCGCGGAAACGAGCCATCCGCGGGCAATCCGCAGCGCGATGGGCTGCATCGAGAATATGCCTTTTGAACGCGCCTCGCTCGACGAACTTCCGGCGGACGAAAATGTTTTTGTTTTGGAAACGGGCGGCGTTCCGATAGAGCAATTCGAATTTCCGGCGCACGGAATCTGCATAATCGGTTCGGAAGAATTGGGCGCAAGCCCCGAGGCTTTGAAGCGCGCGACTTATGGCCGCGTGACGATTCCGATGATGGGATTGAAGGCTTCGCTGAATGTGGGCGTGGCGTTTGGAATACTGATGCAAAAGTGGGTGGAAGCCTTGCGCCAAAAGCCCGCGATGTTTTAAGATGAATAATGAATTTTCCAAAGCGCACCCAAGTTTTTTTGTGTTTTTTTGAAGCCCCTTACGGAAGCGAAACGGTGCAGCCGCTATTTTCCATAGGCAGCGAAAACTTCTGTTCCTCATGTAATGCGCGAGTTTTGCGAAGCAAAACTCGGTAGCAACTTTGTTGCGGCGCAAGCCGCATTGCAATGCGTTAGGGATTGGAGCGGCACGAAGTGTTCTGACGCAAGGCGGCAGAATGTAGGCGAAGCCGGAACCGCGAAAAGCCCGGCAGGATGCGTAGCGTCCTGTAACGCCTTGGATATACCCCTAAACCGTATGGGGTATATGAAGACGGCTTGATAATAATTTCTGTTCTGTTTTCGCTCTGTTTGTAAAATCGCGCACAGTGTCTGTTGTTCGCGCAGTTCATTCTATGCGATTGACGACCCACTAAATATCTGCTATCATACTATTCGAAGTATCTATACAATTCACAACAAACAATAAATTT
>JAFLSR010000080.1 GCA_022510845.1 Treponema sp.
GCCTTGAGGACGAGCAGGTGAGGATTGACAAGGTGCTCGACCAGAACTACATGGACAACGTGTGGGGCGGCGTGCCGGTGTTCGAGGAGGAGAGTTCCGTTTTTGTTTGATTAAATTCTAAAAACTTTTATAATGGGAAGAACTGATAGCCCGAGAAAACAGTCGCAGACTTTTGATTATTTGCCCTATTTTTCACTAATTTTTTCAAAAATGATGGTATATTTGCGGTATAGGCGAAGAAAAGGTAGGAATTTAGGAAGAAGATGTTGGTATGGTTCGGATTTCTGTATGGAGGAATTTTTGTCGATTAATGGGCGGAGTGATTTCTCGATGTAGAGTAGACAAGATTTGAACTTGCCCGCTAGAATATTTTCCTCAATCTGTGTTATAATTGCGATAAACAATGACAACGACAAAAATCAACAACCGCCGTTATCTGGGCAACAAATACAGGCTTCTTCCCTTTATAACCGAGGTAATCTCGGCGGAGTGCGGCGACTTCGGCACGTTCGCGGACATTTTCGCTGGGACTGGCGCGGTCTCGTCCGCCTACACCGACAAGCGCCTCATCACCAACGACATCCTGTACAGCAACTACCTCTGCCACCTCACTTGGTTCTCAGACGAGCCGTTTGACAGAAAAAAGATTGAGAGTTACATCGCATACTTCAACAGCGACATTCCGTATCAAGAAAATTATATGACGCGGAACTTTGCGGGCACTTATTTTTCCGGCAAGGTGTGCTCGAAAATCGGCTTCATCCGCGAATACATAGAAAGCGAATTCAATGACGGAAAAATCAACGCAAAAGAGCGGGCAATGCTCGTTACATCCCTGCTTTACGGACTGGACAAAATCGCGAACACGTGCGGACATTATGACGCTTACAGGCAGAACGCGGAGCTGACCGAGGAGCTGACGCTCGCCCTGCCCGAGCCGAACGAGAATCTGCGGCACAACGAATGCTTCAACTGCGACACGAACGAGCTTGCGAAGAAGATTTCCGCCGATGTCGTGTACATCGACCCGCCGTACAACTCGCGGCAGTACAGCGACGCATACCACCTTGTGGAGAACATCGCCCGCTGGCAGAAGCCCGAGGTGTTCGGCGTGGCGAAAAAGATGGACAGAACCGCGCTCAAAAGCAGATACTGCACCCGCTCCGCTCCAAAGGCGTTCGCGGATTTGATACGCGACCTGCGGGCAAAGTACATCATCGTCTCCTACAACAACATGGCGAAGAAAGGCAACGACCGCTCGAACGCCCGCATCTCCGACACGGAGATTATGGACACGCTGAAATCCAAAGGCACAGTCAAAACATTCTCAGAGCAGTTCAAGGCGTTCACCACGGGAAAGTCGGAGCGTTCGGACAATGAGGAGAGGCTTTTCGTCTGCAAATGCAAGTGAAGAAAACGGACATAATAAAATCCCCCCTCAACTTCACAGGCGGAAAGCATAAGCTTCTGCCACAGCTGCTCCCGCTGTTTCCTGACGATGTTCATGCTTTTGTCGATTTGTTCTGCGGCGGCTGCAATGTCGCGGTGAATGTCTCCGCAGAGAAAATCATCTGCAACGACAAGGACGAAAAACTGATTGGACTCCTTGATTTTTTCAGGCAGACCACCTTTGCGGATTTGCTCCATGAAGTCAAAAAAATCATCTGCGATTTCAATCTCTCTGATTCCAGCGCGAACGGCTACGGCTTTTACAACTGCGACTCGTCAAGAGGGCTTGGAAACTTCAACCGGAGCGGATTTTTTTCTCTGCGTGATGCGTTCAATTCATCGCCGTCCGATGATGAGAATTACTTTGTGATGCTCTATGTGCTGATTGTCTATTCCTTCAACAATCAAATCCGTTTCAATGCGAACGGAAAATTCAATCTTCCTGTCGGCAAACGAGACTTCAATCTTAGGATGCAGAACAAACTGAAATCGTTTCTGGGCACGCTTGAATCAAAAAGCATAACGTTCTCAAACAATGATTTTGCGGAAATAAATCCAGCGGAACTTTCTGAAAACGATTTTGTCTACGCCGACCCGCCGTATTTAATCACGTGCGCGACATACAACGAGAAAAACTGGAACGATGCGGAGGAAATGCGCTTGCTCGCATATCTGGACGAGCTTGCGTCGCGCAATGTCCGGTTCGCGCTGTCAAACGTCCTTTCAACCGACAACAAGACGAACACTGTTCTGCAAGACTGGCTTGCCGCGAACAAAAACTACGTGTGCCATCACCTGGATTTCTCTTACCGCAACTCGAACTACCATAAAAAAGACATCGCCGAGACGGACGAGGTTCTGATTACGAATTATTAGGAGAAGAATATG
>JAFLSR010000081.1 GCA_022510845.1 Treponema sp.
GGAGGATGTATGAACAAGTTCCGTGGCGCGTACACTGCGCTTATCACCCCGATGAATTCAGACGGCTCGGTGGATTTTGACGGATTCCGCAAGAATGTCCGCTTTCAGCTTGAGCAGGGCATAGACGGACTGGTTCCGCTTGGAACTACGGCGGAGACTCCCACTTTGGACGAGCGTCCCGGCGAGGAAGAGGACAAAATCGTCGGAATCGTTTTTGAGGAAGTCCGCGCGTTCGAGAAATCCTCCGGCAAAAAAATCCCAGTGATACTCGGAGCCGGCAGCAACAACACGCGCGACGCGGTGGCATACTGCGAGCGCGCGAAAAAGGCAGGCGCGGACGCGGCACTTGTCGTCACGCCATATTACAACAAGCCTTCAAAAGAGGGAATCTTCCGTCATTTTGAGGCGGTCTCAAAAGTGGGCATCCCGATTATCGTCTACAACATCGCGGGGCGGACCGGAACGAACATCCCAACGGATTTGCTCGCGCGGATTGCGGAGCTTCCGAACATCGCCGGCGTGAAAGAGGCGAGCGGAAGCATCAGCCAGATGATGGAAGTGATTGCCCAGGTAAAAAGCCACCATCCTGATTTCGCGGTCTTGAGCGGAGACGACGGCCTCACCCTCCCCCTGCTTGCGGCGGGCGGCGACGGAATAATTTCCGTGGTATCGAACCTTGCGCCCGCAACAATGCACGCGCTTGCGCAGGCGGGACTTGACGGCGACTTTGCGAAGGCGCGCGAAATCCACTACAGGATGATGCCGATTTTCAAGGCGGCGTTCGTTGACGGAAACCCCGCTTCCATTAAATATGCGATGAACCTTGCGGGAATGCCCGCCGGAACGCTCAGGCTGCCTCTTGTGGAAGTGAACGACGAGGCGAAGAAAATCATCGAGAAAGCGGTGAAGGACTGCGGACTGTAAAGGCTTTTTAAGATTCGTGGGGGGCTTGGGGCGCAGCCCCAGGAGAGGGGGTAGCGAAAAACGCTGAGCGTTTGAAGCGAGGGGGAGGCTTCCCCCTCCTTAATGTAATTTTGAGTAATACGGAGAGTTTAAAATCAGCCACAGAACTTGCGTGGCTGATTTTCAGGAGAAGATTATGGCAGAGAAAATAAAGGTCGGTGTGCTGGGCGCGACTGGGATGGTCGGGCAGCGTTACATCAAGCTTCTGGAGGACCATCCGTGGTTCGAGGTGAGTTACGTGGCGGCGTCGCCGAGGAGCGCGGGCAAGAAGTACCGCGAGGCGGTGGCGGAGCGGTGGCTCATCGGGGCGGAGATTCCTGCGGGCGTGGCGGACCTGATTGTTGAGGACGCGAACGACGAGAAAAAGGCTCTCGGAAAGTGCCGCTTCGTGTTCTCCGCGCTGGAGATGGGCAAGGACGAAATCAAGGCTCTGGAGGCGGCGTATGCGGCGGAGGGAATTCCTGTCGTCTCGAACGCGAGCGCGAACCGCTGGACCGATGACGTTCCGATGCTCGTGCCGGAAATCAATTTCAGCCATCTTGATGTGATAGACGCGCAGAAAAAGAGCCGCGGCTGGGACAGGGGCTTCATCGTCGTGAAGCCGAACTGCAGTTTGCAGACTTACATGATGCCTCTCCACGCGCTCATTCAGGCGGGCTATCCCGTAAAGCGCATGATTGTGACGACTTTGCAGGCGACAAGCGGCGCGGGCTATCCGGGAGTTCCATCGTTCGATATGATTGACAACATCGTGCCGTTCATCGGCGGCGAGGAGGAGAAGACCGAGCGGGAATGCCTGAAAATCCTTGGCACTGTGAGCGGCGGAAAGATTGAGTGCGCGGCGGGGCCTGCGGTCTCGTCAACCTGCACGCGAGTTCCTGTAGTTGACGGCCACACGGCGTGCGTCAGCCTTGAATTCGACCTGCCGGAAGAAAAGAAACCCTCGCTCGAAGAGATTGAGCGGGTGTGGACTGCCTACACGAGCCTTCCGCAGGAGCTGAATCTTCCGAGCGCGCCTGAGCATCCGATTGTGGTGCGCCACGAGCAGAACCGCCCCCAGCCGCGCCGTGACCGCGAGTGCGAGAAGGGGATGGCGTGCGTCATCGGGCGGCTCAGGCAGTGCAATGTCTTTGACGTGAAGTTCGTCGCGCTCAGCCACAACACCAAGCGCGGAGCCGCGCTGGGCGGAATACTGAACGCGGAGCTTC
>JAFLSR010000082.1 GCA_022510845.1 Treponema sp.
CTCTTCGAGAACTGGAGCGACATCCGCTTCGAGCGCACCGGCGCGGAGGACGCCGTCGTGACCGTGACGGTATTCGAGCGTGGCACGGATAGGGATGTGGTGACGCGGAGGTTTGAGAAAGAGCAGATTGCGGGCGAAGAGTAGGCGATTACTTATCCGCCCATCGACCAAAACGATTCCAATGATGTGTTCAAAGGTATGGAACAAGTTGTTTTGAACGTATGGAACACACTGTTCCATAACTTTGAACAAAAAGTTTCAAACGTTCCAAACTTCCTTCAAAATCGCGATTGCTTTTAGCGACTCCTCTTTG
Source organism: Treponema sp. (assembly GCA_022510845.1). Taxonomy (GTDB): domain Bacteria; phylum Spirochaetota; class Spirochaetia; order Treponematales; family Treponemataceae; genus Treponema_D. The sequence continues at coordinate 314 of JAFLSR010000082.1, forward strand.
TAACCAAGCGTTCAATTTTTTTTTATTTATATATATTTAACTTTGGTTATTCGATGTGGCGAAAACGCGCGGAAATTCTTTGGCAGAACGCCGGGCGTTTGCGAAGTTTTCCTCCGCTGCAAAATCTCGTTTCCAAAGTGCTTGAAAAAATATGCATTTTTTTTATAATAAATGAAAATTCTAAAAACGCTTTACAGGAGATTTTTATGAAAAAAATTATGACAATCGCTTTTGTAGCAGCCCTCGCAATGCCGTGCGGATTTTTGGCTTCGTGCGCGTCCACGCCGTCAAATGCTCAGACGGACGCTGACGGAGATTGGGAGTTGGTTTCGTTCGTCAAGGACGGAGTGGCTCAGTCCATTGCACCCGCCACGCTTTCTGTCACGGAAAAAGGCTCAGGCTCTTACGCCGTTTCGGGCTTTTCCGGAGTGAACAATTATTCAGGAAGCCTCAAGACGGACGGAAACAAAATCGTTGTCGCGCCGAATCTCGCGTCCACTCGCATGGCAGGCTCTCAGGCCGCGATGGAATTTGAATCGGATTATTTGGATTTGCTTGCAAACGCGGAAAGTTGGAATGTCTCTGGCAAAAAACTTTCGCTTACAGGCGGAAAGGCTGTGGCGCAGTTCCAGAAAAAATTCTTGGAAGGAAGTTCGTGGAAACTTGTCGGAATGAACACAGGCAATGCCGTAGTTTCGCAGAACGGAAACATCACACTTTCTTTCAAAGGTCAGAAGGCTTCGGGCTTCACTGGAATCAACAACGTGAGCCTCGGTTACACCGCCGATGAAAAAGCACGCTCGCTTTCTTTTGCGGACGGTCCTTTGACTTTGCGGGCGGGAACGGAAGGAGAAGCCAAGGCGGAGAGGCTTTTCCTTGACAATCTTTTCAAGACAGCCTCCTATTCGCTTTCAGGCGATAACCTTACTTTCTATAACGCCAGCGGCACAACGCTTTTGAATTTCGTAAAACGCTAAACGATATTTTCTCCGACCAAGGCGAAATCCGCTTTGGTAGGATTTCGCCCGATGTGTCCATTGGGCAATCGCCCCTCCCCCAAAAAAAATCACGAAAGCGCGTCGTAAAAAGACCAGTCAACGCTTCCGCGCATTTTTTCTGCCGCGCCTGGCTCTAGTTCCTTTATCATCAGGCAGTCGGGGTGCGGAAGATGCATTCCCGGCCCCGGCGTGATTGCGAATTTGTGACACGGCACAAATCCGCGCGAGGTGTAGTTTTGGGGATTGCCCTCTACAAGAACCGCTTTGAATCCCATCTCGGCGGCGCGTGCAAATCCGTGCTCTATCAAATCCTTTGAGA
>JAFLSR010000083.1 GCA_022510845.1 Treponema sp.
CGCATGGACGGGCGGCATTCCGCAGGTGTTCGGCGACTGCACGGAAAACGATGTGTGGGAGTTGCTTTATCCTGATTTCGTGGACTGGAACGGAACGCGGCTGGAAAAATAACGCTGAATAACCCTTGCCACCTTTATTATTATGGATGAAACAAAAGGTGTCTGAAAATGAAAATCAAAATGCGCCTCACATCTTTCTCACTTATTCCAAAGATTTAACGCGCTGTAATAACAGAGATCAGATAAAATTTAGAATGAGTTATGTCCTTTAATGCGAAAAAGTTTTCAGAAGTCAGCAAAACTGCTTTTCTAGAATTGAAATCAATCTCAATATATCTCCTCATCTCACCCAAAAAAATGCAAATGTCGCCTAATGCGCGACAAGTGATGTTGCTTTCTGTGTTATACTTTACCGGAATCTTTCTGCTACTCGCCCTTGGGCGGATGCGCCTTGCGTAAAGTCGAAGCAGGCGATTTCAGAGTATGGACGGCAGAGAAAAAGCGATGCGCCAACAATCCGCGCGGAGTGGGGGAGGGGCATCGAAACGCAACAATCCCTTGCTTTCCCGAAACCGCCCTTTGCAAGTTTGGAAGCGAGCGTCAGATGGGGAAAAAAGTTTTCCGGAAAATAGTCGCGGTTCGCCCCCGCCTCGAACTCGGGCAGGAAAGTCCTGTGCGCCAAGTTGTTCAACTCCGCAATCTTTGAAAATGATTCCGCGTCCTTTTTGAGCGAAAGGAAAATCACCTTGTCCTTGAAAAAGTCAATGCCCGCAAAATCCCCGCGAAAAGCCTCTTGCGCGTGGTTCGAAAAATCGCCGAAAAAACGTTTGACCTCATCTAGATTCTCTTCATCGGCATGGAACATTCCCAGCGTGATGTGGGGCGGCGCGTCCGCTTCCGCATCGCTTCCCGCGGCCTCGGCAATTTTTTGGCGGAGCAAACGAATCTCCTGTGATGAGGGCGCGTCCAAAATAAGAGAGATGGCGAAAGTCCTGTGGGGGCGCGAAGAATCCGTGAATGCATCCATGTTGGCATTGTAGCATGAATTCAGACTTGATGCCGCAAAATCCACTGCAAAAGTTCTTCTTCGCCGTGCATGGCGAGTATCTGTGTTTTCGTCAGCCGCCTCATTTCGCAAGAACCTCGTAGGCTTCCTTGTTCCTCGCCATAATCGCGCGGGAAACCGCCATCACGTCGTCCGCGGCGGATTCCTCGGCTTTGTCAAAGTTGACGACAAGATAGCGCGGAATGTCGTTATCCAATATGACCGCCGAACCGTATTCGTCCACAAGGCTCGCCACTTTCGAGAAGTTTTGGTTCGCATCCGTAATGGACACAAAAGCCTGCGTGTTCGCTTTCATGCTTTTACCCCTAGGACGATTATAGCATATCCTGGGGGGAAATTCAACCTAGGATATGCGCTGTCGGCGGCGGTCTCGCAGGGTCGAGTCCGAGACTTGCTAAAGACGCTCACTAGGGAAAACAACGAACGTGCTTTTGAACGCCAAAAACGCACAGAATAAGCGCGAATTTTTGTGCTTTTTGCCGCAAAGCGGCAAAAATGCGAGCATTGCGAGCAAACAAAAAGTCGGTA
>JAFLSR010000084.1 GCA_022510845.1 Treponema sp.
CTCGGAGACACAAAAGACGGCGTGCTGAATGTTTCGATTACGAAAATCGCCTATCAGACTTCAAGGAATATACGTTTTCAAGTAAAAGATGGCGTAAATCAATGGTGGTTTGCGGGACGCTTTTACAATATGCGTTATCCGCTCGCAAAGGTAGAATACTCAAACGGCGGCGGCTTCAAGCAGATGGAAAAACTTTCGGGCAATGAGAACAACTGGTGGGTCATTAGAAGCGGCTCAAACTTGATGTCAAATATGACATTCCGTCTGACCGATGTTTACGGACATACTGTAACCACAAACAAAATCGGCTCGCTCAGCGAAAACGGAAAGTACGATACCGGCAAAAACTTCCCATACTGATTTCCGCGTTCCTTGACAATGCGCGGCTTTGGCTGTACATTGTTCAAAGGAACTCTTTGGAAAACAAAAATGATTTCACGCACAGACGCTTCAAAACCGATGGCTGCCATCACGTTCGATGACGGGCCTTCCGCCACATCTCTTTCAGACCCCGCGTACCGCATAATCCGCGCGTTCTCGGAGGCGGGCTTTCGAGCCACATTTTTCTGTGTATCGGACTGGTGCAAAAGCGAATCGCAGATAAAGTTCGCTTTTGAAAGCGGCATGGAAATCGCGAACCACACGAAAAGCCATCCCCATCTTCCGAATCTTTCCGAAAGTCAGATTCGGGAGGAATTCAGCGTCGCGCAGGAATGGCTCGGAAAAATCATCGGACGAGAGCCTCCAAAAATCATGCGCCCACCTTATCTTGAGGTGGACGAAAAAGTGAAGAACGCCCTCGCGGACATCGCGCTGATTTCCTGTTCACTCGACACGCGGGATTGGGCAGGCGCGACCAAAGGGGAAATCCTCGCCACCATCCACCGCGCCAAGGAAGACGGCTCGCTCAAAAACGCAATCGTCCTCTGCCACGAAAACTACGAAGCCTCCGCGGAAGCGATGGAAGAAATCCTCCCGCAACTCAAAGACGAAGGATGGCAACTCGTCACAGTTTCCGAAATCTTCGCGGCGAACGGCAAAGCAATGCGCGGCGGAACGCTTTACAAGGCGGTAGAATAAAACAAGTTTTGAAAAAACTTGTTTTGCCGAGTTTAACATCGCCCTCCCCTAACCGCATTTTTTTCCGCGCGTCTCGCCCCCCACCACACATATTTTTGTCATTGACATTTTCCGCGATTTTTTGTTTAATATATTAACTTAATGCAAACGAGACACGTCTTGGGGCACGCCCTCATGTAAATCTGATTACG
>JAFLSR010000085.1 GCA_022510845.1 Treponema sp.
AAGCCCGAGCGGAGAAACGGACGCGGCAAAAGTCCCCGCCCTGCCCATCGTGCTTGTTGTTGCGGGGGTCGCTGTTCTCGCAATCCTGCTCGCCGCAATTCTGCTTGCGGCAAAGAAAAGGAAGGGCGGCATGAAGCAGAAATGAGAACGTTTCGCAGAACGCTTTGCAAACAACTGAAAGGAGCAAATATGGCAGATTTGTACAAAGAATTGGGCAATTTGATAAATTCATCAATCAAGCAGGATTGGAGTGTCGCAATTGTAAGGATTACTTCCAGTTTAAGAAAAATGTGTAAATTCGAATGCTCGTTTTCTAAAGGCAACAATCAGTTTGACAGTTTTGCTTTTGACGACTCTCATGGCTTTGAGTTAGGATTAGCCGTTTTTGAGCTTCAGGAATCAATGTACCCGGAACACAAGTGGAACCGCGCCGTCTACACGCTGGAGAGGAACGGGCACTTCGACATGACGTTCGAATGGGACCAGGCGCTCCAGGACGAATGGGACCAGGCGTGAGGTGGAAATCATACGCATGGGGCGCGGAGATGAAACTTAAACTGGCGAAATGGTGCTCCATAATTCCTCTTTTTGCTTATGCGCTGCCTGCGGCTGCGGTGCTTATTGTTATGGTGATTGACTCTTTGGAAATTCACGATGGACCGCTTCTTGACACAATTATAGGCGATTTATTTCCATTCGTGGCGTGGGTTTCTCTTTTGCTTTCTGTCTTTGCCGTTCCCATCCCTGCGGTTCTTGGCATCGTGCTCTCGGCGATTCTGATTTTCCAAAAAGAGCGGAAGGCGATAAAATTCCTTGTCCTCTCGTGCGTTGATATTATCATCTCCGCGCTGCTGGCTCTCATAGCGCATAATCTGTAGATTCAAGATTTCAGCACGGCAAGCCGATGTCCTCCGCTGACCAAATTTCCGCTTCCACGGCAAGCCGAAGTCCTCCGCTGACCAAATTTCCGCTTCCTCGGCGAGCCGAAATCCTCCGCTGACCGATTTCCCGCTTCCACGGCAAGCCGAAGTCCTCCGCTGAGCAAATTTCCGCTTCCACGGCGAGCCGATGTCCTCCGCTGAGCAAATTCCTGCTTCCTCGGCAAGCCGATGTCCTCCGCTGACCAAATTTCCGCTTCCTCGGCGAGCCGAAGTCCTCCGCTGACCGAATTTCCGCTTCCTCGGCAAGCCGATGTCCTCCGCCGGGCAGTTTCCCCTATCCGCAGGCGCGTTTTTTCGTTA
>JAFLSR010000086.1 GCA_022510845.1 Treponema sp.
TATGAATCAAACCGAACTGCCTGAAAACAAGGATTTCCTCACCACGCAAATCATCACCTACCTCGGGAACAAGCGGACTCTAATCAAAAACATCGAGGAAGAAATTCGCGCGATTTCGAAAACTTTGAGCAAAAGCAAAATGGTCTGCGCCGACATTTTCTCAGGCTCCGGAATCGTAGCGCGGATGATGAAGCGCCATTCCTCAAAGCTCATCGTGAACGACTTGGAGAACTATTCTTTCGTGATAAACGGCTGCTACCTTGCGAACAAAGCGGACTTTCCCAAAGCCGAATGCGCCGAACTTCGGAACATTATGGAACGACGTTGCGCGGAAGAAAAAATCGAGGGCATCATCTCACAAAACTACGCCCCGCGCGATGACGGCGACATTCAAAAAGGCGAGCGGGCTTTCTATACGCGCGAGAACGCCCTCCTCATCGACACGTACCGCGCTCTCATCGATGAGGTCGTGGATAATGACGCGCTGAAAAAATTTTTTCTCGCGCCGCTTGTCACGGAGGCATCAATCCATGTGAACACCAGCGGCGTTTTCAAGGGCTTCTACAAGGACAAGAACACGGGCATCGGCTGCTTCGGGGCTTCGGGGCGGAACGCGCTCACGCGCATTTTCGGAAAAATCGAGCTGAAAGAGCCTGTGCTCAGCAATTTTGAGTGCGAGGTTGAAATCCACCAAAAGGATGCCGTCGCGCTCGCAATGGAACTGGAAAGGCTTGACGTCGCCTACCTCGACCCGCCGTACAATCAGCATCCATACGGCTCGAACTACTTCATGCTGAATCTGATTCTGAAAAACCGGCTCGATGTCGATGTGAGCAAAGTGAGCGGAATCACGCAGGACTGGAACCGCTCCGCCTTCAACAAGCCGCGCTCCGCATTGGAATCGATGGAAAAAATCGTCGCCGCGCTGCAAGCGAAATTTGTGATAGTCTCCTACAATTCGGAAGGCTTCATCACGTTCGAGCAGATGTCCCGAATGCTCAAAAAATACGGCAAAGTGAAAACAGTGGAAATCGCGTACAACACATTCCGCGGAAGCCGCAATCTGCGGA
>JAFLSR010000009.1 GCA_022510845.1 Treponema sp.
GGGACTGGTACAGCAGCACCTACTACGCGGCAAGCGGCAACGCGAACAATCCGCACGGCCCGGACTACGGCGAGATGAAGTTCAGCTCTGGCGGTCAGTACGGAAAGGAAACGGCTTGCCGTGTCCTGCGCGGCGGAAATTCGACCCCTGTGTACAGTCGGATGTCGCTCAACCCCGTGGAATATGAGTTTCTTGTAGGACCTTTTCCGTGCTCCTTCCGCGTGGTGCGCAACGCGAGCAAGTGAAATGCGGGAAAACCGCAAAAGGAGCAATCTATGAGACATTCAAAACTAATCGCATTAATGCTTCTCATCATACCGTGCACGATGGCGAACGCTGAGTGCATGAAGACTTCTGCTGAATTCGACAGGAAAGTTGAGCTTGTTCTCAAGCAAGTTAACACCAACTGCTATGACGTTTCAGGAGATGGAAGGGTCAACTGCGTAGACCACGCAGTGTTGTTCAAGCTGTATTGGGACAAGCAGTTCGACAAGGAAGACTGCATTATAGTACGCAACTATAACAGAGAAAAGGAATTCAGCCACTTGTTCGTTCAGGTGTGGGACCACGAGTGGTGCAGGATGGTAGAGGTAGAGCCATGGATAGATGGCGGAAACTATTCGCATAAATACAGGTGCATGGAATGCGTGTGGGGAGACGTGTATGACCATTTTCGTAACAGATATAATGAGACTGAATACTGGCTGAGGATTGGAAGGTTTCGCAGATGAGGATTGACAAGTACAAAGGGAGCGGCTGGGCGCAAGGCGGATATGCGCAGAATTAGAGGTTCTTTCGTACTTGAATTTTTTTCACAATTCCGTTAGACTTGTAAACTATGAAAGTGAACAAAAGGGTTCTAGCGTCCGCGTCGCTGTGCTTTGCCGCCGCGCTCGTCTACTTTTTTTTGAACTACATTCCGCTCAAAAAGGAACTCCAGCTCACTCCCGAATGGACGGCAGACATTTCAGAGCCTACCCAAGCGGACGACGGCGAACGCCTTCCTTTCAGGCTGGGGCGCAATTTCGGTTATTTCTCGCCGTCCGGGAAAATCTCATTGCTGAAAAAGATTCCGTACAAAGCAACTGTTTCAAAGAATTTTTTCGCGCTATACGAGCGTGACGCGCAGGGCATAAAGGTGTTCGATTCCGCGGGCAGCCCAAAATTCGACATAAAGGGCGCGGGCTTTCCTTTCATTCAAGACGACCGCATTTTTTTGATGTTGCCGGGCGGAAATTCGTTCGCGTTTGTAGAAAGCGAAAGCGGAGCAATAACGAGCGTGTACGAAAGTTCCGCACCCATCACGTCGTTCCATTCTTCAAAGGGCGGTGTCGCGGTGGGCTATGCCGACGGCGAATTCCTCGTTTTCTCTTCGGACGGCAGTCTGAAATTCCCGCTCTCTCCAGGCGCGAGCGAATTCCCCGTGATTCTCGGCGGCGCGATTTCAGACAGCGGAAAGATGTTCGCGTGCGTTTCTGGGCAGGACCCCCAGCGCATAGTCCTTTACAAGGACGAGGAAAACTACCAAAAAATAATTTTCCACCAGAATCTCAATAAAAGCCTCGCGCGGCAGACGTTCGTCCATTTTTCGGAAAACGAAGAGTTCGTCTATTTTGACACCGCAGAATCTCTCGTGATTGTTGACACGAAAAGGTTCGAAGCAAAGAGCGTCCTGCTCTCAGGGTCGGTCTTGGACATACAGGAATCGGAAGTGGCGAACAGCGTTTTCGTCTTGAGCCGAAACGGAAAAGTCTACACGGTTACGATTCTTGAGAATTTCGACGAGGAGGCGGGCGAATTCAGTTTTGAAGCCGAGAACGCCTTCATCCTTGTCGAGGGGAACTCGCTCTATGTCGGGCGCGACGAAAAGATTTCGCGGCTTGCGATTTCAAAGGAATGAAAAGATGAGGTCAATCAAGAGTGCGGCCATCGTTGCCGCGGCGTTTTTTTTGGCGGCAGGAATCTCGCGGGCGTTCGAATGGCCTTCTCGGGATTTCAACAGCGAAAACTTGCGCGCCACTTTCGCGCAGAACAGGAACGGCAACTTCATCCCGTCGCAGATTTTTCGTGAGGCGGACGAAGTTACTGCCACGGATGGCGGCAGGGTCACAATAGTAATATCCGAACATCAGGACTGCGCTTCTTGGTTCGAATCCACTTTGGGAAACTGCGCCATCATCGCGCACGAAGACAATCTCGTTTCGGTCTACGGAAACCTTGACGCGGAAAGCGCGGATTCTTTTTCGAAGAAGCAGAAAATCGCCTCGGGCGTTGCGATTGGCAAGGTGGGGGATTCGGCGTGGAGCGACATTCCGAATTCATTGGAATTCCAAATCGTGGACACCGCAAAGAAAAGCGTCTTGAATCCGCTTATATTGATGCCGCGCGTTTCGAGTATGCAAGACCCCGCGCTCGACGGAATCACGCTTGAAAATCGTCTCGGCCGCGTTTTCGAACTTTCTTCCACGCGCTCGCTTCAGGCGGGAACTTACCGCGTCTATAAAAACAGGCGCGATGCTAACCCCGCCTACGGAACTACGCTCTACCTCAACGGCACTGAGTTGGAAAGCATCGTAAAGGACACGCTCAAAATGGAAGAGGGGAGGCTCGCGATTTCGGGAATACGCTCGTATTCCGCGGACATTTTCTATCCCGATTCATCGCGGGAATTCTTGGGACGAATCGTGATTCCCCACGGAAACAACACCGTGACAATCTCGGTGCGGAACAACCTTGAAAGGGAACGCTCGCTGACATACAATGTCCAAGGAAACTGAAAATGGCGGTTCTTGAACACAATATGATTCTTTCGGCGAGCGGCTGGCGGAAGGTGTTCGCGCAAAGCGGAAACGAGCAGGATTCTTCGGGCGAAATCGGCGGAGAAAATCGCGCGCTTTCTGTCCTTGCTGCCGAGGCGTTCGCGGAATATCTTTGCTCGGAAAAAAATCTCTCCGCGCCTTCAATCGTCGTGGCGCAAGACACCCGCCCCACTGGAAGCGAAATCTGCCGCGCGATTTTGCAGGCTTTGAAGCGGCGCGAAAAACTCGGCGTGAAATTTCTCGGAGTCGCTTCCGCGCCTGAAATTATGGCGTATGCGAAAAACTCGGACGGCTTCATATATGTTTCTGCAAGCCACAATCCCATAGGACACAACGGAATAAAATTCGGCATTTGCGACGGCGGCGTTTTGAGCGCGGAGGAGAACGCGCGTGTAAAAGAAATTTTCCTCCAAAAAGTCGATGGCGTAAAAGACGTTTTGGAATTTTTGAAAGACTATCGCGAAATTGAAATCGAAGACATTTTGAAGCGGCAAGCCTTTTTCAAGGGCGAGTCGCTTGCGTCCTATGAAAAATTTTCTTCCGAAGTGATTTCCGCGATTTCGGACGAAGGCAGGCGCGAAAATTTTTTTTGCGAATTCGATTCAATCTTGCACGAAAACAAAATCGGCGTTGTCTGCGATTTCAACGGCAGCGCGCGGTGCGAATGCATAGACAAGGATTTTTTTGAAAAGCACGGAATTGATTTTCTTTCGATGAACGGCGTTTCCGGAAAAATCGCGCACGAAATAATTCCCGAGCCTGAAAATCTTGTCCACGTGCAAAGATTCTTGGAAGAAACGCGCCGAAAGCAGGGCAACGGGCATTTCGTGCTCGGCTATATGTGCGACTGCGACGGCGACCGCGGAAACTTGGTCTATTGGAGCGAGCGCGAAGGCAAGGCAAAAATCCTAAAGGCGCAGGAAGTGTTTTCGCTTTCGGTGCTCGCGGAACTTTCGTACATGGCGTGGCTTTCCGAAAGCGGAGCGGAGCGTGGCAAGATGGCTGTGGCTGTGAACTGTCCTACTTCGATGCGAATCGATGAAATCGCGCGTTCGTTCGGCGCGAAAGTTTTCCGCGCCGAAGTGGGCGAAGCAAACGTGGTGAACCTAGCGCGTGAACTTCGCTCGCAGGGCTACACTGTGCGCATTCTCGGCGAGGGAAGCAACGGCGGAACGATAACGCATCCTTCAAGCGTGCGCGATCCGCTCAACACGGTTTTTGCCATGATAAAACTGCTTGCAATCCGCGACACGCGCGCGGCGGACGGAAAAGAAAAAAAAGGCCTCTTCCACCTTTGGTGCGAAAACATCGGCATTCCTTACAAAAAAGACTTCACGCTCGATGACATAATGGACTCGCTTCCAAGATACACGACGACTGGCGTAAGCGAAAGCCGCGCCTTGCTGAAAGTGAAATCGCGCGACATCGCGCTCCTCAAAAAGAAATTCCAAACCGAGTTCGAACGCTCGTTCGCGGAGGACAGCGAAGGCTTGATAAAAAAATACTCGATTGCTTCGTGGCGCGCCTCGCTCACGAACGGAACGAAGGAAGTCTTCGGCGCGGAGGACTTTTCCAAATCAGGCACGGGCGGACTGAAAATCCTTTTTTATGAAAGCGGCTCTTCATCTCCATCCGCTTTCTTTTGGATGCGGCCTTCTGGAACAGAGCCTGTGTTCCGAATCCTCTGCGACGTAAAAGGACGCGACGCGCAAAAAGAAAATGATTTCCTTTCGTGGGAAACAAAACTTTTGAAAAAGGCAGATTGCCAAAACTAACGGCTGATTCGCGCCGTCAGTTTTGGCTACACATTTTGCTTTGCAAAAATGTGTTCATGTATAGTCATTTCTCACTTCGTTACGAAATGACATTCCACAAAGAGAAAAAACTTGAAACTTTTTTCTCTTTGTGGAAAAGAGGATTGCCAAAACTAACGGTTCGCGCATTGGCGAAAATACAAAAATGAAAGAAGGATTGGAGCGAATATGAAATACAAGATTCCGTCTGGAAAAAAACTGCGCGTCGCGATAAGCGGAAAGTCGGGCTGCGGAAACACGACAGTGAGCACGCTTCTTTCTGAGGTGCTCGGAGTCCGCCTGGTGAATTTTACGTTCCGACAATTGGCGGCGGAAAAGGGAATGACGCTCGCGCAGGTAATCGAGGCGGCGAAAACCAGCGACATTTTCGACATCGAAGTGGACACGCGGCAGGTCGAACTTGCCCGCGAGGATTCGTGCGTGCTCGGAAGCCGCCTTGCGATTTGGATGCTCAAAGAAGCCGATGAAAAGGTCTACCTTTTTGCAAGCGACGAGGTACGCGCGAAGCGAATCCAAAAGCGCGAAGGCGGCTCGCTCGAAGAGATTTCGTCGTTTACGAAAATGCGCGACAGTGAGGACACGCGCCGCTATAAAAAGCTCTATCAAATCGACAACAATGAATTTCGCGACACGGCGGATTTGGTAATCGACGTGAGCGACATTTCCCCCGAGGAAATCGTAGAAAAAATTCTTTCGGATTTGGAAAGACGAAATCTGATTGAAAAGACAAGTAAGGAATGAAAGGCGAAAAAGCCTTTTTTATTTTTGACGCGGATTCGTATAGAAGAAGGTAGTGGAGAATCCCACTCGTTTAAACGCCCGAAATCCGCACCGATTTTGCGGCGCGAAACTTCGAGGTTTTCAGCGGAAAGGATTTTCCCTAGAATTTGCTGTCGGCGTAGCCTATCCAGCCTTCCTTTTCCACCAACGCCTTTTCAAAGCCGTCCAGTTTGAAAGGATAGCTTTTTGAAAGCGAGCCTGCAATGAGCTTTACTTTTGCAGTGCCGTCATCGTTGAGGACAATCTTGCATTCGCTGTCCTTTTCGGCGAATGTGCGGAACATATCATCCACCGATTTTTTGTCCATCTCTACGGCGAGCATTCCGCAGTTGAACATATTCTGCCTGAAAATGCGCGCGAAATTCGGGGCAACCACAACATAGATTCCGTTCACTTCCAGTGCCCATGGCGCGTGCTCTCGGCTTGAGCCGCATCCGAAATTCTCGCGCGTGATTATGACTTTTTTCCCCGCCACATCGGTCTTTGAATTGAATCCTTCGAGTTTCAAGTCTTCGAGCAAGTAGGGCTTTAGTGCCTGCTTCGTGTTTTCCGTCAAATATTTTGCGGGAATGATTTCATCCGTATTGATATCGGACCTATCCAAAAAAAGAACCGGTCCACCGAACTGTTTCATTTTCCATGTCTCCTAATAAAATTTATTTTGTGAATAACTGTGAATTCGTAATCGTTCCTGCAATCGCGGTGGCCGCTGCCGTGGCAGGGCTCATCAAATGCACCATTCCGCCTTTTCCCATGCGCCCGTTGAAGTTGCGGTTTGTGGTGGAAGCGCACACTTCGCCTTCCGCGAGCACTCCGTTCGACATTCCGAGGCACGCGCCGCAAGTCGGGTTGGTGACGCAAAATCCCGCGTCCATGAAAATCGAAATTATTCCTTCGTCCAAAGCCTGCTTGTAGATTTTTGGCGTGGCTGGGCTTACGATGGCGCGGACACCCTGCGCGATGTGTTTTCCTTTGAGAATCTGCGCGGCAATCCGCAAGTCAGAAATCCTTCCGTTCGTGCAAGAGCCGATGTAAATCTGGTTCACTTTCGTGCCTTGGAGTTCCGACACTTTTTTCACTTGGTCGGGCTTGTAGCCCACCGTGGCGAGCGGTTCAAGGCTTGAAAGGTCGAGCGTGAGCACTTTTTCGTACTGCGCGTCATCGTCGCTCTTCCACTTGGAATATTCTTCGAGTGCGGCTTCCTTCGAGGAAAATTCGCCTTCGATGAAAGGCCAGAGATATTCAACTGTCGTCATGTCGGGAAAGCAGATTCCGCTTGTCGCGCCGGCTTCCACCGCCATGTTGCAAAGCGTCATGCGCTCTTCCATGCCGAAATTGTCAACGACAGACCCTGTGAATTCCATCACGCAGTTCGTCGCGCCGTTAACGCCGATTTTTGAAATCAGAAAAAGAATTACGTCCTTTGCGAAAACGCCTTCGCGCAATTTTCCGTTCAGAATGAATTTCAGCGATTTCGGCTCTTTGAAAGAGCACACGCCTTTGAGGATGCCCACTTCCAAGTCCGTAGTGCCCACTCCGGCCGCGAACGCTCCGAACGCGCCGTGCGTGCAAGTGTGGCTGTCGCCCATGATGACGGTGAAGCCCGGGCGCACGAAGCCCTTTTCGGGGAAAATCGCGTGGCACACTCCGTTCGCGCCGATGTCGAAGAAATCCTTGATTCCGTTGCGGTTTGCCCAGTCGCGGAGGATTTTTTCCTGCTCCGCGGTCTTGGAATCCTTGGCTGGAGTTACGTGGTCAATCACTGCCTTGATTTTTTCGCAGTCGAAAACGCGGTCCATTCCGCGCTCGGCAAGGTCGTTTATGGCGATTGGCGTTGTGATTTCGTGGCAGAAAACCCTGTCAAGTTTGAGGATGTATGTGTCTTTGAAAGGCTTTTCCAAAAGATGGCTTTCAAAAATTTTTTGCGCTATGGTTTTTCCCATTTTTTTCTCCAAAACAGACTGAAAAATTTTATGATTTTTGAGATTCGCGGGAGGACATTAGCCGAGAACCGTCACGCCAGCAGAACTTATCGCGGCATCAATCGCGCCTTCGTCCGCGCCTTCGAAATCTACGAGAACCTGCGCTTTCATGGGATTTGCTTCGCAGTTGGTGACGCCCGCCACTGCTTTTACAGCCGCCGCGACCTTTCCTGCTACGTCGTCGTCAAACATTCCGTCAACAAATATCTTCTTTTGCATTTTTTTAACTCCTTATTTGAAAACAACTTTTAGTAATAAATTCATTTTAAAGCATAAGTCGAAATTTTGCAAGTGGAAAATCACATAAAATTTAGACTTGCCGCCGAAAAATCAGTGGTTTGTTTTAAAATCATATATTTTCAGCAATGAAAAAAGTTTCAAGTTTTTTTTCATTAAGTGAAAAACTCGAAATCAAAATAAGTTACTATATTTTAGTTGCTTATTTTGATGCACGTGCTTCCGAGTTGTCCGCACGCGCCCGCGATTTTGCTTCCCCGCCTGCGCCGCAACGTGGCGTTCGCGCCTGAATCCCGCAGCGTCTTCAAAAAAGCGTCGCATTCCTCACGGCTGGGGCTTGAAAAGGGAAGCCCTTCCACTTCGTTCCAGGCGATTACGTTGACGTTGGCGGAAAGCGCGCGCGCGAATTCTGCGATTTTCTTCGCGCTTTTTTCGTCCGAATTTTTCCCAGCCAAAAGCGGCACTTCGAGCGTCGCGCGAAATCCTGTTTTTTCGGAATAATAGGCGAGGGCGGCTTTCAGTTCGGAAAGCGGATTCGCCTTCGCCGTTGGCATGAGCGTTTCGCGTAGATTCTGCTCAGCCGAAGTGAGCGAAAGGGCAAGGCGCACTTTCGGGCCTTCGTCCGCAATTTCGTATATTCCCCTTGTGATTCCGCAGGTGGAAATCGTGATTCGCTTCGGAGAAAGAGCGCGACCTTCCGCGCTCGAAAGGATTTCGATGGATTTTCGGATTGCGCCGAGGTTTTGCATCGGCTCGCCCATTCCCATAAAGACGATGTTCGAAAGAAGCCCGACTTCTTTTTCCAAAAACAAAAATTGCTCTACTATTTCCGCCGCGCTCAAGTTTCGCGCAAGTCCCAAAGTCCCCGTCTTGCAGAACGCGCAACCCATCGCGCATCCGGCTTGGCATGAAACGCAGGCGGTCTTGCGGCCTTCCTTGTCAACGAGCAGGACGGTTTCCACGGCGAACGCGTCGGAAGTTTCGATTTGCAGTTTTACTGTGCCGTCGTCGTCGCGGAGAATGTTCTTCACCGCGCAGGAGCGGAGCGCCGCCTTTTCCGAAAGCCGCGCGCGCAGTTCCTTTGAAAGGTTCGTCATTTCTGAAAAGTCTTCCGCGCCCGAATAAATCCATTTGAAGATTTGCCTTCCGCGAAAAGGCGTGTCAAGCGAGAGGAGTTCGCAGATTTCTTCGGGGAAAAGTCCCGTAAGCGCGATTTTTTGCATCACGAGCTCTTCAGGCGTTCTAGGAATGAAGTTACTGCATGGCTTCGGATTCCGTGCCGCTGAAATGTTTCCAGGACTTCGATTGCCTTTTGCTTTTTTCCCATCTTTTCGTAGTTTTCCGCCAAGGCGATGTAGAGCCTGTGGTTTTTCGGGTCGTCCTTTATGAGCGCTTCGAGTTGCTCTGCGCTTTCCTCATATCGTCCTTGTCCTTTTCGCAAAAGCGCGAGCCCCAGCGCGGCGTAGATGTCGAATTCGATGCTCATCGCCTTTTTGTAATATTCTTCTGCCAGCGTGTAGTTGCCGGAATTTCTGTATGCATCGCCCGCCCGCGTGAGAATCACTTTGTTTTCGGGATAGATTTCCAAAATCTTGTTCCAATATTCAATCGAGCGGTGCTGCTGGTTCATTCCGCGGTAGCAGTCGGCGAGACCGTAAAGCGCGTAGAAATTTTCGGGGTCGTATTTGAGCGCGCGCTCGAAATATTGCAGCCCCTTGTCGAATGTCTTCAATTTGCGGTGGCAGTTTCCGATGCTTGTGAGCACCCGTATGTCCGCAGAATTTTCGTTTTGGTCGAGCATCCGCGTCCAATAGAAAAGCGCGTCGTTGTATTCCTTGAAATCGTAGTGCAAATGTCCAAGTCCTATGAGCGCGTATGGATTGTTTTCTTCCATTTCCAATGCGCGCAAGTAGATTTGCTTGGATTTTTTGAAATCGCGGATTTTTCGGTATGCGTCCGCGACGCGCGTGAGCACCGTTATGTTTCTGTCATCGTGCGTGAGGTATTGCTCCCAGATTTCGATTGCCTTGTGCAGTTGGTTCAAGGCCTTGTAGCAGTCGGCAAGCCCGAAGAGCGCGTAGTTGTTTCCCGGATGGTAGGAAATGCATTCCTTGTAATAGGCTATGGCTTCCTGGAAATTGCCCTGCTTGCGCTCGCAGTCGCCAAGCCCCACCAAGGCGTAGTTGTTGTGCTCGATGGCAAGTATTTTTTTGAATTCGGCTTTCGATTCCTCGATGAGGCCTTCCTTGAGAAGTTGGTATCCGCGTTTGGAAAGAGTCGATATTTCGTTGTCCTCGTGTTCCGCGCCCTCGAAATTCGGGTATTCTTCGAATGAGGATGTCGTCTTTTCTCCAGACATTGCGGAATCTCCTTTTGGTTTTAGCTTTCGCCGTCTTTTAACAATCCTTCGATGGCGGATGCGATTTTTTCGTAAAGAGGCTCGGCTTTTGCCTTCTCGTGCGCGAGGACGTAAAGTTTGAGGGCGTCGAGGCCACGCTTTTTCTTGGCGTAAATGTCTGCCACGCGGATAAGACCGTCGGAATATCCGGTGGTGATGAAAATCCTGCGCGCGTCTTCAATTCGACCTTCGTTGAAAAGAACGTTTCCTTTTCTGTTGAGCATGGCTTTTTGCTCCGAGGAAAGGTTTTCGAGCGGTCTGTCGGCGACTTTTATGAATCCGTCTGGAATTTCCTTTTCTTGCAGGATTTCTTTGAAATTCATTTTTAAATAATTATAGCACTCTTTAGAAATTTGTCAATCTAAAAATTTTCAAAGCGAACGGCGGAAATAAAAATCGCATTCATTCGTCGAGCCTGTAGAAATCCACGATGGAACGCCCGTAAGAGCGCCGGTCCGAAAGGGAGAGCGTTGCGATTTTTTCGCTCATCGCGTGTTCGGAAGGGCGGTGCACCATCAGCGTTCCGCCGTCCGCGAGCAAGGAGCGTTGTGCGCACTGCTCGACAAGCTGCTCGTGGAATTTGTATGGAAACGGCGGGTCGAGGAAGATGTAGTCGAAGCGATTTTTGCAGCGTTTTACGAAAAGTTCCACCGCCATAAAATGGCACCGGATTTTCACGCCCATTTCCCTTTCCGTGAGCGAGACGTTTTCAAGGACGGTCTTTGCCTTGAGTTTGTCCTTTTCGCAAAGTTCCACGCTTGTCGCTCCGCGCGAAACCGCTTCGATTGCGATTGTGCCGGAGCCAGAAAAAAGGTCGAGCCATGACTTTCCGTCCAAGTCGCCGAGAATGGCGAACACGGACTCGCGCATCTTGTCCATCGCCGGGCGGATAATGCCTTCCGGACATTTTATGATTCTGCCTTTCAAGATTCCGCCGGTTATCCTCATTTCATTTCTCCGAATTGTTCAGCGACCAGAAAACGTCGTTGCGCGGAAGATTCGGATTTTGCTTGGCAAAATAGTATGCGTCCTTTCTGTCCGCCGTGACGAAGGTCTTGTCCGCGCCGCTTTTCAAAAGGAATTCGATGCAGTTCGTGTCGGTGTTGGTCTGCGCCGCGAGCATAAGCGGAGTTTTTCCCTTGTAGACAATGTTCGCAGTGATTCCGTGCCTGAAAAATACTTCGAGGATTTGGCTCGGCCGCCCCATTCCAACCGCCGTAAAGAACGCCCGCACAAGCGCGCTCTTTGTGGAACGGCTTGCAATCTCTTCTAGGATTTCCGCGCTAGTGCCATAGCCCGCCGCGATTTCAAGCACGCTCGCGCCAAAGCGGTTTTTGGCCTTGACGTTCGCGCCCGCCTTTATGAGCGCGGCTGCGACTTCGTCTTTTTTTGCGAACCTTGCCGCGTACATAAGCGCGGTCCAGCCATCGCCGTCAGGCAAATCCACGTTCGCGCCGGATTCCAAGAGACGCTTTGCAAGTTCGATGTCGTCGAGCGCGGCGGCGTTTTGCAGCGGCGTGCGACCGTTCTCGTCTTTCGCGTCGGGGTTCTGTATCGGCTCGAATTTTTTCTCCGCGATTTGATATGTTTCGAACGATTCCAAGCCTTCAAAAAGATATGTGTGCCTGTTTTCGCGCTTTTTTTTCGGAACATCCTCCGCAGGCTTTTCTGGCTCGGGAATCTCTTCCTCTTCGGCAGGAATTGGTTCGGTTTGGATTTCCGGCTCCTGAACGATTTCTTCTTCGAAAAAAGTTTCCTCTTCGATTTGCAAGTCGGATTCGTCAGCCGGAATTTCTTCTTCCTCGATTTCTGGAATTTCTTCTGCGGGTTCGGACTTGTTTTTTCTGCCTTTTTTTTCGGAGTAGCGTTCTAGGAATTTTTTTTCTGCCGAGCCGTCTTGCAGGAAGTCAGCGGCCTTTTGCCCGAGATTGTTCGTGTGCGCCGCTCGCGCCCTTTTTTTTGAGGGGGATGCGGCATAGGAAAGAAGCATTTTCAGCGTGGACTTTCCGTAGCCGAACTTCGCGGCGTAAATCAGGGCGGTGTCGCCGTTGTCGTTGGCCGCATCCAGCGGAACTCCCGCCTCCAAAAGCGTCGTAAGAAAATCCGTTTTGCGCCCCGCTTCAATCGCTATCATAAGAAGCGTGTCGTTGTTCGCGCCGTATTGTGCTTTGATGGCTGATTTTTCTTTTTTCAGTGTCTTTCTGAAAGTGAACGCGTCCGCGCTTTTTGCAAGTTCGGCGAAATCAGGTTGCTCTTCGACTTTCTTTTTCGCAAAAATTTGCGATGCCATGCAAAAAAGGCAGAGAAGGGTGAGTATTTTTTTTCCGGCACGCATCGCTTAAATTATACATCAAGACGAATGTGATGTCAACTTGACGCCGAACGGCGGTCAAACCGAGTTTTGCAGGACGACACCCGCGGCATCATTGTTCGCCGATTATCTTTTTCGCGCAGTCGCGGTAAAGCGCGGCGGTCTTTTCCACGATTTCTTCGGGAATGGACTTTATGCTGGCGTCTCCTGCCAAATTGTTTTCCGAAAGCCAGTCGCGCACGAACTGCTTGTCGTAACTGGCGGGGCTTTTCCCCACTTCGTATGCCGCTTCGTCCCAGAACCGCGAAGAATCCGGCGTAAGCACTTCGTCAGCCAAGACAAGCGCACCTTCGTCGTCAAGCCCGAATTCGAACTTCGTGTCCGCGATGATGATTCCGTTTTTGAGCGCGTGGTCGTAGCACTTCTTGTAGATTGCGAGCGCGGCATCCTCGATTTTCTTTCCAAGTTCCTCGCCGATGTCCGCCTTCATCTGTTCGAGGGTAACGTTCACATCGTGTCCTTCCTCGGCCTTGGTCGAAGGAGTTACAATAGGCTCGGAAAGTCTTTCCGCCAATGCGTATTCCTTTTCGAAGCGGTGTCCCAAAAAACTCCCGCCTTTTTTGTACGCCTCGTACATCGAGCCGAACATATAGCCGCGGACAATCACTTCGTATGGAATCATCTTGAGCTTTTTTACGAGAATCGTGCGTCCTTCGAATTCCGCTTTTTGGAATTCGGCGGGCATTTCCCGCGTGTCTGCGGAAATCATGTGGTTCTTGCAGATGTCCTTCGTGAAATCGAACCAAAAATTCGAAAGCGCGTTCAGCACCTTTCCTTTGCCGGGAATCTCCGTCGGCAGAATCACGTCGAACGCCGAAATCCTGTCGGTCGTGACGATGACCATCTTTCCGTTTTCAAGGTCGTAAACTTCGCGGACCTTTCCGCTTCTGATTTTTTTCATAATTTCTCCTAAAAACTCCGCGTTAGCGGGCGCACAGGATGCGCGAAATCGCAGTTTGCTTGCAATGAAGACAAACTGCAATAATTCAAACTCATTCCGATTCCATTATGTTCGCCTCGAAATTCACGGAAATGTCGTAGTGCTTTCCGTTTTGAATATCGACGTTCCGAACAACTTCATATCCGCCGAGCACGAATTTGAAAACGCGCTTTCCCGCCTCAATCTTGGCTTCGTCCGTGTTGGCAAGTTCGTTTCCGTCCACGAAAATCCGCGTTCCCTGCGGCGTGTTAAAACTGAATGTCGGCTCTACGCTTTTGAGCGCGAATTCAATTTCCGTGATTTTCGCCTGCTCCACAGCCACGGTCCTTATCTCGTTGCGGAATTTCTCTGGAAGCAGCGCGACGCTGTGCTTTCCGGGTTTGAGGAAAATCAGCCCCGCGGAATCCGGCTTTGTTTCCTTGTCGTCAACCATTATCGAAATTTCTTCGAGATGGCTGGCTTTGATTCTTATCGCGCCCAAATCTGCGTACAATGTTTTCGCGCTCACTTCGAATTCCGCGTCCAGCACTTTTTGCGGAAGGCCTTTCATCGCGAGTTGGTTTCTCAAAAACACGAATCCGCGGTTGGAAGTCGGAACTGGCGTCTTGTCGGCATAAGGGCTTTTTGTTATAGTGTTGTCCTTTGCGAGCGGAACGACAATCGACCATGAAAGGTTTCCGGGGTACATTCCGGAGTGAATCGATTTTCCCGAATAGTCGTTCGTGCCTTCGGACGGGAAGGGCGCGATGTTGTCGTAAAGCGAATATAGAATCGTGTTCTGAAAATCGGCGATGGCCTTTGGAATTTTTACGAGAATCTCCACGCCCTGCACGAACGTCATGTCGTCGGGTAGCTTTATCGAAACGCATTCGCTTATTCCTACTTTCTTGCTTTCCGAAGCGTATTCGTTCGCCTCAATCACGACGGTCTTTAGAGTGCGGAACATTTCCGCATCGCAAGGTGCGAACGAAGCCGCGAAAAAGAGAAAGCCGAAAATGTGTTTCTTCGTAAATGCCATATTCTATTTTAGGTATTTTTTCGGGTCTACCGAATTTCCGTCCTTGCGCACTTCAAAATGCAGGTGCGGGCCTGTTACTTTTCCTGTGCTTCCGCTTCGCGCGATTGGCTCGCCCGAACGGACAGCCGTTCCGCTTTGGACTGCCACAAATGAAAGGTGCGCGTAGAAACTTCCTATCCCGTTCGAATGTTCAAGCAAAATCCACTTTCCGTAAACATCGTCCTCGCCAGTCGCCGCCACGCGCCCGCCCTTGCAGGCGACCACTTCCGTGCCTTCGGGAACTGCCATGTCCATTCCCTTGTGCATCTGCAAAAGCCCGCTTCCAAAAGGGTCTTCGCGGTTTCCGAACGCGCTTGAAACCCTGTAATTTTGCACGGGCACGACCATCGCGGGATCCAAGAAAAACGCGCGTTCCGTCGGCGAAAAATTCTCGTCCGGCAAAAAAACATAGCGTTGTCCGCGTATTTCAAACCACATCGCTTCGTCCGGGTTCGCGAGCGGAAACCTGTTTTTTTGGAGCAGGATTTCAAACTGGCTTTTTCGCGCGCTTTGGGATTCAGGTTCGGGAATGAAAAGCCCCTTTGCCGTTGGAAAAATCAGCGTGCTTCCTTCAAGCCCCTCGTTCTGCGAAGAAATATCGTTTATCACGACGAAAGAATCGTAAATCACGCAAAGCCGCGCCGCCAATTTTGAAATGGTATCGTTTTTCTTTGCCGTGTACGCGAAAAAATTCACTTCGGGAGATTTGCCGTTGCGAATAGCGATGTTGTTCTTCGCAAGTTCCTTATCGTATTGCGCCAAAACAGGGTCATCGACTTTTGCCCTGCGCAGGACTTTCTCGCCGTTTATCACGACTTCCTTTTCGACTTCCACCTTTTCCATCGAATCGATTTTCGCAAGTTGAGACAAGTCCACTTTTACGATTGCCTTTTGGCAAAATGCGGCGCGCAGTGAAAAGACTGTCAAAAAGAGAAGGACTGATTTTTTTGCGAAACTTCGCACAGGAACTCCTACGCTTTTTTGAACACCTTGTCCGCGAGAGTGAAAAGGACTGCCGTGGAAACCGCCGCCACTAGCGCGGAAATTCTTCTGAACGAAAGCAAAAATCTGAACGCGATGAAAATCCCTGCCGCAAGCACGGCGCATTTCAGCAAAACGCGGAGTGTCTTTTTCGCGCCGCTTTTTTTTGCCCATGCGATGAATTTCCAAGCCGCGCACAAAGCCACCAAAATGAGCACCGCCGCAGAATACGCCCGCGGCGCGTTTTTTGCGAACGCCCACAACGGAAAAACCACCGCAAAACTTACGGCAAGACACGCGCCCAAAAAGAGCGCGGCCTTTAGAAACGAGACAAATTTGGATTTTCCTTTCAAATTCATCTTTGCCAGATGCGATTGCGAAATCCTACGCTTCCGAAATGGCTTGTGTCGGGCAGACTCCGGCGCAGGTTCCGCAGTTGATGCAGGTTCCCGCATCGATTACGCGCTTTGAGCCCTGCTCGGAAATCGCGCTTACGGGGCATTCTCCCTCGCACGCGGCGCAGTTTACGCAGGCATCAGAAATTGTGTAGGCCATCTTTTGCTCCCATAAAAAAGCCCTGGCGAAATTTCAGTTTCGCAAAAGGCGTTTTCGTGTGCGCTTTTCAAAAAATGAAGGCGCACGGTTGGTATCGAAGTTTGCGACGCAAACTTTAAGGACAAAAAGCGACCGCGTTTCGGGCAACTTTTTGCCAGAAGCCCTTGTTCTTTGAATTTGATTTCGGGCTTTCCGTTTCTAAAAGAATAGCATTTTTTACGGAAAAGTCAAGTGAATTCGAGTTAAAAGAAGCCGCAATTTTTCGTCTGCGTTTCTCGAAAAAATAGCAAAAATACCACTTGCTTTTTTTTTAAAGGTAATATATAATGTATAGAACATCTTTATTAGTGGGGAAATAATAAAGTATGATTCAGGTTGAACGCCTTAACGGATCGAACTATTTCATCAATCCGCACATGATTGAGTCAATGGAATGCCTTCCCGATTTGACGATCACCATGCTTTCCGGCAAAAAAATCGTAGTAAGAAATTCCCCCGAAGATGTCGTTAATAAAATTATTGAGTACCGCAGCAGAATCGGTATAAACGGCCAGGAGAGCTGAAGGGCTTTTCGGCACGAGGGGTGTTGAATGGATATAGCGTCTATAATCGGCGTGGTGGGCGGCGCGGCCTGTATCGTGATGTCGGTTTTGACTTCGGGAGGAACTCTTGGAGGAATCATCGACATTCCGTCGGTGTTCATGACAATCGGTGGTTCTTTCGCCGCGATTTGTATTATGTGCCCGCTGAGCAAGGCTTTGGGTGTGTTCAAGATTATGGGAAAGGTTTTCAAAGTTCCTGATTTCGGCGAAAAGTCGCTTGTGCAGAACATGGTAAACCTTTCTGACAAAGCCCGCCGCGAAGGAATCCTCATCCTTGAAGACGGTCTTGAAGACTTGGACGACCAGTTCCTCAAAAGCGGGCTTCGCCTCGTCATTGACGGTACGGACAGCGCGGTCGTTCGAAAAATCATGGAAAACGAAATGAGCCAGACCGAGGCGCGGCATTTTGAATGGATAAACGTGTTCAACCAGTGGGGCGGTTTCGCGCCTGGCTTCGGAATGATGGGAACGGTTCTCGGACTTATCGGTATGTTGAACAACTTGGAAGACAAGAGTTCGCTCGGTCCGAACATGGCTGTCGCTTTGATTACGACGCTTTATGGTTCTATGTTGGCAAACTGGATTCTCGTTCCTATGGGACAGAATTTGCAGGAACAAAATTCTTCTGAAATGCGCGTCAAGGAAATGGTCATAGAGGGCGTTCTTGCGATTCAGGCAGGCGAAAACTCTCGCGTCATCGCGCAAAAACTTTTGACTTATCTCGATCCCGTGAGCAGGAAGGCCGTGGGCGCGGAAGTCCTCAAGGATTAGTCTGATGGGAAAGAAAAAAGAGCCTGAAAAACCTTCTACAGCGTGGCAGGGCACTTATGGCGACATGATCACGCTTATGCTGTGCTTTTTCGTCATGCTCTACGATCCTACTGAAGTCGATATAACTCAGCTCGCCACGATTACCGAATCGCTCCAAATGAACCAGACGGAGGCGACCACCGGAGGAATGTCCCTTTCGGCGGGAAGGCTTGCGGATTTGGGAAACACAATCAGTTCGCTGCCTTCGGTGGAAAGAGGGCGTTCGCTCGGCATGGTCAAGAAAAAGGCCGTCTCGCTTTTCGCGCCCGAAATCAAGAGTGCCAAAATCACCGTCACGAGCGATGAGCGCGGACTTGTGATTTCGCTTGCGGCAGACGCTTTTTTTGAGCGGGGCAGCGCGCGCCTCAATATCGAAAACACGCGCGAAACTCTTTTGCGCCTTTCGGAATTTTTTAATGATAAAGATTTAATTGAAAAAAACCGAAGATTTAGAATAGAGGGGCATACCGACAACACGCCGGTGGATGTCTATTACGCGGATGACGGTTCGGAGGAAGAGGGGGGCGACCGTGAGGTGTATCCCAGCAACTGGGAACTTTCCGCGGCGCGCGCGATGAACGTGCTTCATTATCTTGCCGATTTCGGGGTGGACGAGGAAAAGTTTTCCATCGCGGGCTATGCCGACAAGCGTCCGAAATTCAGCAACGATACGGAAGAGGGGCGCGCTTACAATCGCAGGGTTGACATAATTATCCTCGACGAGGGGCATTTTTAAAATTTGTTCGAATTTTGCGTGAAGCGGATTCGGCATATTCCGATGTATCAAAATTTGGAGGTGCAAAATGGCAGACGACGATATGGACGATGGCTTGGGCGATGACGATGTTGGCGGTGGCTCTTCCCCGAAAAAAGGCGGCGGAGGCGGATTTTTGCCGACACTTCTCAAGTATGTCGCGCTTGGTTTGGGTGCGATAATACTGATTGTCACTGTGGTCATAATCACGATGAACATCGTTGGCGGAAACAAGCCTGCCGCGGCAGCCATTCCAATCAGCGAAGACTACAAGGAAATGGCCGAAGAGCTTGACTGGTATCAGGGAATTGGCGAAATCCAGACGCGTTCGAGCGACCCGATTCCGGCAAGCATAGTCGTGAACATTTTCATGGGCTATAAAAAAGAAGATAAAGTTACTTCAACTGAAATCACTGCGCAGAGAATTCCTATCCGTGACTTTTTGCGGAATTACTTCGCGGGAAAAACCGCCGAAGCGCTTTCTCCGCGCAATGAGGAAAAACTCAAAATCGAGATTCGCAACGAAATAAACGATTCGATTTTGAGCAGGGGAAAAATCAGAAAGATTTCCTTTGACAAACTGAATGTGGTGACGCAGCAATAGGCGAAAAAGCGAGGCTTTTAGATGACAGATGTTCTTTCGCAGGACGAAATAGACCAGCTTCTCAACGCGATCAATACGGGGCAGCCGGACAACGATGACTACAAGGCCGTTTCCGACACCCGTAAGATCAAGATTTACGACTTCAAGCGTCCCGACAAGTTTTCAAAGGAACAGATTCGCACGGTGCAGATTATGCACGAAACCTTTGCGCGTCTTACCACGACGAGCCTTTCTGCGCAGTTGCGCTCTTTGGTTCATGTTCACGTGGCGACCGTAGACCAGCTTACTTACGAGGAATTCATTCGCTCGATTCCAACTCCGACGACGCTCGCCGTCATAAACATGGATCCGCTTAAAGGCAACGCGGTTTTGGAAATAGACCCTGCCATTACGTTCAGCATGATAGACAGGCTTTTCGGCGGAACTGGCGTTGTTACCGGCAACAAGAGCCGCGACCTTACGGACATTGAGCAGTCGGTCATGGAAGGAATCATCGTGCGCATTTTGGCGAATATGCGCGAGGCATGGACACAGGTAATCGACTTGCGTCCGCGTCTTGGACAGATTGAAACGAATCCGCAGTTCGCGCAGATTGTTCCGCCTACGGAAATGGTCGTTCTGGTTACGCTGGAAACAAAAGTTACAGAGGAAGAGGGAATGATAAACTTCTGCATTCCCTACCTTACGATTGAGCCGATAATTTCGAAACTTTCCTCGCAGTTTTGGTTCAGTTCGGTGCGCCGAAGCAGCACGACACAGTATTTGGGCACTCTCAAAGAAAAAATCTCCACAGTCGATATGGATGTGGTTGCGGAAATCGGTTCGATAAACGTGCCGATTCGCGACGTGCTTTCTTTGCGTGCGGGCGATGTCGTAAAACTTTCCAATACGAAAGTGAGCGACCAGCTTACGCTCAATATCGGCGACAAGAAAAAATATTATTGCCAGCCCGGCGTTGTGGGCAAAAAGATGGCGGTTCAAGTTACTGGCAAACTTGAAGAAGACGATGAGGAAGAATTCGAAGAACTTTCCGTAGAAGGAGATGAATCAGTATGAGCGATGGTGTAATTTCTCAAGACGAAATCGATGCGCTGCTTTCCGGCGTTCCTATGGACGGATTGAATGCTTCGGGACAAGTGGCATCTGCGTCTCCGTCGATGATGAACATAGATACGGAAACTTTGGCGAAATTTGCGGGCGACACGAAGGATTCTTTTGCCGAAAATCTCAAGCAGATGACTGGCGCGGAAGTTACCGTGGGAACGCCCACCGTGGAATCCGCGGCGCGTGACCAACTTTTGGCGAAACTTCCGGAAATGGTCATCGTGACGCAGGCCGACTATTCGGCGGGGCTCAAAGGCGACCACCTTTACATCATATCGACCGACTGCGCTCAGAAATTGGTGGGGCTGATAAACAAGGAAGAGAATGCCACTCTTGACGACATGGCTCTTTCCGTTGTGAACGAGACCCTTTCTACACATACAAATGATGAACTTACAGCTATTGACAAGACCGGAAAATTGCCCGGACTTGCCTGTAATCCGGCGGAATCGATAAACGTACCCAAAGCGATGGTACGCGCTCCGCAGAATACTTTCGCGCTCTTCACGTTCCCGATCACAATAGACGGAAACGCGTACACTATGTGGGAGGCGATTTCAGGCGAGGCCGCTTGGCAAATCGGAATGGCTTTGGGCGGGAACGCAGCGATGGCTGTGCCTGGGGGAAATGCCGGCGGTGCGCTCAATGCCGCGGATATGGCGAGCCTTGCCGGTGCCGCCGCTCCGATGGGTGGAGGAGCGCCTCAGATGGCGGGTGCTATGTCAATGGGAGGAGGTATGCCGATGCAAATGGGTGGAATGCCGATGGGCGCCGCTCCGAACGTTCAGTCTGTTCAATATCCTTCGCTCATGGGCGGCGGAATGGGCGGCGATCAAGGCAATATCGGCCTGTTGATGGACGTTTTCATGGAGATGACCGTAGAACTCGGACGCACTAAAAAACCGATAAAGGAAATCCTCGGTTTTGGCGAGGGTACGATCATCGAATTGGACAAGCTTGCTGGCGAACCTGTGGACATCCTTGTGAACCACAAGCCGATAGCGAAGGGTGAAGTCGTGGTCATCGATGAAAACTTCGGTGTCCGAATCACTGAAATCCTTTCTCCGCAGGAACGGGTTTCTGAATTGAGATGATTTTTCCGCGTGTGGGTAATTCCACGCGCGGATTTTATATGGGTGGGGTAAAGTTGATTTTCTCGAAAAAAAAATTCGCGCTTTTATGCGCTTTTTCGCTTTTCTGTTTTTTCGCGTTTTCCCAGAATTCGCAGGACGAAGCAAGTCTTTCCGCGCAGACTCAAGAAATTTCATCCTCTTCAATTCCTGACGAATCCACGCTCAGAATTGGCGACGCATCGCAAGGAAATCAGCCTTCCGAAGTTGCGGCACAAAGCAGGGGCGGCTCTACGATTTGGGTTTTCTTCCGGATGGTCTTTGTCCTGATTGTTGTGGTCGTCTGCATTTACTTCGTGATGAATTTTATGAAAAAAAAGATGGACGGCGGAATCAACGAGGACGATATGTTCCTGCGCAAGGTTGCGGCGATTTCGATTGCGCCCGGAAAGTCCGTGCAAATCGTGACGCTTTTGGAACACGCGTATTTGCTCGGCGTGACCGAAAATTCGATTGACCTGCTCGGCGAGATTACGGACAAGGAACTCGTGGACGCGATGAACCTCAACGCCGACCGGAATGAGAACAACGCCCGGGCGCGCAATTTCGGCGACATACTTTCGGTTTTTTTGAATCCAAAAAACGCGCGGACTGCCGGGCAAAAAGAGCCTGGCGCGAAGATTTCGGAATTCTTCGAAACGCAGCGCAAAAAACTCGGCTCGGAGGAATGAGGTGGCTGCGATTTTTTTTCAGAAAAAATTCTTTCCACGCCTCTTCGCCTTTTTGATTTTCGTTTTTGCCTGCGCGTTTCAAGCCTTTCCGCAAAACGCGATGCGCGCTGAAGACGACGCGAATTTTCCGCGGGGCTCTTCACGCGGAACGATGCAGATGGAAGGCGACGTGAATCCAGTTCAGATTCCGAACATCGACATCAGCATAACGAGGCCCGATGGCGGCGAGGAAGTGGCGTTCAGCGTCCAGGTTTTGGTGCTGCTCACGTTGCTCACGCTCGCGCCGAGCCTTTTGATTCTGCTCACTTGTTTTTTGCGTTTTTCGATTGTGCTTGATTTCATAAAGCGCGCGCTTTCATTGCAGCAAGTTCCTCCTACGAGCGTTTTGAATGGAATCGCTTTTTTTATGACGCTCTTTGTCATGTGGCCGACTTTTACGAACGTCTACGACAATGCGTTCGTTCCGATGCGCGACGGGGAAATCGGCATTCAAGAAGCGTTCGACAGCGCGCAAAGGCCGATCCGTTATTTTATGTATTCGCAGATGGCGGACGACACGAGTTACATCGAGATGTTCATGGGAATGGGAAACATGGAAAGGCCGGATACTCTTGAAGACGTTCCGACCCATGTCCTCGTTCCGGCATACATTCTGCACGAACTGACAGTGGCGTTCAAAATCGGAATTTATTTGTACATTCCGTTCATCATAATCGACATGGTGGTGGCGAGCATATTGATGTCGATGGGAATGATGATGTTGCCGCCTGTTCAGATTTCGATGCCGTTCAAACTGATGCTTTTCGTGCTTGTGGACGGCTGGGGAATTTTGACGCGGCAACTTTTCATTTCGGTGTTGAGGTAGGTGAAAATGGGATTGGGTCAAATTATGAATTTGATGCGCTCGGGAATTTTGCAGGTTTTTATTCTTGTAGCCCCGTTGCTTTTTTCGGCTTTGATAATAGGCCTTGTGGTCGCGATTTTTCAGGCGACGACTTCGATTCAGGAACAGACGCTCACGTTCCTGCCGAAGATGCTCACGATTTTGGCAGTGCTCGCGCTTTTGGGAGGATGGATGTTCGCGATGCTGCGCGACTATACGATTACGCTTTTTGAACAGATTCCCGCGCTCGCGCGATAGGGTATACCGGTATGGGGTATAGATGCTTGACGATGTTTTGAACAATGCGCCCGCTTTTTTGCTGGCGACTGTAAGGTGCTTTGCTCTTTTGATGACGCTTCCGCTTTTTTCGATGCGGAATGTTCCCACTGTGGCGCGTCTTGCGCTCGCACTTTATATGTCGTACATCGTCCTTCCCCAAGTGGACTATTCTTCGTATGGAGCGGCGATGTACGCGAACGCGCTTTTTACGATGCAGTTTTTTTTGCTTTTGGCTGGAGAAGCCTTGCTCGGAATAATAACCGGTTTTTTCGTGAGCATCATCTTTTCGGCGTTCAGCACGGCGGGACAGTTCTTCGCGTTTCAGATGGGATTTTCGGCAAGCGAAGTGTACGACGCTTTGAGCCAAGTGGAAAATCCTCTGATGGGACAATATTTGAATTTGATGGCGATGCTAGTTTTCATGCAGACGCGATGGTTCCAAAAATTGTTTTTGGGCGCGCTCGTTTCGAGTTTCAAGACGCTAAGCGCGTTTTCGATTGTGCGCGATATGCAGGGCGGCGTTCTCGTCCAAACTATGATGCGTTCTTTGAGCGACCTTTTCACGTCGTCGCTTGTCATCGCGCTTCCCATAATGGGAACTCTGATGCTCATCACGGTTTCGGTGGGAATCCTTTCCAAGGCCGCGCCGCAGATGAACCTTCTTTCCGAAGGTTTCCCAATAATGATTTTGACGGCGTTCTTTGTTTTGACGGCGCTTTTCCCGAGCATGATTGACGCTTTTACGCGCGGATTCGATGCGGGCTTTTCGCGGCTTGAACAGCTGTTTTTGGAACTGGGAGGAAGACGAATTTGAAAGACGAAAATCTTTTTGACTTCATCGACTTGCAGTGGTTCGCGGCTGAGGACGAGGGACGCACCGAAGAACCTTCCGACATAAAAATCGACAAGGCGCGCAAGGAAGGCCGCGTCGCGAAAAGCCAGGAAGTGAACGCGGCGATTGTTTTTCTTTTTTCGACGCTCACTCTCTTCCTTTTGGGAAAATGGATTTTGGAACAGTTCGTCGAAGTGCTCGTGTTTTTTTTCAGCAGGTGTACGGATGACAACGCGATAAGCGGAACGAGCGCGGTCGTGTTCTTCAATTATTTTTTGAAGACTGTTTTGCCGATAGCGTTCGTCGCGCTTTTGGCTGGCGTAATCGGAAATCTCATCCAAAACCGCGGGTGGCTTTTCAGCACGAAGCCAATACAAATGAATTTTTCGAAAATCCTTCCGAGGTTCGGAGAGTATTTCAAGAAGACTGTCTTTTCGCGTCAGGGCGCGTTCAACGTGGGAAAGTCAATCCTGAAAGTCGCGGTCTTGGTTTTCGCGTCCTACAGCATAATCCGTGCGAACATCGGCGACTTGCTTTTCATTGTGCACGGAAACGGGAACGTAGCGGGCGCAATCGGAAAACTCGCCTCGATTGCGATTCAGATTCTTTTTTTCGCGGCGGTCTTTTTTCTGTTGATTTCGATTCCCGACTATTTTGTTCAGCGCAGGGAATTCATCGAATCTTTGAAAATGACGAAGCAGGAAGTGAAGCAGGAATTCAAGGAGATGGAAGGCGACCCCGAAGTGAAGGGGCGAATCAAGCAGGCGCAAAAGCAGCTTTTGGCTTCGAACATTCCGCGCGCCGTGGCGGAAAGCGACGTGGTAATCACGAACCCGACGCATTTTGCGGTTGCGCTCAAATACGACACGACGCAAAGCGCGGCCCCGATGGTGAGCGCGAAGGGCGAGGATTTTATGGCGCAGCGCATAAAGCAAATCGCGCGGGAGAACGATGTGCCCATCGTGGAAAATCGTCCGCTCGCGCGCTCCCTCTATGCAGACGTTGATTTAGGTGATATAATACCCGATGAGTATTTTAAGGCGATTTCGCTTGTGTACAGTCATTTGAAAAAATTCAACAAGAAATCCGGCGCGGCGTAAAAAACGATGAAACGCGGACGCAGATGATTTTTATTTAGATTTTTTGGTCAGGGTGGGGACTTATGCCAAACGAACGACAGGGGAATTTTCTGAATCTCATTCAAAACAATGCGGTGGCAATCGGCGCGATTCTCGTCGTCCTCATGCTCATCATTCCCCTCCCTTCGTTTTTGCTCGACACTTTCATGGCGTTGAATTTGGCGATTTCGATTTTGCTTTTGCTCACGGTGATTTCCACGCCAAAGCCTTCGCGCCTCACGGTGTTTCCTCAGTTGATTTTGCTTGTGACGCTTTTCGGGCTTGGAATAAACGTTTCGTCCACGCGACTCATTCTCACGCAAGGACAGCGGTTTGACGGGCGGATGGTTCGCGCGTTTTCCACGTTCGTTGTCGGAAGCACGTCTGGAACGGACGGCCTCGTTGTCGGAATGGTGATTTTCATCATTTTGATTGTGATTCAGACTGTCGTGATTACGAAGGGCGCGACGCGTGTTTCCGAAGTGGCGGCGAGGTTCGCGCTTGATTCGATGGCGCAGAAAAATTTCGCCGTGGACCAGGAACTCAATTCCGGCGCGATAACGGAAGAGCAGGCACGGATTAAGCGGGCGGAAATCCGAAACGAAAGCGACTTCTTTTCGGCGATGGACGGTTCTTCCAAATTCGTAAGCGGAAATGTGATTGCGGGCATTTTCATTACGGTCGTGAATTTGGTCGCGGGCCTCATCACTGGAATGGTTCTCCGCAATGAGAATTTTATGAGCGCACTTGAGACCTATTCGCGTCTCACGATTGGCGACGGACTTTTGAGCCAAATCCCTTCGCTCCTTCTTTCGTTCTCCACGGGTATGCTCGTAACGGCAAGCAACACAGACGAGCAACTCGGCGAGGCGATAAAAAATCAGTTCACCACTTCTGGCAGGACCTATGTCATAGCGGGCGTGGCGATGGCTGTGCTTGGAATTCTGCCCGGAATGCCTTGGTACATTCTCATACCCCTGGGGGGTATATGCATTTTCGCGGGAGTTCGGATGCAGAGGGAGCGTGCCATGGAAGAAGCCGCAAAGCAAGCCGCGGAAGCAGAAGCCGCCGCTGGCGGACAGACCGGACAGAATCCGCTTGACGTTTCGCCTGTAGTGCCGCTCGATCCTCTTTTGCTTGAAATCGGCTATGCCCTCATTCCGCTTGTAGATAAGGAAAAGGGCGCGAAGCTGCTCGAACGCGTCACGCGCATTCGGCGTGAAGCTGCGCTGGATTTGGGACTTGTCGTTCCGAGCATCAGAATCATGGACAATATGACTTTGGATCCTAGTGAATATACTTTTAAAATTCGCGGAATAGAAGCGGGTCGCTCGAAACTCAAGATGGGATATTACATGGCAATAAATGCGGGCGACATAAACGAAGAAGTGAAAGGAGAGCCGACGCGAGACCCTGCCTTCGGAATGCCTGCCATTTGGATACCGGAAGACAAACGCTCGGAAGTGGAACGCGCAGGCTATGCTGTTGTCGATCCGCCGACTGTGATTGCGACTCATCTTACAGAAATCATTCGTTCGCACGCCGCAGAAATTTTGGGAAGAAAGGAAGTCAAGCAAATCATCGACAAGATTTCCGAAACGAACAAAGTCGTTGTGGACGAAGTTTTCGAGTCCGGAAAATTCAATTACGGACAAATCGAAAAGGTCTTGCAAGGACTTTTGCGCGAAAAAGTTTCGATAAGGAATATCGAATTGATTTTGGAAACGCTCGCAAACTACGGTTCGGGAGTGAGTCCGTGGATTCTCACGGAAAAAGTGCGCGAGGCATTGGGCAAACAAATCTGCCTGCAATATGCGGACGACGAACATTGCCTGCGCGTGTTGAACCTGTCGCAAGAGTATGCGGAACTTCTGCTTTCTCACCAGCAGATTCCATCAGACGGCTCGCGTCCCTTTGTCGCGCTTGATCCTGTGGACGGCCGAAAATGGATAGGAGACGTGAGCGCGGCTTTTGCTGCGATGCAGGAGCGTGGCTATCAGCCGATAGTCTTGTGTCCTGGCGAAGTTCGCGCGCTGGTAAAATCGTCCACGGAACGGGAACTTCCAGGAATTGTCGCGCTTTCGGTGAACGAGGTTGTTGCCGCGCAGAACAGCGTTTCCATCGAAGTGCTCGGAGAAATAAAGCAGTCCACTCCGCATCTTGCGGAATAGGAATTGGAGTTTGTGAATGGCTAGTGAATATCGGGCAGAAGAAATTCTCACACTGACGGGCGAAGACATGAGCGACTGTCGCGCGAAACTTGCCGACATGTACGGACAGTCCTACAACATCATCGACCGCCGTCAGGTTATGAAAAAATACGGGCTTTTCGGACTTTTCCAAAGAGAGCGCACCGAAGTGAAGTACGTTGTGAACCGCCAGCCAGAGCGTCCGCTTGTGGATGTGAGCGATGCGGAAAGTTTGCGTCGTGCGCAGGAAGAATTCATTCGCAAAGTTTCGGGCGGGAAATCCAAAGAAGAAATCCGCCTCGATGAACTGAACAGCAAACTCGACAGCCTCACCGCCCAAATACAGACAATGCCGCGTTCTTCCTCCGAAGACGTGAAAATCGAATCCATCGAGCGAATCAGGGAAATGCTTGAGGACAACGAATTCACCAAAGAATTCATAAACGAAATCGAACTCCGCCTGCGCAAAGATTTTTCGCTCGAAGACCTTGAAAACTTTTCGCTTGTGGAACGGCAGGTAGTTGACTGGATTGGCGAGTCGATTTCGATAGCGCCGGAAAGCACGCATCGCCCTCCGCACGTGGTGGTCATTGTTGGACCTACTGGCGTTGGAAAAACCACAACCATCGCAAAACTCGCCGCGCAAAACATCAAACGCCAAAAAGACGGAAACGCGAGAAAACTGAATATGTGCATGATTACCATCGATAGGATTCGCGTTGGTGCGGAAGCGCAGCTCAGGAATTACGGAGAGGTTCTCAATCTGAATGTGTTCAAGGCCGAAAAAGATGCCGACCTCAAGACCATTTTCGATTCGGTGCGCGAGGACTACGACATAATTTACATCGACACTTCGGGATACAGTCCGAACGATTCTGTGAACATTGCAAAACTCAAGACCGCGCTTGGGGTGGACGGGCTTCGTCCTGACGTGCATCTTGCTGTTGCTGCTTCCACAAAATCGCGCGACCTAAAGAACATAATGCAGAACTACGAACTGTTCGGATACACCTCGGTTATTGTGACAAAGTGCGACGAGACCACGCGCTTTGGAAACATAATAAGTGTGCTCGGCGAAAAGCACAAATCGCTTTCATACATGACCGACGGCCAGCAACCCGCGCGGGACATCAAGAAGGCGAACGCCATTGATTTTTTAATCAGGCTTTCCGGTTTTACTGTGGACCGGATTCATATCGAAGATAAATTTGGAGAATGACAATGGAAGACCAGTTAAGCGAACTTCGGGAAATTATGAAAACGAATCCCCACCGAAACGAAGTGCGCCCTCATCACGGCACGCGAATCATCGCTGTAACAAGCGGAAAGGGAGGGGTAGGGAAAACCAACATTTCCGTGAACATGGCCATCGCCTATGCCGCCCTCGGAAAAAAAGTGATTCTCATCGATGGCGACCTTGGCATGGCGAACGTGAACGTCTTGCTGAACGTTGTGCCCAAGTACAATCTGCTTCAAGTGATGAACGGGCAGAAGACGATGCAGGAAATCATCCTTGACACCGAGTTCAACATAAAATTCATCGCGGGCGCAAACGGTTTTTCAAAAATCGCGAACCTTGGCAAAGAGGAACTTGAATATTTTGCCAAGCAGTTTTCGTCGCTTGAAAATGCAGACGTCATCATCATAGATACTGGTGCCGGCATCTCAAACAATGTGCTTTCGTTTGTTGCGGCAAGCGACGAAGTTTATGTGGTGACCACTCCCGAGCCGACCGCCATCACCGATGCCTACGGAATGATAAAAATCATCACGACGGAAATCGAAGGGCGCGAAATCAATTTGCAGCTTTTGGTGAACCGCGTCCACTCCGCCGAAGAAGGAAAACGCATCGCCGACAGAATCATAAGCATAGTCGGGCAGTTCCTCAATTTCAAGGTGAATTATGTGGGCTTTGTCTACGAGGATTCGGCGGTGCAGAATTCTGTCATCAGGCAAAAGCCGTTCATCGTGGTGAACCCGAATTCAAAAAGTTCGATGTGCATCAAGCATATTGTCGGGCGCATCGAAAAGACAGATGCGCCGCAAGGCGAGGGCGTTTCAAATTTCCTCAAGAAATTTTTGGGCTTTAAGGAGCGCGTCTAAAATTTAATTTTTTGTCAAGTTCTTGTAGACTTTTTTTCAAAATTGGTTTATAATAAATCGAATGACTTTTTGATTTTGCGGAAGGGGAAACGAAGTGATAAAAATAAAGCCCGTCGTAATATGTGCGTCACTCGCGCTCGCTTTGTCTTTTTTCATTTCACTTTTCTCAAGAAATGCTTTTCCGCTTGCGCTTTTGAAGGCCGTGATTTTTGCTGTGGTGTTCGGCGGTCTCGCTGTGGGAATACAGGTGGTGTACGAAAAATTCCTTTCGGACGGCGAGGCTCCTGTTTCTGAATCCACCGAAACGCCGCAAAAGGTTGTCGGTTCAAAAGTCGATTTGGTGGTGAGCGAGGAAGATTTGCCGAATGAGGAGAACGCTCCGACTTTTTCGCTGGGTTCTACTCGGCACGTATTGACCGCGGCGGATGTCGGTTTCAAGCCCGCTTCGCCTCAGGAGAGTGCTTCCGAACAAGAAGCGGCGAGCGTTGCAGCGTCTTCCGCTTCCGCCGATGATGCGAAGCCCTCGGCAGAGCCTGGCAATGAAAGCGTTTCGGAAGTGCGCGTTTCCGAAGTGGCAGCCTCTTCCGCTCAGCAAGTTTCTGCCGCGAACTCCGAGGCCGCGAATGTTCCCGCTTCGCCTGCTGGTAATTCCGCGCCGCATGAGCCGCCCAAATCGTCTGGCACGAAATCCAGTTCTGTCGGCGACGAACTTCCTGATTTGGACAGTTTTCCGGCGTTGGACGGCGGCGATTCGGAAGACAAGCAGGATGCGGAAGAAGAGAGTGTTATCGAGGACAGCGATTTTGCCGAGGAAGATTCCCCGTCGCCCATGCGTCGCACGGAATTTCCTGACGGAACTGTCGCGGATTCAAAAGACGCTTCGTTGATGGCGGAAGCCATCAGGACTGTCCTTGTCAAAGATGAATAACTTTTAGGGTGTGGAAATATGGATTCAACGCTAACCGATGAAAAGACAGAAGAAGAACTCTGGAAAGAGTATCGGAAAACAAAGTCTCCGGAACTCCGTGACAAATTCATCCGCCAATATATGCCGCTCGTAAAATATGTGGCAGGTAAGGTTGGCGTGGGAATGCCGGGCAGCGTTGAATTTGACGACCTTGTGGGATTCGGGCAGTTTGGACTTTTGGACGCAATCGAAAAATATGATCCCGGAAAGAACGTCAAATTCAAGACATACGCCGTCACAAGAATCAGGGGCGCGATTTTCGATGAGTTGAGGCAGTTGGATTGGATTCCGCGTTCGGTGAGGCAGAAGTCGCGCGAAATTGAGGACACGATTGGCGACCTTGAAGCCAAACTCGGACGCACGGCAAGCGATGCCGAAATTGCAGAAAAACTCGGCGTTTCGGAACAAGAATATCAGCAGACCGTGATGAAAATCACAGGACCGAGCGTCCTTTCTTTGAGCGATGTGTGGTATTCCGGCAACGACAACGACCACATGTCCATCGGCGACAGCATCGAATCTCCTTCAAGTTTGAATCCGGATGTCATAGTCGAGCGCGAAGAAATCAGAAAAATAATAATCGATGCGATAAACGAACTTCCCGAAAAAGAAAAGATGGTAATCGTGCTTTATTACCATGAGGATTTGACGTTCAAAGAAATCGGACAGGTTTTGGAAGTGAGCGAATCGCGGATTTCGCAGCTTCACACCAAGGCGAACCTTCGACTTCGCGCCAAACTCACAAGTTTGCGAAAAGGAATTATGTGATGATTACGCTGGAAGAAGTCAGAAAAGACATGAAGTCTCAGTGGGAAATCGACAGTTCGCTTTCCGTGGTGGAGGTGAACGCCGACACTTTGGACGAATGTCTTGCAGACGCTTCCACCCAACTTGACACCAAAGTTGGCAATCTCGAATATGAAATCCTCGAACGCGGCTCGGACGGATTTTTGGGGCTGGGAAAAAAGCCCTGGAAGGTTCGGATTTACCAGAACGCCACTGTCGTCGCCGAGAAAAAGAAAAAAATCGCGCAGGAAGCGGCCGCTTTGGGAATACATCACGACGAAGAAGCGGAATCTTTGGACAAGGATGGATTGTATTACATCAGGCATTTTGGCGAAGACATCATGCTCAAGGTTGTCCTTCCTGTCGGAAAGGGTAATTCTGTAGAGCCGAAAGAAATCATAAATGACGCGCGCCGTCCGGATACCGTGAGCCTTGACGAAGGAAAAATCAAAAAGTTGGCCAAGTCGGGCACAGACAGCAAATACGAAAAAATCGGCGAGTACAAGCATGTCAAGGCTGGCGACGCTTCAATCATAATCGACATTTCAAAAGACGACATCGTTGCCACCGTTACCGCCACCGCGCCCGCAATGAGCGGAGCAGAAGTGACCGCCGAAATGATAATTCGCGCGCTCACTACGCAAGGTGTCGTGGTTGGAGTTGAGGAAGACAAAATTTCTGATTTCGTGGACAATCCTGTTTATGGTTCGCCGTGCGAAGTGGCGCACGCGATTATGCCGCAGGACGGAGCGGATTCGTATATCAAATATAATTTCGAAACGGACTCGAAAAAACTCCGCGCCAAGGAAACTGAATCCGGCAACGTGAACTTCAAGGAACTGAACCAAATTCAAAACGTAGTTCAGGGACAGCCACTCGCGCAGAAAATTCCGCCAGAACGGGGCAAGGCTGGAAAGACTTTGAGCGGCCGCTATATGGAAGCGAAAAACGGAAAGGACATAAAGATTCCGCTTGGACGCAACACGGAACTCGACAAGGACGGAGTTACGGTCATCGCATCCGTGGCGGGTCGCGTAATGTTCGAGGACGGCAGGATAAACGTAGATCCTGTGCTTGAATTGGATTCAATCGGAATCAAGACGGGCAACATCGACTTCTTGGGAAGCGTCATCGTAAAGGGCAATGTGGACGACGGCTACGAACTGAAAGCCACTGGAAACATAGAAATCGGCGGCACGGTCGGAAAGAGCATCATCAAAAGCGAGCATGGCGACATCGTTGTTGCCCGCGGCATTTTCGGGCACGACGAGGGCTTTGTCCAAAGCGGAAAATCCGTTTGGGCAAAATTCATTCAAAGCGCGAAAGTGGAAGTGGAAGAATTCTGCATCGTTTCTGACAGCATAATGAACAGCGAAGTGAGCGCGATGAAACGAATCATCCTCAACGGAAAGAAAGCCCAGATTACCGGAGGCCATCTTTTTGCCACGGAGGAAATCGCCGCCAAAAACATCGGCTCGCCGGGTGGCGGAACGGATACCATTCTTGAAGTCGGTTTCGATCCGCGCCTCAAGCACAGGTTGGACGAAATCCAAAACAGGCAGAATGCGATAGTCAAGGAAATCGAGGAAGTTGACAACAACATAACTTCTCTTGAAAACATCAAAAAGCAGCGACGCGTTCTTCCGCCCGACAAGGAGCAAAGCCTCGACGAAAACCGTTCGCGAAAAGAAGAGATTATTTTGGAGACCGAAAAACTCAACGACGAGTTGGCGCAGATTCAGGAAAAATTGCGCGAAATGAGGCAGGTCGGAAAAGTCAAGGTCGAAGGCACGGTATATTCCGGATGCAAGATTTACATTCGCGACACTTTGCAGGAAATCCGAAACGATATGAAGAACCTCGTGTTTTTCCTGGAAGGCGGATTCGTCCGCACCGCAAAATACGAAAAGCCTGATATGGAAGGCGTGCAGGCACCGGAAGGCTATTCGATGTTCTAGGAGTTGAAATGGCGTTGCAGCCTATTGACTTGCAGACGATGTATTCTCAGATGGCGAATGTCGCCCAGCGGGTTTCAGGCGAAACTCAAGGCGCGGCTCTTTCCCAGCAAATCCAACAGCAGGAAGCCGCAAACCAGAATTTGAGGCAATCCCAGTCCGTGCAGCGGACCGCGGAAAACCAGTCCGAGGCGGGAAAAATCAAAAAGGACGGAAGCGGAAATTCTCAGAATGCCGAAGCGCAGGACAAAAAGGGCGGACGGCAAAAGCCAGAGGAAGGCGAAAAACAAAAGTACGAAATCCGCGACCCACTCTTGGGACAGCGCGTAGATCTTGTGGGGTGAAGATGCAGGCAGTGGCGGCTTTGATTCTGTTGAACCTGCTTTTGTGGGCGGTTTTCCTCCTAAAATTCAAGCGGCTTTTCACTACGGAAAAAATCATGCTGGAATTCCGTGCGGGAGTGGAGAATCTTTTGTCCGAAATCCAGCGCAGCACCGTTTCTTCTGTAAATCTCATCGAAGAAAAAATCCGCACGCTCAAGGAAGCCAGCGCGGAGGCCGAGCGGAAGATCGCCATTGCGGAACGCCGGCTTGACACGCTCAAAAACGAGCGCGCTCTCTTTGAGCAAGGCTCGTTCCTGCAAAACCAAATTTCCGAGCGCGGCACAGACATTGCCGAAAAGCCCCGTCCCAAGAAAAAAAGCGTCGCGAAAGCCGCCGTGGAAAGGTACAAAAAAAGCGCGCCGCTTAAAGAGCCTCCGCTTCCTGGCGAGGATGCGGTCTACGCGCTCACAGGGCTTTTCAAAGAAAACGCGCAAAAGTCACTTTTTGAAGATTCGGGTCAAACCGTTACCGTGACAAGCGACGGCGATTCTTATGGAAAGATTCCTTTGTTAAAGCCTGAAATCGTTTTCAGTGAAAATCAAATCGTTCCGAAAAAAGATTTTATGAGCAGGGTTTCTGATTTGAACGCATTGGGAAAAACCGTCGAAGAAATCGCGGCGGAAACAGGGCGTTCCACTACGGAAGTGAACCTCGTTTTGGCAATGTTTGAATGAACGCGCGAAAATTTTCGCCATGAGAATTTTTATTTAGGAGAAAAAAATGACAGTAAAAAAGCAGACTCTCGGAACTCTTTGTGACGGACAAAAAGTTTCTCTCTACACGGTTTCGAACGGAAAAATGTCCTTTTGCGCGATGGACTATGGATGCACGCTCACAGGGATTTTCCTCCCGAACAAAGCGGGCGGCGGCAAGACCGACATCCTTTTGGGGCATTCCACGCTTGACGCTTATGTCGCTTCGTCCAGTTGCTTCGGCTCGATTGTGGGAAGGTTTGCCAACAGAATCGGTGGCGCGAAATTTTCAATCGGCAAGAACAAATATCTGCTCGACAAAAACGACAACGGTTCGAACACGCTTCACGGCGGATTCACGCGGCTCGACCATTTTGTTTGGAAGTCCGCGCCGATAGAAGGAAAGGAAAGGTGCGGCGTAAAATTCACGAGGCGCAGCGTGGACGGCGAGCAAGGTTTTCCGGGGAATCTTGACGTGAGCGTTTCGTACACGCTCGGAAAGGACAATCGCCTGACGCTTAAATACACAGCCACCACCGACAAGGCAACACCTGTAAATTTCACGAATCACGCTTATTTCAATCTTGCTGGGAGGGGCACGGTTCTTGAACACACGATGCAGTCCGACTGCAAAGGCTATCTTGAAGTTGACAAGAATTTGATTCCCACTGGAAAAATCATTCCCGTTTCTGGAACGCCGTTTGACTTTACCAAAGAAAAAACTCTCGGACGGGACATCGGCAAAGTCGGCTCGGGCTATGACCATTGCTTTGTCACTCCGGCTTATGGCAAGGAAAATTCCTCGCTTCCGTTCAAGGAAAAGCCTCTTGTGGTGGCGGCAATTCTCCGTGAGCCAAAAAGCGGTCGCAAGATGACGGTGGAAACAAATCTTGAAGGAGTGCAAGTCTACACCGCGAACGGGCTTGGTGGAGTCATCGGAAAGAACGGCCGCGTCTACAAAAAGCACGAAGCCGTATGCCTTGAAACGCAGTGCTTCCCGGACACTCCAAACAAGGCTGAATTCCCGCCGTGCATTTTGCAGCCCGGCGAAATGTACAAGGCACTTACCGTTTACGGATTTGAATTCTAAAAGCCCGGGGCGGTGCGTTTTTAAAAACCGCGCCGCCTCTTTTTTTTGTTCGCGCTGTTTTTCGAATGCCGCAAGATGCTCTAGCATTTTTTTTGCGGATGTGGTATAATTCCGCCTATAATGGCAGAACTACTCGCTCCGGCAGGAAATTTGGAATCTTTGGACGCGGCCATCGGCGAAGGCGCAGACGCAGTTTATTTGGGCTTGAAAAGTTTCAACGCAAGGCTCAGAACCTCGAATTTCGCGTTCCGTGAATTCGAAGCGGCGGTCTACGCCCTGCATCGGATGGGAAAAAAAATCTATGTCGCATTGAACACCGTATTCACCGAACGCGAGAGCGAGCGGCTTTACAGGCTTTTGGCGTATCTCGAACGTGTCGGGCCTGACGCGCTCATCGTGCAGGACTACGGAATTGCGAGGATGTGCCGCGAATTCTTTCCGAATCTTGCCCTCCATGCTTCCACGCAGATGAACGCCGAAAGCGCTTCCGCCGTGAACCTTTTGGGCAAGGAAGGCTTCAAACGAGTGGTGCTTGCGCGCGAACTTGGAATCGAAGAAATCAAAGACATAAAGTCCAAGACAAAATGTTCGCTCGAAGTGTTCGTGCACGGCGCGCTTTGTGTTAGCGAATCGGGGCTTTGCCTTTTTTCAAGTTTTTTGGGCGGAAAGTCCGCGAACAGAGGAATGTGCACTCAGGCTTGCCGAAGATTTTACACGGCGCAGGATTCTTCGGGCGAGCGGGACGGCTACTATTTTTCTCCGTGCGATTTGCAGTTGATTGAAAAAATTCCTGAACTCATTGAAGCGGGAGTCGATTCCTTTAAAATCGAAGGCAGGATGAAAAGCGCGGAGTATGTCGGAAGCGTTGTCTCTGCATATCGCTACGTCATCGACCATTACCAAGAAAATCGGAAGGAGGCGGTGGCGGCGGCAAAGCGGATGCTTTCCACGGATTTTGCCCGCGCGAAAACTTCGTATTGGTACGGATTTAAAAGCGTGGAAGACGGCGTAAAAAATGCGGGAGAAGCAATCCTGAATCCCGACCAGGCTGGCGGAACCGGCATCTATTTGGGAAAAATCGCCGCGATAAAACCCATCCCCAAGGAAACCAAGATCGCTCTGAAAGAGTCGCTTTCTCCGAACGCGCAGGAAAACCAACGCTCGGTGAGCCTCGCGCTTGTGCGTGGCGGCTCTTACG
Source organism: Treponema sp. (assembly GCA_022510845.1). Lineage (GTDB taxonomy): Bacteria > Spirochaetota > Spirochaetia > Treponematales > Treponemataceae > Treponema_D. Next base: position 36,085 of record JAFLSR010000009.1, read on the forward strand.
ATGCAGATCCCGGGGATTCGATTCGAATACACAAAAACGACGATTCGGGGCGCGTGAGCCACAAGGTGCGCCATGTGGAAACCGACCGTGAAGGCAGGCGATGGATTGACGTTCCGGGCGGAATAGGGCAGTACGATGAAGTCTACCTATTGCAGACTAAGGCTGGCGCAAAACGATACAAGCGCGTTCTTCCGAATGAACTGAAAGGCTTCAACAAGCAGCCGCGCGATGAATCGCTTCCTATAATGGATTTGACTCCGGTAGAAAAAAACGAACTTGACTTTTTCCCGGAAGGACTTTACATACAAGTTTCTTCTGTGGAAGATGTTTTTGTCGCGCAGTCCGCGCATCCTGTGCGCATCATCATCGAACTGAATTCCGAAGTCTCTGACGATTTGCTTGTAAAAAAGACGGTCCTCCCTTTTTCAAAGACGCAGACGATTTTTTCGCTTGATCCGTTTTGTCCGCAAGGAATCGAAGAAAGCCTTTCCGCGCGGATTGACGCGCTTATCGAAATGGGGTACAAGACTTTCATCGCGAACAATTTGGCGCACATTTCGATTCTCAGAAAAAAAGGTGCGCTCTACATAGCAGGCCCGTATTTGTACACGTTCAACCGATGGGCGGTTTCATGGCTTGAAAATCGCGGCATTTCCGCCTTCGTCTCGCCATACGAAAATTCGCGCAAAAACCTTGAAGCGGTCTTTGAAGAAAACGTCCGCGCGCGCGTCCTGATTCCGGTCTTTGCCTATCCCGCGCTTTTTCGCATGAGATTCCGCCTTCCAGCGCGTTACGACTTTACTTATTTTTCCGACAAGTCCGAGATGAACTTCAAAGTGAACTCCACGGATGACGGCTCGTTCGTCATGCCGGAAATTCCTTTTTCGATTGCGGACAAGACCGAAACGCTTGCGGGCGAGGGCTTCAAACGATTTCTGCTGGACTTTTCGAAGACGCGCCTCAAAAAGGCCGAATTCCGGCAAGTGATGCAGTCGTATTTGAAAAAACTTCCACTTGAAGGCGCATCGCTTTTCAACTGGAAAGAAGGTTTTTACAGCGTTTCCCCAGAAGAATACAAGGCGAAATTCGGCGAGAAAAACAAAACTGCGCAAGGCTCACAAAGCAAAAAGTTTTCCCGCCGAAAAGTTTAAACATCGGAAAGGCGATTTTGCAACGAAGTGAAAAATCGCAGTGAATAAGCGAGAATTTCTGCAAAGCGGAAATTCTCGAAGTAAAAATTGCCGCGCAATTTTAGCGACAATTTTTACTGTTTGACTGAATTCCTAGAAAGCCAAGTCTTCGTTCGGCTCTTCTTCGGGTGTTTGTGCGGCAAGTGCGAGCGCGACTTCGTCTTGGGCTGCGTTCTCGCTTTCTGCCGCGCGGTCTTCGCTTTCATCGGTATCGGACTTTGCGAATCGCTGCTTGAATTCGACTTTTTCCGCGATGATTGTGACGCGGCTCGCGTTCCTGCCTTCTTCGGTTTTCCAGCGGTTCTGCTTGATTCGTCCGACTACGCTCATTCCGCGCCCCTTGTGGCTGTGCTTTGCGCAGATTTCTGCAAGTTTTCCGAATGTTTCCACGTCGAAATATGAGACTTCCTTTTCGTACTCGCCGCTCGCACTTTTCTTGTAGAAATGGTTCACCGCGATTGGAATCTTGCATACTGGAAATCCGTGTGGCGTTATGCGGAATTCTGGCTGGCGCGTAATGTTTCCCTCGACTACAAGACAGTTGATGTTGTTCATAAAAACTCCTTTGACCTGAACGGTCGGCACGAATTTTCGTGCGAAAGATTCAAGCGCGTGGCTTGGCGGGAAAAGGCCGCACTTATAACATAGGAATTTTCAGAACGAAATTCCGCGCGAGCATAAAAAGATTTTGATTTTTTTTAAACGCGGCGAGACTTAACTTTGAGGTTCGGAATTGGAATTCAAAAAGCCGAATTTGCGCTCACATATTTTTTACGAGTTGAATCATGTAAAGCTGCACGTACATATAGAGAGAACTTTGGTCGTGGATTTGCTGCATATTCGGCGACTTGCAGAAATTTTCTGCAAGATTTTGAATCCTGTCAATTGTGAAACTTTTCGAACTGATTGAACGCAGGATTTTTCTCATGTAGTCGCGTATGAGGGAATTCACGTCGTTCGTGAGATTGAGCGAGGCTTCCTTCGTTATCATTATGTTCCACTGCTTTCTGTATAGATTCAGTTCGCGCTCGATTGTGGAACCTTCCGGAACGAGGCTTTCCTCGATTTTTTTGGCGGCGGAAATCATCTCGGCCTTTTTTGACTTTGATTTCGAGCTTGAATTTGATTCTTCCTGCGATTCTGACTCTTCGTCTGCGGATTTTTTCGGCTTTTTTTCCGCCTTCTTTTTCTTGCTGAACAGTTTCGCAATCCAAGTGAAAATCGGAATCGTATACCAGAACGGAAGAAGGATTTTCGCGTCGTATAGGATTGTCTGGCGGCTGAGCATCAGGAGCGTTGCGTAGGGAAGGAGGTCGTCTCCGTAGAAAAGGTGATTCTGCGAATTCGTGTTTTGCGAGTCGCTCGTCATTTCCGTGTTCAGCACGCTGAGGAAGGTCGCGTTCAAAAGCGAATAAAGTATCGGAGAAAGTTTTTCCACTTCTTTTTCCAAGCGCGCGTTAAACGCCTTGTCGTCGTTCATTTCCGGGAGCGTCTTGTATTCTTTTAGGGCGTCGTGCCATTCCTGTTTGAGCGCGTCGTGAACGGCGTCGTGGAGTTCGTCGCACATTCGGAGCACCAGAGGAAACACCTTTTCCTTGTAGATGAAATAGCGGCTTCCGCTCGCGGTCTTGAACACGAGCAGGTTGGGAAGCTTGTTTTTGAGCGCGTCCGTGGTTTCCTTTTCCAAAAACTGTTTGAGCGATTCGTCAGAATATTGACCTTGGAGCGGAACGCCCTTCGCGTCCGTGAATTTCAGAATCGCATCAATCGTAAAATAGTACGGCGGCTGATTCATCTGGTTTTGTACGGATTTGAGCGCGAGTTCCTGCTGCATCGTCTTCGCGGATTCGTTCTTGTAGAACGCCGCCACGATTTCGGCGATTGCCACCGCCTGCAATATGCTCACGTCTTCCTGCGTGAAGTCTTTGACGTTTTCGTAGTCCTTCTTTATGAAGTGGCAGAGTTGACCCCAAAAGTAAAAACAGTCGCTTGAAGTCCGAAGCGATTGCAAGGTTTCTTCCGGACTCTTTATGAACTGGTTGAAAAAATTCTTTACGGAAATTTCCTTTCCGGGATTTGCGATTGAAATCTTTTTCAGATAGTAGTCGTGCGACTCTGCCTTGGAAAGCATTGTGTGTATTTTTTGGAAACTGACGTTCACCAAAATCGAAATCGGAGTGTCGCCCGGAAAAAGCACCGAAGGAAGTTCCTGCGGAACTAATATTACATAGAGATTCTTGTCGCCGCCATCTTGATTTTTGAGCAAGTTGAAAATCAAGTCGGAATGCTCTGCCTTTACGAGCACTGTTTCCGGAGTGCGCTTGGGCAAATCCTGAACTGTGGGAAAAGGAAACTTTGGATTTTTTTGAATGTCGGCGTAGCGTTTGCCGAAAATCGAGTTGAGATAGCCTGTGACGAAAATTTCCTTTTTTGCAGGATTCGCATCCAACAGCACCACCTGCTTCGAAATTATGAGTTGTTCCAAAGCCTTTTCCAACTGCGGAACTGGATTTCCCAAGTATGCAGCCAAATCGGGCGTTTCCTCGATGTTGTGCTGTGCGTAGCGTTTGAGATAGTCAGCAAAATCAGAATAAGATACGAAAGGGGAATTTTGCTTTGTCGCGTAGAACCGAAGCAAAAGCCCCACATCACTTGTTGCGGCCATTTTTAAATTATATCATAAAATCCGCAAAAAAGCAAGGGTTATGTGCCAAATAGTTTTTGAAAATCCGCCGCGGGCGTTCCGGAAATTGCGGCGAAATTTTTGCGGACCGCCCGCCTTTGTAAAAGAAATCTCATCTTGCAAAGGAGAGTTTTTTTTGCTAGAATGATTCAAATTGTGGAGGAAAAATGCTTTCTTCGAGAATGGAAAATCTTCGTCCTTATGTGCCAGGCGAGCAGCCTCACGACAGGGAATACATAAAACTCAACGCGAACGAAAATCCATATCCTCCGTGCCCCGCCGCCGTGGAGCGCGCGCTCGAACAGGTGAAGTCTGCGCCGCAACGTCTCGCGCTTTATTCCGACCCCGATTCGCTTGCGCTGCGGGAAAAAATCGCCGCGATGCTCAACTCCACAGGCGGAGTGCTTTCGCGTGCGCGAATTGATGGCGGCGAAGTTTTGCCGTGCGAGGCAGAAGGCTTGGGAATCACGAGCGAAATGATTTATGCGGGAAACGGAAGCGACGAAGTTCTTTCTTTCCTTTTCTACGCCTTTTTCGATTCTGCCGAAAAACTTGTTTCCCCGGAATTTTCCTACAGTTTTTATCCTGTGTACTGCGGATTTCATTCGATTGAAATGGAAAAAGTTCCGCTTTTGAATGACTGGCAAATCGATGTGGACGAAATGATTTTACGCGCGAAAAAATTCCACGCGCCGACAATCATCGCAAATCCAAACGCGCCCACTTCGCTCTGCCTTTCGCGCAAGCAAGTGCGCCGAATGCTCGAAGAGTGTCCGCGCGACATGGCGTTCGTGGTGGACGAAGCCTATGTGGATTTTGGAGGCGAATCGTGCCTTCCGCTTTTGCGCGAATTCGAAAACCTTGTAATCGTGCGGACGTTCAGCAAAAGCCTTTGCGCGGCCGGAATGCGTCTTGGCTATTTGGTGGCGAATCCGAAAATGGTGCGCGCCGTCCTCACCGTGAAAAATTCCGTGAACCATTTTCCCATCGATTCTTTCGCGCAGAATTTTGGAAGCGCGGTCTGCGAGAACATTCCGTATTATATCGAATGCGCAAAAAAAATTGTTTTTGAGCGCGAGGATTTTTCTGAATTCTTGCGCGCGCGCGGATTTTTTGTCCTTCCTTCGAGCACGAATTTCCTTTTCGCAAAAAAAGAAGGACACTCTGGAAAGGCTATGTACGAATCACTCAAAAAAGAAGGAATCTTGGTGCGCCACTTCGACACCGAAGGAATCGAGGATTTCCTCCGGATTACTGTGGGCACGAAGGAGCAGATGGCGGCTTTGAAACGCGCGATGGAAAAAATGGATTTTTGAAAAAGCGAAAATCGATGTGTGAATTTGAATATAAAATGAAAATGCGAGAGTTTGTCAAAAGTTTTATAGTTCTCGCCGCGCTTGTTTTTGCAACGCAAATTTACTTTGCTTTTGGAGAAAGTCTTCATGATAAAATGCCTGAAATTTCGCTTGTGGCAGAAATATCATCCGACGAGGAAATGCGGCAATTGGAAAGCATTGCGGCGATTTTATTCGAGGAACGAAACGTTATTCGGGAACGCTGCGCAGAAACGAAGTTTGTCGAGTATTTCGGAGCAATCAGCCTGAATGCTGGAAAGTTGTTTCGCGAGCCGTATTCAGCCTGCAAAAATTCTTTCGCCGGAGAAAAATATATCGTTACGTTGGATTCCGTTTCATTGCCGGAATGCAAGGTTGCGTATATCGACGGGCGTGAAACAGTAAATTTTTACAGCGAACGCGTCTACAGCGGGAACAAGTTCGTTGATGTGCGGTGCTGGAAAATAAATCCTGCGGCGGACAGAAAATTTGTCTGGAACGTAGAATCGGAAAGCGAAACATATATTTTGGAGATTCAGTAATATGGCAGTCTGCTTGTGCAGACAAAATCAACTTATTTGAAAGTTGGTATTGTCGGTGGACTTGATTTTTTAAGGCGCGCTTTCATTTCATTGCAAACACATACAAGGGAGAAAAAAATGAGATTGCTTTTGATTTCGGACTTGCACGGAAAAATCGAAAATTTGGAAGGGCTTCGCGCGGAATTCGAGTCTGCGGACGCGGTGGTCTTTGCGGGCGACTTTACAGAATTCGGAAAATACGAGACTGCGCTTCCCGCCGTAAAAAAACTTCGCGAGATGCACGATGACATTTTCTGCGTCCTCGGAAATTGCGACAAGGGCGAATTGTTCGAGCGGCTCGAAGAAGACGGCATGAACTGCGAGCGCGGCATCGTTTATTTTGAAGGGCTTGCTTTTGCGGGAAGCGGAGGCGGCTCGAAATTCACGGGCACGACTCCTAACGAGCGCACGGAAGAAGAACTGCTTTCGGATTTTGATGTGGTGAAAAACGCCGCGCTTGACGCGCAAGACCAATGGGAAAATTTGATTTTGGTTTCGCACAATCCGCCCAAGGGAATTCTTTGCGACGAATGCGCCCCGAATGTTCACGTAGGCTCTGCCTTGCTGTATGATTTTGTGGTGGCGACAAAGCCCCTCGCGCTTGTTTGCGGACACATCCATGAAGGACGCGCCATCGACAAAATCGGCGAAACCGTAGTCGTAAATCCAGGCCCGCTTGCCGAAGGGAACTACGCGATTTTGGAGGCGGAAAAAAGCGAAGAAGGGTGGAAGGTTTCGAACGTCGAGCTTAAGAATCTATTTGCCTGATGAACTGCAAATCCTGAATCCCAAAAAGTCGTATGTTTCGTTTGGGTCGTAGGAATAGCGGTCGCCCGCATAGATGAAGCCCGTGTATGGTGACCAGGAGCCGCCTCGGCATACTCGCGTGTTCCCGAGCGCAGGACCTGATGCGCGCGTTCCGACTTCCGTTTCCTCGTAATCCGCAAACCAATCCCAGCAGAATTCCATCACGTTTCCGCTCATGTCGAAAATTCCCGCGGCGTTGGCTTTGCCGCTTCCGGGCGCGGGCGGAGCGTCGTTTTCCCAGATTGTGCCTGCCGTTCCTACGGTTTTCGTGGAAGAACAATTCGCATCGGACCAAGCAACTTCACTTTCTTTTATCCTGTCATTGGTCTGCCCCGAAGCGAGCGCGCCGCTTTGGAAAAATGGCGGCTTCCTGCTTTTCAGCACACGCGCCGCATACTCCCATTCCGATTCGCTTGGCAGCCGAAATCCGTCCGCGTTCCAATCGCATTCGCATTTGTCGAGGGCCGCTGTGTCTGTGGCGTTGCGGATGGGCTTTCCCTTGTATGTGTAGCACGGAGTTTTCTGCCGCATCTCGCTGAGGGCGTTGCACCACACCACGACATCGTACCAACTTATCATCGTGACCGGCTCGAACGCCGACATCGACTTGGAGGTAGAAGTGGGGGGAGCGCCGCGTCTTCCAGCCGAGCCTTCTTGCCCTGGATTTGCGAAGACGTAGCCGTTTTGTTCGGCGTAGACTCGGACCACATACCACAAGTTGTAAGTAGTTTCGTATGCGTTCATATAAAACGGGGCGACGTATCTTCGCGCCGTGTACGACTGCGCGTTCTCTCCGATGATGAACGTGTCGAATTCTGCGTCGGACTGGGCAGGGCCGAGTTTCACCAAGTCTATGTCGGAAAAACGCTTTGGCGTTCCCGAAACGCTTTGTGCGAAAAAGTGCCGCGAAAGCGCAACGCAAAAAAATGCCGCCACAATAAGAATTTTTTTCATCCCATTTTCTCCAAATTCAATTCCTGCGCTTCAATCGCCTTTTTGAGCCTGCGCACTTCCGAACGCCTCGCGCGATTCTTCTTCCTTTTTTCGCGGTCCTTTGTGCGCGGCCTTCTTCTGCTCACTAAAAGCCAAACTGCCGCCGCCGACGCGACGCACATCGCGGAAATGATTGCGCAGCCAATTTTCCCGTAAACTGTGAGCGGAAGATCCACGTTCATTCCAAAATAACTGGTTATGAAAGTGGGCATACTCACCACCACCGTGAAAACCGTGAGGGTTTTCATAATGCCGTTCATGTTGTTCGAGATTATCGAGCCGAACGATTCGCTCATCCGCGAAAAAGTCTGGCTGTACGTGTCAGCCATTTCCAGAGCCTGGCGGTTGTCGATTTCCACGTCGTCAAGCCATTCCAAGTCATCCTCGTCGAATTTGAGCAATTTCGTCTTGCGGAGTTTTTCAAGCAAAAGTTGGTTCGACTTGATTGATGTGGTGAAAAAGACTGTGGATTTTTCCAAATTCAAAAGCTGGAGGATTTCCTTGTTTTCCACCGAATATTGCAGTTCGTCCTGAATGCCCAAGGCGCGGCGGTTTATTTCTTTGAGGTAGCGCAAATACGTGATGTCGGCGCGGCTCAAAATTCGTATCAAAAAGGCGGGAAAGTCCGAGATGTTGATGTTCTTCACGCGGTTCGCGGAAAAATCTTTCAGAACTTCGCAGTCAGTCCAGCAAATCGTTATGATGAAATTTTTTTGCAAAATCACGCCGAGCGGAATCGAAAAATACGAAACTTCGGCGGAAGACGAAAAAATCGGCAGGCGGATAATCGTGAGGATGTAGCCGTCCGCGTCCTCGATTCGCGAAAGCTCGTCCGGGTCGAGGATGTCGATTATGTGCTCCTGGTCGATTTTGAATTCCTTTTCAAGGACTGTGATGTCCTCCCGCGTGACATTGCGTGCGTCCACCCAGGTGCGCGCGTCGGAGTCGAGGCTTTCCTTTTCCGTGTTGACGAATTTTCCGCCAATTTGCTGCCAGTATGTTATCATTGCCGGCCCCTTTCGCGTGGAATTCAGATTGGAAATTATAGCACGAAAAGCATTTTTATTCAAGCCCCGAACTTCTTCTTGGAAAAAGCGCGAATGAAATGTTTGCTGGTTTTGTGTGCGCGAAGATGTGCCTATGTTCAAAAAAAAAGACACGCCGCGGCGTGTCTTTTTGGTCTTTGCAAATTTTTAATAAATCCTAGAACCTATAGCCTATTCTGAGTGCTATGGTCATTCCCGCCCTGCGCAAAACATCCATGGAAATTCCGTCCTCTTTGTATTTCGTATAATTGAAGTCAAATCCGTAGCGAACGTCCGCTCCGTATACGAGTTTCGCGCCGATTTGTGCGGAGAAGGCGAGTCCGAAATCCATGCCGATGGTAGTGCTCACCTTAATAGAATCAGTGTCAGAATAATTGTCTGGACCTTCCGTTACCATAAACAACTTGCCGAGCGGGATTCCCACTTTCGGACCTAGGAACGGACGGATGCTGAATCCTCTTTCTCCCACGGGAATATCGTACCCCACAAGGAGCGCGATGTCGAGGCACAAATAACTGAATTCCGTTTCAAAAGTATCGCCGCCGTATTTTTCAACCATCTTTTTTCCGTTGTTGGAAGAGAATGTTATTTCCGGCTGGAGCGAAAGCGCGCCTTTTCCCATCTCAACGATTCCGAAATGACCGAAGATGCTTATGTCATAGCCGATTAGTATTTTTTCGCTGTAAGATGTTTCCGGTGTTAGTTCAGACCCAAATTTAGTTCCAAAATTGAATGTGCCGCCGAACCTAACTCCAAGCTCTTTGCTTTTTTCCGCGAATGCGAGCGAGCCGAAAAGCACAGCCGCAACCAAAACCAAGACTTTTTTCATAAAGTCCTCCTTGAAAAGTGTTGCCGCATTATACTATAGGGGGGGGTATGTCAAGTGCTTTTTGAAAAAAAAACTGAGTTTTTTTTGAATTTTTTTCGAATACGCAAAAAAAATTCTCGAAAGGCGGGGAAAACTTCGCAAAAATCCTTATCTTATATTCGGAGAACGCTTCAATTAGCCATGCGAAAATGAGGCGTTCTTTGAGGACGGAGTGTTCATACGCCGCTTTTGAGCATGAATTTCTTCGGTTTTGAAAGCGTGCTTTTTGCAAGGAGATTTTAAAATGAAAATTTTAGATGCCGGCCGCATTCATCGGCGCGAAGTTTCGGAATACGGGCAAAGGCTGGTTCCGCGCCGCGTCCGAAAAAAAGTGAACGCGCTTTTTTCTGCAAAATTTTCGGATGGAAAAATGCGCCTTCGAAGTAAAAAAGAATTTTCTTTGTGCGGGCGAAGAAACGTTCTTTTTGCGCGAAACGCGTTGTCCGCAAGGCGGGGGTCTAAAAATGAATTGGACTGAAAAAAAATTCAACGCGCGTTGCAAGGCGGTTTTCGTGGCGTTGTGCGTGTTTTTTTCGTTCTCGATTTTTTCATGCGCCTCAATCGAAAGAGCACTTTCCAAATATGCGCCTCCCTACGCGATTTTCGATTCGCAGATTGTGGAGCACGAAGAGCCGGAAATAGAATTCACATTTTCCAATTTGGGCGAACGCACAATTACCTGCGTGAAATTTTTCGCGCGCGTTCAGGAATGCGGCGATTCCGACGAAGATTTTTCGGACGATTTGATGGAAAAGGAATTCGTCTTTGAAGCGGAATTTGCGCCCGGCGATTCCGAGCGGATTTCCATTCCGCTCAGCGAATTCGAATTTGAAGGCGGAATAGAAGAGTGCGTTGTGGAAACGATTTTCGCTTCGGAAATATTTTTTTCAGACGGCGAAGTTTGGAGCGACCTAGACGGAAGGGCGGCTTTGTGAGGTGCGACTAAAAGTCATAGTGTATATACTAACAGTGTGAGTTGTTTGTGCCCGAGCCTTCGGCATTTCCTTCCGCGCCGGCTTTGTCCAAAATGGCTTTCATCGTGTTCCAACCGAGTTCTGCGCATTTTACTCTCGCAGGCATTTTGGAGATGTCCTGCAATGCCGCCGCCTCGTCGAGCGATTCGAGTTCTTCCTGCGACGCTTCGCCCATAATCATTTTTTTGAATGTGTCGCAAAGCCGCTTTGCTTCGTCCTCGCTTTTTCCGAGAACAAGGTCTATCATCATGTCGCACGAAGCCTGGCTTATCGCGCAGCCTCCGCCCGTGAAACTCGCGTCGGAAATCTTTCCGTCGGAGATTTTCAGGTTGAGCGTTATGCTGTCGCCGCAGGAGGGGTTGATTCCGTCGTGGGAATGCGTCGCGCCTTCAAGCGGCCTTTTGTGGAGCGGATTGATGTTGTGTTCGTTCAATATTTCCCGATAAAGTTCTTTAGTTTCCATAGCCCATCCATTTTCGAACGTTCTTGATTTTGTCGCAGAAAAATTCAACTTCGCTTTCGTCGTTGTAAAAATAAAGGCTTGCGCGCGCCGTGGAGGGAACGCCGAGGAATTCGCCCAAAGGCTGTGCGCAGTGGTGTCCCGCGCGGATTGCGATTTTTTCAGTGTCGAGGATTGTCGCGATGTCGTGCGGATGAACTCCGTCAATCGTGAACGTTACAATTCCGCATCGCTTTGTGCCGTCCTTGTTCCCGATGATGTTGACGTGCGGGATTTCGAGCATTTTTTGCGTGAGAAGATTTCCTAGCGCGGCATCGTGCTCTGCGATTTTTTCAATGCCGATTCTTTCGAGGTATTTTGCCGCGGAAGCCATTCCTACCGCGCCTGCCGCGTTCACTGTTCCTGCTTCGAATTTGGCAGGGGTTTCCGCCCATGTCGCGCCTGTCCTTGTGACATATTCAATCATTTCGCCGCCGCGCAAAAATGGCGTCATCTTTTCAAGGAGGGCGCGCTTCGCATAGAGTGCGCCGCAGCCTGTAGGTCCGCAGAATTTGTGCCCTGAAAAAGCGAAAAAATCCGCGCCCATTTTTTGCACGTCGATTTTTTTGTGCGGCGCAGACTGTGCTCCGTCCACCACGACTACGGCTCCGAATTTGTGCGCGCGCTCTGCAATCTCTTTCACTGGATTTTCCGTACCAAGGACGTTGCTCACGTGCGAGATGGCGACGATTTTTGTCCGCTCGCCGATTTTCGTTTCGTATTCGCTTTGAGGAATTTCTTCGGAATTCTTTTCGCACTCAAGCCAAACCAGTTTTGCACCAGTCTTTTGCGCCGCCATTTGCCACGGAAGGATGTTCGAATGGTGTTCCATTATCGAAAGCGCGATTTCGTCACCCTCGCGCAGGTTTTCGAGCGCGTATGAATATGCCACCAAATTGAGGGATTCGGTGGCGTTGCGCGTGAAAATTATTTCCGCGCTTTGAGCCGCGCCCACAAAATGCGCCACTGTCTTCCGCGCGTCTTCGTAGGCGGCCGTGGCGCGAACGCTCAAATCGTAAAGTCCGCGCATCGGATTCGCATTGTTCACTTTATAGAATTCGTCCATCGCGTCGAGAACGCATTGCGGGCGTTGCGTGGTGGCGGCGTTGTCAAAGTATACGATGCTGCGATTTTTTTCTTCCGAGAAAAACGGGAAATCTTTTTTGTATTCGTTTCCGCTCACGCACCAGCCTCCTCGCCGCGCACTGAAAAAATTCCGTCCAAAAATTTTTCGATTTTCTCCACGCAATCGCTGTTTGGAATCAGGGCTGCCGTGCGCATGACTTTCGCGCGCGCGAGCATTTCTTCCGCCATTGATTTTCTTATTCCGCGCGAGTTCAGATAGAAGAAAATCTCGTCCGAAACGCTTCCGATTGTCGCGCCGTGGTCGCCCGAAACATCTTCTTCGCCGCAGAGAATCAACGGAATCGATTTGTTCACGACGTTTTCCGAAAGCAAGAGCACTTCTTCCAGTTCGCTTCCGCTTGAAGCCGCCGCGCCTTTTTTGAAATCAATCGTGCCTCGAAAAGTTTTTTTCGCTCCGTTTCCCAAAGTGCCGAACGAATTCATTGTGCTTTTCGATTTTTTTCCGCGCTGATTCGCGATGAAATTCACGTCAAGTTCTTGGCCGTCCGCGCAATAATATGAAATGTCGCCTTTCAAAAAAGAGCCTTCACCGTCCAAATCCGAAATCATTTCGACGAAATTTTTCGCGCCGCCAAGTTCGATTTGCGTAAAATGGAATTCCGCGCCGTTTCCGATTTTTGCGAAAGTCTGGTCGTGCCGCGTGAAATTTTTTCCGAGCATTTGGATTTTCACAAGGTGGACGCGCGAGCGTTCTTCCAAGACGACGTTCGTTTTGATTCCGAAAAATCCCGCCGCGTCTTCGCCTGCGTCCTGCGAAGTGTAGTCCATGATGACTACTTTTTCTTCGCCTTCGCCCGCGCGGATTTCGTTTTCAAAAAACACGTTTTCGCCTGGACGCACGGAAAAATGCAGAACGCCGTCCTTGTTCTCGCCCGAGATTTTTTTCAGCGGTTCGGGAACAAGGATTTTCGCCGCGTTCATGTCGAGGTAGTTCCAAGTGGGGGAGGGAAGTTTGTTCGCGATTGTTTCTGTCATAGGCTTCCCTTCATTTCAAGTCGGATTAAATTGTTCATTTCCACGGCGTATTCCAACGGAAGTTCCTTGCTCACAGGATTTGCAAATCCTGAAACAATCATCGCTCGCGCCTCGTCCTCCGCGATTCCGCGGCTCATCAAATAGAAAATCGCTTCGGAACTTATTCGCCCGATTTTCGCTTCGTGTCCAACATCGGCTTTATCCGTGAGCACCGTCATTGCAGGAATTGTGTCACTGCGGGATTCGCTGTCCAGCATCAGGCTTTGGCACGAAACGCTCGCCTTGCTTCCGCTCGCTTTTTTCGAAATGTAGACCGCGCTTCTGTATGTGGACGCACCGCCGCTTTTCGAGATGGATTTTGTGTTTATCACGCTCGAAGTGTTTTCCGCAAGGTGAATCATCTTCGCGCCCGTGTCGAGATTTTGGCCTTCGCCCGCAAAGGTCACTCCGGTGAATTCCGCACGCGCGTTTTTTCCCACCAAATCGCTTTCGGGATAAAGGTATGAAATGTGGCTTCCGAAACTTCCGGAAATCCATTCGATGCTTGCGTCTTCTTCCACGCGCGCGCGCTTCGTGTTGAGGTTGTACATATTTTTCGACCAGTTTTCGATTGTGGAGTATCGAAGGTGCGCCCCGCGTTTTACGAAAAGTTCGACGCAGCCAGCGTGCAAATTGGCGACGTTGTATTTAGGCGCGGAGCAGCCTTCGATGAAATGCAGGCTCGCGCCTTCGTCCACGATTATCAGAGTGTGCTCGAACTGTCCCGCGCCCTTGGCGTTCAGGCGAAAATACGATTGCAACGGAAACGAAAGGTGCACGTTTTTCGGAACGTAGACAAAACTTCCGCCGCTCCAAGCCGCTCCGTGCAATGCCGCGAATTTATGGTCGGAAGGCTTCACGAGCGTCATAAAATATTTTCGCACTGTCTCGCCCCATTCTTCGCTTTTTAAAGCCGACTCAAAGTCCGTGTAAATCACGCCTTCCTTCAAAACTTCGTTCTTGACGTTGTGGTAGACCAATTCTGAATCGTATTGTGCGCCCACTCCCGCAAGGCTTTCTCGTTCCGCCTTCGGAATGCCGAGTTTTTCGAAAGTGTCCTTGATGTCGTTAGGAACGTCCTTCCATTCGCCGCTCATCTTCATCTTGGGGCGGACGTATGAAGAAATGTTCGCCATGTCAAGCCCCGAAATGTCAGGTCCCCAATTCGGCACGCGAAGCCTGTTGTAAGTTTTTAGGGATTCCAGGCGAAATTCGCGCATCCATTCGGGGTCGCCTTTTTCTTCGGAAATTTTCCGCACGATTTCTTCGGAAAGCCCGCTTTCGATTCGGAAAAAATCCTCGTCCGTTTCTTCGTAGCGGAAATCGTACATCGAGCGATCTATGTCATTTATTTCCTTCATAAAATTATCCCAAAATTTTTTGAACGCATTTTGCGAATTCACAAAAATCGCAAAGATGATTTTTGACAATCGAAAAAATTATTTTGCAGTCAATGTCCTCGTATTGATGAATTGCAATGTTTCGAAAGCCAACAGCCTTTGAAAGTTTTTCGCAAGTTTTATCCGCAATCAAATCGTTTTCGCGCATTTTTTTGAAAGTGTCCGCCATCGTCGCGGGCGTTGCGCAAGGAAAGTCGAGCAGAACGTGGTTTCCGATGTCAACGCAAATTTGAACGGCGCGTTGCAAGTTCAGAATTATCACTTCCTGCTTGTCCAAGTTTTCTTCGAGTTCCCGCGCGTCTTTCACATTTTGCGCCTCAATCCTGCGAACGCATTTTTCAAGCGATTCAAATTTTGCAAGGATGATTTCACGTTCCATTTGCAAATCTCCGAAGCCTTTCTTTTCGGCAATGCTCCAAAATTGGAAGAAAATCCTCGCGCAAAAAAAGTGCCTTCATCTGATATTTCATAAAAATTTTTCGCTCGAATTTGATTTTCGTTCCGCGCATAATTTGGCAAAGAAAAACGCCCTCAGCCTTCGACAAATCCGCTAAGTCGATTTCGCGTCCGCAAAGAAGCGAAAGTTCTGTTCGCATTTGCGCCAGCTTTTCAAAATCCAATTCTTCGCAAGAGTGAAGCGCGATATCGACGTCGCTTTTTTCGTTGAAATTTCCGTTCGCAAAAGAGCCGAACAAAATCACCGTGTCGATTTCGTCTTTTTGAGAAAAATATTTTTCCAAAATCGCCTTTATTTCTTCCATAAAAAAAATCACTCTTTGTCGATTACGTTTGCGAATCCATTCTTTGCGATTTCATCGACGAGTTCCGCGCCTCCGCTCCGCACGATTTTTCCCTTCGCAAGGATGTGCGTGCGGTCCACTTTGAGGCTTTCGAGTATTTTCGCCGAATGCGTTATTATCAAAAGCGCGCCGTTGTTCGCCTTTTTGTATTCTTCGATTCCGCGCGAAACTGTGCGCACCGCGTCCACGTCCAGCCCCGAATCCGTCTCGTCCAAAATCGCGAGCTTCGGCTTTAGCATGAGCAGTTGGAGAATCTCGCTTTTTTTGCGTTCTCCGCCCGAAAATCCCACGTTCAAATCGCGCGCGGCATAAGACGAATCCATCGCAAGGAATTCCATCTGCGCCTTGAGTTCTTTTTGGAATTGGAAAAGCTTTACGCGCTCGCCTGTTTTCTGCGCGATTGACGAGCGGATGAAATTTTCGAGTGAAATCCCGGGCACTTCAAGCGGATTCTGGAAAGACATGAAAATGCCTTTTTTCGCGCGGGCAGCAGCGTCGCATTCGGTGATGTCTTCGTCGTCAAAAAAAATGCTTCCGCCCGAAAGCGAATAGAGCGGGTTTCCCATTATCGCGCTTGCGAGCGTGGATTTTCCCGCGCCGTTCGGTCCCATTATCACATGGGTTTCGCCCGCGCCTACGCTGAGGCTCAGGCTGTTGAGGACTTGTTTTTCATCTATTTTTACTTCGATGTTTTTTACTTCGAGTAATGCCATATCTATATTATAATAAAATTCCCATCTTTAGGCAAGTGCAGAAAATCCGTTTTTTTTCTCACGGCACTTGACAAATTCTCGTGTTTTCTGCTAGAATGTCTTTCACGATTGTAGAAAATATTTGCGAGGTTTTTATGTACGTTCTTTTTGAATATAAGGGCAGACAGTACAAGGCGGAAAAAGGTGCGCTTCTCCAGTTCGACAAATTGGAGGAAGAGAAGGGCGCGAAAATCGCCATCGACAAAGTTCTTCTCGTTAGCGACGGCGAAAAAGTGAGCGTGGGCACGCCTTATGTTAGCGGCGCGAAGGTGAATGTCACTGTGGAAGATTCTTTCCGCGACAAAAAGGTTCTTGTCTTCAAATACAAGAGCAAGAAAGACTATCACCGTCTTCACGGACATCGCCAGCATTACACGAACGTCCGCGTTGACGAAATTATCACCGCGTAGATGACGAAAATCCTTCTTGCAAGGGAAGAGGGCGGGCTTCGCTGTTCGGCAAGCGGACACGCGGGCTTCGCGGAAAAAGGCTCTGACATAGTTTGCGCGGCGGTCACTGTTTTGTTGCGCACGGCGATGAGGCTTCTTTCCAAAGACGCGCAAATCGAATTTGCGACATCGCTTCCTTTGTGTTCGGAATCGGATTTGGAAGAAAGTCGTCGCGGCGAATTGTCGTTTTCGGCGCGTGTCAGAGAAGACTTGGCTTTGGACGAAAAGTCCTCTGCCAAAATAAAAATTGCATTTTTGGCGGATTATCTTTCCGAAGGCTTTAAAAGTCTCTGCGAGGAATTTCCGCGCAATGTAGAATATAGGGAGAATTGAAATGGGAAGAAGCAAGGGCGGAAGCGGCGCGAAAAACGGCCGCGACTCGAATCCGAAGAATTTGGGAATCAAGAAATTCGGCGGTGAATTCGTGACGGCAGGTTCTATCATCGTAAAGCAGCGCGGTACGAAATTCCATCCCGGCAAAAACACGAAGCGAGCCGGCGACGACAGCATCTTCGCTATAGTCGATGGAAACGTTCTTTTCCACGAGCGCAAGAACAGAAAGTACATCTCTGTCGTGGAAGCGTAGACTCGTTTTTCAAAGTGTCGATGCCCGGTAAATTCTGCCGGGCATTTTTTTTGAAGCGGATATGATTCAGTTTGCTGACGAAGCGGTAATCGAAGTTTCCTCTGGCAAAGGCGGCAACGGCTGCATTTCTTTCAGGCGCGAAAAATACATTCCCCTTGGAGGTCCGTCCGGCGGCGACGGCGGCAAGGGCGGGGATGTGGTCTTCGCGGTCAAGCGGAATATGCGCACCCTTTTCAAACTGCGCCGCAATCCGATTTCGCGGGCGAAAAACGGCTCGGACGGAATGAGCTGGAACAGGCACGGCAAAAACGGCGAGGATTTGGTTGTCTTCGTGCCGCCGGGAACAAAGATTCACGATGCCGAAACAGACGAACTTGTCTTTGAATTCACCACGCAGGCCGAAGACGAACGCTTCATGCTTTTGAAGGGCGGAAACGGCGGTTGGGGAAATATGCATTTCAAAACCCCGACGAACCAGGCGCCTAGAATCGCGAACCGAGGCGCGCCCGGCGAAACGCGTAGGCTTCGTGTGGAACTCAGCATCATGGCGGATGTCGGCTTGGTGGGATTCCCGAATGCAGGGAAGTCCTCGCTTTTGAATGCGTTCACGAACGCTCGCCCGAAAATCGCGCCATATCCTTTTACTACGAAAATCCCGAATCTCGGAGTGCTGCGCGTGGACGACGAGCGCGACATTATAATCGCCGACATTCCCGGCATCATCGAGGGCGCGAGCGAAGGCGTGGGGCTTGGTACGAAATTCCTCAAGCACATTTCCCGCACGCAGTGCCTGCTTTTTATGATTGACGCTTCGGACGAAAATTCTATTTCCGCATACGACACTCTCGTAAAGGAAGTTTCCACGTATTCCGAAGAACTTGCGAAAAAGCCGCGACTCGTCCTTTGCAACAAAATTGACGTGGAGGGGGCGAAATCCCGTGCCGACGAAATCGCGAAAAAGCTCCGCGCTGCCGACGGCGAACTGCAAGTGATTCCCGTTTCTGTGCAGGAAAATTATGGAATGAAAAGCGCGAAAGAAGCGATTATCGCTCTTGCGGGCAAGGTTGAGGCGGATCCCGTGAAAAAGACCAGTTCTTTTTTGGCGGAACGCGAGTCAATTGATGACGATGCGGATGTCCAATATCCGGGGAGCGAAAATTGAGAATAGCGATTTATGGCGGAAGTTTCAATCCGATTCACATAGGCCACTTGTCTTTGGCGGACGATGTGGCGTTGTCTTTGGGCTACGACAAAATCCTTTTCGTGCCCACTTTCATACCGCCGCACAAGCAGCTCTCCGCTTCGGTTTCTCCGATGAGCCGAATGGCGATGCTGGAAGCCGCGGTCGCTGACAACAGCAGGTTTGAAATCGAGACGTGCGAATTCCAACGCGGTGGAATTTCGTATACGATAGATACAGTGAAATTCCTGATGAAAAAATACAAGGGAAAACTGGACGGGAAATTCGGCTTGATTTTGGGGCAAGAAATCGCGGCGGAATTCGAAAAATGGAAGGACCCTGACGGCGTGGCGGCTTTGTGCGACATAATCATCGCCAAGCGCAGGATTCTTGGAGACCGTCGCGCAGTCGATCACAATGCGCCTCGCGGAGACTATGTGGGCGGAATCCAATCCAGCGGAAATTTTATGGATGTCGGCGATTCGTTCAAATGGTCGCATATCCTGCTCGACAATTTCATCCTTCCGATTTCTTCAAGCGAAGTGCGCGCGAGAATCGCTTCCGGAAAAGGCTGGAGGTATTTGGTGCCGCTCGCCGTCTACGAATACATTGTCGCGAACAGACTCTATGGATGCAAGCAATAAAATTGATTTGGCTGAAATCACTGAAAGTGTGAGGAAGTATGCTTTGGCGGCCGTGAGCGAAAGCCGCTACAAGCACAGCGTCCGCGTGGCGGAAACTTGCGCAAGGCTTTGCCGACACTACGGGCTTCGCGAAGACTTCGGCTATTTTTGCGGAATCGCGCATGACATCTGCAAAAATATGGAAGGCGACGCGCTTTTGAAAATCGCTTCGCGCGATGGAAACAAAATCGACGCGCTTGAAATGGAAAGGCCCGCCCTTTTGCATGGTCGCGCCGCCGCCGTGAAGTTGCGCGAAGATTGGGGGGTTGCCGACGAGAGCGTGCTCGAAGCCGTGGCGAACCATACTTTCGGAAAGGCGGGAATGTGCGACTTGGCGAAAATCTTGTATGTTTCCGACAAAATCGAGCCTGGGCGCGAGAACGTGACCGAAGAATACACGGAAAGGCTTTTGAAAATGGACATCGACTCGATGACGCGAGCCGTGGTCAAAGAAAGCGTCGAATACTTGAAGGGCAGGGGAAAGGAGGCTAGCGCGCAGACCAAGGCGTTCTACAAAAGCCTCAAAAAAAAGGAAAAGAAAAATGCGACTCAGATTTAGGCTTAGGCGTGAACAAAAAGGAATGATTTTCCTCGCTTTGATAATATTGATTGTCCTTATGCTGATAGGAACATTCTATTTTTATATGCGCGCCGATTCAATACACGACAGGCTCAAGATTGACCCGGTGGTAAAATCACTCGTGCTGGTGGAGGACGAGGGACGGCTGCTTTTTGCAGACCTTTTTCTTTGCTATCCCGAATCCGGGCGAGGGGCTTTGGTCACGATTCCGGAAAACACCGGCGGCATCTACGATTCGCTGAAGAACGCGGACGGCACGCGCGGACGTGTGGACAGAATTGACGAGGTTTATGCGGAAAGAGGGCTTGATGCGTTCAAGGCAGAAGTCGAAAAACTTGTGGATCAAAGCATAAGTTTCGTTTTGGAAATCTCTCTTTCGAATATGGAGCGGCTTGCGGACCTTTTGGGTGGACTTTCCGTTTTTATCCAGTCGCCTGTTGACGCGCGCGGCGAAAATGGAGAGGCGTGGCTTTTGCCGAGCGGCTCTGTGCGGCTTTTGGGTGACAAGACCCGCGTCTACATGACATATCGGCTTCCCGACGAGGACGATTCCGCCGTGCGAGAGCGCAGGCAGACGATGGTTGTCGCGTTGCTTTCCGCGCTCAAGGAAAGCAAGTCCGCGATTCTAGACAAAAAGAATTTCGCAGAATTCTCCAGTTGCTTTTCCACAAATCTCGGCAAAAAGTATTTCGCTGAATTCTTTGACATAATAACCGCGATTGACTACGAACGAATCACGCAACTTGAAGTGACTGGCCTTAGCCAGAACATTGACGGAAAGGTTCTACTTTATCCATTCAGGAACGGCGACTTCATAAAAGAAGTCGTGCGCCGCGCCGCCACTTCGATTATATCGTCCACGGACAGGTCGAATGACCGCTCCTATGCCATCGAAATCCAAAACGGAACGCGCGTTCGCGGCCTTGCCCACAACACCCAGATTTTGCTGCAAGGCGCAGGCTTCGACGTGATAAACACTGCCAACGCTCCGCGCGACGACTACGAGGAAACCGAGATTTTGGATTTGGTTGGAAATCCCGATGCCGCCAAAGCCATCGGTGATTTCATCCGTTGTACGAAAATCACGGAAATTGCCGTTTCGCAGGATGACGATGAAGTCGATATTCCCAATTACGACTTCATATTGATTCTAGGAAGGGATTTTGACGGACGGTGGGTGCATCCCAAAAATTAAATCATTCGCTGGACGAATCGATTTCGAGAATCTTTCCTGCTTTCCAAAGTTTTTCCAAATCGTAGAATTCACGCGCCTCTTTTGACATAAGGTGGACGACCACTGTGCCCAAATCAATCAGGTTCCAGTCGTCTCCCGAAGGCATTTTTTTGTTTGATTGGCGCGTTTCGACTCCGTTCTGCTTGGCGAATTCATTCACCTGCCTGAAAATTCCCTGCCAGTGCGTGCTTGAGTTTACGGTGGCGATGACAAAATAATCCGTCCAACTGTTCAGTTCCGAAACATCGATGAGCACGGTGTTCGCGCCCTTTCCGTCCCGCACGAGATGCGCGATTTTTTTTGCGAATTCCTCTGTGTTTTCCATAGTTTCCTCGGTAGCCCTTATCTTTCTTCGTCAATGCGGATTTCATAATCCGAAAAACTTTCTTCGCTTTCATCGTCTTCAAAATCGGTGAAGATGTCGTTCGCGGATTCCTCTTCGTCGGTAAAGATTTTCGGATTTTCCATAAATCAATATTAAGGGAAACTTTCCTTTTGGTCAAGTGAGGAAGCGCGTTCCGCCTGCCTTTAATGCGAAAATGCGATTTTTTTGCAAGAAGAAAGTCCTGCGCGGATAAATCTTTTCCAAACCGCTTGACAAAAAATAAAATTCTGTCTATAATAGATGATATGTCGGATGGAATTTCTGTTGCTGCGCCGGCCAAAATCAATTTGGGCTTGCGCGTACTTGAAAAAAGGAGCGACGGTTTCCACGGCATTCAAAGCGTTTTTCAGACTGTGGGTTTGTGCGATGAACTTTTCGTGACACCTCTTTCTGAAAAAAACGTGTGCCGCGTCTTTTGCGCACAAATGGAACTTCCAAAGAAAAACACTTTGAGCGCGGCTTACGAGGCGTGCGCGGAAGTTTTGGGACAAGAAATCCCTGGTGTGGAAGTGACGCTCACAAAGCGCATTCCGTCTGGCGGCGGTTTGGGCGGAGGCTCTTCGGATGCCGCTGCCTTGATTTTCGCGCTGAAAAATCTTGGCGTGCAAATCTCAAAAGATGCGGCATATAAGATTGCGTCAAAAGTCGGAAGCGACGTGTTCTTTTTCTTGGAATGCGAAGGACAAAAGAACTTCGCGGCTTTGGTTCAGGGCAGGGGAGAGGTTGTGAAGCCGATACCGCCCCGCGATGATTTGCGTTGGGTTTTGGTTTTTCCAGAAGTTTTTTCTTCGACACCTCGGGCATACGCCCAAATCGATGAAAAACGCTTTCGTGAAAAAACTGTCATAAAATTTGAGGCTTGTGATTTAGAAAAAATTTATAGGAGGCCTATCAAAGACTGGAGTTTTACAAATGATTTTACTTCTGTAGTGGCCGAAGAGTATCAGGAAGTGAGGCGGGCGTTGGACGATGTTCGTTCTACGGGTGCTTCGTTTTGCGATATGACAGGCTCAGGTTCTGCGGTTTTTGGCGTGTACGAAGATGCTTCGTGTCTTGTTGCGGCAAAGCGGCGGTTGTCCGACAACTGGAAAGCAGTATCTTTGTAGGAAAATGCTTATGCAAATTACGGAGTTGCGTATACGAAAGGTCATGGGCGAGGAAAAACTTCGCGCCTATGTGACAATCACGTTTGATAACTGCTTTGTTGTGCATAATGTAAAAATTATCGAAGGAAAGGACGGGCTTTTTGTGGCAATGCCAAGCAAGAAGACTGCGAATGGCGAATACAAAGATGTCGCGCACCCGATCAATCCTGAATTCCGCGCTGAAATCCAAAACAAGATTTTGGACGAATACAACGCGGGACACGTGATGGAGGCTGCTCCTTCTTCTGCGGAATGAGCGTTTTCGTTGCGGCTGCTTTTCGCACATTTAAATTGTAATTCTTTGGGACATCGGCAAGTGGTAAGCCAACGGCTTTTGGTGCCGTCATTCCCCAGGTTCGAATCCTGGTGTCCCAGTTTTTACGCAAAGGTTCTCTTTGTTTTGCAAAAAATCTTTGCTTTGGGTTTTGCGCCGTCTTGTGCGAAACTCGCTATTTTTTACTCGAATTGGGATTGCGGGCTACAATGCCATCAATCTTGAAACAACTAATCTTTTTTAGAGGAGCCTAAAATGGAACAGCTTGTGATTAACGCGAAAGCCCGCACTACGACGGGAAAGGCGGAGGCGAAAAGGATGCGCAAACAGGGAATCTTGCCCGCTGTTTTGTACAATTCCGATGGAAAATCTTTCATGGTTCAAGTGAACGAAGTCGAATTCAACAAGGTGTGGCGGAACATCACTTCTTCCACTCTCATCACGTTGAATTTGGACGGCACGAACCATGACGTGTTCATCAAGGACACCGAATACAATATCCGCAACGACAAGGTTTTGCACGCCGATTTCTACGAGCCTGCCGCGGACAAGGCGGTAGTGTTCAGGTTGCCAGTGCATTGCGTGGGAACTCCTGCGGGCGTTCTCAAAGGCGGCTACCTTTTGAAACGCCTTCCGCAAGTTACGGTGAAGGCTGTCGCGAAGAAAATTCCCGCGCGAGTTGAAGCGGACATTTCCGCCATCAATATCGGCGAAAGTTTCTGCGTGAAAGACTTGAAGTTGGGCGATGGAGTTGCGATTATTGAAAATCCCGACTCAAAATTGGCGAGCGTCGTTCCTTCAAGATAATCGCGGATGATATTTGCCGCGCGTTTCTTGGACGCGGTTTCGGAGCGTGCGGCGTTATTTTTCTTTGATGAATTTCGACGTAGCGGCGTTTGAAAAATCCGTTCGCGATTCTTTAAAAAATCTTCTCAATGAATGTGCCTGTCATAATCATGATGGAGTTCGCGTTGCCGTGGCGGTTTCTGGCGGCGCGGATTCGATTTGTCTTTTGAGCGCGCTTGCCTCTGACTGCGAAAATCATAGCGGCATTTCCAAAAATCTCGTCTGCATAACGGTGGACCATTCGCTGCGACCAAACGGCGAGGGCGCGTCCGACGCTTGTTTCGTGGAAAAATTTTGCGCTGAAATAGGTGTGCCGTGCCTTGTGAAAAAAATCCCCGAAGGCGCGGTTTTGGAGAAGGCTGCTTCGCGCGCGAAGGGAATTGAAGAGGCGGCGCGTTTTTTGCGCTACGAGGCGTTTGAAGAGGCTGCGGCGCAGGCGGGTGCGCAATTCATCTGTCTTGCGCACAACAAAAATGACGCGCTTGAAACGCTTTTGATGCGCTTTTTGCAAGGCTCGCAGGCGGGGGGAATCGCTGCGGTGCGCGGAAAATATTTGCGCCCGCTTTTGCAGTTCGAGCGCGAGGAAATCGAAAAATATTTGCGCGAAAAAAAAATCGCATGGCGAACTGATTCCACGAATTCCTGCGAAAAATATCTCCGCAATAAAATCCGTTTGAAACTGATTCCGTTTTTGAAGGACAATTTTGCGGGCTTTGAGAGCGCCGTTTTGAAGGGAGGGGAAAAACTCTGCTTTAAGAATGCCGCAATCAAGGACGCGTTTTTGAAATGCAAGGACGATTTTTTTTCTGCGGAAAATTTTCAAAATGAAATCGTGTTTGAAATCGAAAAATTTGCGGCGCTTCCAGTTGCGATTCGGCAGGAACTGATTTACGAGGCTGCGCTCCGCCTCGGCGCACAAGGGCGCGTTCCATACGGCTTTGTGCGGACGGTGAGCCTTTGTCCTGAAAACGATTTCAAAAACCTTTCTGCTTGCGGGATTTCTGCGCGGACGGAAAGCGGAAAACTTTTTTTGAAAATCGGCGAAAACCGGGCGACTGAATCTGGTTTTTTTGCTATAATAAATGAAGAAGGCTTTTTTGATTTTGGCGGCTTCTCGCTCGAAGTGATGAAGCGCGAAAATTCTTCGGATTTTGATTCGTATGAAATTTTTGTGCGCGGGAAAAAATCCGCCCGCCTTGAAATGCCACTTCCGTTTGTGGCGCGTAGTTGGCAGAGCGGGGATGTGGTTTTGAACGCTTCCTGCGCGGAAAAGTCGGTGGCGGATGTTTTTTCGGACTGGAAAATTCCCGAATGTGAAAGGCAAAAAATTCCGATTTTAGAAGTAGGCTTTCCCGCAGGAATTTTTGCGGTTTTGGGCTGCGTCTTGGGATATGAAAATTGGATTGTCGCGGAAAAGGCTCGCGGCGTTTTAGGAGGCTTCGTGTGAAAGTTCGTCTTTTTTTGCTTTTGGCGATTTTTTTCTTTTCGTTGAATTTGTTTCCGCAGGAAAATTCTGCCGCGCAGGGGGCAAGTCGCAGGACTGCATTGCGATACCTCAAACTTGCCAAAAGCTACGCACTTTCTGCGGATTGGGAACGATGCGCCGATTTTGCGAAGGCTGGAAACGATTATGACGAGAGCGTCGCTGACTTGTGGTATTTGATGGCGTTGGGAAAATACAATGGCGGGGCGAGCAGAAAAGATGTCTTGCCTTTGCTTGAACGCTCGCTTTCCGGCGCGGAATGGGTGGACTACAACAGGAGCGGCGCGCGGATTTTCATGGCGGATTTGCTTTGCGCGATGGGAAATCCAACTGCCGCACTTGCCGTTTTGGATGAGACGCCTTTCATCTATTCTTCGGATGCGGAATGCGTTCGCGCGAAATCTTATTATACGCTCGGGGATTCTGAGAGCGTCTCCCGCGCGCGTGAAAAAGTGAACATGAGCCGGCGCATTTATCCTGACGACGCGCGTTTTGCGCATTTGTTCTTCGCATACGAATACAAAATCATGTACGCGAAAAATCCTTCTGTGCCCGTTTTCGACTATATGCCGCTTTCAGGCGAGGCGCGGAGGATTGCTGACTATTTCATCGCGAAAGTTCCGGAATACGATTCCGACGACGCGGAACTTGAAATCTACGCCGCGATTTTTGCCGAGGGCGAGCAGAAGACGCGGCTTCTTAAGGCCTTCGACGCGCGTGGATTCAAAAGTCCGCTTTTTGCGGCGGCGGCTGTGGAAGACGGCGTGATTTCCGAAGATGTCGCGCTGGAATATTTTTTGGACTTCATGGAAAAAAGCGGCTCGGAACAGGATTCTTGGAAGAATGTTTCGGTTTTCGAACTGGAGCGTTTTGCTTCGGTTTTGAAGGATGCAGACACAAAGAAAAATTTCGCCACGTATTTGAACGCCTATACGGGAACGCTTTTTTGCGACACAAACAATTCTTTGGAAGCGAATCTTGCGATAAGCTACAGCCGAGGTCGTCCGCAGAAAATCGAATTCGATGCGAACAACGACGGCTGCCCTGACTGGATTTGCGAATGCGATTTTGGCGTTCCGCGAGCGGCGCGATTTTTGGAAAAGAAAATCAGCGTGCAGTATGGAACTTATCCAAGCCCTGTGCGCGTGATTTTTGAAGAAGTGCCGGGCGAGCAGGGCGCGACAGTGTTCAATTTGGCGGACGAGACTGTGGACGCGCAGATATTAAGAATCCGCTCCGACGAATTCATTTCCTTTGCGGATGTTTCGGATGAATTTTTCGTGGTGGACGAAAATTCATTGTGGAGCGGGGAGCGGATTTTCGATGAAGACGCGCTCATTGTTTCGGTGAACAGCATAGAGCGTCCGAGCAACGAGCGTGACGGGGCAATGATTCACTTTTCGATGCTGAACGGTGTTTACTACGCCGCGGACTATCTTTTGGGCGGAAAGGTATATGCGCACGCGCAGTTCACTTCTCCTTTGGTGCGAAATGTTGACCGCGACGGCGACGGCATTTTTGAAACGACGGAAATCTACGCGCCGATTGAAAACGGAATGGCGTTTTCGCAGGAAGATTTGGACGCTGCCACGCAGAACATTTGGGGAAGCCCTGTTCCGAATCCTTCGATTTTTTTGAAGATGATTCAGATTGACAGGAACGGAGACACGCGAGCCGATTTTTCCGAAGAGTATTTTTCGGGAGGGGGACGCATCTCCACTTGGGATTTGGACTATGACGGAGAATGGGACAGCCGCCACACGATTTTCCCGAAGGGAGATTCTGAATTCGACGAGCGCAGCGAAATCTTCGTGATGAATTCGAGCGGAGAGCGGCGGCTTGTTTCGCTGAATTTTCTGCGCGGCGAGCCTTTGCAGATTTCACTCGACGGAAAATCACTTCCTGTTACAAAAGGCGCGGAAGATTGTTTTTATTGGATAGGCGAAGCGGGAACGCGAACGCAGGAACGCAATACGAAAAGCAGCATGAAGCGCGCGCGCATAGGCGTGGTGGAGCAATTTGAAGATGACGGATGCTACATTCAGGCGATTTTGATAGACAAAAATATTTTTGCGCGAGTTTTTAGGATTGATTCTGAAAATTCGAATGCAAATTGAAACAGAATAGACAATTACAAAAATGATGAAATTGGTTTTGAAAAAAATAATTTTGCTTTCGCTTTTTGTGGCAAGTTTTGTGGCGTGCTCGTCCGCACCCAAGTTGTCCGAAAATCCCGCGCCGGAATCCGATTATACTGAAAAGGATGTCCACGATTCGGAAGTCAAGCGCATATACGAAATGCTCGAAAAAAGTCCCGTGCAGGCTTTGTGGCGCGCGAAAATTTTGGGCGATGAAAATCTGTGTCGTGAGTGCGCGGAATATGTGCGCGATGTCTGCGCCGCCCATGTTGAGCAGGACGACAGGCTCGAAGCGTACACGATGTATTCTTCGCTCGTTGCGGCGGGGTACGGCGATTTGGCGCAAGAAATCATGAGCGCGCAAAAGATGAACGTGCTTTATTTTGACGGCGTTCCGGGAATCACCACAAAGGCGCAGCCGAGTCTCGCCCACATTTCCGACTACATTCAGGGAACGGTCACTGTTTGGGTGGATTTGGGAATCAAGGTGAAGCGCGGAATGGGATTCGCCGACCGGGTTATCGGCTCGGGATTTTTCATCGATCCGCGCGGCTACATAATCACGAATCATCACGTGATAGAAGAAATCGTAAGTCCGAAAAATCCGGGCTATGGAAAAGTTTTCATAAAGATGGCGGAGAATTCCGACTTGCGCATTCCCGTCCGCGTGGTGGGCTACGACAGCGTGCACGACCTTGCTCTTTTGAAGACCGAGGCGGAAGTTCCGTACACATTTAATTTGGGAAGTTCGAGCGAACTTCACGTTGGCGACAAGATATACGCGATTGGCTCTCCTTTGGGGCTTGAGCGCACTTTGACAAGCGGAGTCGTTTCCGCCACCGACAGAAAACTTTTTTCTACTGGAAGCGTGATTCAAATCGACGCTGCAATCAATTCTGGAAATTCGGGCGGTCCTTTCATCGACGAAAACGGGCGCGTGCAGGGAATCGTCTTTGCGGGAATCTTGCAGTACAACGGGTTGAATTTTGCGATTCCTGTGGAATACCTCAAACAGGATTTGCCGATTTTGTTCCACGGCGGAAAAAGGCGATTTCCTTGGATTGGCGCGTATGGCAGGACCGCGCGCGCAGGTCGCACTTCCTACGGGCTTGAAGTGCAATATTTTATGCCAGGAAGCGCCATGGCTCGCGTGGGAATGCGCGTGGGCGATGTAATCACTTCGCTTGACGGAAAAAAAATCTCAACTTTGGAAGAGATGCAGGACGTTTTGCGGGGGCACGTTCCAGGAAAGATAATCGGATGCGAATATATTCGCGATGGCGAAAAAAAAGATTGCCTTCTGTATCTTTCGGAGCGACCTGAAAATCCCGGCTACACGATTTACCAGAACGACACAATCGAGCATTCGTTTGTTCCGCTTTTCGGAATGGAGATGACTCCTTCTTCCACCACGAACAGCCGCACTTTTACAATTACGAGGGTCATTCCGGGAAGCGCGGCCGATGAAAACGGATTTTCCGAAAACGATCCTGTCACGGTGGGACGGATTCAATTTGATGACGCGAAGACTGTGATGCTCGTGCCGCTCACGACAAAAAATCGGCGCAAGGGATATTTGGACATGAACGTCGCACTTCAAACTTATTTGGACAGTCCGTATTA
Organism: Treponema sp.; assembly: GCA_022510845.1. Taxonomy (GTDB): domain Bacteria; phylum Spirochaetota; class Spirochaetia; order Treponematales; family Treponemataceae; genus Treponema_D. The sequence goes on from JAFLSR010000009.1 coordinate 64,778, forward strand.
TTTTTAGGGAATTGGTGAAATTATGGAAATGAAATACAAACGCAATTTTTGCATCGTCGCGCACATCGACCACGGAAAATCCACTCTTGCCGACCGTCTCATCCAAAAGGCGAAAATCATCGATGACCGCCAAATGAAAAATCAAATTCTCGACAGCATGGAAATCGAGCGCGAGCGCGGCATCACGATAAAAAGCCAGGCCGTAACGATTCCATACCGCGCGCAAGACGGACACGACTACGAGTTGAATTTCGTAGACACTCCGGGACATGTCGATTTTTCTTACGAAGTGAGCCGCGCGATTGCCTCGTGCGAAGGCGCGCTCCTTTTGATTGACGCTTCGCAGGGTGTGGAAAGCCAGACCGTGAGCAATATGTACATGGCTTTGGAGCACGACCTTGCGATTGTGCCTGTGATAAACAAGATTGACTTGCCCAGCGCGGACATTGAAGGCGTGAAGCGGCAGATTGACCATGACCTCGGTCTTCTGCCCGAGGAGGCGCAACTTGTTTCTGCCAAGACGGGGGAGGGAATCGATTCGCTTTTTGAGGCCATCGTGAAATTTTTTCCCCCGCCTCATGGCGACGTGAACGCGCCGCTTCAGGCTCTGATTTTCGACTGCCATTACGATGCCTATAGAGGAGTCGTGGTTCATATTCGCGTTATGCAAGGGCGGATAAAGTCGGGCGACACCCTCCGAATGATGAGCAGCGGGGCGCAATACAAAGTGGAAAATGTGGGCGTGTTCAAAGTAAAGTACGAAGACACGGGCGCACTTGAAGCGGGCGATGTCGGTTACGTCATTGCGGGAATAAAGACCGTGTCCGATGTCCGCGTGGGCGACACCATCACGCTTTCCGACAATCCCGCTTCCGAAGCCCTCCCCGGATTCAAGGAAGTGAAGCCCGTTGTGTTTTCGTCGATTTATCCGCTTGATTCGAACGACTACGAAGAACTCAAGGACGCGATGGAAAAGCTCAAGCTCAATGACGCGAGTTTGGTCTATGAAAAGGACAATTCGCTTGCGCTCGGAAACGGTTTCCGTTCGGGGTTTTTGGGGTTGCTTCACCTTGAAATCGTGGAAGAGCGGCTCGAACGCGATTTCGGGCAATCCGTGATTTTCACATCGCCGAGCGTCCGCTATAAAATCATGCTTTCAAACGGCGAGGAAATCTTCATCGACAATCCCACCGAATATCCAGAAGGCAGGATAAAAAGCGCGGAAGAGCCTTACATCAAGGCTTCGATAATCACGCCCGGAGAATACATCGGGCAGATTATGGCGCTTTGCAATGAAAAGCGCGGCGTTCAGACGAATATGCAGTATCTCGACGAAAAGCGCGCCGAACTCACATACGAGATGCCGCTTTCCGAAGTGCTGTTCGATTTTTACGACCGCCTGAAAAGTTACAGCCGCGGATACGCTTCGTTCGATTACGACGTGATTGGCTACAAGCCCACCGATTTGGTACGGCTCGACATCCTCATAAACGGAAAGGCTGTGGACGCGCTGAGCCAGTTGGTGTTCAAGCAGAACGCGGTCACCCAGGCGCGTAAGGTCTGCCACAGGCTCAAAGGCGAAATCGCGCGGCAGCAGTTCAAGGTGGCGATTCAAGGCGCGATTGGAAGCCAAATCATAGCGCGCGAAACCGTGAATCCTGTTCGCAAAGACGTGCTTGCGAAATGCTACGGAGGCGACATCACGCGAAAGCGCAAACTTTTGGAAAAACAGAAAGAAGGAAAAAAAAGGATGAAGATGATTGGCGATGTGGAGCTTCCTCAGTCGGCGTTTTTGGCGGTGCTCAAGGCAGGCGAGGACGAGGAATAGTCATTCGACTTGCTAGTGCCGTTTCGCGGGGCGGGAATTCCCAATTATGTTGTAGGCAGATTTTTCAAAGCCACATCGATTTCCTTTAAAAAATAGTCAGCCTGAATTCGCACCCTGTTCAAAAAATTTTTTTCTTGCTTCGGAGATTCGCCGTCTGGAAAATGAAGATATAAGTATTCGCGGTTTTCCAAAAGATTCAGAATCTGTTCGCCGTAGGAAATGCCTTTGGATCGGCTTTTCGCTTTTTCGCCGTTCGAAAGGATGTCTGCAAGTGCCGAAAGTGCGCGGCGTTCTTCCTGTAAAAAATCGAAGGCGTTTTTCTGCGCCTCGCTTTTTTGCACGTGGAGATTTTCATTTTCTAAATGCGAATCAAAATCTTTTCCGCAGGGCGCAAGAGATTTGACTTGCGCGAGTTTCAAATCAAGCCCCGTCTTTCCGCAATCGAAAATGTTTTTTGCTGGCAGAAAAAAATTGGAAAAGAGCGCCGCGTAACCAGAAAGGTTTTTCGTAGTGAACACTTGCCCTCCGTTTTTTCCTAACATTTTTTCTGCACCATGCGAAAATGCCGCGGCGTAATTCTCACATGGCATTGTGCGACAGTTCTGCAAAAGCCTTGCTTTGTGCGCCATCGTCCCATTCGCGTGCGTCTTTCCGCACGAAAATGAAAAGTCCATCCCTGAAACGAAAATCGGCACTTCTTCATTTTTTCGCAAAAGCCTCGCGATGTATGTCGCGCTCAGTCCCACCGAGCCAAGTGGGGGGATTTTCCAAGGCAAAATTCCGTGTTGCGCAAGATTTTCGATAAAACCGTTCTTTTCGAATTCGCTGAAAAAAAAGCATGGAGTGAATTTTGTGATGCGTGGAATCGTGTGGCGCGAAGTGAGGTCGCAGAACAGAATCGGCTTTTCATGCAAAGTTTCCGCCGCGCTCCTTGTTCCGATGTACGCCTTTTCGATTGCGATTTGCGCTTCGTTTGCCACGACCGCATCGATTTTTATGCCAGATGAAAGAAGCGGGGCGAGTGCCGCGTCCACCGCGATGATGAAAAATTCTTCGGTTTTGCTTCCGAGTTCCTTCAATTCCAGAATCGTGCTTTCGAGGCTTTCGCCCGCGCCCAAAACCAATATCGGCCGCGCGATTTTTTTTTCCATGTCTTCAAAGCGAATCCCTCTTGTAGCGAGCGGCAGGTTTTTGAAAATGTTTTTGCAAAAAAGCCTTCCCAATTTTATGAGCGTGAGACGATTTTTCCAAAACTGCGCGATGGCGTTTTGCGCAAGCGAAAAAAATTGCGCGTAGAATTCCGCGTTAAAAAAAACTCCGCCGCTAAAATCAAATCGAATTGCCCGCCGAAAAGTTCCGGGAGGGGGAAGGGCAAGCCCCGCGATTTTTTTTGAGGATGAAGTCGAAAGGATTTCTAAAAACGAATTTATTCCTTGCGCGTTCAAAGCGTCTTTCGGAAAAAATTGCAATGCGCCAGCTGGAATCTTTTCAAGTTTGTTTTTTTGTTTGAGCGAGAGTTCAAGAAGATTCTCTTCCGCTTCGACCGCGACGATGAAAACACTCTTTCCCAATTCTTTGCCGCATTTTTCCGCCAAGGCTTCAATCCCATAAAAAAGGCATGGCGAAAAAATCATAATCAAAGTGCCATGAAGAATTTCGCTTTTTTCGATGGCGGAGATTATGTTTTTTTCGGGATTGAATTTGGAGTACAGAAAACGATTTTTGTATTGGACTGTGAAGGTTGCTTTTCCGCCTTCGCTTGCGGAGCGAACCTCCGTCAAAATCGGAACTTCGCCTTTTGCGTCCGTTGAAAAATCGTTTTCTGACACGGTCAATTTCGTCCGAGGAAGGCAGCCATGAATGCGCCTTGGTTGGACTTGATTTTTGGGTCAACGAGAATCACCGAATTGACTACGGTGGCATCGGCATTTACGATTTCTTCTCCGATAAGCCGCGGCGCATCTTCTTCCGCGGTTCCGCCCTGTTCGATTGTCGAGCAGCGCAGGACGATGATGTTGTCCGATGAAGAAAGCACGAGCGGCTTTGAGAGTTCGCCCTGTTTCAATGCGAACGCGCTTTTCAGAAAATTCTCGTTCGTTGCCGCTCCGTTGAATTCCGCGATTCCTTCAAAAGCGGCTCGTCCGACGATTGTCGCGTTGTTGTAGTTGAGCGCGAACGGAGCGAGAGAGCCCTTCGTCTTTTCGAATCTTTGGCATGCCGCGTCAAAGTCCGAAGTGGCCGATGCCGCGATGAAATCGTTCGCGATTGCCGTGTAGTATTCTTCCACAAGTCCTTTTTCGTGCGAGAAAATGTATCTGCTCACGGCGTTCAATTCTTCCTCGTCCTCCGTGTCGCATGGATCTGCTTCTCCGTCTCGGCGGAAAATCGCCCAGCCATTGTTCAGTTCGACAGGCTCGCTCGGATTCCCCACGGAATTCGAAAGCACCTTTTCAAGCGCGGCTTCGTCCACAAACTGCTCCACAACTTGATGGCGGCGGTTCTGCGTGATTTTTCCTGTCTCGTCATTTCCGAGAATTTTCGTGGAATAACTCGTCACCGCATCGTCGAACGTGATTTCGGAATTTGAAAGCCGCTTGAGCACATCTTTTGCCTTTGCCTCGTCGTCGAGTGTTATCACGGTCAAATCCAGTTTTTCAAATTTTTCCTTGTTCGCATAGGCATATTCGCGCGTCTTTTCATCGGGGTAGGTGCGCATATCGAACGTAACGTAATCAAAACCGTGGAGACTTGCTCCAAGTTCTCGGAGGAATTCGATTTCGGTGGAAGAAGTTTTGAGGCCGTAGAGTTTTGTTTGGCCAAGTGTCGCGAACGTGCCGAAAAGGTCTTCGTAACTGCACATCGCTTCTAGGTCGTTTTCGGTCCGCCTTTGGTTTTCCCGCTTGGTGTTTTCGGGAGTGGCATTGTAAATGGCTTGGGAATAATTTCCAGCCTCGTTGTAGTAGCGTTCTATGAGTGCCCTGTCGAGCAGGTTTTCGCCCACGATGTATCCCGAATTCGCCGTCATTCCGCGCAGTGCCATTTGCCCTGCCACTTGGTTGAATGCTTGCGTGAACGCGATGGAATAGTAGAACGAGGAAGTGTTCTCGTTGAAATCGTATCCTTGCTGCTGCATTCTCTGCACGGCTTGGTTTGCGAGTTGGTAGAATTCCGTGCCTTCTTCGAATTTGATTGGAACGCCGTTGTAGCTGCCGTATTCAGGCAGAGTGTTCGCGTCCGCTTGACCGGCAAGAGCCGGAACTAATACGAATATAAAAGCCGCAAGAAGCAGTATGATGATTCCGCCGATGCCATAAATGCCCTTTTTCATTTTAAACGCACCTTAAAAAAAATGTGAGAACATTATAATTTATTTTAAAATGTTAGTCAATACTATTCATATTTATCTGGGGAAAGGTACATAATTAAATGTTTGAAACAAATATTTAATTATGCTCACGAGTTTTGTGCAAGCCTATAATTGCACAAAACTCGTGACTGCCCCGGAGTTCCGCGTTTGTTTCGCGAAACTCATGCGCAAAATTAGATTCGCTCGACTACGAGCGCGCCCATTTTTTTTGTGCCGACGATTTTTCCCTGCGCTTTCAAGGCATCTCTTTGCGAGCCTGCTATGTCACCTGTGCGCCAGCCTTCGTCAAGGACTTTTGAAACGGCGTTTTCAATTGCCTTCGCTTCTTCTTCAAGTTTGAAGTCAAATCGCAAGAGCATTGCCGCGCTCAAAATTGCGGCGAGCGGATTCGCCAAGTCCTTTCCCGCTATGTCGGGCGCGCTTCCGTGAATCGGCTCATAAAGACCGGGACCGCTTCCGTCTCCGATTGAAGCCGATGCGAGCATTCCGATTGAGCCTGTGACTTGCGCCGCCTCGTCGGTGAGAATGTCGCCGAACATATTGCTCGTGGCGATTACGTCGAATTGGCGCGGATTTTTTACCATCTGCATCGCCGCGTTGTCGATGTACATGAAGTCAAGCGCGATGTCGTTGTATTCCGCGTGGACGCTTTCCGCCACCGCACGCCAAAGCCTGCTCGAATTGAGGATGTTCGCCTTGTCCACAACGGTGAGGTGCTTGTTGCGATTTTTTGCGAATTCAAATCCCATGCGGACAATCCGCTCTATTTCCGCCCAAGTATATTTTTCGGTGTCCCACGCGGTCTTTCCGTCTGGCGATGTTCCGCGCTCTCCGAAATAGATTCCGCCCGTAAGTTCGCGCACCACAAGCACGTCGATTCCTTCGCCTGCGATTTCGTCTTTGAGCGGGCAAGCGTCTTTGAGTTGCTTCCACATGACGGCGGGACGCAAATTGGCGAAGACCTTCATTCCGCCGCGCAAACCGAGCAACGCCTTTTCGGGTCTGATTTCCGGCGCAACGTTGTCCCATTTCGGACCGCCCACCGCGCCGAGCAAGGCTGCGTCCGATTCAAGCGCGATTTTCAACTGCTCCGCCGGAAGCGGCTCGCCGAATTTGTCGATTGCGTTTCCGCCTGCGATGACGTTCGTGTAGGAAAATTCATGGCCGAATTTTTTTGCCACGGCGTTAAGGACGTTCACGGCCTCGCCCAAAACGTCAGGTCCGATTCCGTCGCCTGGAATCAAAGCGATTGTCTTTTTCATTTTTTATCTCCCCAGTGTTATAAGCGAGTTTTGAAAAAACTCGAAGTCAAAAACAGCGGCAGCATTTCGACGCTGTTTTTAAACTGTAATAAACGTTTTCAAAATTCATAAGGACACGAAACTCAAATCAATTTTGTGAAATGCTTTTCGATGTCCTTTATCAGCTTGAATTCAAACGAATCCACCAGCGCTTTCCATGAAGCCTCGATTACGTCAGGTCCAACTCCGATTGTTGTCCACAAATTCGTTCCGTCCGAACTTTCGATGAGGACGCGCACTTTTGCGGCTGTTCCGTCCTTGCCGTCGATTACGCGCACTTTGTAGTCGGTGAGGCGGATTTGGTCCACGGCCGGATAAAATTGCGAGAGCGCCTGGTGCATCGCTGTGTCGAGCGCGTTCACAGGACCGTCGCCTTCGCCTGCCGTAATCGCGATTTTGCCGTCCACTTCCACTTTCACTTGCGCGATGGCGTTCACGCCGTCTTCCGGGCGCGGATTTATTCCGCTTGTCTGGTAGTAGTGCAGCGTGAAAAACGGCTGGTATTTTCCTATGATTTTTCGCATGAGAAGTTCGAACGAGCCTTCCGCGCCCTCGAACTGGTAGCCCTGCGCCTCAAGTTCCTTCATCCGCTCCATAATCGTCTTTACCACAGGATCATCCTTCGTGATGGATGGGATGAACTTTTGGATTTTCTTGATTACCATGGAGCGTCCCGCGACTTCGCTCATCAAAAACACGCGCGAATTTCCCACTGCCTCAGGCTCAGAATGTTCGTATGCCTCGGGGTTTTTGAGAACCGCGTCGATGTGCATTCCCGCTTTGTGCGCGAAAGCGTTCGAACCGACGTAGGGCAGTGAAGGGCTGAGCGGAATGTTCGCGATGGATGCTATGCGCTTGCAGATTGGCGTGAGGCTTTTCAAATTTTCTGCGTCGATGCAGTTGTAGCCCATTTTGAGTTGGAGGTTCGGGATTATCGTGGAAAGGTTCGCGTTGCCCGTGCGCTCGCCGAATCCGAGCAAGACGCCTTGCACGTGCCGCGCGCCTGTTTCCACAGCCACAAGCGAATTCGCCACCGCAAGCCCTGAATCATTGTGTGCATGGATTCCTATCGTGCATTCCGCGCCGAATTCGTCAACTGCGGCTTTTACGGCTTCGCGGCATTCGTTCAAAAGCGCGCCGCCCTTTGTCTCGCAAAGCGAAAGGATTTTCGCGCCGCCTTCTTTTGCCGCGCGGAGTGTTTCGAGCGCGTATTTCGGATTGTCCTTGAATCCCGTGAAATAATGCTCCGCGTCGTAGAGCACTGTCATTCCGTTTTGCACAAGGAATTCCACCGAGTCTTTTATCATCGCAAGGTTTTCTTCGGGCGTGGTGCGAAGAATTTCCGCGACATGGAGAAGCCATGTCTTTCCGAAAATCACGGCGTGCTTTGTGCCCGCGCCCAAAATGCTCTGCAAGTTCGCGTCTTCGGAAGGCTTGATGTCTTTTCGCCTGGTCGAGCCGAACGCGCAAAGCTTTGAGTTTTTGAGCGTGATTTTTTTCATCTCCTGAAAAAATTCTATGTCCTTGGGATTGCTTCCGGGATTTCCCGCTTCGATGAAGTCCACGCCAAGTTCGTCTAGAGCGCGCACGATGTGGATTTTGTCCTGCACCGAAAAACTTATTCCTTCGCCCTGTGCGCCGTCGCGCAAAGTTGAGTCAAGTATCTGGATTTTTTTCGCGTCGTTTTCCATGGCAAATTATGATAGCATTTCGCGCGGAAAAATGCAATGGGGCGAAGTTTAAGGATTGCCCGCGAAATTCTCAGGGCGAATATTTTATAGGAACTTCCCAGTGAAGCGGGGAGGGTAAAATTTCTTGGCGCGATTTTTGCCGATGTGATAACTTTTCTGCTTTCTGAAATTCAGATGAAGTCTACGTAGTCCAGCACTGAAAATTCGAACACGTTGCAAAGAAGCCCGTACTCGTTTTTGAATTCTACTTTGACCACACCGTCAGTTTCGCATACGAACGCGCTGATGTCCCATTCGGGAAGAATCTGATTTTTGAATTCGGCGCGGAGCGATTTCACGTCATAGTCCTCAAGCCCGCAGATTTCCAAAGCCTTTTCTATCAAGCGCACGTTGTTCGCGTGCCCGTTCAAGTCGAGCATGTGCCTTGTGATTTTGAAGGTCTGCGCCAAAGAAAATCGGTTCGCCTTGGAAACGGCGATTTTTCTTCCTCGGAACAAGTGCTGGCCTTTTTCGCCGAAATCCTCGTGCGGCCAAATGCTTTCGTCCTGGATTTCCACCGTGCCTTCTTCAATGTTGTAATAGGCGAGCATATCCTCCGCGATGGCAAGGCGGTTTCCGTCCTCGTCGCGCATTTCGATTTCCATGTAGACCAAGGACTGCCGCACTTCGGTGATGTGCGTGGAAAGCGTCACGCGCTGTGTCACGCGGGGCATCTTTATCACGTCGATTTGCCAGCTCAGGCGAAACCACGTGCATCCTGTTTTCGCGGTGTATTCTTCGCCAAGATTTTTTTCGGCAACATAAGTGAAAATCAAATCCTGAAAGAGGCGCAAAAGCGCGCCCATCGTGAGGAAGCCGGATTTGTCCACTTCGCTGAACCTTATTCGGGTTTCGCGTTTGTACATTGCTTTCCGTCCTCCTTAAATAAGATTCGCGCGTTCGGAAATTCAAATTCCAGAATGCGTTTTAAAATCAATTTTGTCGCGCTTCGGCGACTGCCACAAAATTCGCGCCGCTTGTTCGAAGCAAAATCCGAAGCCGGATTCATTCTTCCGGATTCTTTTTTCCTGCCGCGCGTTCGGTCTTCCAAAACAAATCCATGAGAAGCTTGTAGTGCCGCTGCGTGAAAGGACCTTCGCGCAGTTTTGCAAGCGTTTGTTCTGAAATTGTTTCGGTGCGCCCAAGTTCGCGGCCTGCTTCCACAAACTTTTCGAGGAAATTTTCAAGCCGCTCGAAAAGCTGCTCGTTTGCAAAAGAACGTCCTTGCGGACAAAAAATTGGGTAGTAGTTTTCCCTGCCGCAAATCATGTCGAACTGCGCGAGCAGTGCGTCATAAATCAAATCCGCCTGCGAATATCCGCAAGTCGAAATTATGATGAATTTTTTTCCTGTGAGTCCGCCCCTGATTCCGTGAAAAGGCTTTCCTGCGACTGGCGCTTGCCCTTCGTAAGTGCACAGCATCGAAACCATGCGGTCGGTGAACACTTTCATTGTTCCCGGCATCCCGAAGATGTAGAGCGGAAAACTTTCGATTACGATGTCCGCTTTTTGCACCTTTTCCTTGATGCTCGGGATGTCGTCATTTTTTATAATGCATTCGCCTTCTGTGCGGCCCCAGCATGAAAGGCAGCCTTTGCACGGAACGATTTTGCATTCGTCGATGTCGAGCCATTCGATTTGGCACGGGCGGCTTTCCTTTATGCCTTGGAGAAATTTTTTCGTCACCCGCGAGGTGCTCGATTTTTCCTTTTGCGGGCTTCCGTTTATGACGAGAATCTTCAGTTCGCGCGAGTTTTCCATAATTATCCGATTTGCTCTTTTGGAACTTTCGTGAAAATCATAGAGCCTTTTGCCTTGGTTTCGTCGCCACATTTCAGGACGGCATCGAAGTAGGTGAGAGTGCCTCCCGCCTTTGTTTTCTTCACTTCGATTTCAAGGACATCGCCAGGAATCACAGGCTTGAGGAATTTGAACTCCTCGACTTTCAGCAGCATGTGAAGCACGCTTTCGTCCACGCCGTCATCGTCCACCACGAGCGAGCAGAGTTGCGCCGCGCTTTCGATGAGGAGCACGCCCGGCATAATCGGCATTCCGGGAAAATGTCCTGCGAAGTGCGGCTCGTTCACGCTTACACACTTTGTTCCGCGCGCGCTTTCTCCCGGCACGATTTCGAGAACTTTGTCAATCATTTGGAACGGCGGCCTTTGGGCAATCCGTTTTTGTATTTCGTATATATTCATAATGTTTCCATAATTTTCAAAAATTTCGATTTTTGAAAATTATGGAAACGCCGTTTCGCAGTGGAACGAGAAACGGCAATGTATAAACGAGTTTCTGCAAGAAACTCGGATTAAAAACGGCAATGACATTTTAGTTGCTGTTTTTAAATTTCATAATAATTTCCATAATTTTCAGTGGCGCATTTAACCTTTCAACTATTCTTTTTTCAAAGGCTTAGTCCGCCGTCGAGCACGATTGTCTGCCCGGTGATGTAGGACGCGGCGTCGCTCGCCAAAAAAGAAACAAGGCTTGCCACTTCATCGACATCCGCGAATCGTTTGAGAGGAACGTTCTTCAAATATTCATCGCGCTTTTCGGGCGGAAGTTGCTCCACCATTTCCGTGAGCACGAATCCAGGTGCGACGGCGTTCACTCGAATGTTCTTGCGGGCAAGTTCTACTGCCATCGTCTGCGTCAGCGAGTTCACCGCGCCCTTTGTCGCGCTGTAGACACATTGCCCTGCCAAAGCCATCTTGCTTGAAACCGACGACATATTTATTATCACGCCGGATTTCTGCGAAAACATTTTTACTGCCGCCTGCTGCGCGCAATAGAAGTAGCCTTTGACGTTGAGGTCGAGGCACTTGTCGAGCGTGTCGGGATTGAGCATCATAAGATATTCGTCGCGGACAATTCCCGCGTTGTTGACGAGGACATCCACGGTCTTGTATTTTTCGTAGATTTTGCGGAACATTTCCTTTACCTGTTCCAAATCCGAAACGTCAGCCTTGCATGCGAATGCCTCGCCGCCTTCGCTTTTGATTTGTTCGACTACGGACATCGCCTCGTTGTCCGAGCGGCTATAGTTGACGACGACCGTCATTCCGTCGCGGGCCAGACGAATCGCGCAAGCGCGCCCGATTCCCTTTGATGCTCCGGTTACCAAAGCAATTTTTGCCATGCAAAACTCCTGTAACTTTTATAAATAAAACACCGCGTTGGCGGCTGGCGTTTCTTTTCTTGAAATGCTCGTTGAATTTTATCCCTAAATCAGATTTTTGTCAATTGCGGAATGCCGAAAATAACCGCGCGACTTAGCCTTGAATTTTTTTATCTCGACATTTCGGATGCAAGTGCAAAGTCTGAATTTCGCATTTGCAGTGCGCTTTGCGGAGAGTTTCGGCAATGGAATTTTTTGGGAGGGGTCAAATTTCCTTTATCGAATATCTTTTGGAAGGACGCAAAATCAGCGTCACAAGCAGAATCGCAATTGCCGTAATCGCAAGGCTCAGCGGATATACCGTCATTATCGTGACGAAGGTGCGCGAGTTTTTGAACACGGTGAAAATCCATGCAAGGCGCACTCCGCAAATTCCTGCCATCGCGCACAATGCCGGAACGAGCGATGCTCCCCATCCGCGCAAGTAGCCCGAAAAGACTTCCTGCGCGAAACTGAAAATATATCCTGTAAAAAGGAATTTCAGTCTCACAAGCCCGATTCCTATTACCGCAAGGTCGCGGTTGAATATGCCAAGCAGATTCCGCGCGAAAATCAGAATGAGCGAGCAGGAGATTGCCGTTGCCGCCGCGCATTGTCCAAGGCAGATTTTCAGTGTGGAAAGGCAACGCTCGTTTTTTCCCGCGCCGAAATTCTGTCCAACGAATGTCGAACATGCTTGGCCGAACGAGTTTATCACGTAGTACGAAAGGATTTCCAGATTGAATGCTGATGCAGAGCCTGCGATGACAATCGCGCCCAGCGTGTTCATCGCGGACTGGATGATTATGTTCGCGAACGAGAATATCATGCTTTGAACGCCGGACGGCACGCCGATTCGCAGAATTTCCGAAAGAATCTTCGCGTCGAATTTTAAATTCTTTGGCGTGATTTTGATTTGCGAATCCTCGTGCAAAAGCGCCACAAAAAGGATTCCCGCGCTGACAAGGTTCGAAGCCGCAGTCGCCGTGGCAACTCCTTCCACGTCCATTCCGATTACCCGCACAAAGAAAAGGTTCAGCGCGACGTTCACCACGCCCGAAATTGTGAGCGCAGCCAAAGGCTTTCGCGTGTTGCCCGTGCTCCTGAAAATCGCCGCCTCGAAGTTGTAGAGCAGGATTACCGGCATTCCGAGAAAATATATGCGGAGGTATTTTTCGGCGGCTGTCGATATTTCGCTTGGAACGGAAAGGGCGCGGACGATTCTTTCTGCGAAAATCTCGCCGATTGCGAGCAGCAAAAATCCGCCTGCCAAAGCCACGAGCACCGAAGAATGCACGGTTTTTGAAACGCCTTGCGCGTCCTTTTTTCCAATCAGGCGGGCAATGACGACATTGCTTCCCAGCGAAATTCCGACGAAGAAATTCACCATGAGACCGATTACAGGACCGTTCGCGCCGACGGCTGCCTGCGCGTTCGTTCCGCAATACCTGCCCACGACTGCGATGTCCGCGGCGTTGAAAAGTTGTTGCAGGATTCCTGTTGCGGCGAGAAGCAGGGCGTATTTCAGGATTTTTCCGCCGAGCGGACCGCTCGTCATTTCAATTTGGCCGTCCATCTTCCAAATCTCTCCCAAAATGAAAAAAGGACTTCGCACGAAGTCCTTTTTATGGGCGGTGAGAGGATCGAACTCCCGACATTCTGGGTGTAAACCAGACGCTCGTACCAGCT